>CAVJMG010000004.1:0-122570 GCA_963650805.1 uncultured Bacteroidales bacterium
TAAGTTCCGAAAACGCGCTAGGTTTTCATAAAACGGACTTAACTATAAGAATTCGCGGGCTGAATTGCTAGATTGTCCAAAAAACATATAAAGTGATAACATAAGAGCACGCTTTAGGGCGTCCTATTATAAATAAAAGAGGCGCCGAGAATTATGGAAAAGAAAAAAATCATCACATTGTCCCTGTTAGGCGTATTGGAATTAGGTGTTATCGTCTTCTGCCTAGTTTCCGCCATATTGGTATTGACCTCCGGCTATAGCGGAGCTTCCTCCAACGAACAAGCCGTCTGGGCGGAGAATCACCCCGGCATGGTCGGATGGATGTGCACCCACCCCACCCAGTTCTTCCTCATCTGCGTCCTCCCGCCCATCGCCTTGTTCGTCGTGGATGGCATATACCTCATAATGTACGCGACCAAGAAGGAGTCCTTGCTCTCCAAGGAAGAGAAGCAGGCGATCGCCGAAGAGGCCAAGCGTCAAGCCACCGCGGAGATTCTCAAAGAGCTCCGCGCCGAGCAAGAGAAGTCGGACAAGGACGAAAGCAAGTAATCGATTTCTGAAAATTGTGCGAATTAGAGGGATGCCGTCCCTCTTTTTTGTTATCATATCCTTGACAACGGGCGTGGGGCTATTTTAGACTAGCCCCGCAAAAAGCAAAGTCTGAGCGATCAGGCGGCGCAAAGCTAGAGGGCCTCCTAGGAGGCAGCCAGTTGCCGAAGGTTACCAATGAATAGACCCGGGGGCAACTGGGTTTATCGCGTAGTCACCTTACATATGGCCTCAGCCATTCTCCTGGATGAGGAAAAGAGTTCCGACGGGTAAGCGAAAGCTTAGCCTCCTCCAGGGCCAAAGAACGGCGAAAGTCCATTCTAGTCGAGCGAGTCTACGCCTACGGGCGATTTTGGACGCGCGCAAATAGGAGCAAACGTTTTGGACACAGAGCAGGAGCAGACAAACCCGGAAGAGAACGCTTCGAAGCAGAAGCCCTCAACCCCACAGATCGAGCCCCCGACCCCAAGCTACGTCAAACGCAAGAAGGCGAAAGCCATCGTGTGGACGATCGTAGGCATCACGGGCGCCGGCGTTTTGACTTTGGGCATCATATCCTTCCTAGGCCACAACTTCGGCTCGTTCACGGTCAAACTCAACCGCGACCCCGATGCATCGTTGGAGATGGGGACGATCCTCTATAACAACGATCGCGGAATTGGGCTCCAAGCCGCGAGCACCTATTTGAATGCGCAGGGAATGGTGTCTAACGCGACCATCGCCGCCGACATGCTCCCTAGCGCCTCCATCCTTGACGCCGACATCACCACCGAGAATTACGACGAGGTGATGAACGCCAAGAAGCAAGCCGCAGCCAAAACCGCGAACTTGGCCGAGAGTTCAACCGAGTCCAACGAAGGCGTTTACTTCAATTACACATTCTATCTTCGTAACATCTCCAAAGAGGAGGTCAGCTATTCCATCAAGATGGCGGCCACCACGGTCACTGAGCCTAGCAATCTTTACGATGCTTCCAATGAGCTCAACTCCGTCCCCTTGGAGAAGTTCATCCGCATCCGGGTCTACGAGAACGTCTATTCCTTCGATGGGGTTTCGACGACCCACAATCAGAAGACCTACGCCTATCCTGCCACCAGGACCGGCACTCGTCTGCCCGAATACGTCTCCGATCCGGCATCCGAGAACCCCGAGTCCAGCGCGACCTGCATCAACTTCAGCGACGTGGATTCGCATCTGTTCACGGTTTTCAACGACGCGGATAAATCCCTCCCCGGGGAATCCATCGTCAGATATTCCGTGGTCATGTGGTTCGAGGGCTTCGATCCGGACACCGAGAACGTCAAAGAAATGCCCAAAGACGGGGCTTTGGCTTTCGGCATCGATATCAACGGCCAGAAAGCCAGATCCTCAGCCTCCTCCGAAGAATCCCTATAGATTATTGGCCTCTAGGGTTCCTTTCGGAGGCAACCCCTTTTCGGGGTGCCTTAGAAGCTCGACTACGGCATGAAACAAATCGACCAGAAAGTGAGCGAAACGCGAAACCATGAAGTTTATGACCCATTCCAAAAAAGGACATAAACTCACCCGCCTTGGGCTTTTATCGGCCTACGCGGGTCTTTTGGTTTTCTTCGCGTGCCCGCTCGCGACGAGCACGCTCGCGTGGTTCAGCATCGGCAGCTACACCAGGGTCAGAAACATCGAGATCGGATACAAAGGGGCGAAGCTCTCCGCCAAACTCCGCGTCTCGGGGACTTCCTCTTGGGTGCTGCCGGATGAGAACAACCAGTTCCGCTTCTCTGACGAGTTCTCCTTCAGCCCCGTCTCGGGGATGTTTCAGAGCTCTTGGTACAACACCGGTTTGGATCCCGAGAACGATTATCCAAAGCTTCAGCAGGGCTATAGCGATTTCAACACTTACGTCAAGGAGACCTCTCCCGTGGGGGTTGGCAATGGTTACGTGAGCCTCGAGTTCGCGTTTAGCTCCACCAGCGACGTTTATCTGTTCCTGGATTCCTCGACCACCTTGGAAGCGGACACCGAGGCCAATTACAAAGTCGCCAAAGGGGATATGGACTATGCTTCGCGGCTAGACAACATCTCCAAAGCCTGCCGGGTATCCTTCTTCTCAAACATGGGCTATACGATTTATGAGCCTAACGTCGATGAGGGTTCATCGACTTACTATGGGGGAAGGCTCAGCGTAAGGCCTAGCGACGGCTATTACGACGCCGACGATTCGGGAAAGGAAGTCCTCTATGGGGAATATTCCGACGAGGCCTTGAAAAAGCTCGAATACGTCAAAGCCGGAGCCTCCGAGCCGGGCGATCCCTTCGTCACTTTGGTGGCGAGTAGCAAAGAAGGCAATATGGCCATTACGGAAGAGAGTTTGGACTCCGTTAAAAAAGAAGGCCTTATCGCCAAGGAAACAAGCTATACTTTATCGGAGCTATCGAGTAAATCCTCGACCAAACGCCCCGTGCTCTACGTGCCCGCTAAGCAAACCCGCAGGCTCGTTGTGAGCATTTACCTCGAGGGGTGGGACACCGACTGCGAGACGATACTTGAATCCGCGACCCTTGCCGCGTCCATCTCCTTCACGGGGATGTACGTGCCAAAGGGCGTCGCCGGATACCCTCTCCCCGTGCTTGGGGAAGACGCCACTAACGAGTGAAAGGAAGAAGGAAACCATGCAAGACTATTTCGCTTATTTACGGGAGATGATCGTCGCCTTCTTCCAAAACGTGGGAGACTGGTTCAAAAGGAGATGGTACGACCCCTTCGCGGCCTGGGGCGGGTATTTTGACCAGTACCACCTTTTCTTCAACAACCATTACCAGAACTTTGGCTTCTGGGGATGGTTCTTCTTCGTGTTGTTCGCTTTGCTATTGATCGGCCTCGTCGGCGGGCTTTGCTTCTTGCTGTTCCTGCTCATCAAGAAATACGTCAAGTTCTACAAGAAGGAAGTCGACAAGGAGAAGCTCCAGAAAGAAGTCGAGCAGCTCCAGATCGAGCTCTACAACTCCGAGATGGCCAATAGGCGCATCCTCAACCTCTCCCTCGAATCGGTCTCCGGCAAACCCGTGGAAATCCCCGGGGAGAAAGAAGAGGAGAAGAAGCCCGGAGACGACAAGCTGCGCTTCCCCCGTTTGGTCTCCGTGGATAGGAAATACGAAGACCCGGCTTCTAGGGTCATCACCATGGAGGAAGTCGATAAGGGCGCTTCCCTAAAAGACGTCTGCGAGAGGTTCAGGAACTTCGCCGCGAGCCAGATGCACCTCTATTACACCCCCGAGACCATCCGCATCCTCTTCGCTTCGATGGCCACCTCCAAGCTCATCATCCTCGAGGGTATCTCCGGCACGGGTAAAACCTCCATGCCGTATGCGCTCGGCCGCTTCTTCAAAAACCCGGCCACCATCGTCTCCGTCCAACCCTCCTGGCACGACCGCTCCGAATTAGTAGGCTACTACAACGACTTCACCAAGCGCTTCACCGAGACCGAATTCCTCAGGGCCGTCTATGAGTCGGGCTACCGCGAGGATCCCAACCTCATCGTCCTCGACGAAATGAACTTGGCCCGTATCGAATACTACTTCGCCGAATTCCTCTCCGTCATGGAAATGCCCAACCCGACGCAGTGGAACATCGACCTCATCGCCTCGGCCTTGCCCAATGACCCCGCCCACATCGTCGACGGCAAGCTCCACATCGAGCAGAACATCTGGTTCATCGGCACCGCCAACAACGACGATTCCACCTTCACCATCACCGATAAGGTCTATGACCGCGCCATGTCGCTATTCTTCGACAACAAGGGCATCGCCTTCGACGCCAAGCACGAATCTCCGATGGTGGTGAGCTACGACTTCCTAAGCAAGCTCTTCTCCCAGGCTAGCGCCGATTATCCGATCTCCAGCAAGACGCTAGAGAAATTCGCCGAGCTCGACGACTTCGTCATCACCAACTTCAAGCTCGCCTTCGGCAACCGTATCCTCAAGCAGATGAACGCCTTCGTCCCGGCCTACGTCGCCTGCGGAGGCACCGAGCTAGAAGCCGTCGACTACATCTTCAAATCCAAGATCCTTAAGAAGTTCGAGGTCTTAAACGTCGCCTTCCTCCGCGACGAATTGCTCGCTCTGGACAAAGAGCTCACCAAGCTCTTCGGCAAGAACGAATTCAAAGTCTCCAAAGGCAAGATCCAAGATCTCCTCAAAGCCGCCGGAGCCCAGTAATTGAATCCCCATGGAAAAAAGCGATAAGAAAGAATCCTTCAGCGCCCTCCAAAAGGCCTATCTCAACAAAATCGATTCGCTCGAGTCGCTTTCGAAGTACCGTTCTTTGCTTGGTTACGTTCAAGATAACGGGAACAACTACATGGCTCACCGCGTCAGACGGGAAGCCAAAACCTTTGACGTCAAATGGATTCAGGAGCTCAACGAGGGCTTCCGTCACATCGATAACATCATCGCCAAGCCGCGCACCTTCATCGAAGAGAAACGCGAAGTCGTTTTGGCGGCCTTGGCCAAGCGCGTCTCCAGCGCTTCCGTCACCCATTTGGCCTCCCATTCCCAGTTCGTCCACGGGTTCGATGAGGAGGGCAACGTCATCCCGGAGAAGATCCTCAACATCTCCAGCGACGAGAACTATCAAATCTACGAGAACCGCTTGGTGATGTCTTTGATATTGCGCCTTTCCGTCTTTGTCACCAACCGCTACCAATACATCAAATCCCACGGGGAGACCCGCAACTCCAACGTCTTGCTCGTCCATAGCGATTTCGAGCTCGACGGGGTGCGCTATGAAGTCGATAACCGCATCAGGCTCTCCGTCCCAAGCGAATCCGGGGAGCTGAAGAAGGTCAACGACGATTTGCTCCATCAAATCGATATCCTCCAGCAGAGGGCCCTTTATTACATTTCCTGCCCCTTCATGGTCAAGATGAAGGGGGCTAAGCCCATTCACGATCCCATTTCGGTCACCAACCTCTTCGAGAAGAACCCCGATTACAAAGGGGCCTTGAAGCTTTGGAGGTTCTTGAATACCTACACCAAGCTCGGCATCGATTACTCCATTCTGGAGAGGAACGTCAAATTCGATCCCCAATACACCTCCGAGATCTACGCGATGATGCTTGGGGACGTGCTGACCCTAAAAGCCCATGAGGCCGATGCGATCAAGATCCCGAAGCGAGAAGGCGACGTCAACAAGGTCATCGTCCCGAAGACCCTGCTTTCAATCGATGACATCACCTTCCAAGACGACCGCTTCCAATACACCCAGTTCCCCCAAATCAAGCAGGCTTACGATAAATTGCTCAAAGAGAGGAAGAGGGCCAAAGGCGAGGCCAAGATGGCCCTCACCCAGGAAGAGGCCAAATTCCGGAAGAGGAATAGGAACGACGAACGCCGCGAGGAGATTATCTACGCCCGCGACATCAAGATAAGAAACGATGCCTGGAGGGAGAAGAGCGCCCGCTACGAGGACGAACTCGCCATCTCCGACAACCAGAAGTTCAACGAATTCCTCCGCAAGGAGCAGATCCGCCTCGATGAGATCGAAGAGCGCGACCGCCAGCTTCGCGAGGAAGAGGCGATGCAGCTCGCCGCTAGGCGCCAAGCCGAGAGGATGGCCTACGAAGACTCCTTGCTGGGCAAAGAGAGGGAGAGGATCCTCTCCGAGGCTAGAACCGACGCCGCGATTGAAGAAAGCGCCTTCGAAAAGGGCTTCGCCTTGACGAGCACTCCTCCGCTTATCCGCAACCAAGAGGAGGTTTCCGCCCCCTCCAGCGCACCCGCCCCTTACGATCCGAACATCTTCTATTTCGTCCCCCATCAGGACGAGAAGGCCTTCGCCAAGCCCCTTGAGGGCTTCGCCCCCAAAGCCGAAGGGACCCCCGTCCCCGGGAAAGAAGGGGATACTCCCTTCACGCCAGAAGAAGGCGCGGAGCAAACCCTCGAAATCACCCTTCCCACCGAATCCGAGATGGATTCCCTCCCCGAAGGAGAGCTCTCCGAAGAGACTTGGGACCTCATCCGTTACGCGATCGCTTTGTCTAAGCAAGCGGTCAAAGAGGTCAAGACGAAGAAATACCAGAAGAGCGAGAACCTCGTGTCCTCCTCCGATTCGGAGAAGACCTATTCCTTCCCCATGGAGCACCCTGAGGTCAGGAAATGAGCCAGATCAAGGAAGGGAAAAAGAAGAAGATCAAGGTGTCCTCAATCGTCGATGGGGCCTTGTTGGTTTTGGCCGGGGCGATGCTCGCCCTAGAGCTCACTCTTTTCATCTCGACTAAAAAAGACGGGATGCCCTCGCTTTTTGGCAAGACCTTCATGCGCGTTTTGACGGGATCCATGGACGGGCCGAACACCCCAGAGTTTTTCTTAACGCGCGCGGGCAAGGACGCGTCTACGCGCGTGACGGGCGTGTATGAGACGAAGGAAGAGGCCGAGAAGGCCTGCTCCAGCGAAGAAGGCGTCTTCACTTTGAAGAAGAACGGCCCCTGGATGCTTGGGGTCAATACGGCCGCGATCCTAGAGAGAAAAGCCTTCGAGGACGTTGAGCCCGGGGACATCGTCACCTTCTATTACGACCTCAATGAGACCTATACCCATCAATTGGTGTCTCATAGGGTCATCGAGATCGTCGATTCGACTTTGTATTGCTATGGGGACGCCTATCCTAAGAACGGCTACGCCTATTCGACGAGTTCCTCTTCCTATACCGGGGTTCAGCGCATCGCCAAAAGCGATTACGTCGGGACCATTGTTTCCAAAAGCGATTTCCTCGGCGGGGTGATGACGATGACCTCCTCGGTGTGGTTCGTGCCCGTTGTGGTTGGGGTGCCCCTATTATCGATGGCGGGCTTCTCGGTTGCCGATTCCATCAAGCAAGCGAAGAAAGCCAAGAAAGAGGAAGAGGCCAAAATCCAGGAGATGGTGCTAGCCTCAGGCGTCGATCCCAACGACGAAAGGGCCGTCGCGATCGCGAAGGAGAAAGCCGCGGTGAAGCTAGAGATACAGGAAGAGCTGGAGAAAGAGAAAGAAAAACAAAAAGAGCTCTTCAGGAAGCAATTCGAGAAAGAGAAGGCGGAGGCCATAAAGCTCGCCAAAAAGGAAATGGACAAGGAGGGGAAGCGATGAAAAACAGAAAACCCCAGTCGCCGAAGAAAATGTATGCGACCTTCTATTATTTGGGGATAGGCTTCGGATTAGCCTCCGCGATTTGCTTTGGATTGATCATCCTCTCGGCGGCCCTATTCTGGGCCAAGCACGCGGAGAGCAACCCCGCCAACTGGCTCGGATTCTACACGGCCGTCGTGCTCATGATCGTCTTCTTGATCCTCGCCTCGGTTTTCTATTACCTCAAATCGAGGATGAAATCCGAGCAGAAAGGCTCGGAGGTCTATTTCTCCGAACCCGTCTTCATCTACTCCGAATCTTTCTTCGCCAAAGAGGTCCATCGCCTCTCCGGGGAAAGCAAGAAGAGCCAAGGCGATGGCATCGTCGCCGCGATCAACGTCAAAGGGCTCCACAGCGACCTCCTCAATTTCTATGGCGAAGAGGAGGTCAAAGCCATCAATTCCATTACCTTCGAATGCCTTTCGCAGCGATTCGACGACCCCAAGAAGTACCGCTATGGGTTCTCGACGCTCAATTCCTTCTTGCTCTACACCCGTTCCATCGACGCCGAAAGCTTCGAGAACGAGCTCAAACTGCTCGCCCATCAAATCGAGGACAAAGTCGCCGCCAGGGGGAGGATATCCTCTTTGACGATCCTCTTCGGGTCATGCTCGCTTAAAAACGGAAAAGACGTCGGAGAGTGCATCTCCCACGCTTTGTTCGCTTCGCGCTACAACGCGATGAACCGCTTCTCTAGCGCCGTCGTTCCCTTTTCTAGCGATCAGATGAGCGCTTCCGACAACGAAAGGGAGCTTCCCGCGGACATCATCAAGGCCATCAAGGAAGAGCAATTCCAAATCTTCTATCAGCCCAAATTCAATTTGCGCACCAACTCTTTCTACGGGGCCGAGGCTTTGGTGAGGTGGAATCACCCCACCCGCGGCTTGCTTCCCCCTTCCTTCTTCATCCCCTTCTCCGAAAGGACGGGGCTCATCGTCGATTTGGACCATTACATCTATGAACATTCTCTCCGCGACCTCGCCAAATGGGAAAACGACGGGGGGAGGCTCGTGAAGCTTTCCATCAACCTCTCTAGGCGCACCGTCTACGATGAGGGGCTGCTCGATTTCTTGACTTCCACCGCGAAGAAATACGGGGTGGAGAGCAAGTGGCTCGACATCGAGCTGACCGAGTCGCTAGCCGCGCGCGACGCCGCCTTCCTCTACCAGCTCGTCTCCAAAATCAAGGCCGCCAACATGGCGACTTCCATCGATGACTTCGGGGTCGGGTATTCTTCCTTCAATTCCTTGAAAAAACTGCCCTTCGACACGTTGAAGATCGACAAGTCCTTCATCGACGACATCGAAGTCGACAAGAAGAGCTGCGACATCGTCAAAGCCATCATTTCCCTAGCCCATTCTCTCGGCATCTGGACGATCGCCGAAGGGGTGGAGACCCAAAAGCAAGTCGACATCCTCAAAGCCATGGGGCTGGACGCGGTGCAGGGCTATTACTATTCCCACCCGCTCAACAGCTTCGAATTCCAACGTTTCCTAAAGAACAATAACTTCGAGGGGAAAGGAGAGAAGAAATGATCGCCATCCTTGGACAGACCCCAGACGACATCCTCTATTTCACCGCGAAAATGCGGATAGAGAAAAGCGAGGACCTCTTTGGCAAGGCCAAAGCCTATTTCGGGCATTTGTTCGCCGATGAGGTGGTTTTGTGCGCGGTGGGCGAGGGCAATGCCTTCACCGCGATGCTCACCTCCGTCATCATCGACCGCTATGAGCCTTACCTCATCTTCAACATCGGCACCTGCTCTTCCTTCCAAAGGGAGCTTAGGCAAGGGGACATCCTCATCGCCGACCGCATCTATTTGGGCGAGGTCGACTTCACCAAAGAACATCCCCTTTCCTTTGGCCAGTTGCCGGGGGAGGCCCCTTTCTTCGTGGGCGATTTGAGGCTCTCGGACAAAGCGGAAAGAGAATCTTACCTCGTCAGCTCGCGCTACATCCAACGCGGCTATCTGCTGTCTTCCTCAAGCTTCCTCACCGAGAAGGACGAAATCGACGACATCGTCCGCCCCCATTACCTGTCGCAGGAATCCCTGAAGGCCTACGACACCGGGTCTGGGGGAATCTTGCTCGCCTCTAGCAGCAGGAAGGTGCCCGTGGTGACCATCAAATCGGTGGGCTTTGAAATCGGCAACGCCGAGCAGAGGCTCTCCTTCCGG
Organism: uncultured Bacteroidales bacterium; assembly: GCA_963650805.1. GTDB lineage: Bacteria > Bacillota_I > Bacilli_A > RFN20 > CAG-826 > Alloenteromonas. The sequence continues at coordinate 9,865 of CAVJMG010000004.1, forward strand.
CGCAAAGGGCTTGAGGCGATGCCGACCATCGGCAAAATCGTCAGCCGCACCCTACTCGATCAGGGAGACAATCTATGAAACGCAACGATCACGATTTGCTTAAGAGGCGGAGCTTCTGGGCCTTGCTCGCCTTCTTCTTCTGCGGGCTCATCTTCTCTGGGCTCATCGCTTTTTCCATCGCCAAAAACGTCATTTGGGCCCAATGGGTCTTCTTCGGATTGCTATGCCTGACTTTTGTTTCCGGGCTTAGCTTCTCCATCGGGGTTTACGCGAGGATGAACAAAAACGAAGGGGAGGCCGTCTCCTCCTTCAAGCAGCAGCTTTCTTCCTCCAAAGAGGGATCGATGTCTCTGCTTTCCCTCGATTCGAAGCGCCTTTCTCGCTTCCTCCCCCTCCAAGAGGCCATCAATTCCTTCCTCGACGACTATTCGCGCTTCGAAATCGTCTATTCGAAAACCTCCCAGGACAAAACGCTTCGCAACCAAATCGCCCTAGGCCACGTCTTCAGGGAGGACGAATTCAAGAAGAACCTCTATTTCGAACTGCAGTCGAGCATCAATTCTAGAAGCGCGCTTCTTCTGTTTGCTCTTATCAGCAAGAAGCAAGATCAATCCGACGACAAAGAGGCTTTGCTCAAAGCCATCCGCAAAGCCTTCCCAGACGCCATGCTAGGGGAAAGGGAGAACGGCTTCTCTTGCTTCGTTTATTCGGTGGGGGCGCTTCTTCCTTTGAAGGCCACCTGCCAGAGGATGGTTCAAGACTTCGCCACGCTCGACCTCAACGAAGGCGAAAGCGTCTCTTACTGCAAAATGGGCGGTGTCGTTTATCCCTTCGCCTCGATGTCCGAGATTTACCAAGAGGCCGAAAAAGCCCTTAATGAAAGCGAAGGCGTCAACCTCGTTTCCTCCTTCCCCTCGTTCCGCTTCCCGCGCACCATCCTCACCGAGAACAACAAGCTCGTGGTCTACCAAGGCTTCTTGGAAACCGCTAAAGCCCATTACTCGAGCCTTCATTCCCGCGCGGAGAAGGTGAGCTTCCTCTCCTCTCTCTTCGTTTGGGCCTCCTCCACGCTTGGGCTAAAAAGCGGAGGCTACCTCACTTACGATTCCTCGGCTTTGCAATACCGCGTCGAAATGGACGTCAGCAGGGATGGGGACAACCTCTCCTTCGGCAAGCTCGGCAATAGGATTTCCACCAAAGTCATCGACCCTTTCTTCGACTGCGCCTCCGAGGACCTCTTCTTCGCCGTCGAAGACGTCGATGAGCTTCCTCCCTCCTACGCATCGCCTTTGAAGAACCTTGGTATCGGCTCCATCTATCTTCGCGCCTTGGGGAAATCGGGCAAACGCTCCGCCTTGGTGTTCCTCGTTGGCGATAAAGGCGCCAAATTCGATTCATTGGTCTCCCATAGCTTGCTGGATGCTTTATCAAGCATGGTCGCCGAATCTTTGTCCGAAATGCAAGAGGAGCTGAAGTCCCAGGGAGCTTTGAGGGTATTGGACGCTTTGTCTACTAGAACCCATCGTTACCTTTACACGATCGACCGTTCCTCCCATAGGCTCAGCTTCGTCTCCAGCGATTTGTCCAAAGCCTATCCCGAAGCTAAGCCCGGCGCCCTTTGCTATGTAGCCTTAGGCAGAGGAAAAGAGGGGCCTTGCTCTTATTGCCCCCTAGTTAGAGGCTCCACCTCCAGGCTATTCCAAGAGCTCTCCTCCTCTCCCTGCGCCTACTCCGTCTTGGAGTATCGCGGCGAGGATAGCGATCGCTCCACTTTGCTACTAGAACCGCAGAACGTCGATTCCTCCTCTTTGAAGACGTCGCGCTTGATGGACGAGGCCTTCATGATCAAGAATCAGCAGGCCCTCGCCTTGGTGGTCAACCGCGATTGCAAAAACCGGAACCCCGGCTACGTCTTGGCCGCCAGAATCAACAATTTCCCCGCCCTCACGCAAGTCTTGCCCGAATCCGACATCACCTCGCTCATGGGGCAGATCGTCAAGAATTTCCAAGACGCCGGATACGAGGACATCCTCTATCGCTTCGACGAATCAACCCTCGCCTTCTTATTGCCTAACTACACTAAGACCAAAGCCGTATCCTTCGCCGAGGAAGCCGCCGAGGTGCTCTCGATGCCTTTAGAATCGGGGAACGTGGCCAAAGAAGCCAGCGTCTCCTATGGCCTCATCGCCTATCCTGGCGACGTTTCCAACGCAAGGCAGCTCGTCACCCTCGTCCAAAACGACATGGCGAGGTCCCTCTCCCTTGGAGAAGGGTATCTCGTCGATCAATCCGGCGCTATACCGCGGAAAGCCAAGCGCAGCGAGTTCGTCACCGCCTTGCTTAAAGACGCGATTCAAAAAGACGCCATGCGCGCCTTCCTCCAGCCCATCGTCGATGCCAAAACGCTCCGCCCAACCACGGGGGACATCCGCGCCGCCTTATACGCTCCGGATAAAACCGAAGTTGCCCCTGCCGAATTCATTCCTTTGGCGGAAAAGGCGGGTCTCGTCTCCAAAATCGACGTTTCTAGCTTCCACGCTTTGGGCGAATTGTTCTCCCAATATGGCTATACCGTCTTCAAAAACGTCGGGGTCCCCCATTTGGCCATCTATCTCTCGCTCAATTCCTTGCTCGACGAATCCTTCCCGGGTCAAGTCAAGCGGACTTTCTCCCAATACCATTTCCCAAGCGACTGCGTCCAATTCGTCATCAAGACCTCTTACCTCAACAAGAACGCCGAGGCCGTGAAGAAGCTTCAGGACGCGCTTTCCTCCCTTTCCATCGAGTGGATCGCCTCGGAATTCGATTATGAGCGCGATGAGCTCTCCCTCGTTTCCTCCTTCTCCATCAAAACCGTCAAAACCGACCGCCTCATCGTCTCTAACGCCCTGTCTTCACCTAGAGACGGAACGGCCTTCGCCCGCTTCTGCTCCGACGCCCAAAAAGAGGGCGTGCGCATCATCGCCACCGGCGTTGAAACCGAAGAGCAAAGCAAGTTCGCCTCTCATCTTGGCGTATACGCCATGGAAGGTTACTACTTCGGGCGCCCGATGAACGAGGAGCAATTCATCAACTTCGTCGCCTATGGCAGCGATCCTACCCGCAGGAAAGCCGCTTAAGCCTCTATAAATAAAACCACGCCTATTGAGCTCTCCTCTTGCGGCGTGGTTTTCTTTTCTGTGAAGTTATTTTGGCGTTATTCAAACAAATCGTCGAGCGTGATGACGTTATGGAAGATTGAGCTGTATTCGTTTCTGGTGACTCCGAATGTGGTCACCAAGGTGTTGTGGACTCCGGCTTTCTTGGAGATGTAGTTTCGAATCTCGTCGTCCCTGGAAAGCATTTTCATATAAAGCTCTTTGTCCACGGAGAAGGGCTTGCTGTAAAACTTCATTTCGCAAGCGTTGACGATGTTGTCGTTTCTTGAAATGATGAGGTCGACTTGGCCATCACCATTCTCGCCGCTGTAATTCCAAGAGGACGTCCTGGTGATGACTCCGCTTATCCCCAGGGCTTTTTTGATTTGATAAACGTGATTCAAACATACGTTTTCAAACGCCAAACCGCGCCATGAAGACAATTCTTGGCCCGAGACCCCGCTGCTCCAAAAGGAAGGCTCTCTGCTTTGCTCGTAGCAAAACCTTAAATAGAAGATACAAAAAGGGTCAATAAGCCTGTAATAAGCGATTTTGCTTTTGGTTCCGAAGGGAACGTATTTATCAATGAAATCGTTAGAAAGCAAAGCGTTGATGGCTTTGGTGAGGTTTCCCCCGTCGCTCACTTTCAGCTTTTTGGCTATCTCGTCCCTAGTAAAGCCTTTCCTTCTTACGGAGAGGAGGTGAACTATCCTTTCAGTGAATTCACTGTTGTCGAAGCTTGATAGGAACAAACGGTCAAATTCCAATTTCAAGTGCCCGTTATTTTCAAAAAAGAGCTCATCGATGTTGCCGGCAAGGCTTTTATCTCGCTTGAAATAGCCAAGATAATAGGGGATGCCACCTAAAACCATGTAGGATGAGGCTATATCGTACCGAGTCATGGCAATGCCCTTTTCAACGAAGAATTGCTCGCATTCCTTTAAAGTAAAAGGCGATACTTTGATTTCGTAAGTAACTCGGTCGTAAAGACCGCCATGACTATTGATGAGATTGTTTTGAATCCATGAGTTTGCGCTTCCACAAACAATTATCATCAGATTGTTTTTCGCACAACCATAGCCGTTCCAAAAGCCTTCAAATGCCTTTATGAAATAAGATTTAGGAGTATCTAACCAGGGCAATTCGTCTAAAAAGACTAAAAGTCTTTCGTTTTCGCCTTTGCTATCTAACAATTTCTCCAATAAATAAAACGCCTCAAACCAATCGTTCGGCTTCTTCACGCTTTCGTTCACCCCAAATCGAAGTAGGGAAGCATAAAAAGCATTAAGTTGGTTTTTTAGAGTCTCGCCCTCCCCATGATCCGGAGAAAGTGCAGTGTGTTTAAAAGTGAATTTCCCTTTAAATGTCTCATTGATTAAGAAAGTCTTCCCGACGCGTCTTCTGCCGTAAACGGCCACAAGTTCAGCGCCGTTTCTTTCGTATAGAGCATTAAGTTCACCGATTTCCTTTGTTCTTCCAACCATATTCACCTCCGGCGAAAAATGAATAATTTTAATGGTTTTCGCCCGCCGTCTTAAATATTAAAACAAATCAGCGATTTAAAGACAATATCTCCAATCCTTTAAAAAGATGGCATAAATTGGATGATTGAATCCGAGGTTTTTCTTCAATTCAGAGCTACATAAGGACTATAGGCCAACGCTAATCAATTAGCCATTATGGCCTTGAAGAGCTTGGCGTATCTAAATGGGTACCGTTTCAAAATGTTGGCAAATGCCCCGAAGGCTTTATATGCCCGGAGTCTTTTACGCACAAACGTGCAACATAGAAGGCTTTAGTCCTTAGGGGCTTGATTCAATCTGAATTTCCGAATTTCACCAAGGATTAGTTTCTTGGCGTCTTCAAAATAAGAGAGGAGAAAATGCTATACCTGAAATTTTTCTACCCTCGGCCCTTTTAGTTGCGCGCAGGTGTTTTTCGTATTTACAGTTGGTTGAATAGCGTGGGCAAGGCTTCTTTTTCTTTGTCTTCAAAAGGAGATATTGGTATAACCTTACTCTTAATATCCTTGCTGGGTGTTTTAGTAGCATTTTCTAAATGAGATGCCCTGAAACTTATTAGATGTTTTTCATTCTTTGGAAAGAGCATGCTCTAAAAATGTTTGTTTTAACCTTTCACAAACTATAAAAAATACAACAGTAATGTTTAAAAGCAATGACTTGGAAGGGAATAACATTACAAAAGTAATGTAATACCATACTTTCTGAAAGTAATGTTATTACCTTGCTATCCATTTATTAAAAGTATAAGGTTATGTTATACATGAAACTCCAAAGCTTGTTTCAAAATATGACGTTTGGAAACATTGAGCCTAACTGCTTTGAGACAACGGAACAACTTGAGAACCCGGAAACAGCGAAAATGATTTCCGGCATGGCCAATGGATCCGGAGGATCCCTTTTCTTCGGGGCCTCAGGGAACGGCGATGTCATAGGTTGCGGTTTAGAATCTTTATCAGACATTCGTAGCTTTATGGAAAACCTAAGCGTTCATTCACTGAACAAAGCCATTCCGTTTGGCGTCAGCATGAGGAGCGTTGATGAGTATGCCGAGAAATACGTTTTCTGCGTCACGATCCAAAAGTCCCCCGAGACAGTATTACTTAAAGCGAATGAAACTACCGGCGCCTATTATGTTTTTGATAAAGGAACGCTATTTTTAAAAGGGCCCAATGAGTCTTTAAACGAAAGCAACCCTTTATTCCATCTGCCGCGTTGGTCTTCCTTTGTGTCCCGTTGTCCAAGCCTTCCTAGTGGTGAAGATTCCATCGTCTCACGCCTCTCTTTAGATGGACTTATAGATAAACAGGGGATTGCCGAAGAAGGCTTTGACATATTTTCTGATGGGTATGAAGGGAATTTCACCCGGATCGTTTGCCGGCTCGTTCATGGAAACCAGACCCAAAAAGAGAGTCGCCTTTTCGAAGGCTCATTCTTTTCATCTCTTTCTTCGTGCGTCTCTTTCTTAGAAGCGCTTTTTGAGAATAGACGCATTTTCTATCCCGTTGATTCTATTAAGCGCGCGATTCTACTTTGCTATCAGCTCCGCGACTATGCCAATTCAGAGGCTTCGATAGTTATTGAAATTAGCACTAGGGAACTTTTGGTTTCTTGCCCAAGCAAGGCTTACCTTTTAATTGATGCTTCCAAAATCAAAACGCCGATTTTTGGACCGATAAACGAAATTATTCTCAAATGTTTCCGCCTTCTCTACGGCAAGCCTGTAACGATATCGGATTTGGTAGATTCCGAAAAGGATTCCTGCGAAATAAAGGCCGGCGCAGGAAACATATCCTTTGTATTCACAAATACGCTTCAACCCGAAGTTCATATTTGGCCTAAAGAAAGCCCAAAGACAATTTCAAAACACGAAGGTGAAAGGCAGAGGGTACTCAAAAGCTTAGAACAAGGGCCTTTAACTGTATCGAGGCTACAGGCGTTAAGCGATTTCTCTAGCCGAGCCTATTTCCTTAAGAAAGTAATCAATCCTTTGGTGGATGAAGGATTGATTGAAAAGGTTGGGGATAAATACTCCCCAGTCTGCGTTTATCGTCTTAAAAAAGCCTAGGCGCTTGCCTAGGCTAGCTCCATCACCTGCCGTGATAGAGCTTTTTTGTTTCGTAAATAGGATCGCAGGTATTTTCTATCCCTAATTTCCTCAAAGTATTGTTATCCATTTCAGAAAGAATGACTGTGCAGTGAGACTGGCAACCTTTGAGCTTAGGCAGTTGTTCCAAGGCCATCTCTGCTAAAGGGTTGGTAACCGCGGAGATAGATAGGGCAAGGAGTATCTCGTCGAGATGGAGCCTTGGGTTATGACCGCCTAAAGACTCCGTTTTAAGCTTGCAAATAGGCTCAAGGATCGCTTTTGGGAGAAGCGTAACGGAATCTCTGATGCCTGCGAGATGTTTCAAGGCGTTGAGGATCATCGCGCTGTTGCATCTGAGCAGAGGCGAGTTCTTTCCGGATATAATGCTTCCGTCTTCAAGTTCGATTGAAGCGGCGGGCCCTTGAGTTTTCTCCGCTTTGTTTCTGGCGGCTTCAATAACCTTTCTCTCGCCTTCCCTGATGCCATTGTTTTTCATCAAAGAATCGATCTTCGCTATCTCACTATCGTTAGCTTGGCCTTTTCTTCTTTTGACTAAGGCATTTAAGTAGCGACGAATGATTTCTTGACGAGAAGCTTCTTGGCAAGCCTCATCATCGCTAATGCAAAATCCAGCCATGTTGACGCCCATGTCGGTGGGGGAGCGGTAGGGCGAGGCACCGGATATTTTCTCGAACACCCTGTTCAAAACGGGGAAGATCTCAACATCGCGGTTATAGTTGACCGTGGAAACTCCGTACGCCTCAAGGTGATAGGGATCAATCATGTTAACGTCGTCTAAATCCGCGGTAGCGGCTTCGTAGGCGAGGTTGACGGGGTGCTTTAAGGGCAAACTCCAAATTGGGAAGGTCTCGAATTTAGCGTAGCCGGATTGAATGCCCCTTTTGTTATCGTGATAAAGTTGGCTTAGGCAGGTTGCCATCTTCCCACTTCCCGGCCCGGGGGCGGTTAATACGACCAGCGGCCGAGAGGTTTCTATGTAGTCGTTTTTGCCTAGCCCATCTTCGGATACGATTTTATCCACATCGTAGGGATAGCCTTCGATTTTGTAGTGGCGGTATGTCTTCACTCCGAGTTTTTGAAGTAATTTTTCGAAGGCTTTTGCGGACTTTTGGTTTTGGAACTGCGTTAAAACGACCGAGCTGACATAAAGCCCAGCTGCGACGAAAGCATCGATCAAGCGAAGCACTTCTTGATCGTAAGTGATGCCCAAATCTCCGCGGGTTTTGGCCTCTTCTATGGTTTGAGAGTTTATGGCAATGACGATTTCGGCTTCATCCTTCATTTTCAGAAGAAGGCGAAGCTTTGAGTCGGGAAGGAATCCCGGCAGGACCCTGCTGGCGTGATAATCGTCGAAGAGCTTCCCGCCGAATTCTAGATATAGTTTCCCTCCAAATTTGGAGATACGCTCATCGATGCGCTCGCTTTGCATCGCTAAATACTTATCGTTGTCAAAGCCGATTCTCATAACGTTTTTCCTTTTGCTTGCGCCGTTCTTTATTGTATTCGAAAAAAGCGTCGTAGGCTATTGCGGGCTAGTCGCGATTTTGTACGTTTTTGGCTTTTTTGGGTGCTTGGCGGTTTGATAAAAACTTTGCGAAGAGGTAAAAAGTTGCTAAACCGTCTAATTTTACTATGAAAGTGTCTAATATTAGCTAGTTTAATTTAAAAAGTGTCTAAAAGTGTATAATTAAACAAAAAGTGTCTAAAAGTGTATAATCAAGATGCGGAGGAAATAAAATGGAAGACCTCAATTTAGTAAATTTGATTGAAAACCATACGCTTGAAGCGAAAGAAGCTAAGGGCGGCCTACCAAAATCGATTTGGGAGAGTTACTCCGCTTTCGCGAATACCTCAGGCGGGACAATTGTTCTTGGGGTCTTGGAGAATGAGGACTTTTCCCTAAGCCCATCTGGGCTTTCTAAAACTCAGATTGAGCTTCTTGAAAGAGATTTTTGGAATGGCGTTAATAACAAAACAATCGTTAGCAAGAACATCGTTTCTAATGATGGTGTTCAAGAGAGGCAAATAGGCGAATCGTTCCTTTTGATAATCCGAGTGCCTAAGGCGAGGAGAGAGGACAAGCCTATTTATATTTTTGGCAACATGGATTCTGGGACATACAAGAGGAACGGCGAAGGCGATTATCACTGTTCAAATGCGGAAATTAAAATGATGATAGCCGAATCCGTTAGCATGCCTTGCGACTCACTAATTGCTGAAGGCGCTGATATTTCTTGGCTTTCCCCTTCTTCAATTGATGGTTACAAAAATATGTTTAAGGCTCAAAACCCCTCTTCGCCTTGGTCAACGCTTAACCAAGAAGATTTTTTACTAAGGATTGGTGCGGTTAAGGACAACAACGGCAAATGCTTTCCTACCATAGCGGGCCTTTTATTCTTTGGCTACGATTGGCGGATTCGAATGGTTTTTCCGAATTATTTCCTGGATTACACCGACGAAAGGATTTTTTCCTTAGAGCAACGCTATTTAAAGCGAATTTCAACATATAGCGGCGATTGGGACGGAAATTTATTTGAATTCCTGATCAACGTCGCCACGGACATTTCCTTTAAAATCCCAAACGCTTATCAGGTTCCGAAAAAATCAATTCAACGTGCGGACGACTCTTTACTCATCAAAGCGATACGGGAAGGTATTACAAACGCGTGTGTCAATGCCGATTTCAATTTCTCCCAAGGCTTAAAAATTGTTTTGAAAGGCGATGGCTTGAGAATCGAAAATCCAGGACTCATGCTTATAGATGAAAACCGAGCTTTGAAAGGAGGGGAATCGGAGCCGAGGAACCCGGTTATCATGAACATGCTTTCGTCCATTGGCATCGGAGACCGGCAGGGGTGGGGCATCCCTTTGATGAATGAAGCGTTGAAGCAAAGTGGCTTCGGAAGTCTCTCTCTAAAGGAAACTACCTGCCCTGATAGGACTTCTTTGTTTCTTCCAATCAGCTTCAACGGCGAAATTTCCCGCAAAAACGAAGAGTTTAATAGAAAATATACGACTTTCGAAGAATTTTTGGAGTCCATCCCACTTAATCAGGTTTTCACTAGAAGCGACATTTCCGAAGCGCTATCCAAATCCAGCGCCAGCGCATCGACATATATCAAAAAGGCGTTAGAGTCCAATCGCATCAGAGTTGCGGATGGGTATAAAATCGGAAAGTACGTTAAGAAATGATGAAGTCGAGATTTCGGATTCGAGGATTTTACTCTCCGGAAATTTCGATGATTTCAAATTCGAAGCCTTCTTCGAAATCGTAATCGTTTGATCCACATTTTGGGCATATTGGTTTTGAAAGCGCTGGGTGATATTCTTCGCCACACTTTCTACAGACGGCTTTTGCCGGGATGAATTCAATTTCAAGATCGGAACCCTCTAACTTGCTCCCTTCGCAGGCTGGAGTCCAGCACTCTTGCATAAAACGCGGCAAAACCCCAGTTATTTCACCGATTTGCACCTTAATTTTTGTGATTTTATTGAGATGCTCGTTTTCCATTATGCCTTCGACGGTGTGAACCATCTCCGCGCATAAACCAAGTTCGTGCATGGTTATTTCCCTTCGCTTTCGGAAGCGTTTTGCTGTTTCTTGTTTGTGAACCTTATGAGCATGTATACGGCAATTCCGCCGATGAGGAATAAAATTGAGCCTACGATATAATCCCAAGTTTGGATGGAGCCATCGAGATACTTTGGGTAAATATCCGAGTTGATGAACATAGATATCAATGAGCCAAGGATTAGGCCGAGAATGCCGCAGAATGTAGGAACCCTCCTATTTTTTAAGAGATATCCCATCGCCTTTGAGGAAGCGATGACTCCCGCGATGGCTCCTATAGCTAGCAACACTAAAAGAATGATCCCAGAGCCTAACGCTGCCGAGTTATCAGAACTCCAGATGGTCATGGATTTTTCTAATGCTGTGGCGGAATTGCCCGCGGGCATGTAGGTGTAGAGAATGGGGTAATACATGCCTAGAATCATCAAAGTCATTGAACCGGAAATCCCGGGGATGATAAAAGCGAAAGCCGCCAAAAAACCGGCAACGGGGACGAAGATGTACATCCACCAGGCACGGTCTTTCAGGAAGCTGGCGAGATCGATTTTACAAAGAGCGGTGACGACTCCTAAAGCAGCAGCAAGCAAGAAACAGAAGAGGAAGGCGACCAAATAAAGAATTTTTTGTCTTCCGTTCGCCCCCTTCTTAAGTTCGCTTAAAGCCACGGGCAAGCTCCCCGCCACCATGCCGGCAAACAAGCCAGTTAAAGAAAATGGAGCAACAGCGTATCCTTTTTTAATTCCAACGAAAGCCGCCAAAGCGCCTAAAAGCAAGCCCAAAATATAAGGCAGCAAAAAGAGAAACGATGTTTTGAATTTCTTTCGCAACGATGAGATTGAACTGATCAAAGGGTCGTAGCAACCTTCTGCAACGGCGATGGTTCCTCCACTTAGGCCAGGGATGGCCGCCGATACGCCTAAGGTCACTCCCTTAATGACGTCGAAGAGAAACCCCAAGCCGGTTCGCTTCGTATTTTTGTTTTCTGTATTTTCGCTCATGACGCAAATTTTAGCCTAAAGGCTAGGCTGTGTCACCTAGGCCGAAAATGCTTAAAAAAGTGCGGCTACCCCCTTGACAAAAAATATTTTGGTAGCGCTTACATCAAAGGTCTTTTCAAAGCGTTTTGCCTTGCTATAATGAATTTGTCGAGGATGAAACCTCGGCTGCCAAGAGGACATATTGTCCCCCTACATAGCGACCATTTCGGGAATCCTGATCGCGCTCTCTGTTGTTGAATGCCCATATCGTAATGGGACTCCTGAAGGGGAGACGAGGATGCCCACCTCTTTAAAAAGAGGGACTGCTCGCTCCTCTTGGCTAAGTTACCTCCTTGGCCCCCGGGCCTTTCTCCTCCCGGGGGTTTTCCTTTGTCTTGTATAAGGGGGCTTATTGAACCAAAATTGTTCTTGGAGAAAAAGGAGGCCTCGGCATGATATTTGGGATGAAACCTGTGCAGGTGCTGCTATTGAATCTTTTCCTGTTTTTGACCGGCTGCGTGCTTGGCTACGTTTTAGAGGTGTTTTTCAGGAGAATATTCACCGCGAAGAAATGGGTGAATCCAGGGTTCATGAGAGGGCCTTGGCTGCCTTTGTATGGCTTTGGCGTCGTCATCATGTTCAGCGTCGTCATCCTCATCCTCTATTACCTACCCGATTACCCCTTCTTCAATCCTTTTGGTTTCTACAGCTTCCTAAATAGAGAAAGCGGGCCTAGCTATGCCGATCTATTGCCGATTTCCATCATGGGCTGCTCCATGATCCTCCTTGAATTTGTCGCCGGTCTAATCTTCGTAAAGGGATTCAAGGTCAAGCTATGGGATTATTCGAACATGAGGGGAAACATCTTGGGCATCATCTGCCCCCTATTCAATCTCATCTGGTTTGCTCTGGCTATTGCCTTCTATTATGGTGTGAATCCCTTTATGTTCCGCTTCGCCGAGATGGCGTACGAATATATGTTCGGCGCTTCCGGGGTGAGCCAAGCTCATTTTGGGTTCATCTTCAGCCTTGGCCTAGTTTATGGGGTCATGCTCGTGGACTTCATCCTTTCGGCTCAGGTATTCACCCGCGTCGCCAAATGGGCGAAGAAGTCTGGATTGAGCTCACGTTACGACGATATGAGACTTAAGTACAAAGAAGGTGTGATCGCCGCTAGGAATCGCTTCTCGGAAGCTTTGCCTTCCACGGTAAAAAATGTCATAGAAAGCACGAAAGAAAAGGTAAAAGAAGGGGCTTCTGCGGAGAATAAAGTCGCTAAGGCTGTTTCAAAAATTATTTTTATCGATCCGGATAAATCCAAAGACACCGCGGCGAATTACGATGAAAACGGCCGTCCGATTTCCATGGACGAAAAGCGAGATTGAGCCTTATTTGAAACGAATCGTGAATTGGCTGCCTTTGCCTAAATCCGAGACCAATTCGATTTTCGCCCCGTATTTTCCGCAGATGTGTTTGACTATGGCTAAGCCCAATCCGGTGCCGCCGCTTTCTCTAGAACGGGACTTGTCGACTCTATAGAACCGTTCGAAGATTCGCTTTTGATCTTTTTTGGCGATGCCGACGCCATTATCGTTGCACACTAGGGTTTTCTCCGCTAGAAGAATCCGCGCATAGCCGTTTTCGACATTGTAACGAATCGCGTTCTCAAGAAGGTTTTTCAGCAGGGAATAAGCGTCTTGGGGATCGATTTTCAAGGCGCATTCCCCGGATATGCTAAGTTCGACTTCTTTGTTGTCCGCGAAAGGCGCTAGGGAAGCAACGACCTCTTCAGCGATGGGGCGTATGTCAATGATTTTAACGACCTCGGGTTGGGCTGGTGCTTCAAGATGAGACAAAGAGAGCATGTCCCCGATTAAAGAGAGCATACGGGACGTTTCTTTTTCTATGGAAGCGCAATAGGATAGCGTGACGGGGTCTTTTTCCTTGAAGGCGATTAATTCGTTGAAGCCTTTAATCGATGTCAAAGGCGTTTTGAGTTCATGGCTAGCCGCGTCGAAGAATTCTTTTTTGATCTCCTGCTGATTCTTTTCCGTGGTGATGTCGGAGAAAACGAGTAGGCTCATCGATTGGGAACAGGAGCAGGACAAGAAGTAGCAAGAGCCTCCCAAATGAATTTCGGAAGTCTCTGGCGTTTGCTTTTCTAATAAGGGGGCGAGGACTTTGTCTAGGCCAAGGCAAGAATAATGCTGACCGGAGCATTTCTGAATGGAGAAAAGTTCTTTGGCCGCGGGGTTAAGGAAAACGATTTGGTCTTGTTTGTCTAAGGCAACAATCGCGTCTTGGATATTGTCTAGGACCAACGTCAAACGGTCTTTCTCTTCATTGAGCTGCTCCAAAGTTTTGTGGAGCCTATTTGCGATGGTCGATATCTCTGACAATATCGGTTGGAAGTCGGGGTCTTTCGAAGCGAAATCAAGTTCCAAAGGCTTATCCGAAACGATGCTATCCAATTGGTCTTTTACCTTTTTAAGGGGTTCCGTGGCCTTTTTCGATAGGAACAACGAGGCTCCAACGGATATGCCTAACGTCACGAGAAGCACCAAAACCATCCAGGGAATATAAGAACTTAAAAAGCGCCCAAAAGAGGACATTTTTAAAGCGACTCGGATATACACAAAACCCTGCAAATCGCTAGAAGAGTCGACTTTTACGGCGTAATAAAGGTAATCAATGCCCACGGTTGAGGAGTGGCGGCTGTAAATCTCCCCAACTCCCTCATCGAGAAATTTCGCCTTTTCGATTTCGGGCCTGTGGAGGTGGTTTTCCTGCGAAAGGGTTTGCGAATCTAGTTTGACCGTGCCGTCGCTTGAAATCACGGTTTCGCGCACATTGCTATCTGAAACGGTGAGGGCAGTCAAAGAATCGCTATAACCGTAGGCGTAAGCCTCGGTGAGTTGAATCAAGCTGCTTTTGGCTTGGGTGGTTATGGTGTTGGAAGTTACCAAAACCCCGAAAGCGAACATGGTCCCTAATGAAAGGGTCAATAAAAGAATGTTCGCTCCAATGAGTCTGCGTTTCATCGCAAGATGTAACCGATGCCTCGTATGGTCTCAATCGCGGCGTCGGACCCCTTGAGTTTGGCTCTTAGCTTAGAGACGTGGATGTCTAAAGTCCTCGTTTCCACTCCGGACGAAGAATAATCCCAAACGTTGGTCAGCAAATCGTCTTTGCTGAGGGATTGTTTCGGGTGAGATAAGAAATAGGACAATAGGTCGTATTCTTTGGCGGAAAGGGCCAAGGGTTTGCCTTTTAATGCTATTTCGTGCGTCTTCTTATCGAGCTTTAGGTCGGCGTAAGTGATGATTTGCCCTTCTAACCCCGGATTCATTTTGCGGAGATTGGCCTTGATCCTTGCTAGAAGTTCCATGATGGAAAAGGGTTTTGCCAAATAGTCGTCCGCGCCAAGGTTGAGCCCTTTGACTTTGTCCATTTCGCCGCCTTTTGCGGAGACGATGATGACGGGAATGGAGGCGTAGTCGGCGTTGCTTTTGAGAAGGCTAAGTATTTGAAAACCGTCTTCTCCGCCCAACATCAGATCCAAGATGATGAGGTTTGGACGCTTTGTTTTAAGCAGCTCGAAAAGCTCTTTGCCAGAGGATAGCGGCCAAGGTGAATAGCCCCCTAAAGGCAAAGAAGCGGAGTAGAGGTCCCTGATGGAGGATTCGTCGTCGACACAAGCAATGCAAGGTACTGACATAACGCGATTATTCTACCTTATAAAGAGCTCTCCGGTGGAGGCGTATTCGACCCATTCGCCTAAATTGACCGCGTGGTCGCCGATCCGTTCCAAATACTTGGCGATCATCATCAATAGAATGGCTTGCTCCGCGTTCTCTTTTTTCTCGGCGATGAGCTCAATGAGCTCGGTCTTTATTTTGTAATAGAGCTTATCGACTTCATCGTCATCCTTATCGAGGGAATTGGCCTCAATTGGGTCGGAGTTGACGTAGCTGTGAATGGCCTTATCGACCATCGCGATAGCCTTTTGGCCCATCTTGGGGAGGTCGACGAGGTCTTTGATGTAAGGCTCTTTCGGGAAGGCGATGACTTCCTCGGCGATGTCCACGGCGTAATCTCCGATTCTTTCAAGATCGGTGATCATCTTCAAAGCCGAGGATACGTTTCTGAAATCCCCGGCCACGGGAGAATCCAAAAGGAGAATCTTCAACGCGCTGTCTTCGATGCTTTTGTTGAGCGAGTTGATGTCTCTGTCCCCCGCAATGACCTCTTGGGCGAGTTCGGCGTCTCTACTTACTAACGCCTTCATCGATTTGCCAATTGCCTCCATGGCCATGTAGCTCATTTTGGTGAGCTTGATTTTCACCTCTTTGATTTCGGCGTCGAATCTTCTTTCCATGTTTATCCAAACCTCCCAGTGATGTAATTCTCGGTTTCAGGCTTCCTCGGAGTAGAGAAAAGGGCTTCGGTAGGGGCGAATTCAATCAACTCCCCGAGCAAGAAGAAGGCCGTTTCGTCGGCGATGCGGGAAGCTTGCTGCATATTGTGGGTGACGATGACTATCGTGACTTCTTTCTTCAGCGATGAGATGAGCTCTTCGATTTTGGCGGTGGAGATGGGGTCTAAGGCGGAAGTGGGCTCATCCATCAATAGGATTTCTGGCTCGGCGGACAAAGCCCTAGCAATGCATAGCCTTTGCTGCTGGCCTCCGGATAAGGAAAGTGCGCTGGTGCGGAGCCTGTCTTTGACCTCTTCATAAATCGAGGCTTTCTTCAATGAAGAAATAACGATTTCGTCCAGCTTTGCCTTTCCTTTGATCCCAAAGGTCCTTGGAGCGTAAGCGATGTTGTCGTAAATCGACATCGGGAATGGGTTGGGCTTTTGGAAAACCATCCCGACTTTCTTGCGCAGCAGATTGACGTCTGTTCCCTTGCCATAGATGTCTTTCCCATCAACAAGCAGGGTGCCGGTTATCTTGCACCCGGAAATCAAATCGTTCATGCGGTTTATGGTTCTTAAGAAGGTTGATTTCCCACAGCCGCTTGGCCCAATGAGGGCCGTGCAGGAATGGGATTTTATTTTCATGTCTATCCCCTTCAAGGCCTCATGCTCCCCGTAAAAGAGATGAAGATCCTTGGATTCTATGACGTAGGTTTCGTTCATTGTTTCCCCTTTCTTGCGTCAAGCAGTTTTCCTAATCCCATGGCTAGCAAATCAACGAGGAGCACGAAGACGACTAGCACGAAGCTCGTCGCGGCGGCTTCTTTGGTGTGGCCGTAGGAGGAGAAGTAATAGATGTCTAAGGCCAAAGAAGTGCCTGGGGACAAAGGCGAGGTTGGGTTTTTGCCCACGACCATCCCGATGGTCAATAGCAGGACGGCGGATTCTGAGATTATTCTGCCTATGGCCAAAATGAGCGAGGTTATGATGCCGCTTGAGGCCGAGGGCAAGACGATGGTGAAGATGGTTCTGACCTTGCTTGCGCCTAAAGCGTAGGCTCCTTCGCGCAAAGCGTTAGGGACGGCGTTGAGGGCCTCCTCTACGTTTCTAACAATCAAGGGCAGAATCATGATGGCTAAAGTCAATCCTCCAGCGAGCATCGAATAGCCCCATTGAAAGGAAACGACGAAGCAAAGGTTGCCAAATAGTC
This sequence comes from uncultured Bacteroidales bacterium, assembly GCA_963650805.1. Lineage (GTDB taxonomy): Bacteria > Bacillota_I > Bacilli_A > RFN20 > CAG-826 > Alloenteromonas. The sequence continues at coordinate 26,809 of CAVJMG010000004.1, forward strand.
CATAGACAATCGAGGGGATGCCGGAAAGCGTCTCGGTGGCTATGCGGATGATCCTGACGTACCAAGAATCGTTTTCCGTATATTCGGATAAGAAAATCGCGGCCCCTATTCCAATGGGGGCGGCAAAAAGCAATGCCCAGCCAAGCAACTGCAAAGTTCCCAAGAAGGCCGGGCCGATTGTCGGGGAGGCTTCGCTGTATTCCCCGAAAAAGAGGTGCCAAGAAAGATTCAAAACGCCGTCTTTGCAGACGTAGACCAAAAGGGCAAGCAAAGCCAAAAGGCAAAGCCCGGTAGCCAAATAAGAAACGTATTTTCCGGAAGAGTAGAAAGCGCGCTTGCGCTTATAGGAGGCCATATTAAACATGCTGTTTGTTCCTCCCTTTCAATAGGCTGAACAACAAATTCACCAACAGGGCGAATACGAATAACACGACGCCCGTAGCGACTAAGGCAAGCTTTGCGTCACCCCTCATTTCCGTTGCGGATAAGGCGATATTTGAAGTCAACGTACGAACGGATTGAGTCAAAGAAGTAGGCATTTGCGGCGAATTTCCCAAAACCATAATCACGGCCATCGTTTCCCCCATGGCGCGTCCGGTTGCGAGCACCAAAGCCGCAAAAATGCCGCTTTTTGCTGCGGGGACGATGACTTTGAAGGTTGCCATTTCTTTGCTTGACCCTAACGCCAAGGCCCCTTCGTAATACATGGGATTTACAGCGTTTAACGCGTCATAAGCGACGGAGACCATCGTTGGAAGAATCATGATGGATAGGACAAGGGAGGAGGAGAGCAGACCATAACCCACGCCGTCGGTGGACAAATAATCCCTAACGAAAGGGACGATGAAGGTGATGCCGAATAACCCGAAGATGACGGAGGGGATGCCCGCAAGCAAATCGATGAGCCATTTCGTGGGCCTCACGAGGGGACGGGGCATGAAACGGAACAAGGCTATCGCACACAAAAAGCCCACGCCTCCGCCTAATAAAACGGAAAGGAGAGTGAGCAGAAGGGTGGTCACGATCATGGGGAAGATGCCGTAAGTTGGCTGATCCCCCAATGGGGCGTATTCCATCCCGAAAAGGAAATTCCCCCAGCCCACTCGGTTCAAAAAAGGCACGGAAGCGACGAAAAGATAGACGATGATTGCGCAGAGGGATAACAAGGAAAAAGAGGCGGCGAGGAAGAAAACTCCCTTCATACCGCCTTCCCTCAGGGTTATGAATCTAGCCCTAGAAGGTGACATGTCGATTAAGCCTTAAAAGGGGCCCAAGTGGTGATGTGCTCTCCTTCGCCGTTGCCGTAAATGGATTTGAGCTGATCCATCGTCACCGAGGTGACGGGGTTGGATTTGTTGGCGATGACGGCAATGCCGTCTTTGGCGACGGTATAGTGCGTGCAACTCGGGGCGTCGGTTTGAACAAATTCCTTGGAGATCATGCCGAAGTTGGAAGTCCCATTTTCGGCGTCGGAGAGGCCGGTTCCAGAGCCGCCTCCCGAAACGTTGACGGTAACTTTGGGCTGAAGCTTTTCAAAATCCGCGGCGAGGAGGTTCATCAGCGGCTGGAGCGAAGTGGACCCAGAGATGTTGATAGTGCCTTCTAAGCCCGAGATGGCGGAATAGGTAGAAGCATTGTCAACTATCTGAACATAGCCATTGCTAGAGATGATTGTTTGAGCTTGGCTAGAGGCGAGATATTGGAGATATGCGGAGAAAACGGAGGAGGCTTTAATGGTGTCTTCCTTGTAAACGACGCTTAAGGGACGGGAAATGGCGTAAGCTCCGGTTTTGCAGTTTTCGAGGGTGCAGTCAACTCCGTTGACCTGAAGCTTCTTGACGTCACTTGTGACGTAGCCTAGAGAATCGTAGGCGATGGAGTAGGGGTTTTGGGCAACGCCTTGGAGAACGGCAGCGGTAGAGTTCTGAATGATGGCGCCTTTGACGTCGCCTTTTTGACTCTTAAGCCCAATGATTTCCATGAAGGCGGATTTGGTGCCCGAGCCGTCTTCGCGGCAGATGACGGAGATAGCGGAATCGTAATTGAATTCCTTGTTGCTTCCGGTGCAGGAGGCAAGGGCGGCTAGGCTAAGCCCGGTCATGACGAACGCGAGTTTTTTGTTCATTGTTTTTCCTTTTTCCTTTTCAACGGCCTAACTTTAGGACTCGCCTTTTCCCCTTCTCGACCAAGGAAATGAAAAATGAATGTAAAGAAAATGTAAAACCGCGACGCCATCGAAATTATTTTTGGTTTTATGGCCAAAAAGGCCCGGAACGGGGCTCAAATCAGATTAAAAATAAGCGACACATGTATGCTTTTAAAATCATATCCTTTGCCATTTCTTTCCCCGTTCTTTAAACTTCATTTGCTATTTAAGGAGAAAAAAAGAAATGAAAATTGCAGTCGCTTATCAAGACGGCGAAGTCTTCCAGCACTTTGGCGAGACTCCCTATTTCAAAGTCGTTGAAATCGAGGATGGAAAAGTCGTCAAAGAGGAGATTCATGACAATGGCGAGAACAGCCACATCGCCCTCATCGGCGTTCTTGAATCTCTCGGCGTCCAAGCCCTGATCGTCGGCGGCATCGGGGGAGGGGCCTTTGGGTTCCTCGAACACGATGGCATAAAGGTGTATTCCCCGGTCTCTGGGTCTGCTGAGAAAGCTATCGAAGACTTCATTAACGGGAAGCTCATTGAGGCCAAAGAGCCGACCCATCAATGCTCTTGTCATCATTGATTGACTGCAAGAAAGCGCTTTTAAGAAACTCTTTTCCGCGAACTGGGCCCTGTTGGCTTAAACTAATCTAAAACCAAGGGAGGAATTTCCGACATGATCGAAGACGCCATTATCTTCTCGCTTTCGGCCAACCAAAAATTGGCTGAGGCCATCGCTAAAAAGCTCAAAGTCAAACTTGGAGAAAGGGTTGTTAAATCTTTCCCCTCGGGCGAGACTCTCGTCGAACCCATCGATTCGGTCCGCGGCAAGCAAGTGTTCATCATCGAATCCACCTGCCCCCCGGTCAACGACCATTTGATGGAGACCCTCATCTTCATCGACGCCCTTCGCCGTTCCTCGGCAAAAGAAATCAACCTCGTTTGCCCCTATTTCGGTTATGCCAGGCAAGACCGTAAGGCCCACGCCAGACAGCCGATCACCGCTTCCTTAGTCGCCCATTTGCTCGACGCTGCCGGGCTTAACCGCATCATCACCGTCAATCTCCACGCCGCTCAGATCCAAGGCTTCTTCTCTTGCCTTGCCGATGACCTCACCGCCGTTCCTCTTCTTGGCGGGGCGCTGCTCCAAAGCAAGCCCGATCTCGCTAACGTCGTCGTCGTTTCCCCTGACCACGGCGGAGTGGGGCGCGCGAGGGATCTGGCGGAGCAATTCAACAATTGCCCCATCGCCATCATCGACAAAAGGCGCAACGCCACGGGTGCCCCTGAGGTTATGAACCTCATCGGCGACGTCGAAGGTAAAGATTGCATTTTGGTCGATGACATGATCGATACGGGGAGAAGTGCGGTCAACGCTGCAAACGCCCTCCGCAAATTCGGTGCAAAATCCGTGCGCATGGCTTCGGTCCACGCCGTGCTTTCCGATCCTTGCTACGATTTGGTCAAAGACGGCAAGGCCTTCGACGAGATCATCATCACCGACTCGATCCCCTTGCCTGAGAAGTTTGCCGCTTTGCCCTTCTTCAAGGTCGTCTCCCTTTCCGACATGCTTGGCGAGTGCATCTTCCGCATCGTCAACAACCAGCCTTTGTCTTCCGTTTACACGGCCTTCCAGGATTCCCACACCTTGATGGTCAAGTACAAATAAGCGCTTGCTAAAAGACTGTTCACCCGGGGTCAAAACCCGGGTTTTCTTTATTCATTAAACAATTACCGAATTATCGAAAAAGTCCGATGATTGCTTATATAAAGCAATTATTTCCCTTGGTAGCGCTTTCTTAGAGCACTTCCCTTGTAGCCTTCCAGTTAATCCTCTTTAATTCTTCCGTACAAAGGAGAATACCTCATGATCGAATCGAAAGCGTGGTCCGGATTTAACGGCCGCAAATGGAAAGAAGATTGCGACGTTCGTGACTTCATCCAAAACAACTACACCCCCTATGACGGGGATGAGAGTTTCTTAGCCGGCCCGAGTCAGGCCACCGCGAAACTTTGGGACGAATTGCAGAAGCTTCAGAAGGAAGAAAGGGCCAAAGGCGGAGTCCTCGATATGGAAACCTCCGTCGTCTCCTCTCTCACCGCTTATGGTCCTGGCTATTTGGACAAGGACCTCGAGGCCGTCGTCGGGCTTCAGACCGACAAGCCTTTGAAGAGGGCCTTCATGCCCTATGGCGGCATCAAGATGGCCGAGACCGCCTGCTCCACCTACGGCTACACCGTCGATCCCGAAATCCATAAAGCCTTCCATCTCTACAAGAAGACCCACAATGACGGCGTCTTCGATGCCTACACCCCCGAGATGATGAAATGCCGCCACAACAAGATCCTCACCGGTCTTCCCGATACCTATGGCCGCGGCAGAATCGTCGGCGATTATCGCCGCGTTGCTCTTTACGGCATCGACCAGCTCATTGCTTGGAAAGAAGAAGACAAAGCCAATTGCGGCGACGGCACGATGACCGATGACGTCATCCGCCTCCGCGAAGAGCTCTCCGAGCAGATCCGCGCTCTCCACGGCATGAAGGAAATGGCCGCCTCCTACGGCTTCGACATCTCCCAGCCCGCCAACAACGCCAAAGAAGCCGTCCAATGGCTCTACTTCGGCTATCTTGCCGCCATCAAGACCCAGAACGGCGCCGCCATGAGCGTCGGCCGCATCTCGACCTTCCTCGATATCTACATCAACCGCGACCTCGCTTCCGGCGTTCTCACCGAAGAAGGCGCCCAGGAACTCATCGACCATCTCGTCATGAAGTTCCGCATGGTCAAATTCGCCCGTATTCCTTCCTATAACGCCCTCTTCTCCGGCGACCCCGTCTGGGCCACCCTCGAAGTTGCCGGCATGGGGCAAGACGGCAGAAGCATGGTGACCAAGTCCGATTACCGCTTCCTCCACACCCTCGAGAACATGGGCCCCTCCCCCGAGCCGAACCTCACCGTTCTTTGGAGCTCCCGTTTGCCTGAGGCCTTCAAGAAATACGCCGCGAAGATCTCCATCACGACCTCTTCCATCCAATACGAAAACGATGACGTCATGCGTCCCATCTGGACCGATGACTATTCCATTTGCTGCTGCGTCTCCGCGACCCAGACCGGCAAGGAAATGCAGTTCTTCGGCGCTAGGGCCAACCTCGCCAAGTGCCTCCTTTACGCGATAAACGGCGGCAAAGACGAGAAAACCTTCCAACAAGTCGGACCCGAATACACCCCCGTCACCGCCGAATATCTCAACTATGATGAGATCCTCCACAAATTCGATCTCATGATGGACTGGCTCGCCGGCATCTACGTCAATACCCTCAACCTCATCCAATACATGCACGACAAGTATTATTATGAGGCCGCCGAGATGGCCCTTATCGACACCAACGTCCGCCGCACCTTCGCCACCGGCATCGCTGGGTTCTCCCACGTCGTCGATTCCCTCTCCGCCATCAAATACGCCAAAGTCAAAGCCATCCGCAACGAACAGGGCATCACCACCGACTTCGAAATCGAGGGCGACTTCCCCCGTTACGGCAACGATGATGACAGGGCCGACGAAATCGCCGTTAACGTGTTGAAGGCCTTCATGGGCAAGATTGCGAAACATCACACCTATCGCGATTCTGAGCCGACCACCTCGATCCTCACCATCACCTCCAACGTCGTTTATGGCAAAGCCACTGGGACCCTCCCCGATGGCCGCAAAGCCGGCGAACCTCTCTCTCCTGGCGCCAACCCCTCCTACGGGGCTGAGCAAAACGGCTTGCTCGCTTCTCTTAACTCCGTCGCCAAGCTCCCGTATGAATACGCTCTCGACGGCATCTCCAATACCCAGACCATCGCTCCCGATGCTCTTGGCCACTCCGAGCAGGAGAAGAAAGACAACCTCGCCCAGGTCCTCGATGGATACTTCGATCAAGGTGCGCACCATCTCAATGTCAACGTCTTCGGCACCGAGAAGCTCATCGACGCGATGAACCATCCCGAAAAGCCCGAGTACGCCAACTTCACCATCCGCGTTTCCGGATACGCCGTCAAGTTCATCGATTTGACCAAAGAGCAGCAGCTCGACGTCATCTCCAGAACCTGCCATCACGCTTTATAAGGAACATGGGGACGTTAGGTTATTATCAATCCATAGAATCTTTCGCCCTCGTGGACGGGCCGGGTGTCCGGTCCGTCCTTTTCCTGCAAGGCTGCCCGTTCCGCTGCCTTTTCTGCCACAATCCGGATACCTGGCCCTTTCTTAAGAACAATCCAATCTCTCCGGAGGAGGCCTTTAGGAAAATGGCTCGTTATAAGCCTTATTGGAAAGATCGCGGCGGCATTACCGTCTCGGGCGGAGAGCCTCTCTCTCAGCTAGATTTCTTGTTGGAGTTTGCTAAACTTTGCCATCAAAGCGGCGTTTCCTTGGCCATCGATACGGCCGGAGGCCCCTTCAACAGGAATCCGGAATGGCTGAAGAAATTCGATGAACTGCTAAGCTATTGCACCTTGTTCCTTCTTGATATGAAGGTCATCGACCCCGAGCAGCATAGGAAACTCGTCGGAGCCGATAACAAAAACGTTCTCGACCTCTTTTCTTACCTTTCGGAGAAGAAATTCCCCATTTGGATTAGACGCGTCCTCGTCCCGGGGTGGAACGACCAAGAGGAGTATCTTAAGAAAGAAGGCGAGTTCTTCGCTTCCTTAACGAATGTAAGGCGAATCGAAGTACTCCCTTATCACACGCTTGGAACTTTCAAGTACGAGAAACTTGGCATCCCCTATCCACTTAAAGGAGTTAATCCTCCTAGCGTAGAAGCGGTGGAGAAGGCGAAAGTCCTTTTGAAGGTAGCGGAACTCTCCAAAGAATAAAAAACCGCAATTCTATGCCCTTTCGCTTAGGCGAGAGGGTTTTTCAATGGATAAGCCTCTTCGACTAGCGGCCACTAATATTTTCCAAACGCCCTTTTGTCTTGTGCGATGTACCCTCTTAAGGTTTACGAAAAGGTTTATAACGCTCTTTAAATAGGTTTACGATTCGGTTTACAATGGATATATGGACAAGTTAGATGACATCATTGAACGGCAATTAAACGAGGCTTACTACAGTCCCAATGAATTAAAGTACGGGAACAATGCGAAGACGTTTTTGTCTGCTTTTGATATGAACGCTCTTATCAAGAGAAAAGCCGAAATTTTAAAAAACGGGGAAGACGCTAGATTCGTTAAACTTGACCTTTTCGCGTGGGATTCAAAGCCTTTGTTCTATCTTCTTCCGAAAGATCTGACATCAGCTCTAGAAGCTTCTAATCGTTTAAGTTCAACTGTAAATCTTGATGATTTTTTGATTAAAGCGATACAAGATTCCACGATTTACTCTGAAATCGAAGGCTCCCTTTCCATAGAAGGAGTGCCTACCACGCGCAAAAGGATGACGGAACTTCTTCAAAATGGCGCGGAGCCAAGTTGTCGGAATGACATCATCATTAAGAACATGTCTCTTGCGCTTAAGTTCATTTATGAAAAGCCTTCGTTTAGCGAAGAGAACCTCGCCTCCCTCTACGCGATTCTTAGCGATGATTGCTTAGATGAAGAAGATGTGCTTAAAGAAGGCGGGCTGTATCGATACGATGAAGTTGAGGTCGACAATTACTTTGGGTGCCCGCATCCTAAAATAAAGCAATGCATGGATTCGTTGTTCGTGTTTGTAAATACGAATTTAGACAATGCGAAACTCAAGCCCTTTTTGCCTTCCATCGCCCATTATTACCTCCTTTATGTTCATCCCTATTTTGACTACAACGGGCGAACCGCAAGGGTGGTTTCCCTTTGGCTGCGTTTGCTTATTGGGGATTTCTCCCCGTCTTTAATTTCCGAAGCCATAGATTTTAAGAAGAAGGACTATTATCTTTCGCTTGAATACACCCGCGATTGCGGCAATGACATGACTTATTTTTTGGAGTTTATTTTCAAAACCACGGTAGATTACCTGCTTTGCTACAAAGATTTGGAAACCATTACCCAAAGCCTGCAAAATAAAGGAATAGCTTGGACGGAGAATGAGGCCGCCTATTTCAAAAAGATTTTGCTTTCCTATAAAGGCAAATTCACCTACCAGGATTTTCTTAGAGCGTCCAAAGCGGACATGTCGAAGCAAGGGGCGCTTAAGATTCTGAACAAATTTGTTTCTTATGGTCTTCTTTCCTCCAGCCAATCCCAATCGAAGGCGAAGCTTTTCGATGTTGAGACTGAGTGTTTGCCTTTTCTGCCAAGCAATTTCAGAAAGGCTGATTGAGGCCTTTATTTTTGACGGACAAATATATGAAAAAACCGCCTCGATTTTGCAAGGCGGTTAGGTTTTGCGGGAATTTTACTTCATCAATTCCTCAAGCAGCGTGACATAGGATTCAAGGCCCTTGATTTTCTCTTTGCAAGAATCCTTGTCTTTGCCCTCGAGGAGATAAGCGACTTTAGCCCAATAAGAAAGGGTGGCGAAGCTGGAGAGGGCGCCTTTGACGTTGGCTTTCTTTTCGTCCTCGCTCCATTCTTTCTTCTCCTCCTGGAAAAGGGTTGCCTTCAAAGCCAAGGCGGCTTGGAAGGATTCCTTGCTGATGGAAAGGAAAGCATCCTTGCCTTTTTCTTCGTCGTTGCAGTAGGGGAGGTCTTTATTGCCGCAAAGAAGGAGGGCGAGCAAGCAAGCGATGGCGTCGCCATTGCCATTCATCGCCCCTTTGGCTTGGCAAAGGGCGCATTCGCCCTCGGAGGAGTTGGAGAGGAGCTCGAAGTACTTGCCGATTGCGGCTTTGGCTTCGTCGGTGTATTTCATGCCGGAGAATAAGGAGACCGTGACCGCTTTGAAGTTGCCATCGAGTTCCTTAGCGAGCGTGGCGAGGGCTTCTTTGTTTCCGAACAAAGCCTCGGAAAGCCCTTGCAATGTTTCCTCTTTGGATTCGTATTCGAAGGCATCGTTAGAAAGGTAATAAAGGGCAAAGGAGACTTTCTTGGCTTGGGTGTTCAGAAGCTCCTTTGCGTCGGCTTTGAATTCCTCTTCGTCGATGATGAGTCCATCGGGATTGATTTCGGTGTTCTTAGCTTGATCTTTGGCCAAGGCTTTTTCGAAGGACTCGGTTCTGCTTTTCTTCACGGAGTTGCCGATGCTCTTGCCGAATTTCTTGAAGACGTTCTCTTTTTCGCCGACTTCAACTTCCTTGTTGTCCTCGATTCCTTTTTTGATTGAGGCGACGTCGAGTTGCAGACGATAGAGCTCGCTTTGAAGGAGAAGGGCCTCCTTCACGGATTTTTCTTTTAGTTTTTCGTTCATTGTGATTTCCTCGCGATTGTATTTTAGTCTCGAAGCTCCGTCTCGGCTTAATCAAATTTAATTTGCCCACGCCGAGGAGGTGAATTGACGTTAGCGATGATTTAAGGTGCTTAGGCAGGGATATTCGTCAAAGTTTCTTTATTAAGGAAAAACTTCGATGCCGCTAGGATGAAAGGGCTACCAATTCTTTCTTGTATTATTTATTAAAGTAGATTTAAAATAAGGCAACCGAAGAAGCCCATTTTGTTTATGGGTCTACCTAAGAGGAGGGAAATCCGTGAGAATTCTTCAAGCAGTGAGCATCCTTGCGATAACGTCGTCTCTTTTGGCTTCTCCCAAAACCTCCGCGAATTCATTCAAGGCTGAGGCTTCTTCCAATGCTTTTACATCCTTGTCTCTTAATACGGGGGAACACGTTCGCATCGAAAGCGATGGCGCTCCTTTCTATATTTCTTTGGGAAAGAATAGGACGAGCGCTGAAATGGCCCGGTTCTCCTATATTCTCGACGAGGCTTCACTAGCCATGTCGGATTTGGACAAAGCCGGCATCTTCGTCACTAACGTCAATGACGTTGCCTCCACTTACTCCGGAAAGGAAACGAGGAGCTTCCAAAAGGAATTCCAAGACGCTTACGCCAATTCTGGCAGCGTCGATTCGCTTGAGACCTACGTTAACGATAGAGCCTCCTATATGTTCAATACCGGGGCCCTCTATTCCCTTATCTTCTTTAAAGGGAGCGAAACCGCGCAGACCAACGCCATTCTTAGAAACGGCGTTCTCGATTACACTCAAGGTAGCCTTGGCATGTACGAGGATTCCGAAGGGATGGACGGCTGCTTTGGCTATTACTTCGATGGCGCCCACGTCACTTTGTCTTTCCTTAATCTGTTTACCTTCGGGACGGATTTGACCCTTTATTACCAAGAAGGCGTCAACGTTATTGTCGACAAAGAAACCGTTCAGCCCACTTTGAAAGCCGATGATTATGAGATTTTCGATGGATCCCCTGACGAAGCTGGGACTCGGGCCGTCTACAATCGCTCGCTTTGCTATATCCCCTTAACCCAAAAGCCTAGCCCGGAGGATACCTTGGTCGAATACGATCACATCGAAGTCAATGGCGTCGCCAACGAGAATTTAACCCTGAAGAAAGATGGCACCCGCTTTTTCCTCGTGGGCAAATTTAATGATGGCGATGAAATATCCATCATCACAAACAAGACGGTGACCAAAGAAGACAAAAACGTCGTCGTTCATGATTTGTATGACGTTTCGGGCTCCACAAGCCTTTCCTTCTCGACCCTTTATGACGCGGCCACGGGAATCGGCAACATTCCCAATGAAACAAACAACGCCTTCCGCTTCGTCTTGAATTCCCCATCCATCGACGGCTCCGCTTGGGGCGGGGAAGCGCAAACCAAATTCGGCATTTGGATCTCCAATTCCGGGATGTGGTCTAACTTCGGCTACATCATCCGCTTCCAGCAGGGCTCGGTTACCCTTATGGACGGAGAGGAAATTGTCCTAGCCAGCGGAGAAAGCTCATCCATTGTTTCGCGTTCCTCCTTTGTCGTCGTCGTCGGCTTGGTCAAGGTTTATAACGAAGCCAACCATTGGTTCGCCAACCGCCTTTACGTCGAAGTCAACGGGAGCCGCGTCGCAAGCTACGACGATTTGAAGAGGCGTTCCCTTGGCTCGGTCATAACCGCTCCTTATATCGGCATGGAGGGCGGAGAAGTCTCCTTCGAGGATTACCGCAAGGCGGATTTGCTCAGCGTTGAAGACGTCACCTCCAGCGAGCACGTCCACGCCGACATGGGTGCCTATGTCCTCTCTGGCCAAGATTTGAACGCGGCCTTTTGCCTTGATGAAGGATATAAATTCGTCTCTTTCAATGTCAACGGCGAAGATGCCCTAAGCGATTTGGCTTATGGAGACGGCCTTTATACCCTGAAAATCAGCAACGTTTCCTCGCGGATTCAAATCTCCTACACCCTCGTGTCGGACGTTCATATTCGCCTTGGCCTAAGCGGCGACATCATTGATTCTAAATATGACAACTCCCCGCTTTATGGCTCTAAGCCCGTTGTTTCCTTCTCTTGCGAAAAGGGTAAGGTTCCTTCTTCTGTCAAAGTCAATGGGGAAGAAGCGTTAACGAAGCTGACCCGCGAAGGAAAAGTCTACACCCTCGCGCTAAACGCCTGCATCGAGGACGTCTCCATCGTCGTCGAGGCTAAGGACGCATCTTATCATGTTACGGCCTCCGCAAGTTCTGACGGGCACGCTAATATCTCCGTTTCCTCAAACAACGTTCTTGCCGGTGGTGGCGCCTCCTTCTCCGTTTCGCTAGAAGATGGCTATTTGCTTGAGAACGTCTCTATCGAAGGGGAGGCGACGATGAGCTCTAGCAGTGGGGTTTACTTCTTAGATGATATCTATAGCGACGTCTCCATCAGCGTTAAAACTAGGAAAGAAGAAAGCCAAGTCATCCCATCTTCCAATGGAGACAAGCTCTCCTGGCTTCCCATCGCTTTGTATTCTCTCTCCGGAGCTTCGTTGCTAGCCGCCGGGGCTGCCGTTGCCGTTCTTGCCAAGAAAAAGAAAGGAGACAAATAAGATGCTTCTTTCTCGCTCTGCCGCCAAAGCTTCTAACGATAAAAAGAAATTCGATTGGGCGAAGCTTGGGTTCATTTTGGTCATGCTTTTCCCCGCCGTGACCCATTTGATCATCTTTTGGGGTGGGGTAGAGGTGAAAACCTTGATAATGGCGTTTACCAACGCTAACACGGGGGCTTTCTGCGGATGGGACAATTTCGCCTACGTCCTCCAGCAATTCTTCGGGCCCTCCGGGAATTTCGGCGTTTTTTTGAAGAACACCCTCATTTACTTCGGGATTCAGATCCTCCTCATCCCCGCGGGGATGTTCGCCTCTTACCTCATTTATAGGAAGATGATTGGCTCGGGGTTCGTGAAGATCGTCCTTTATCTTCCCTGCGCGGTTTCCTCGATCCTTTTTTCCTCGCTATACATCCGCCTTCTTTCTCCAGAGCCTAACTGGGGGCTTCTCTCCAGCTGGTTCAACATCGGCGATCAGCTTCAGGATTTCTACATCAACCATTCCTTGCTTTACATGATCGTTTATGACGTTTGGGTGGCCATCGGAGGCAACCTCTTCATTTGGGTTGGCGGCATGAGCCGCATCCCCCAATCGGTTTTCGATGCGGCGAAGATCGATGGTGTCCCTCCCTCTAGGGAATTCGCCAAAATCGTTTTGCCTTTGATGTGGCCTACTTTCGTCACCATGATCACTTTGACTATCGTTGGATTATTCGGCGCGGGAGGAAGCAACTTGCTGCTTGAAACTGGCCCCGAGACCTATTCCATCTCCTATTGGATGTACCAAATCGTTTTGGGCGGAGATGAGTCTAGCTACAACTACGCTTCGGCAGCGGGGCTTTTCTTCACCTTGCTGACGATTCCTGTTCTTGTGGGTTCGCGCGTTTTCTTGAAGAGGCACGGGGAGGCTGTGGAGTACTGATATGAATTTCCTAAGCTTTGTCAAAAAGCCTTTCGCGAAAAGGCATAGGCTCCCTTGGCATAAGAGAGCGTGGATCAAAATCAAAAACCAGGCCAAAGAGGGTCCTTTGTTCAACATCGGCGCTCTTATCGTCTTGCTTTGGTCGGTCTCCTTCATCTTCGTTTTGCTTTGGGGTCTCAACGTTTCGCTGATGTCGAATCAAGAAATAAACTCGCAAAACGCCCATTTCTTGACAAGAACCTTCACTTTCTCCAATTATATCGACGCCTTCAAAACGCTTAATTTCAACAACACGAACTATTGGGGCATGCTTTGGAACTCCTTGTGGTTCTCCGCCGGCGCGACCCTGATGAAACTTATCTCAACCGTCTTCTTCGCTTACGTAATCGCGCGTTTCTCCTTCCCCGGGAGGAAATTCCTCTACCTTTTCGTTTTGGTGCAGATGATGCTTCCGACCTATGGCCAAACCGCGGCCAACTACCAATTGCTATCAAGCATCGGCTTGGTTGACTCGCCCTTGTTCTTGCTTGCCATGGGAGCGGGGCATGGCATGTACTTCATGATTTGCCACAGCTATTTCGAAACGCTCCCCAAAGATTACGAGGAAAGCGCGCGCATCGATGGATGCGGCTATTTCCGCACTTTCTTCAGCGTCATGCTTCCTTTGGCGACTCCGATTCTTGTTTGCATTGGGCTCGTGACTTTCATCTCCTGCTGGAACGACTACGCGACGACCCTCCTTTATCTTCCCCATTGGCGCACCCTGACCTCGGCCCTTTATTCTTATTCCGAAATCACCATGCATTCTTCTAACGGCTCCTTGCCGGTTTACTTCGCGGGCGTCTTCATGAGCGCCCTCCCCATCGTTATCCTTTATATCCGCTTCAATAAAACCCTCATGTCCAACATGACCGTCGGCGGCATTAAAGGTTGAAAATCAAACTCGGAGGCATTTACCTATGAACAAGAAATCCAAAGTCCTGCTCCTCACTTCAAGCCTATTAGCCTGCAGTCTCTCTTCCTGCGGCGGCAGTAGCGTCGATAACGACCAAGAGGACACCAAAAATCTCAAAATCATGATCCTCAACCGCGGCTATGGGACGACCTGGCTTAAGAAAGTCGCTGAGAACTTCAAAGCGAAGAACGAAGGCGTGGAGGTCCACATTGAGGAAGTCGACTACGCCGATTCCATCACCCAGTCCTTAAAAGGCGGGAAGAAGCAAAACGACTACGACCTCTATTTCGACGTCAGCGAAACTCAAACCGCCTCCGCGCTCAACACTTACGCTTCCTATGACGGCGGATTCTTGAATTTGGATGAGCTCTATAACACCAAGATCCCCGGGGAATCTTTGACCTATGGCGAGAAAATGAACGCGACCGTCAAAGACGAACTCGCCATCGATGGCCATTACTATTCCACCCCCTGGGCGACTTCCACTTTGGGTATCTACTATAACGAGACCGTTCTGAACAACGTTCTTGGCTCTTTCGAATTGCCCCTCACTAGCGATGAGCTTGTTTCCTTGGGGAAAGAATTCGTCGCCAAGGGGAACCCAAACAAATATTGCCTCTTCATCAAGAACCTCGATTTGATCTCGCGCACCTTGTTCCTTGGCTGGTGGGCTCAATACGAAGGCGTTGAGGGCTATAACAATTTCACCCAAGCCAAATATTACGATGACGCTACCGGGCGCACCTACGCCAATGACGAGCGAATCTACCTCCAGCAGGGCCGCCTCAAGGCTTTGGAGGCCATCGAGCCTTTGACCCGCAAAGACGGGGAGAAGCTTGGCTACAACTACGCCGCCTCCTCTCAGTCGACGATGTTCAAGTCCGTGCAGTCCAATTTCTACGATTCGAGCAAGAACTACGCCCTCTACCCTTGCGGCGATTGGCTCGAGCAAGAAAGCGGGGAAGGCAGCGCCTCCACCGTGAAGATGATGAAGCTTCCCGTCATTTCCTTAATCATCGAGAACCTCCCCAAGGGAACCATCAAGGACGATGTGACCCTTTCCAAAGTGGTTAAGGCCATCGATGAAGGCAAGACTTCCTATGAAGGCGTTGCTTCCGAAGATTTCGCGAAGATCAAGGAAGCTCGCAACACTTCGACCTCCATGGCCAATTTCCACATCGCCTACATTCCCGCTTACGCCAACGCCTCGAAGCTAGCGACTTCCTTCCTGCTCAACATGGCAACGGATGAATGCATTCAAATCTACAAGGATAACGTCAAAGGCGGCTTCTTGCCCTTTGAATACACCTATGATTCTTCCAAATTGACCGTCACCGAGCAAAGCGTCGCCAAGGTCAACGAGAACGCCAATCACGTCTTCTATTCCCTCAAAAACCCGATTTTCTACCTCGGCGGAGCCCTTTATTACAGTCTTGCAAAGGCTTCTGGCTACACCATCGAGGAGTCGCTGAATGTCGCTTCTAGCGATAGGAGCTACAGGACTCCCGAACAGTATTACGAAGATTTCTCAAGCTTCTACGCTAACGGAGCTTGGCAAACCAAGGTCTTGGCTAAACTCAATCAGTGACAGGAGGGAAGAAGATGGGAAGAAACCGCTCTAGAGCCGCAATATTGTTATCGTGCTTAAGCATGCTCCTTTCGGGCTGCTCCAACGAGGGCCCAAACGGTTCTCTTTCATCTCCTCTTACCCTTTGGAGCACCTCGAGCTTGGACAGGGTGATGCGCAATGAGGAGAATCCCGACACCCGACAGAAGAAGATGTCCATCCTCATGGGGAAAAACGAGAAGGAGGGCGCTCAGCTGAACTTCCGGTCTACTTCGCCCATCAAGGCCTACGACATCAGTGTTTCCGATCTTGTCTCTAGCGGCCACCGTTACGTCATCCCCAAAGAAAGCGTCAGCTTCTACAACGCAAAATACATCTCTAGCGTCGGCATCAATAGCAAATACAATAACCCTTCGATGGCCTCGGGCTCTTTGGTCCCGGATGCCTTGCTGCCTTTTGCTACGGCCATCGAATACGGGGAAAACACCCTGTCAAGCGACGTCAACCAAAGCATTTACGTCGAAGTCGAAACCTCAAAAAGCACGCAGGCTGGGGTGTATTCCGGCCAATTGAAGCTCTCGGCCGACTCCTATTGCCATTATGTGCCCATCACGGTTAAGGTCATTGACTTCACCGTGCCCGATTCCCCCTCGACCGCGAACTATTTCGCCATGTGGGGCAGCGAGCACTATAACAGCGCAGAACTTTCCTGCGACGATGAGATCACGACCAAATACTACGAGACCTTACTAAGCTATCGCATGTCCGCTAGTTTGCCTTTCGAAGGGGAAGGCGGCGCGGAGAAATACGTTGAGCTGCTCCGCAAATACTATAACGCCCCGGGCTTTTCCTCCTACAAATTCTTCTACGAGGCCACTTACAGCACCTATAACGACATGTTGATCGCCTTCAACGTGCCCTTGTGCAGGCAGTATCTGCGCGCGGTGATCGACGCTTCCCTCGAAGATAAAATAAACTACCTCGATAAAGCCTTCTTCTATTTCTCCACCTTCGTCGATGAGCCCGATTCCAATCCGGGCGTCACCTGGGAAATGGTTATGAAAATCGCCACGACGGTTAAGAAGATGCTCATCGACCTCTCCGAGGAGCTTGATGTCTCCCTTGCCTCCTCCCCGTCTTATTCCTTTTACAAAACAAGCGTTCGCCAGACCCTCATCGACATCCCGAACATCATCCCCGGCGGCTATTCCATCGCCACCTTGGAAAACGTTGGCGCAGAAGACATCTCCGCCTGCATCAGCCTCGACCATTACGACTCTCAAGAATCCAGAGACTCCTACAAGCGAAGCGGCAACCAGCAGGAGTGGTGGTATACCTGCATCGGTCCTCAATATCCCTATCCCAACTTGCTCATCAATTCTTATTTAAGCGCGCCCCGTTTGATTTCCTGGATGCAGAAATATTATGACGTCGATGGCTTCCTTATCTGGGATGCGGTGAACTACACCGACGACGATAATAACGCCACCCCTGTCATCAATGGCTACGACGACCTTGGCGACACCATGTCCGGGGTAAGCGATGGTAAAATCTTCTATCCCGGCAGACCCTATGGCATCGATGGCCCCATCGCCTCTTTGCGCGCGGTCAGCTACCGCGACGGCATGGAAGACGCCGAGCTTATTGAAGCCATCCGGCAACGCTACGAGGAATTCGGCTTGGATGGGACAAGCGCTTTGGAAGAAGCGATGGGCAAAGAGTTCCAAGGCACCGTGACCAACGGATCGAGCTCTGATTTTGCTAGCGCAAGAAAGCTCTTGATGGAAACCTACGAAAACATCAATTCCGTCACGGCGCTGCTTTTTGGTCCTAGCAAAGACGGGGGAAAGGCCAACCAAAAGATAATTTCCTTCATTCTCCCGAACGCCTCCGCTAAAGCTAGCGTGGGCGGAAAAGAGCTAAGCAAAGGAGAAGACGGCTACTATACCTATCTCCTCGACGCCTCGACTTCCCCTTCCGTGGACATCGAAGTCAGCGTCGGCTCCTCAAAATGCACTTATACCAAACGCCTAACTTCCATTGAACAATCTCTGCCCGATTTCTCCGATGGCTCATCAAAAGGATGGAGCGTCGATAATTTTGGAAGCATGGAAGTAGTTAACGATGCCTCTTACGAATACCCCAACGCCTTGTCCATCACCTTAAACGGACGCGACAAGAGCAAGGGTTATCAGCCCTCCTTTGCCCTGGACGCCAAATCGCTTGGCGACACTTCTCTCCTTTCCGGGATCTCCTTCTCTTTGTATATTCCCGATAAAGTCCCCGACAATTACAAGATGAGCGTTTCCGCTTCCTATGGCAGCGTCTACACCTATAACGCCGACTGCGGAAGCGTCTACCTCAAGCAAGGCTGGAACAAAGTCTCCTTATCGCTTCAGCAGACAATCCGCTCGTTGACCGACCTCGAGGAATTCCGCTTCTATTTGCCCAACGTCCTCGACGAAAACGATTCGCCTTCCTCGATGACCCTTCTCCTCGCTTCTCCCTCTTGCTCTTATCTAAAACAATATGAGGATAGCGAAACCGAGGATTTCGACGAGGTACTCGTCCAATCTAACGACGCCCCCGTTTCTATCGGGGATAAGAAGACCCTCATCGTCGAAAACGACGTCAGCAACGTCATCGAAGAAGAAAACGGCGAGAAATACCTGATGCTTGGCGATTTCGAAAATTACAATCAGCTCGCCCAGCTCCGTTATGAAAACAAATTCGGCACCATCTCTTCCGTCTCCGATTCGCCTTTCGTCACCCATGGGGAAAAGGCCATGAAGATGGAAATCATCGGCAGGGGAGAGTCGCTTAGGA
The DNA here is from genome assembly GCA_963650805.1 of uncultured Bacteroidales bacterium. Taxonomy (GTDB): domain Bacteria; phylum Bacillota_I; class Bacilli_A; order RFN20; family CAG-826; genus Alloenteromonas. The sequence continues at coordinate 45,160 of CAVJMG010000004.1, forward strand.
AGCTCGATCCCATTTTGACATTCTTCACGGGGCAAAGCTATTTCCAAAAGAGCAACTTCTCCGATTGCGACTACCTCGAAACCGATTTCTACAACGCGATGGATTACGATATCCCTCTCCGCTTCTCCAACACGAACGCCTATTATTCCAAGTACTCCACGGTTCTCTCCTACACCTTAAAACCCGGCAAAAACCACTTAAAAATCGATTTGAGCGAATTCTCCACGAGCGAATTCACCACCTTCCATTTCATCTTCGATCGCGGCGAGCATTACGAGGGCAGGCGCATCGTCTACCTCGACAATTTCCGCGCCCATTTCGTTAAGGAGGCAGCTTGATGAAAAAACGCGTTCTTGTCTTCGCCTTCGCCTTTCTTGCCTTAGGGGCCTACCATCCTTCTTCTTCCGCGGTTAAGGCTTCGGGGTCTAGCGAAAAGGAAACCATCCTTTTCGACATCACAACCGAAAAATCGGCGGGACTCTACACGATTGCCTTCGAAACCGACATCGAATTGCCTTCTTTTGCGAATCACTCTTTCTCTTGGCAGATAAATGGGGAGAACAAGGAGACCTTGTCCTTAAATAACGACTCGGATAGCTCCGCCATCAATTTGGCTTGGAACGGGCAAAAGCCTGGGGATGGCAACGGCAACGGGTACCGCCATTTCCATTTGGAAGCCGGAACCACGATGTTCACCACCGATACGGCCAATTACGTCCTTCGAAACGACTACAACTTCTGGTGGACGAAGCATTCGGCGGGCAATGAGGCTTATAGCTGGGTGTTTCAGCATGGCGGAAACGATGCTCCTTACGTCAAATACGAAATTCCGACCCTTGCCTTCAGAGGCGACATAAGCGGTGGGGCGCAGCCTGGTCTAAGTCGTTGGCTTGCCTCTTTGCCCTATGAAAAGGGGACTTGGAAAGAGGCCGGAAACTCTTGGGCGGCGAATGCCGTTTATATCGATGACGGATCGGGCTATAAGCTTTATGACTACACTTATAGCGCGGAAGGCTATCTCAAATTCAACGACCCCATTTCCGAGAATGCAAAGGGTACCGTGCTGACTATTATCCCCTTCGCCCCCTTCAATACCGAAACCGGTTCTGGTTTAAGCCACTACCTTTCCTTCTATTTCCCCAAAGGCACGTTGCTGGGTGGGATTAACGAAGGTTATCCCTTCATGGTCGAAGAAGACGCCTATTTCGAAATCTCCAAAGAGGGCGCGCTGTCAGGAATGTATTCGACGCCCCATGATTACGTCGTCGTCCCCGCTGCCTGCGGCCATCCGGGGAACGCTGAGTACTACACTTGCTCCCGTCACGAGGGGGAAATCTTCCTTAAGGAGGGAAACCAATACAAAACCGCCTCTTCAAGCGAGGTCCTTGTCGATATCGATCACGCTTATGAATACGTTGAAGAAGTCCCCTCCACCTGCGACCAAGATGGGGTGAAAGCCCATTATGAATGCTCGCGCTGCCATGGCTTGGCCACAAAAGAAGGGGATGCGTATCAAGGAACTTCGAAAGAAAATCTGATTATTAAAGCCGCCCATAAGCTCTCCCACGTCGAGGAAAAGCCCTTCACCTGCAGCGAAGATGGAACCAAAGCCCACGAGGAATGCTCCGTCTGCCACAAGATGTACCTCCAAGAAGATGAAGGGTTAGTTGAAGTAAACCTCTCTTCCCTGGCCATCCCCAGCCATCACGTTCTAAGAGAAGTCGAGGGGAAGGAGGCCACTTGCCTTGAAGAAGGGAAAACCTCTGGCAAGGTTTGCTCCGTCTGCGGACTCGTCATCGAAGAAGGCAAACCCATCGCCGCTTTGGGACACCGCTACAGCGGATGGGCGCTTCAAGAGGATTCTCTTTCCATCGCCCGCTATTGTTTGCGTTGCTACGAAAGCGAGGAGGTCGCTCTTAGCCAAGAGAACGGATTCACCTATAAGATAGAGCGAGAATCCACGTCATCGACGCAAGGCGTAGCCTCTTATTCTTCAAGCAAATACGGCACCTTCTACGTCGCTTTGCCCTTAAAAGAAAAGGGCGTCGACCAGAACGCAGTTCAAAATTACGTCGCTGGAGGAGTCGCGATTGTATGCGTCTCCTTATCCATCGGAGGCTTCTTCTTGCTTAAGAAGTTTCTCCACCTCTAAAACGGTTTCTATTTGTCGCATACACAAATGAAAGGAGCGAAACAAATATGAAAAAACACCTCATCATCTCATCGGGCGCATTGCTTGGCGCCTTGGCCATTGGAGCGGGAATCGCCGGCATCCACACTCAAACTTTGGCCACCAAAGCCGAAGGGGAGAAAGAAGTCATCTCCTTCAACATCACCACCTTTAAGGCGTTGAATGCGAACGTAGTTTTGTTCAATACGGACAAAACAATGCCGTCCTTCTCAAAGTATTATGAGTTCAAATGGACTGTCGACGGCCAGGAAAAAGCCTCTGGTGTGCTAGAGAATAACAGTGACAAAGGCGGTACCTCTTCTGTTTATTTTGCTTGGAATGGCGCCAAGCCGGACGATAACGATGCCATATATCGGCATTTCCACTTAAGCGCCGGCACTGTCATCTACGAAGACGATTCCGTTAAATACGTCTTGGAAAAGGATTACAACTTTTGGCGTGCCCGTCATTCTGGAGGCGGCGCTTTTTCCAGCTGGGTTTGGCAGCACGGAGAAGGCGCAACGGCCGCCGATGTTCCAAGCTTCTCTTTGGGCGACGCCACGACAAATGGCGCGCAACCGGATTTCAGCCGCTGGCTTGTGCAGGCGCCGTTTGTCAAATCTAGTGGTTGGAAAAGCGCAGATTTAGGCAGTGGGAACGCGTTTTTATATGCGATGAACGGGTCTTCGACTTATCAATTGGCCTATAATGGGGATTCTGCGGGGCATTCTTTGTCTCTTTTCGGGGATCTTGGAACGGCCGATGTAGCGACTGGAAATGAACTTGTTTTGCCTACTTTTTCTGGTTTTGAAACGACTACTGGCACGGACAAAGAAATATCGTTCTATTTCCCCAAAGGAACTCTTTTCGGTGGATTTACTGATGGCTATCGTTGCTTCCTCGAAAACGATTATTACATCACCGTTCTTAATGACTTCATCGCTGGGACGACTGCTAGCAGCCAAGAGCTTTACTATCAGCCCGTCACCAATTTCGTGAGCAACTACATGCATATGGACGACTCCGCCTACGAAGGGGAAGGCACGGGCCTTTGCGTAAGCGCCGGGACCTATGCCGCTGCTAAGGCGGCCTATTCGGGTTTGAATGCTTATCAGAAACTCTTCTTCTTGAACTCGAATCTCTACAAGGACGCTGCTGCTCGCCTTAATACTTGGGCATCCGTTAATGGCGACGTCATCGATCCTGTTTCTAGAGAATTCAAGAAAGCCTCTGTGGTTTCTTTGCCCGCGGGTGAAAATAGCGGCAATCAAACGACTTTGATCGCCGTCATCTCCGTTGGCGTTTTCGCCGCGGCCGGGGCTTTGGCTTTCGCCCTTAAGAAGAAACGTCACGAATAATCATCACGAACCTAGACCGGCGAGGGACTTTCTCTCGCCGGTTTTCGGGAATGGAGGAATATGGCTTCTCAAATCAAAGAACTTGGCTACATGATGGACTGCTCTCGCGGGGCAGTGGCTAAAGTGGAGACCGTCAAAAGGCTCGTCGATATCCTTTCTTACTTCGGCTACAGCTATTTGATGCTTTACACCGAAGACACTTACCAGATAAAGGAAGAGCCTTATTTTGGGTATATGCGAGGGCGTTATAGCCAAGAGGAATTATCTGAAATCGATGCCTATTGCTCCTGCAAAGGCATGGAGTTAAGGCCCTGCATTCAAACGCTCGCCCATTTGGGAAGGCTTCAAGCCCACGATTGCTTCGGCTCCTATTTCGACATCGACGACGTCCTTTTAGTCGGCGACGATAAAGTCTACGAGCTCATCGAGAAGATGCTTTCCTCCGTTTCTTCTTGCGTCAAATCCAGAAAAATCCACATCGGCATGGACGAGGCCTTCCATCTTGGCCGAGGTCGCTACATCGATCGCTTCGGCTATGCAAAGAAATCCAAAATCATCAGCGAGCATCTCGAAAAGGTCGCTAACATCGCAAAAAAATACGGTTACACCTGCTATATCTGGGCGGATATGCTCGAAAACGCCTATAACGAATCTAATGGGAACTCCTTTTGCCAAATCCCCGACAACGTCGTCCCGATGATGTGGGGATACGAGAAAATCGGGAAAGAGAAGGCCCAAAAGAAAGTCGAACTTTATAAAAAGCTTTCCCCAAAGCGCTTAGCAAGCTGCGGAGGGGCAATTAAATGGGTGGGCTTTTCGCCTTTAAACACCTATTCCATGGCGGCTCTAGAAGAGCAAATCACTTTGGCCAGGGAATATGACTTGGATAATTTCCTCGTCGCCGGATGGGGCGATGGGGCGGCTGATGCGAGCCAGTTCTCCACTTTGCCCGCCCTTTTCTACGCCTCTTTGCTCGCGGAGGGGAAACCTTTGGACGTGCAGGCAAAGGCCACCTTCAGCCGGTGCGTTGGCGTGGAGTTCGATGATTTTATGGCCATCGATGCCCTTTCTACCCTTGACTCTAACGTTAACTATAGGGAATCTAGGAATAACCTTTCGTTCGTCCATTTGTACTCGGATTTGCTGCAATGCCCCATGATGGAGACGCAGCTAGATAAATACGAGGGCCTTTATAAGCGCGCTTGCGAAAAGCTCCGCTCTTGTATTGAAACCAAGGAGTGGGGCTATATCTTCTCATCCCTTTATAAGCTCGGAGAAGTGGATTCAATCCTTTGCACCCTGGGAAAGAAGATCCGTTTAGCTTATGAAAGCAAAGAAGACCTCGCCCCCTGCATAGAGCTTACTAAACGAGCCTCCTCTTATTTAGAAGAATTCATAAAGGCCTACGAAAAACAGTGGGCTATGGAAAATAAGGCGTTTGGATATGAGAAACAGCTTTTGCGCCTAGGCGGATTGAAGGAAAGGATCCGTTACGTCATCGATACCTTGACCGCTTATCAAAACGGGGAGACCAAGCAAATCGACGAACTCGAGGAGATCCATCTTCCAAAGATCGTTGGGGATCAGCCCACCACCAACCCCGACGAAGTTTACGCGAATTGGTATCGATATTTCGTCTCGGCGGGATTGCTCAACGATATATGATATAGCCATGGGCGAGCTACGCGTTGAATCTTTGTCGGTCAGCTTAGGAAAGAAGGAGAAAAGAGAAATCCTCCATTCCCTTTCTTTTTCCTTCTCTCTTGGCAAAATCAATGTCGTCCTTGGGCCTTCGGGGTCAGGCAAAACGACTTTGCTAAGGGCCATGCTTGGTCTAGAAGAATATTCGGGAACGATTCTTTTGGATGGGGTTGATCTAAGCAAAATACCCACGAAAGATAGGAATTTCTCCTACGTTAATCAAAGCATCGCCCTATATCCCCATCTAAGCCTATTCCAAAATATAGCCTTCCCCTTGAAGAGGAGCTTCGCCTCTTCCTCCGAAATCCGAAGAAGGGTTACCGAAGCTTCGGCTACCCTAGGAATTGAGCAATGCCTCAACAGGCGTCCAAGCCAAGTTTCTTTGGGCCAGTGCCAAAGAGCATCGGTGGCCAAGGCTTTGGTGAAGAAGTCCGAGCTTTATCTATTCGACGAACCGTTTGCCAACGTGGACGAGGCCTCAAGAATCAAAATACTGGCCGACTTCAAAGACGCTTTGAAGAAAGAGAACGCGAATGTCATCTACGTGACCCATTCTCTTAGGGAGGCTTGCTTCCTCGGGGACAGGTTTTTGGTGCTGGAGGAAGGGAGGGTTACCTTATCTTCCGGGAGGGATGACTTTCTTTCTTACGCGGATAAAATGGGATTGGAGGTATGAAAGTGGTTTGCCTTTATTCCCAAAGCGAAATTGTAAAAAGCCGCAAAAAGGCATCAAAATGCCTTCTTATCGCCATTATTTCCCTTGTGCTGCTTGTATTTGTAACCTCCTTGTCGATTGCTTTAGCGACTTACGAAACGAAAGCACTTTGGATGGTATTGGGCTCATTCCTTTCCGCTGTTCCCCTTGCCGCTTCTTTCCTCTTCTTTTTCAAACGGAAGCATATTCTTGACGGCTGCTTCCTCTATCAAGAAATCCTTAGCCGCGAGGGGGAGGCCGTCCAAGGCGTCTATGAGTCGATTTCGAAGAATACGATCACCCTGCAAAACGGCTTTGAGGTTTATGAGGTTAGCCTAAGAACTGGTGGAAATCTAATGACGGTGCATCTTCTTTCCTCTCAAAGGGGTTTGTTCAAGCTTGAAGAAGGAAAGCGTTACGCTTTCGTCATTTCTTCCTCTTATCTGAAGGAGTGGGGCGATGAATGAGTTGAGGCTAGGGAAACTCTTTAAGCATTACGCCGCCCCGATATGCGTTTTGTGCGCCCTTTGGGTCGTTATGCTTTGCCTTGGCGTTGAATTAAGAACGAAACCCAAAGAAAGTGAAACGCTCTCTCTTTTTATGGATCTTCCCTATGGAAGCGTTGAGTCGAATAAGATGGAATCTCGCATAAAAGAAATTGCTCCATCGGTTAAAAAGTGCGAGGTTTTTTGCTCTTCGCCCTCGTCCCAAGAATACTCCACTTACTATTCCACGAAAGGGGAGGAGGCGGATTTGCTGCTGCTTTCCTCTTCCTACTTGGAAAATAAAAAAATGGACGGGTTCGCTTCTTTAAACGCTTTGAGTAAAGACGGCTATTCTAGAGATGGCGTTGTCTATGGGATAGAATGCAACAAGAGAAGCGGTGATTACTTTTCCTTGCCCGAAGGAACCTACTATTGCTTCTTAAGGAAAAACTCTTGCCACATTTCTTCTATTTCCTCTTCTAGCGGGGATGATTTTGCCATTACCGTATTGAAGGAGTTCTTCTATGCCGTTTAAAGGAAAGGGAATAGTCCCCGCGGATAGGGATTTCCTCACGGAAGACCTTCCCCCAACACGAAAGAAGCAGTTCCTTATGTTTTTCAAAGAGGAGTGGAGGCTTCTTTTGCGCTTGGCTTTTCTTTTTCTACTTCTTTTCGCTCCCTATTTGGGGATTATCGCTTTCGAAGGTTATTACCTCGCCTATAACGAAGGCGCGGATGCCCTTGCTTTCTCTCTTATCAACGAAAGCGTTAAGGCCGTGTGCTTGATTTTGCCATTTTTAGGTTTTGGCGGCTTGTGCCAAGTCCATCGCAGGATGTGCTTGGGCGAAGGGGTGATGTTTTGGAAGGATTTTTTCTCTGGCTTTAGCCTGCGTTGGGCCTCCTTTGGCTTCCTGATTGGGCTAGGCCATGTTGGTATGGTTTATTTAAGCTCCTTGTCCTCCGCTTTTGCTTATGCGGGGGTGTTCTATTTTGTTCTTTTGGGGATTTTGGATTTGGCCGTTCTCCCTATTTTGGGATTTTCCTATTCGCAGCTTCCTTATTACGATTTGGCCAAAAGCGGGGGATATGTGCGCAACGGCGTCAAATTCGTCATCAAGTATTATCCATGGATTCTTTTGTTCTCCCTTTTCCCTTTGGGGCTTGACACCCTTCATTTCATCCCCAACTTGCCTTTGGTCTTATACGATGCCTTGCTAGCCCTTTTCTCGATGCTCTCGCCCATTTATTGCTTGGCTTTCTTCTCTTTTGCCTTGGATAAATTCGACAAGCATTTAAATCAAACTGCCTATCCTTCTTTATACCGAAAAGGGCTAAGCAAAGAGATGAAAAGCAAAGATATCGAGATTTTGGATAAGGAATGACTTCAAACTGAAAAAAGCTTTTGCTAAGTCCGCAAGACGTAATGGGGGCATGGTCGCTTGGCTGAGGCGATGCCCTCAAACGAAATAGGTCGAACCCGCATTCTGAATTGTTCAAATAACGTTTTCTGTTAGATTAAACATTATATAGACTACGGATATCGACGCATTCATAGTCGCAATCCTCGTAACCGGAGGTGGCGACAAACGCGTATTCGACTTTGAAGGTGGTTTTTATTTTTCTTATTTGCTCGACTTCCTTTTCCATTTCTTTGACGGTTAATTTGTTTTTGTAATATTTCGTTTCCACGAGTTTCAATCGGTCTTTGAATTCCAATGCGACGTCAAACTCGCCATTGGTTTTATTTTTCGGGTCATCGTAATAATAACTCCCGATATTTCTTATGCCCGGGAGTTTCCCTTTTACGCTCAAAATGGAGTAGTAGTTCCTCACAATCTCCTCGAATCTGTGGGATATGAAAGCAACTATTGAATCCTTGATATATGCTTCATAGAAACTATCCGCCCCAAGAGAAACGATTAATGAGTTCCTCCCGTATACGTATGTGTAAAAAAACCTCAACACGTTGTCGTTAATCTCGTAATAAGCCTTTTTACCATCGTCGCATTTATTCATGGGGTAAGCTTTCTTAAGCAGCTTGATCGCCACTAAAGACTTCAGTGATTTGGCGATTTTTCCGGTTTTTTCCAAATCAATGTGGCCTTCTATCTCGGAATATCTTTTTTTGCCGTTCCCGATGAAGGCTACGATTTTCTTTGCCTGCAAAGCGTTTACCGCATCGGAAATAAGCAATGAATCCGCGTAATTGTACACAGGGCTATGCTCGTCTAGAAACAGCTTTTTTATGTTGCTCTCAAGCGAAGCGCCCTTATCAATGAACGAATTTATGTAGGGGCTTCCTCCGAAAATGGAGTAGAAAGCGATTTTGTCCATTATCGATTTACCGTCATAGAAAGAAGCGGATTCTATGTAATTCAATTCCTCGATATACATCTTTTTGGCGAATCTGCCGAACAAGGGGTTTCCTTCAATCAGCAATTCGTCCATCATGCTGATTTCTGATCCGCAGATGATGAAATTTAAGTTTTCGGAATAGTTATCGAAAATGTCTTGGAAAACGCTGTCGACCGTTTCGGGGCGGTTCATTTTCTTCAAATAGGGGTATTCGTCGAAGACAATTGTGAATTTGACATTCAAACTATTCATGTATTCGAACGCCTGCTGAAAAGATTCAAAGGAAACGTATGCCGGTATGGTTATTGTCTTAAGCAACACCATCCGAAAAAGCTTTAAGTTCTCGGCAAGGGTATCTTGAACGCATTCAAAATATACGCAGTTCTTTTCCCCTGCGATGGCCTTTTTTATCAAGGCGGTTTTGCCAACCCTTCTTTTTCCGTATACCACTATTTTCTTGGACGTGCCCTTCAACTCGCTTTTTATTTCGCTTATGTCTTTCTCCCTATGGACGAACATAAATACCTCCATTTACACTGAAAAAAGTTCAGTGAAATATTATTCAGTGTTTTTTTTAATGGAAATTCGATCTTTATCAAGATTGTTATAAGAAGCCGATTCGGCCGATGGGCGAAGTTCCGCTACAAAGCTTTTTTCCTAGCGTAGAAGAATTCAGCGGCAAACGAAAAACACGTTATTGAAATTGTGCGTTGCTAAAAACCAAACGATTGCGCGGCTTTTGAAGTCCTATTTCCAAAAATAATGCAAAAGTGGCGTTATTGCAGCAAGGATTGAAGGAGATCGAATTCGCTCCCGTTGATGGATTCGGGATCTAAAGCGAGCCTCTTCGTGGTCATTTTCTTTATCGCGGAGAAGTAGTACTGGCTGTTGGCCATGTAAGCCCCGCCCAATAAAGTTCCATTTTGCTGCAACCCCGAGAACAAGATTCGGAATCGGACTTCGTGGGCATCGTAGAGGTTGACGTATTTAAGGAGAAGGCTTCTATATTCTTCGCCAAGGGCGACGATGGGCCCCTCGATGATGATTCCTTCTAAATCGAGAAGGTCGGCATAACCGATGAGCGCGATGGCGTTATATCTTGCGCTTTCGTCGATTCGCTTTAAGGCGATGGGGTCTTTTTCGCCTTGCCACTTCTTGATTTCTTCGATCCCTCCCCTTTGAGGCTGCAAGCCTTTGTCTTTTGCGATGCTTTCATAGAGGCGGTGAACGGAATAAAGCTTGTTTTGACGAGAGGATTTGCCGATTTCGTCGATGGGATTGAAAATGGAGACCTCCCCGCTATAGCCGTTCGTTCCCGTGAATAGTTTTCCATTGAGGAATAGGGCTAAACCCGAGCTTGAGCCTATATGGGCGTAAAGGAAGTTCTGCATGGAAGCGGCGGTGGGGTTAAAGGCCCTTTCGGCCAACGCGCTTACCTTGACGTCGTTATATAGCTTGGTGGGGACGTTATAGAGGTTTGAAAAATAGGTTCTTGGATTGATCTTTGAGTAGCCTTTGATACGGTAAGCGGTCGCGTAATCCCCAGTATAGGAATTGATCATGCCTGGGGTGGCGATGGAAATTTCGAGCAATTTCCTCCCTTGGACCTCTTTTTGGGATAGCAGAGAGGATAGCATCGCGGCTAGTTGCTTGAAGTGCTCCTCTTCGACGAAACTCACGTTGGGAATGGAAGAGTGACAGAGCATGCGATCTTTCAAATCGAATATCGCTACGGTCAAGTCGCTGGAAGAAAGGTCGATGGAAGCCGAGACGCCGGCATCCTCGTTTATGCCCACCATGATGGGGGCCCTTCCCTTCCCCGCCTTTTTAGCATCCTGCTTTTTGGCAATTAGCACCCCGTTTTCCACAAGCTCACTGACGATGGCGTTAGTCGCCACAAAAGAGAGGCCGAGCTCCTCGGCGATGTAAGAAATGGACAAAGCTTCGCTTTTTCGGAGCAAGGAAATAATCAGGGCCTGGTTTTCGATGCGCAGGCTGTTGCGGTTATTGATGTCTTTCTTGGGGGCCATAGTTTGGGCGGTGCTTCGTTTACGCTTGTTTATTTTACGCTTTCTAAAACCGCTTTGCGAATTCACCGAAATTGGTTTCTTCTCTTCTTGCAATTAAGGTTGGACCATAACTTGAACGCCTTTGACCGCGCCGCTGCCCATTTCCCTAAAAGCGCTTACCGTAAAATTTCTTAATTTGCCATCTTCCTAGAAATTCGTTTTGACGATAGACTTGTGTCCCGGAGCAAGTTAAAGATGATGCTAACCGGGATAAGAAACGCATCCGTTTGCAAAGGGCGTATCTTCTCTTCCCGTCGTTGGTTTTGAGGCCTTTGGGCCTTATTTTTTTGCCTTGCTGCCAGGAAAGGAAGGTTCCCAATATGTTTGGAAACAAAAAAGGCGCCTCTGCTGAGACGCTGACCCCCCACCCCAACGGAATGCTGTTAGAGGTTGATGAAGCCCCTAAGAAGCCAGGAAAATGGATCATCCTGGCTATCCAGCACGTCTTGGCCATGTTCGTGGCCTGCATCACGGTCCCGATGATCGTCTTCTCCGGAACGACTGTCAACCTCAATGGGGCTGACGTCAGCCTCGCCGCCATCATGATCGCCCCGACTTTGTTCTCGGCGGGCATCGGCACGATGTTCTACCTCTTCGCCACGAAATTCAAATCTCCGATGTTCTTGGCTTCTTCGTTTGCTTACATGAGCGCGATGAGCCTCGCCATCAGAATCGACGCCGTCGATGCGGGCCAGGTTAACCTCTGGATTCTTCCCGTCGGCATGGCCATGGTCGGCGCCGTCTACTGCTTGGTCGCTTTGCTCATCAAGCTCTTCGGCGTCAATTGGCTCAATAAACTGCTTCCGACTATCGTCGTTGGACCCGTCATCATCGTCATCGGGCTTTCCCTCGCCGGAAGCGCGGTCAGCAATTTGACCACCGGTGCCGCGGTTGGCAATTACAATTGGTGCGCTATCCTCTCGGGACTTGTGGCCATGGTGGTCACCGCCCTCTGCGCCCATTATGGCAAAGGCACGGTTTCCCTTATCCCCTTCGTCCTCGGCATGGCCAGCGGTTATGTCGTTGCCGCCTTGTTCACCTTGATTGGTTACTATGGATGCGGGGCTGAATATTGCCACGTCATCGACTTCGATCCGCTCATCTCCTTATTCGCCACCAAAACCGCCGATGGAGGATACGTTGCCTCCGTTAGCGTCACGTCCTTCCTCGATTATCCGAAATTCCTATTCCTCGCAGCCCAAAGCAGCAACGTCGTTCCTTTAAGTGGAACCGCCGTTGGCCAAGCTGCCCTCATCTTCATCCCCGTTTCTCTTGTCACCATCTGCGAGCATATCGGCGACCACAAGAACATGTCCGGCCTTCTCCAAAGGGATTTGCTTGAGAAGCCCGGCTTGACCCGCACCCTCATCGGCGATGGCGTCGCCACGGCTATCTCCGGCGTCTTCTGCGGTGCCGCCAATACGACTTACGGCGAAAACGTCGCGGTCGTCGGCGTCACCAAAATCGCCTCCACCAAAGTCATCCTCATGGCTTGCATCTTCTCGATGCTTCTTGGCTTCTTCAGCCCCTTGATGGCCTTGACTCAAACCATCCCCGCCTGCGTCACCGGCGGCGTCTCCCTCATCCTCTATGGCTTCATCGCTTCTTCCGGCGTCAAGATGCTCATCAACGAGAAGATCGACATGAGCAAGACGAAGAACATCTTCGTCGCCTCCGTCATCCTCGTCGCCGGCATCGGCGGCCTTGCCTTCGAATTCGCCTTTGGCGATGTTGCCATGTCCATCACCTCCGTCTCGGTTGCGATGATCCTCGGCATCTTGATGAACCTCATCCTCCGCGAAAAGCCCTCTGCTGAAAAAGCTCAGTAAGAAATCATGAATAAAAAGGCGCTCAGGCCGTCTGGGCGTCTTTTTTGTTCTTTGCTTTAGCCCTCCGCTTGATGATTGCTTATGCTGCCCGTCTTTATTTTGCTTTGTAATTCGACAGACCTTGAACGGATTTGACGAGGATACTTAAAACGATAAGGAAGAGTAAGCACAAATAGCAGGGCCAAGAATAGAAGAAGGAAAACCCGGCAATGCTTTTGAAAATCGCCATGAACACATGGGATATCCCGACAATCGTTATTGCGGATGAAAATAGAGGTAAAGAAGACGACGCTAGCGAGGAGACTAAGAAATCTCTTCTTTTAAAACCGATTATTTTCAAGGTTTCGCATTCGCTTTTGTCGTCTTTTGAACGGACGAAGTCTTTCACCAAAAGGGAAATTAGAATTGTGATTGAGACGATTATCGCTAACGCCAGCAATAGAACGTAGACGGCGCGCATTGGAGGATAAAACCGTGCATAGGCGAGTCCTGGATAGATGAAGGACGTCATCGATTTTGAGATAACGCCATCGATGTAGCCGCTTTTGGCGGCGTAATACAGGATATCCCGGTCGCTCATCTGGCCTTTGAGGTGATAAGAGAGGTAGACGCTAAAGGGTTTGTAAGTCACTTCTTTTGGGAGATTGTTTTCCGATAACGCAAAAATCGCGTCCGCTTTCTTTAGTGGGCTGAAGGGGAACTCGACATCGCTATTTTTCTTTAGGTATATATTCCTCACTTTGCTTTGACTGCAGGAAAGAGATTTGCAGAAATTGGTTTCCTCGATATTTTTAAGAGCCACCGAACTTTGGTATAGGATCAAGGCTTCTCCTTGCTCTGGGATATGTGATGAAGAGGCCGGATAAAAACCTAAGCAAGTCAAGTCGAAGCCTTCTGGGCCGACTAAAACATAAACGTTTCTCTCGCCTTCGATTTGTGCTAAGCAGGAGCGAATGGTCTTGTCGGCGTTGCGTTCAACTCTGTCTAGATCCTTTCCCTCATACGAATTGAAGAAGGAGAGCAATTCATCGCCATTTAGGCCGCCATTTGATTCTGCGGAATAAACGAATGTGGCCTCCTCACTCGGGAGATAAGAATCCTTATGTTCATAATAAGGGCGGAAAAAAGCCCCTAGAGAAAAGGCGAAGACAATCAATGAGCATGAACCGAGCCCATTTAGAAAATAGCTCCTTCTCTGGGCTTTTTTGGATAAGAAGTAGTGGAGCCCAATCTTATTTTTCATCAGCGGACAACGCCCCCATTATTCATGAAATAAACTTCGTCGAATTGACTGAGGATTTCTCTATCGTGGCAGGCGCACAAAATCATTTTCCCTGACTCTTGCGCCTCTTTCTTTAGGATGCGCATGGTTTTTAAGGCTAATTCGTGGTCAAGGTGGCTCGTCGGTTCGTCCGCGATTATTGCTGCTTTGTCAAGCATTACGGCCCTAGCGACGGCGACCCTTTGTTTTTCTCCAGAGGAGAGAGATTCGCAATTTTCATTGAGAAGGTCGCTAAGCTCTAGCTCCTTGATAATTTCCTCGAAGCGTTTGGCATCAAAAGAGATTTTTTGAAGTTCTAAAGGAAAGAGGATGTTTTCTTTTACGCTCAAAGCGGATAAAAGGTTTGCCTCCGGCGGAATATAGGAGAAATTGGCAAGCCTAAAGGTCTCTTTTTTGCCTTTGCTGAAACCAGAGTAAGCAACGCCGTTTAAGCTTATCTGCCCCTCATCGGCTTCAAGCAAACCCAAAACGGTTTTTAGAAGCGTGGTTTTCCCCGAGCCAGATTGTCCGAAGATTCCTATTACTTTGCCGCTGCATATTGAAAGGGTGAGGCCGTTTAAGATTTGCCTTCCTCCGAAAGTTTTGGACACGTTTTCTATATTCAGCATTTTTTCCGCCTTTCGATATTGTTAAAAGCGCGCCTTGATTGATGGGCTGCGTTAAAGCAAAGGCATAGGAGCACGTAAAGGAACATCGTTAGTTCCCCTAATAGCAAAGAAGGGACGAACCCATTCAAAAGCGATGCCATCAAAGGGAAAAATAGAATGAACGAGACAAGGAACGCTACGCATATTTCCATTAGGCTTCTTAAGAACAATATCGCAAAGCATTGGCTGCTTTTAGCGCCGATTAGACGCAAAGAGTAGATTTCCGAGTAGGATTTTCGCTCAAGCAAAGCGACGATTCCGAAAACCGCGCAAATCTCGAATAAGAGGGGAAGTAGGGTTCCAACGTAAAAAGCCAACGGTATCTCTTTTCTCCCCAAGGCATAGGCGTCATTGAGCTCTTTGCCCGAGCGAAACGCGCTCATATCAAGGGATTCGCCATGCCCATAAATCGCTGAGTGGCCGGAGTTTTTAACAGGCTCTTCTTCATCGATGAAGGCAACGACGCCATACCAGGAAAATCCCATGGAATTCAATTTTTCTTCCAACGGTTCGTTTCTAAGGAGATTGCCCTCGCCGATAAGAGAATAATTCGCTTTCTCTACAGGAGAGTAAAGCGATTCGAGGTTATCCGCGTTGTAGGCGATGGAAAAAGCCTTTGGACTAGACTCTGGCAAAGTGAATTTTGCCTCAGGCAATAAAAAGACATTCGAGGATATGACGAATCCCAGAGGGCGTTCCACGCACGCTTTCGTCGCTTTGAGCTTATAGACGATGCCCCCATTAGCCTCAATCGTCGACACATCCCAAGTGACGCCTTGATCTTGCAGGGGTATGCCGTCTTTCAGGCCGCTATTGGCAATCGTGCTGTAAAAGCAGTCGTTAGAATAGCCGGGGGAAACAAAGAAGATGGATTTCGCCGCCGAAGCGCTGAGCCAAAGGTGTTCTTGATGTTGTTTTTGCCTGACTTAAGCAAATAGGAGGAAAAATTCATTCGCATCTCAAATAAAGGGCCGATGACATCGGCTGATTGGGCTTCTTTATGCAGTAGGTTAAATATGTGGTTTCAGGATCGAAAATCAAAATGGTGTTGCTGACATCGGTAAGCTCTTTGGTCCGAACCGGATAATCACCCCACCACCAGTGATCGTAATAAGTGTAATTGTAGGAGATGATTAAGGCGTTTGAGATGACGCAAGGGGAAACGACATAACCGCTGGGGACTTTGCTAAAATCGAATGTGTATGTTCTTTCAACGGTTTTTTGCTCCCCGAAGGAATAGGAGTAGCCAATCGTGGTGGAGGAGGATTGCGTTGAAGAGAAGCTTCCTTCTACGGTTCCGTACCCTTTAACCCCGAAAGAAGCGGAAAGTCTGTTTGAGGTTTCTCTGCCCTCTGATTTTTCAAAGGAAAACGAATGCTCCTCCGACCAAGTCGTTCTTAAGGTCAGGGTGTAGTTGGAGACGGCCCCGGAATCGATGAAAACGGAATCGCAAGCAAGAATATAACCGCCGGTTTCTATTTTGTATTCGATGCAGGAAGTAACGCTCCATTTGATAAATTGGCTGATTTTGGCCGAACTTCTTCCGGCGTCAACCGTGTATTCTGTGTTGAGCTTGTGAACATTGCCATCGGAATCGGCGCCAAAACTATCGCGCTCAATCGCTTTTGGAGACACAAAACAATCGGGAATTGCGTTTTCTGCATATCCTGCAGAACATAAGAAATAAAGCCAAAAAGGTGATGAAAGGCAAAGAAGAAGTTTCTTTTTCATCGACGACTTTATCATAAACGATACGCACTATAGGATTCTTGACTTTAGGTGTCAACGCAATCGCGATACGCTCTAAAAAATCAAGTCCATTCCGTTAGGTGACAAAGTAATCGCGAACCCCGCTTGGGCGGGGATGGGCCGGGGCCGAGATCCGAGAATTTGCCGGGCTTGCCACTTTTCGGCTACGCCTATCTCCCGTGTTTCGTTTGCCCCAGAGAACGGAGCGAGCGAAATTGACTTTCGGCAATCATGTCATTCGTGGTTGCCATAGTGCAATTACAAAACATAAATTCTAACTGTCGAGTATAATCGACAAACGTTGAGTTTCTATGTCAGTCAGTTCCCTACGTTTGTTGGGGGGTCTTAAAGAAAACCCTCGGGCTTGTCCGAGGGTCAATTCTTATAGGTGGAAGACTCTTCCTTCCCCGCTTTTGAAGTGGGTCACGAATTTGCTTTCGTCCGGGTAGCCTAGGATGAGGTTTCCTATGCCTTCATATTCCCCTTCGACACCCGCTTGCTTGAGGATGGCTTTTCCTTCTTCGGTGGAGAAGACTTCCTTTGCCCTATGGATCCAGCAAGACGCGACGCCTAGGGAATCGGCCTCAAGCATCATATACGCCATGGCGATGGAGCCATCATAGACCTTGGTTGACGTCTCAGCCGCAGCAAGGACGACAATCACGGATTTCGCTCCATAGAAAGGATCCCCGTTGGGATTGCCCATGATCGCGGCGTTTAGATGGGAAAGCCTCTTTATCACAGCTTCGTCTTCGACGTCGAGGAAGATGGTTTTCTGCCTATTCATCCCGGTAGGGGCGTAAACGCCAGCTTCGATGATTTTTTCGACTTTCTCTTTTTCGACTTTCTTGTCGGTATAGGCTCTGCAAGAGCGCCTTGCTTTGACCGCGTTTAGAATCGCATCCTGTTCCATGGCTAATTGCCTCCTTGAACGAACCTATTATAGGACGCGTTTAAAAAAGGGGAGGGAACAGAACGTGAGATAATCCAAAATCAGTTATTAGCTTTGAAGGCGTATGAGCCGACGCTGGTGATTTCCTGGTCGTTGATGGTGATGACGTAATCGCTGTCTTCGGGAAGCGAGATGACTTCGACGCTGAATTCGACGGGGCAATGGATGGTGACTACGTAGGTCTTGTTAAGCTCATCGTAGACATACTCGACCGATGCGGAAGAATCTGAAACCGTCATTTTGAATTCGCTGTAGGTGGATTCGACGATGATGGGCGTTGGCCCTTCCCAATCTTCCGAAGCGGTTTTAGACCCCGTTCCTTCCGCTTTGATGGAAACGTCCCCATCCGAAGTGAAGGTCACGAGGCCGTCGCTTAAAGTTGCGTCTCCGCTTTCTTTGGACCAAGCCACGTCGTCCGAGGGGAAATAGAGCTGAAGCTCATCTCCTTCTTTTGCTCCGGTTATCGTCCAAGTGCAGGAATAGGCCATGCTTAAGGTCAAATTGGTCAAGGAGAAGGTCTGAACGGTTTTTCTTTCCATCGTGACGATGGTCGGGGAATCATAAACCCCCTCGATTGCTTTCCCATCTTCCCCTTTGACCTCGGTATAGGCGTCTTTGTACACAACTTGGAGGTCTTCCGAGCTGCTGGAAGTTACTGTCGAGGAAGTTCCCGAAGTCGAAATCGCGAGTTCGAGCTCTTTGCTTCTAGGGGCTAGAATCGCGATTGAAGCGGAAGCCCCTCCCTTGACCTCTGCAGTTTTGGACAAATCAGCGATGAAATCAATCCCTTTGGGATAATTCTCGGTGTAGGATGAAGAAACAATCTTCTCGTCGATTGTTACGGAGTCGTAATTTGCTGCACCTGTTCCAATGTCTAGGTAGAGCAAATAGGACCCTTGTTTGCCGGGAACCGAGCCCAAGGCATATTCCCCGGGATTTACGGGGATTTCAAAATAATAGAGACAATAAGTTGTGATTTTCGCATCTGTTGAAATCCAGGAAACGTCGAAAATCATGTGATTCGAATCACTTCCGGACGGCACGCTTCCATCGTAAGAATAGAGATAGGGATTCTCTTTCTTATCATCGCCTAAATTCGCGTATATCTTGCTGATCGATTTAATTTCGGTGATGTTCTGGTTTTCGTCTCTGACGATTTCTTGGAGGCTGAAGAAAGAGTTGTTAGTTCCGTAGGAGCTGTTAACGTAGTAGGTGGCGCCAAAGAAGGTGACATAGCCCGATGTGGCGAGATTAAAGCCGATTGAATCCTCGGGGACCGGATAGTTGTAATAAACGGACCCTTTTTGAGTTGGCTTTTCGCTTGTTTCCTTGTTCAAATATTTTTTAAGGTCTGCTTCATACCGTTTTTCCGCCGCTTCGTCATAAACCACGGCTTTTCCGATTTTGGTTAGATGGTCCGTTGATATTGCGGCGTTCATGAAATGAAGCCCGTATAACGGGGTCGAAGATTTAACGCTCGTGTTGCTGTAACTTCCAAACATCGTGTATTGAAGATTTTTCCTCGCTGAGTCGTAGCGCGAGAAGATTGAAGAATCTACGGGTTTGGCGGTCCAACCGGAGATGGTGGTGCTGCTCGCGGTGGAATTGTTGTATTGGTCCTTAATTTTGGTCCATCCGTTATCGGAATAAGTCCCGTCGTTCGCCTTGGTGGTTGAACGTGTGAGAACTTGCAATTTTGAGCTGCTGTAACTACTCCAACTCGATCCCCCGAAAGAGGTATGCAGTTGGCTTATATTGTAATATTCGGCTACACGGATGTCGCCCGCGTAGTCGCTTCCGTTGACATAATTTGCACCCCCAACCAAATATCCCGTATTCATGTCTGAGACGCCCGTTATGTTGGCCTTCGTTTTGGGGTCATCATAACTGTAGGCTAACGGGAAATAGGTCGGATTTACTGTTGCGGTCGCCTTTTCACTTGAGGTAGAAACGGAGGCGAGGCCGGTATCTCCGGTTTTTTCAAACGTTAAATTGGAAGTATAGTCACCGCCATCGACTTTGCTGACGATGAACTGATCGCGCTGATTGGGGAGGTTTTGGTAGGTTCCGTTTTTCGTTTTGTAACTGACTTGGAATTCGCCATTGGAATAGACTAAATAAGAAGTACAACCATCGCCGTCAAAATTTTCACGGAGCATGTATCCCGTCCCTGTTCCGTCGCTTGATGCGTTATCCATGTAAAAACGCTTTGAGGTGGAATTGCCATGGCCTCCGTCATACTGTGTCACCCGAGGCAACTGCGTCCAATTTGTGCTGGTTATTCCCAAATAAATAGAAGACGAATCGACTGGGTAATATGCGTTGTTAGTTGAATTATATCCCCAAGCATAACTTGAGTAAGTCGCTTTCGCTAATGCCGTCGGAGCTGTTTCTGCGGTTCCTGAATAGCCCACGTACATATTCGCGGTTACGTCTTTGATGGTAAGGCAAGATGACGTTGCTGCCGCTACCAGTTGCCAAGAGGAGTCATAATCGAGGTAATAGTTAAGACTGGTGCTATAAGGGATATAAAGATTCCCTTTATCGGAATCATAAGTCCATGTCGCCATTCCTGAGGTTGTGGTAAGCAATAGATTAAAAGATGTGCCGTAGGCAAGATAATAAATGGTTCCATTGATGCTGGTGGAAACTTGGCCGCTCGCACCCGCCTCCGGGACGAACCACGAAACTGCGTCGCTCTCGGATGCCGTATAGGTTACTGAATTAGATGAACCCACGGTGAGATAAACGCCGTTTTTGCTTATCTTGGACGTATAAGCGTATTGGTTTTTGGTCACGGTTTTTGAATAATCGGAACTTGCTCCGGTGTATGAGCCGTAAATATATACATAGCTATCGTTGCTTAGGCTTTGATAAGGCAAGCCGTATGATGCAATTACATTGCCATCCCCGTCGGTTCTTTCACCGTTTCTATAAGAGTAATCGCCCCTAGTTAGTCGCGTACTACCATAAACTTGGTTGTACGGCTCGCTTTTTACCCCTTCCGGAGAAACGTCGACTGACTCCGAGGTGACGTATGTGACGTCTTTCGAAATAGTGTTGCTTTTCAACTCACTCTTCAAATCGGTGTACATCTGCTTCATGTTCACCGATCCGCCCCAATTGGTGGAGCCGTGCTCCGTGTTGGGGTTATCGATTTGTGGCATGGAGATGGTTTGGTCGCTAACGTCGAGCTTAGAGCGATAATCCTCTGTGGCGTAGCCCACCAAAGAGTATTCGGAGATGTGTTTAACCCCGACAACGTCGGTGATGGTAGTGGCGTTCTCCTTCGTGAGAATAGAAGCGGATTTGATACCGACGCCTTTGATTTCTCCGTTGACGTATCCCGCGGCCAAACCGATGAGGGTTGAAGAGCTTGAAGACACGACGTCGAGGCCATCGAAACCCAAGTTGAGGATTTGATTGGCGGAGGTGTCGTAGGTGTAGTTATTAACCGTGCCGCTGTCGTTGAGACATCCGACGACGCCGAAAAACCCGACGATTTCGGATTGCTTTAGGATTCCCGAAGAATATTCGGCACCCTTAGGGGGCTCAGCCCCCTTGAGGCTTTCTTCGTTATTCGTAATCTTTAGATTCGATATGGTTTTGCCCGCCCCGTCGAAATTCCCGACGAAGGGGTATTGCTTTGTGCCGGCTGGAGGGAGGGTGACTCCAGTCATGTCCAAGTCCGAGGTAAGCTTGAAATAAGTCTGCTTAATCGCGGTCTTATCCTCGTTTGGGGTGTTGAAATAGCCAAGGTCCTGCAGCCAATTGAAGTAATAAAGCTGCTTCGGGTTGTCAATTTCAAAGGGCTTTTCCTTGCTCCCGTCCCCCCCATTGAAATAAGAGCCGTGGGCCGCTCCGGAGAGGCCTTCGAGCTTGGCGGTTGTTCTGGCTTTGGCAAACCAAGCGAAGGAAGGCAGCGCCAAAGAAGCCGAAAGCACAATAAAAGAAATGCCCGAGAGCAGGGCGGTCTTCCTCTTTTTGTCTTTTAAAATCTCTCTGAGTTTCATGCTGACTACCGTTTAATGGCAACCAGGCTATCTCAAGGAGACCCTTTGGCTTTGCGTCGCCAAGTTGCCTTGGCTTTGCTTTTATCTTTTGCTATTGTAGGACAACTAAAAAGGTTTTGAAAGCGAAAAGCGTTATTGTTGACGGAAAAATTGCATAAATTGTTATTTCAACTTCTTGATTTTTCTTTAGATTGATCCCGCATGTTGTTTTGTCAACCGTCGTTTGCAATCCATAATGCGGTTCCTTCGCATGTTTTTATATCTAACTTTTTCTTCTTGGGGTCATCTCCGTAAGGTATAATCCATCAGACAAACAAAGGAGAATGACAGATAATGCTTGAGGTAAGAAACTTAAAGCGCGTCTATAAGGTCAAGGGTGGGAATTCCGTCTACGCTTTAAACGACGTGAGCCTTAAATTCCCCGAGACGGGGCTTATTTTTATTCTAGGCAAATCCGGCTCAGGGAAATCGACCTTGCTCAACGTCATGGGTGGGCTTGATAACGTCGATGACGGCGAGATCATCATCAACGGGAAATCCAGCAAGACCTTTTCGAAGGTCGAGATGGATTCCTATAGGAATACCTACTTGGGGTTCATCTTCCAGGAATACAACATCCTAAGCGACTTCACGGTCAGGGAGAACATCGCCTTGGCGTTGCAGTTGCAGCATAAGAAGGCTACTGACGAGGTCATCGATAAAATCCTTGAAGAAGTGGACCTCGTTGGCTTTGGCAAGCGCAAGCCCAATGAGCTCTCCGGCGGCCAAAAGCAAAGGGTCGCCATCGCTAGGGCCTTAGTCAAAGAGCCCAAAATCATCTTTGGCGATGAGCCCACGGGCGCGCTTGATAGCAACACCGGCAAACAAGTCTTCGAAACCCTTAAGCGCCTTTCGGAAACCCGCCTCGTCGTCATCGTTTCCCACGATAGGGATTTCGCCGAGCATTTCGGCGACCGCGTCATCGAATTAAGGGACGGCAAAGTCATTTCCGACATCACCAAAACCGCGGTGGTCTCCGAAAAAACGGACGACGGCCTCGCCTTAATCGGCGATAACATCATCCGCCTAGATAAGAACCGCCCCTTGAAGGCGGAAGACCTCCCCATCATCAATCAGACGATTGCCAAGAGCGAGAAAGAGGTCTACATCGTCGCTGACTCTCACGTCAATAGCGCTCTTTGCGAAGCCGCTAAAATCGATAAAGATGGCAACCGTGAGGAATTCGTTGATACCGATCCTAGCAAAATCGAAGCGGGTGACGATACCTTCAAGCCCATCAAGAGCCGCTTCTCTTTGGGCAGGGCTTTCAGGATGGGCGGGAAATCCCTGCGGGTCAAACCCTTCCGTTTGGCCATGACGATCCTTCTCTCCACCGTGGCCTTCTCCCTATTCGGAGCAAGCCTTACACTTTCTTTTTTCAACGCCAAGTCCGCGTTGATCTCGACGATTGATAGAAACGGCATGACGATGCTCCCTTTTACCGTTAACGATAAAAGCAATAGCGGGCTCACCGACGAAAGAGCCAAAGCGATTGAGGAGGAAACGGGGGTCAAAGTCTATTGCGCAGACAGCATCGAATCCCCCATTGAAGTTCCTTCTTCCTCCAAACAAGACCTTTTCCACGCCAGATACTATAAAGGCAGGATGGCCATCGACGAAGATGCCGTGAAAGACCTCGGGTATGCCGTTGTCGCCGGAAGTCTCCCAAGCAATGAAAACGAGTGCATGATCTCCCTGTATGCCTATTATTCCTACAAGGATTTGGGCATGGGCTACAGCAGTTCTTCCGCAGATTACATCGCCCCCGAGAAAATAGAGTATTCTACCGTCATTGGGAAAACGCTCAGTTACTACGACCGCTCCAGCGATTATCGATCGGTTGTTTTGACTATTTCCGGCATTCTTGACACCAAGCTTCTCGAAAAACTTGCCTCTTATCGCGATAAAGTCGATCAAATCAACAATACCACCGATGACGGCAAAGCCCTTTATTATCTGAGCGCCGGCTATCAATCCTCCATTCACACGTCCATCTTCGTCAAGGAAAGCGAAACCGGCAAAGAAAGCGACGCCACCGCTTCCTATCCTCTGAAAGTCTCTTTGGGCCAAGACCAGGATACGGGCATCAATTTCGGGTATTACCCAACCCACAAAGACGATTTCTTCTTCTTTGATTCGAATAAGAGCGAACTTCAAAAAGGGGAAGCTGTTTGCTCGGTGAGCGGGGCGAATATGATCTACCTCCATAACGCCGACGCGTCGTCTTTGTCCGAAGGCTCCTTGGGCTATGCTTTGGTGGAAATCCAAAACCAGCAAAGCCCCTTCAGAGAAACCTACATCCAAGACAACTACAAGAAGATATACGAAGAATACAAAACCGATAGCTTCTTCGCCAAATACGATGAAGCGACTCTCTCTGACGAAGAAGGGTTGAAGATGGCCGTTAATGACTTCCTCTTCAACTACGCCACTTCTAGCGACGCCTACAAGGGTTTCTCCGCCTCTTGGGTCGCTAAAGAGAAAGAGATCCTGAAGAAGGTGACGGATGTTTCCTCAATCGCCCCCATCTCGGGCTCTTTGCCTACGAAGAGCAAAGGCGAACAAGATTCCGACATTTATGAGGCGTGGACGTTCTCCCTCGCTGGCATCGATTTAACCGATACGGCCAACGGGAATTCCCTTAGGCTTTCTCTTAGCAAAGCCGAATTCAATGAAATCTCCGCAAAACTCGCCGCGAACGGGTATTCTTCAAGCTCTAGCACGAGCTCTCGCATCGGCTACGCCTCTTGGAAGGGGAACGCCTCTACCTTAAGCAAGTTCCTTGATTCCTATTTGTCTAAGAAGAACGCCTACACCAATTCCGGCTATGACTGGTCTTATCTCCCCGATGGTTTCTGGTATATGGCTGTGTCGGATTCGCGAATTGTCTTAGTGGAAACCACGGCCACGATGATCATGGTCTTAACGCAGGTCTTCCTCTACATCGGTATTGCCATGGCCGCCTTCTCGATGCTGCTCTTCTATAATTTCATCTCTGTCTCCATCAACAACAAGAAACGCGAAATCGGCATTCTCCGCGCGGTTGGGGCCAAGCGCATCGACGTGTTCAAAATCTTCTATTCCGAAGCCTTCATCATCGCCATGGTGAACTTCCTCCTTTCCACGATCACGGTCTTCGTCATCTCCTATTTCGTGAACCAGGATTTGGCCAAGAACGAGATGTTCGGCTTCAATCTGATGAGTCCGGACATCCGAGTGGTTGCCGCCTTGTTCGGCGGGGCGATTCTAGCGAGCTTCATCTCTGCCTTCCTCCCCGTCATGAAAATCGCGAACAAAAAGCCCATCGACGCGATTCACAACAAGTAAGTTTGTCTCTAGGCCCTTGCGCATAAAAGCGGGGGCTTTTTCTTATGGCTTTAGGTCGCTTGCTTTTTTACAAAGCGCTCCTTGAAAGACGCGGGTTTAATAGTGTCATTATTCATTGCGTCAAAAAACTCTTTTATTTTTAGGGCTAAATAAAACTTAAATGCCGAAGATATCGAAAGTCTTTGCAAAAAAACTGCTCACTGAAAAGACAAAATAATGCTCACTGAAAAGTCGAAATAATGCTCATTGAAATGGCAAAATGTTGCTCATTTATAATGGCTATTCATTTTTATTTTAGTTAAAATGAGTTTGAGGAAACTGAAAATGGGCTTATGGAAAAACGGCACTCCCTACAAGAAAAGGGTAATCGACCAAACGATAGAGGAATATTTAAGCGTCGCTGGGGCCGTATGCGTTGAGGGACCGAAGTGGTGCGGCAAAACTTTCACGTCCATTTTCCATTCAAAAAGTCGTTTTATGGTTGGGGATCCCGAGAGGGGCTTCTCCAATAGAGAACTCGCCAAATTGGATCCGAATTTCGTGCTGCAGGGCGATGCCCCGAGGACGATTGATGAATGGCAAGAAGTGCCCTCCCTTTGGGATGCAGTTAGATTTGAGGTGGACAAGAGAGGCCAAAAGGGTCAATTCATCCTCACCGGTTCTTCGACACCCATGAAGAAAGGCGTTCTCCATAGCGGCGCTGGCAGAATCGTTCGGCTCAGAATGAATACGATGTCCTTGTACGAAAGCGGAGATTCCACGGGGCAAGTTTCTCTCAAAGAACTCTGCGATAACCGCTTATCAAACCAAATGATTGGGGAGAAGTCTATTTTGGATTTGGCGACTTTCATCGTTCGTGGCGGTTGGCCTCAAAATATCGATGTCCCTTCAGCAAAATGCCACTTGATGCCAAAGGCCTATATTGAGACGCTTATTCACGAGGATATTCAGAAATTAGATGATTCAGTGGAGTATGATGAGCGCAAGTTTGAACTGCTCCTTAAATCTTTGGCGAGGAACGAATCAACGACTGCTTACGATGCGACGTTGCTTAACGACGTCATTCAAAACGACAGCGAGTCCATAGGCAGGAACACCATCGTTAAGTATTTGGACGTTATGAAACGTTTATTCATATTGAATAATCAAGAGCCATACGCCCCTTCTCTTCGTTCGTCTTTGAGGGTAAAGCAAAATGAGAAAAGGCATTTCTCCGATCCGGCTATGGCTTGCGCGCTATTGAACATTACCCCAAGCAAATTGTTGGGGGATATGCATACCTTCGGATTTTTGTTTGAGGCTCTTGTTGAGCGCGATTTGGCCGTTTACGCACAAGCCTTCGGCGGAAAGCTGTTCCATTATCAAGATTACAAAGACAATGAAATCGACGCTGTCATCGAGCTTGAAGATGGCCGTTGGTGCGGCATAGAAATAAAATTAGGCTCAAATCAAATCGAAGAGGCCGCGGCTAATTTGAAAAGAATCAACGCCTCTTTGATAGCAAGCGGAAATGAAGGAGCTCAATCCTTAATTGTCATCGTAGGCTTGGGGAACGCCGCTTACAAAAGAGAAGACGGCGTCCTCGTCGTTCCAATCTGCGGTTTAAAGGATTGAACTCTTTGGGTTCGAAACGCCCTCATCGCGTTGACTCCCTTTTGGATTTTGCATCGATTTATAGAATTGATTGTTTGCAAATTCGTGGGAACAAATTCTCCGCAAAATCAGTCTTATATAAAAGCTTGTCTAGAAAACTACCAAACTGTGTCTCAATAAATACGATGGTTTCGCATTTTCCCCGTCCAAACGGCCTCTGAAAGTAGCGGATATCGCACCAAACGCCTCGTTTTCGGTCATTCCTTGTCCTCGCGCTGAACGGGGAAGATGCAGACGACCCAAGCTCAAACGCGATCCCGTTCCGGTCGCTAAGCTTTTCTTTAAAACCCTTTCACGCCAATTGGGCAGCCATCCGGCGGATGTTTTGGCAAACGTTTCAAACCAGCAGACTGCCCAATTGGCCAATACTTCCCAATAAAGGTTGCATCAAGGAAGCATTAACGGACACAGTTTGGTAGTTTCCTAGAAAAGTTTGAACGCTTTTAGAACATCCTAAAAAAGACAATTTCGTGGAAACGCCGAGAGTTGAAGATGCTTTTGGCTGTTTTGGTGTAGAAAGAAGACGCAGAGGGCGGGTTTAGCAAAGCGATAAGTGGCTCAATTAATAAATCCTTCTTGAATGGTGCGTGGTTTCGACTTTTGTTTCGTGGTGGTGGCAATGCACGCATTCGCAATCGTAGGTTCTTACGGTCTCGCTTTCCTTGGTTTCGTATTCCCCGATGTAATCCTCGTAAATGTCTTCGCTCCCTTTGGCTTCCCCTATGACGTTCCCGCGATCATCGGAGATGGTGTAGGTCGTTTCTCTGGTGCCGACTTTTCGCGAGCGGTCTTCGAAGCCGATGCTTGTGCCAAGATCGTTATGCTTTTCGTCGATGAGCGCTTTCACGCATCTTCCGCCGCAACGCGGGCATCTTTCGGCGTCAATGGAGGCAAAATCAAAGGCGTTGAGGAAGGCGACGATGCCGAAGATTATGCAGCAGTGGATATAGAAATTCGTAGAGATGCCGAGCTTTCCCAAATAGAAGTAAGACACCGTAAGCCCTGCGCCTAGCAACGCTAGGAAGCCTAATTCGAAATAGAAATTGCTTCTTAAGGGGCTGGACATATTGAACAAATGATTGACGAAGATTCCGCCGAGAATCGAGTACATATAGAAAAGGACGTAAAGCATCCAAACGTCGCTGACGTTGGTCAATTCGTTTAGATAATATCCTCCGACGTAGAAAACCAGTGTGAAATAAGCCAATATAGCAACCCACTTTACAAACATCAAAGGCGAAGGGGCTTTGTAGCTTTTTTGAGTGAGGCGCTTCTCTTGGATGGGTTTTCGCTTCTTGGAAGGGAGAAGGATGAGCCTTGATAATCCGGCGATGAGATAGAGGAGAACGAAATAGGCAACAACGCCTCCTAAAAGGAAGACGCCGGGAATGCGGAAAATAGCGTAGAGAACATTATCCTGAGTTTGGTAGATGAATAGAGAAATCTGCTGGTAAAAGGGATAAGAATAGAATTTCTTTTCTCCGCTTAAAAGGAAGTAGACGATGGCGCTTAAAATGGTCAGTAACAGCGATAGCCCTCCCAAAGAGGCCAAAAGAAGTATTGGCGTTTTGCAAAGTTGCTTCTTTTTCATAAGGATTCCTCACTCATAAACGGCGGGCTTGCCACCGACGTAATGCCAATAGCGCCCTTTTTCTTTCGGCGTTTCCTCGGAATAGAGATATACGTGGCTTTCGAGCATTCCATCGAATTTCCCATCGTTTGTCTCTCCTTTGTAATAGATGTTTGGCACAGAGACGGAATCGCTGGAGCTGTAGACGAAAGCGTAGATCGACATGAAGCCTTCAATAGAAGTGGGGACGACGATACTCTTGAGGCTTTTGCATTCGGCGAAAGCGGATTTCCCGATGCTTTTCAGGCCGTCTGGCAAGGCGATCTCCTTCAAATTGAAGCATCTTGCAAAAGCGAAAGAGCCGATGCTTTCAAGGGAGCTCGGCAACGCGACTTCCTCTAATTTCGGGCAATAGTAGAAACAACTGTCGGGCAAGACTTTTAGTTTGCTGGTTTGGAAAGAGATTTTAGCAAGGCTACTTTCAGAAAAGGCGCTGTAGCCTAGGCTTTCTAAGTTCTCTCCGATTGAAATGCTTTCGAAGAGGGATTCTTGGAAACCTTTGCTTGCTACGGTCACCAAATTCGGGAATTCCTGGTCTTCAATGAAATGCACCCCGGTTTTGTAAAAGCCGTTTGATTTGACGGTTTTGATGGTTTTCGGGAGCGTGGCGTTAGTTTTGGGCGCGCTTTTCCCTTGCTCGAATTCTTTGTAAAAAGCTTTTTCCTCAATGCAGGTAACGTCTTCCCCGGCATATTTAGAAGGGATTTCGTAAAGCTTATCGATTTTTCTTTCTTGATAAATGAGATGACCGCTCAGGTCATAACCCGTTTCTTTGGCGTTATAGCCCGTGATGGCCACCCCCTCTTCTTTCTTCTCGAAAGAGAGCATGTCGTAGCTCATCTTATAGCCGCATCTGCAGACATAGTCGTAATAACGGCATACGTAGTCCCTTGAGGAGGTTTTCATTTCTTCATAAGCGAAAACCATTTTGTCGAACACGTGCCCGTGGAAATTGGATTTTTCGCCGTTAATGAGGTGATAATGGCCTTCCTTGTCGTAAACGTCTCCGAAGCTTAAATCAAACAGGCTGAGGTTGCCTTCGCAGGAGGTTAGGCAAAGCAGTGGAATTAAAGAAAGGACGTATTTGGGGAACTTTTTCATGAAATGGGGGGGGGCTCTAATTTTCTTGAATATAATATACAACAAAAAGCGCCAACGAACCGCCAACTCAAAATAAGAAAAAGCCCGAGGCGAAGGGCGCCTCGGGTGAGTTGGTGCAAGAAGAATCGGATCAATGCGAATCGGAGAGATTCAGCAAGCTTTCGCAAGGCAATCCAACGGCTTTTTCGCCATGGAGCTCCTCGAGGTTGATGACGGTAAGGCAAGCAACGGCTTCTCCTCCGGCCAAGGCGATGAGCTTTTTCAAAGCCGCGAAGGTTCCTCCGGTGGCCATGAGGTCATCGATCATCAGCACCCTGTCTCCCTTCTTGAAGGAGGAAGCGGGAATCTCCATCGTCGCGGTTCCATATTCGAGCTGATAGGAGACTTTCATGGTGACGCCGGGGAGTTTTCCGGCTTTTCTAGCCATGACGAATCCAATGCCCATTTTATAAGCTAAAGCCGAGCCAAAGATGAAACCCCTTGATTCGGGGCCGATGATGACGTCGGGATGGTATTTCTCGGCGATTTTGGCGAGCTGGTCGATGGCTTCTTTGAAAGCCGCGGGGTCCCTTAGCAACGGGGAAACGTCTTTAAAGGAGATGCCCTTCTTGGGGAAATCGGGAGTGACGCCGATGTAGTCATTTAAATTCATGATTCAATTTGCCTTTCGTGACGATTCATTATAAACGGGGACGACCGAAGTGGACGCCCCCGTTTTGGTGTTTTTGCGGATTTGGGAATCAGGCGATGCCGGTTGCGTATTTGACGATGTAGATGACCACGAAGGCGGCAGCGCAGCAAGCGACGGCGGTGTCTTCTTTCTTGAAGCGGTGAGCGCAGAGGGTCATCAAGGTGTAGGCGATGAAGCCCCAAGCGATGCCATCGCTGATGGAATAGGAGATGCACATGACGATGACGGTGAGGAAGCCGCTTCCGACGGCCACCCAATCGTGCCATTCAAGCTTTTCGAGGTTCCTGAACATGCAAACGCCAACGTAAACCAAGGCAAGCCCGGTGACGGCGCTATTGGAGAAAGCGCTGAGGGCGGGATAGATGACAAGGCTCAATCCGAAGAGGAGGCCGGTGATGACGGCGGCGAGCCCGGTGCGGGCACCCGCGGCGACGCCGGTGGTGGATTCGACGAAGGAAGTGACGGTGGTGGTGCCGCAGATGGAGCCGAAGACGGTGCCGGCGGCATCAACGATCATCGCGGGGCGATCGTCGACGGTGATGTGACCTTCGTCATCGACCATGCCGGCGCCGGCTTCAACGCCGACGAGGGTTCCGGCGGTGTCGAAGAAGTCAACGAAGAGAAGAGAGAAGGTGAAGGCGTAGGACATCGGTTGGGCGAAGACGTCGAACCCGAAGAAGGGGGCGCCGAAGAGTTTGCCGAAATTGCCGATGGAAGCGATGGAATACTCCGGATCATAGAAGCCGGAGAACCCTTCGACTTTGCAAGAACCGAGGGTTCCGCAGAGGATGGCCATGACGACGATGGCGATGATGACGGCGAACTTGTTGACCCAGAAGCCAAGCTTGGTCCTTTGGGGCAAGGCGGAAAGCGCTAAGACAACGACGACGCCGAGCAAGCCGAGAAGGACGGGGAGGCTCTTGAAGTTGCCGAGGCCGACCAAGGTGGCGCTGTTGTCGGCGATGATGCCCATGTTCTGGAAGCCGATGAAGCAGATGAAGAAGCCAATACCCGCGGAAATAGCGAATTTCAGCGACTTCGGAATACGTTTGACGATCCATCCTCTAAGAGGAGTAATGGAGATGATCAAGAAGAGAATGCCGTCGACCATGACTAAGCACATGGACTGGGCAAAGTTCCAACCCATGCCGAGCATGACGTTGAAGGCGACGAGGGAGTTAAGGCCAAGTCCAGAGGCTAAGCCAACCGGCAATTTGCCGTAGAATCCCATGAAGATGGTGGTGACGCAGGCGGAGATGGCGGTGGCGGCGAAGACGGCGGCGCGGACATCGCTCACGCTGGCCCAGTTGTTGCCATAAATGAGGATTTCAATGGTTTCGCCGACCTGCCTGACGTTGCCTTTGCTTAGAGCGAGAGCGCCGCCAGCCCAGTTGCTAGAAAGCATGTTGGCGTTGAGCGGAAGGATGTAGAACATCGCCAAGAAGATGACGAGCCCGCCGATGAGCTCTTTGAGGATTGAGGATCCCCTGGTGGAAATTCCGAAGTAGTTGTCCATCCACTTCCCGAATTTCGTTTTTGGGCTGTGTCCGCCCGGTTGGTTGCTCTCTGGCGAGGTTTCAACAGCTGAGACTGCTTCTGCCATAGTCTTTTCCTCCTTAATTAATGATTAAGACTTGCCGTTAGGAGGATGACTGCCGGAGAGGGGTGATCTTGGAACAAAGGAGAAAAACGCAAAAACGAGAGCTGCATTTTGCGACTTGGGCTTCTTTGTTTCCTTTCTTGGAATTCGTAGTGCCTGACTTTAAGGATCAGGCGTAGAAACTGTCGGACCACATCTCCAACATATACGACCTATCGACGTTAATTAAATATATATAGAAAAAAGGCCCTATCCACATGAAAGCGGTTTATCGAAGAAATTCCCCTTTTCTTGTTTTTGTTTGCCGGCACCCTTGATAGAATAATGGGCTAGAAAGAAGGTTTAAACACCATGGATTTGTCCGCTTATCCGAACGTCGTTTTGCTTGAGCACCCCTTGCTCAAACACAAAATCTCCATTCTCCGCAACAAGTTGACCCCCACCAGCGAATTCCGCCCCGTCGTCAAGGAAATCGCGATGATGGAAGCCTATGAGGCTCTCCGCAGCATTCCGACCGTCGACGTTGAGATCGAAACCCCCATCGAGAAGACCGTTCAGCCGATGGTCGTTGGACACAATCTCTGCTTCGTCCCCATCCTCCGCGCCGGCATGGGCATGGTCGATGGCTTCACCGAGCTCATCCCAACCGCCCACGTTGGTCACATCGGGCTTTACCGCGATGAGCAGACCCATGAGCCCCATGAGTATTACTGCAAGCTCCCCAAAGGCCTTGAAGATATGGATGTTTACCTCCTTGATCCGATGCTCGCCACCGGAGGCAGCGCCATCGACGCCATCAAGATGCTCCGTAAACACGGTGCTAAGCGCATCCACTTCGTTTGCATCATCGCCGCTCCCGAGGGTGTCGAAGCTTTTTGCAAAGCCAACCCCGACGTTCCTCTATTCATCGGCTCGCTTGACCGCCGGCTCAATGAAAACGCCTATATCTGCCCTGGCTTAGGCGATGCCGGCGACCGTATCTTCGGAACTCAAAACTGATTTCGTCGAAAATAAAAGCCAACTCCCTTCAAGGTTTTCCTTGGCGAAGTTGGCTTTTTGTTTTGCTAAATCCTAAACAAATCTTCTAAGGCAAACGTGTGCACGTTATTCGGCTTCGATTCAATTAAATCCGCGGTGAAACCGCTTTTGGAAAATAGGTAGTATTCTCGCCTCAACTTGCTGGGGAAGACGCTGGCGCTTTCAATGAGATGGTTAAGCATGCTGGAGGAAAATTTAACTTTTCTATATTTGCATTCCATCACGATCAGCGTTTTTCCATTGTCGGACAACCCGTCGATCTCAACGGGCCTGTTCAAAATCGATTTTTCGACTTTGTAAGGTTTAAACGGTTTTTAAACGCCGCCTAATGCGCCTTCGGCGTTTAATTCGTCCATAAACATTCGGGAAACGTCTTCAAAGCCGAAACTAATGAAATCTTTAATTTCTTCTTTTTCCGATTCGAAGACGGCTTCGCCGTTGATTTTTACCGTTTCCTGATTGTCAAAGACGAAAATGTACCAAAACCTAAGCATTGGGTCCCCGATTTCGTAATAAACGGTCTTTTGATTGCCTGCGTACGTTTCCCTTCGATCAAGGAGTTCTTGAGATAGCAAAAACGAGATGTATTTGCTTACTTTCGCTGGCTCTTCATGGATATAGTCGGCTATCTCCTTAATGGTTCTTTTTCTTTTGGACACCGCGTGCAAAATCGAGTTATAGATATCCTACGTCCTCGTGGAATTGGACAGCAGCTGATCAGGTAATGTAAAGAAAGCTCCGTAGGGGTTGAACAACAGTTCCTTCACATTCTCTTCAAAGGATTTTCCAAAATCCATCGCCGACAAATAATAGGGGAAAGAAGACGTCAAAGATAAGAAACGGACTTTGTTCTCCTCGTCGACGGAGGTCAAATATTCAAGGCATTCCTTGTATCCGAGCTTCTTGATCTCCATTTCGAAAGTTCTGCGTTTACACAAAGGCGAGTTGTGATTTTGAATTTCGTCTTTTAGCATCGAAACGTCGCTTCCGGATATTAGGAAAAATATATTGGCCGGAGCTTTATCGATGATGCTTTGAAGAACGGAGGGGAAACTGGGGTCCTGCTTGACAATATAGGGATACTCATCGATGGCGAAAACGAACCTTTGACCTTATGCTTTTTTTAGCAAAGCGCTTATGGCGGATTCATACGAATCAAAAACGAAAGTATCGGGCAATCCAAGCAAAGGGTTGATTTGGTGGGACAAGGACCGCAAATTGCCATATTTGCTATCTTCTTTGGCTTGATAAAACAAACCGTTCTTCCCTTTGAGAAATTCGTTTATCAAATAGGATTTTCCTATTCTTCTTCGCCCATAAATAACTCCGAATTCCTTCTTTGCCCCGGAATATCTATTGTTTAGTTCCCTAAGCTCCGCTTTTCTGCCAACAAGCATAAAGGCTCCTTTATTAACCCGAGAGTTATTAACCTTTGAGTTAACAATATTTTATAAGCATTTCGCGACTGCTTCAGGCAAGAGATAGCGATGGCTTCGAAACGATTTAATGGCTTTGCTCCATTGCAATCTGCGTGTCGATTTGCAAGCTGTTTTGCGGCCTTTTCGATAAAAAAGCCTCGGGAATCCGAGGCGCGTGTTTGCAATCGCCGCTTAAATGGCTTTGGAATTGTCTTCGTCGAGGAGGGCGTCCATTTCTTGGATGTCCTTTTCTTCGGGGACGTAGACGTAGGGGATTTGGCGATCGAGTTCGCGGTAATCGAGCCCAAAGCCAATAAGGAACTTGTTTTCCTTAAGCACCATGCCGGCGAAGTCGGCTTGGATGTCTTCTTTTCTCATCGCCTGCTTGTCGAAGAGGGCGCAGATGAGGATGCGCTTAGGCTTGTAATGGCTATTGATGTAGTCAATGAGATAGCGCATGGATAGCCCGGTATCGACCACATCCTCGACGATGACGAGGGTTCTTCCTTCGGGATTTATGCTTAAGTCTTTCGTCAAGGTGACCGTTCCCGTGGATTGGGTTCCTTCGTAAGACGAGGTTTCCACGAAATCGGTTAGAATCTTCATTTTGACGTTGGGGACCAACGCGTAGAAGAAATTGAGGGCTCCCTTCATTACGCCGACGAAAAGGGGAATCTTCTCTTCGTGGGCAAGCTCCTGAGTGAGTTGATTACCCAATTTTTGGCAGGTTTGCTGAATTTGCTGCTCGGACATCACCAATTCTTTCATGGCTTCTTCTCCTTGTTTTAACGTCTCGACTGCTATTTACAAATCCTAACAACCTGCCCTTTCCGGGGCAACCTTGAAAAGGGTTAAGCCGAAAAGAAAGCGCTACGAAAGCCAATCGGTAGACTTTTTTGCCTATAGAAGCTCTTCGATATCTTTGAAGGAACCGACCATCTTATAGCAATCTTCTTCTAGCCCGGCCTTGATGATGTTGCCGTCATTGAAACCGATGACGGGGAAGCGAGCGAGTTTGCCGCTGATGACGCCGGCCGAGCTATCCTCGATGACGATGGCTTCCTCGCTTGAGGCAACCCCCAATCCGGCGGCAATTTCCTTATAGACCCAAGGGTGAGGCTTTGAGCAAAGCTCGCCTGTTGTTCCATACGCTCCGGGCTCTTTTCTTCTTCCCCCGGTGATTATGGCGTCATAAAAGGACAAGGGGTCGCCCATATCAAGTTCCCTGAACGCGGCGACGATTTCCGGGATGGCCTTGTAATCCAATCCGGACGTGACGAGCCCGATTTTGATGCCTTTGGCTTTGAGAAGAAGCAGGAATTTCTTCAGCCCCTCCCGGGGGACAAAGGCGTTTTCCTTTCCGGTGCCGTTTTGGGCGGCGAGGAGTTCTTCTCTGGCGATTCGGTGATACAAACTAGAAGCTTCGCTTAGGCTTTGTTTGAACCCGTATTTGGCTTTGCAATAAGAAAGGTGCTCATCGGTGGTGAACCCCTGAACGTAAGGTGCGTCTTCTTCTTGAAGGCGGAAACAGGGGTCCCCCAATAAAGTCGCGGTCGTTTTTTCAATGATGTAAACCCAAAACTCCTCGCTTTTGACGGAGGTCCCGTCTAAATCCATAAGAACGTATTTGATTTTGGAAGGCTTCAAAGGCTTTTCCCAGGGGTAGTAGCAATCGACGCCGTTTTGGTGGATGCCGATAAGGGTGGACTCCCCTTGGTGGATGAAATCGATGTTGTTGAGGTTGTACTTAGGCATTTTTTAACCAACTTTCCATTGAATTATAGAGTTGTCTCGGCTTTAAAAAAGCCTCTGTGTGGAAAAAGCATTTATATGCGTGTTTTTCGATAAACTCAAATTCCGAATGCCGTTAAGATTTCCAAGATTGGTTTTAGACAAACCACGGCAATGCATATGATTGAAAAGAGATATTTGGACGACTGGACGCTGCGGCGTGGAGAGACCCTCCTTAAAGCTAGCGTCCCCGGCGACATCACGATGGACCATTACCGCGCGGGCTTGGTGCAAAATCCCTACGTTAGGGAAAATTATAAAGACGCCGAATGGATCGGCCATGAGGATTTCACTTACGAGACTTCCTTCGACGTTTCCCGAGAAGAATTATCAGAGGGCTCTAACGAACTCATTTTCGACGGCATCGACCTCTTTTCCGATGTTTTTCTTAACGGAACCCATCTTGGCTATACGAAAAACGCTTTCCTCCAGTATCGCTTTCAGGTGAATGGAATCTTGAAGGAGAAGGGAAATGTCTTGCGGGTGAAGATGCATAGCACCCTTGAAAAGGCGAGCCAAATCAGCGTTGATGGATACGCCGCTACGTTTAATATCCCTCGCATCTTCCTCAGAAAGCCCCAATGTCATTTTGGTTGGGATTGGGCTCCGAAAATCTGCGCTTACGGCATCACGGGCAAGGTCTATTTGGAGAGCAAAAACACGTATCACATCAGCGACGTCCATTACAAATCCGACGACAAAGGCAACCTCAATTTTTTTGTCGAGGTGAATTACACGACCCAAGACGTCACCGACATCGATTGCAACATCCTTGAAAAAGGAACGCCGAATGACGAAGACAAAATTATCGTCAAATTAGAAGATAGGCCCGGGTCTAAAGTTTTTCAGGAATATAAAGTCCCTTATACGGGAAAAAAGAATTTCCTTTCGCTCACTTATGATTTTCCCAAGCTTTGGTGGCCTAGAGGATATGGCAAGCAACCTCTTTACCGCTATGTCGTCGAACTTTATCGAGGCGGGAAGAAAATCGATGAAAAGGAGGGGAGGTTTGCCTTTCGCAGCGTCTCCGTTATGGAAGTCGGCAAACCAAACGGGACAATCGGCTTCGATTTTCTGATAAACGGCAAAAAGATTTACCTCAAGGGAAGCAACTGGGTGCCTCCAGAGTGCTTTACCGGGGAGATGAAAGACGATAAATATCGAGACCTTTTGCTTTTGGCTAAGAACGCCAATCTCAACATTCTCCGGGTTTGGGGCGGGGGCAATTACGAAAGCGACTTGTTCTATGACCTTTGCGACGAATATGGGCTCATGGTTTGGCAAGACATTTGCCTTGCTTGCGGAGACATCCCCGAAGACGATAAAGAATTTGTCGATAACCTTATCGAAGAAGTGACCTATCAAGTTAAGCGCTTGCGCAACCACCCTTCCCTTATTTATTGGTGCGGCGGGAACGAAAAAACGGGAAGCTATGGCAATTTGATTACCCATGGGGACTTCTTGGTCAATTGCATTCTCTACGGGGTCATCTACGACCTTGATGACACCCGTCCCTATAGGAGGCAATCCCCCCATAGCTATACGGATATCGGGAACGATTGGACGAGCGGAGACAGCCACGCGGGGTCTTTTGAGCTCGCTTTGGTGAAGGGCATGGAGGATTATCGGAGCTTAGTCGCTTCTAAAACCGTCCCCTTTGTAAGCGAATGCGCGGTGATGGGCCCTTCTAGTGTTGAGACCCTTGGCAAAATCTTCGGGCCCGAGCACCTTTGGCCGATGGACGAGATGTGGAAGGATCGCTTGATGGACAACCCCTATTCGGCCATCAAAATGGATTTCCCCCATCGCGAGCTTTATTACGCAGAGAGCCTTTATGGGAAAACTAACGGAATCGAGGATTTCGTGAAGAAAGGCATGCTGATTCACGCCGAAGCGTTGAAATGCGAAGCCGAATACTCCCGTTCTCAGCGTGCGAATACCGGGGCCTTCCTCAATTGGATGTTCGACGACATTTGGCCTAGCGCCACCTGGGCCATAATCGATTATTACCTTGAGCCGAAAGAAGCTTACTATGCTTTGAAGCGCTCCTTCGCTGATACTTTGGCTAGTTTCTATCAAGACGGTAGTGGAATCACCCATTTCTTTTTCAGCAACTCATCGAATAAGCGTTATACGGGCTCGGTTACTTACGGGATGAGAAAGGCAAACGGCGAAACATTGTTTCAAGATACCGTTTTCCTCGAAAAACAAGGCGACCACCCCATCGACATTTGCCTCCCCAAAACGCATTACGAAAAAGACGTCTATTTCTTCGCTTCTTTTGAGAAGAACGGCAAAACCGTTAAGACCTTCTATTCGCCTTCTTTTTGGAAGGATTTTCCGGCGAGCCATGACTTCACTTATTCATTTAGAAAAATCAATCGCATCCGCGCGGAAATTACGGTCAGGGCCAATGGCTTCCTTAAATCCCTTTTTATCCACTTCAAAGACAACTTCAAGTACATCTACGAAGACAATTACATCGATCTTGAAAAGGGCGAGGAGAGAACGATCTCCATTAAAGCCAAAGAACCTGCGGGTTTTGATGATTTAAAGTTCGAATCCTTCCAATAAGTAAACAAAACAGCTCGGTTTTGCGGGTTTATTCCTCGCAGAATTGAGCTTTTTGATAAATTCATTGCCCCTTGGCTCGACCTAGATATCCCCCCTCGTCTAAGCGCCCCTAAAGGTTTTGGGTTCACTTATAAGCGGTTTTTCGCCAAACCTAAGCCCCTTTGCTTGCTCTTTGGGCGAATTGGCTTGAAGATAAGCGCGGGAAAAAGAAATGCCTAACGTTGAAATACAGCAACTTCAGGTCTGCTACCGCAACAAGAAGACCAAAAAGGAAAATATTGCCCTCAAAGGGATTTCCTGCTCTTTGAAAGAGGGTTCTTTCAACGTTCTTTTAGGGCCTTCGGGATCCGGGAAGACCACCTTATTGAAGGCCATCGCCGGAATTATCGATTTCGATGGCGACATTTTGGCTGATGGTAATTCCATTAAGGGGGTTCCTTCTTCCCTCCGCCAACTGGCTTACGTGAGCCAAGAATACGTTCTTTATCCCCATATGACCGTTTTTGACAATATCGCCTTCCCTTTGAAAGCGGTTGGGTCGAGCAAAGAGGAGATTGTCGAACTTGTCAAATCCGTTTCCGAGAAACTTGATTTGAGGCCCCTTTGGAGCAGAAAGCCCAAAGAACTTTCCGGCGGCCAGCAGCAGCGCGTTGCTTTGGCCAGGGCGATGGTAAAGAATCCTTCCATTTATCTTTTCGATGAGCCTTTGTCCAATCTCTCTAACGACATGAGGGAGCGCGAGAGGATCTTCATTAAATCCGTCGCGAAAGAGTATGGCTCGCTTGCGGTTTATTCGACCCATTCCGTGAAAGAAGCTTTTGCGTTGGCCGACAACGTTCTCGTATTGAACGAGGGTGCTCTTATATTTAATGGCAATCAAGAAGAGTTCCGCCGAAGCGGAAACGCGATAATTAGGGACATGATCAATGCAGAAGGGTGCTGTTTATAACGAAGAGTTCGCCAAAAGATTAGGGAGAGAATTCGTTCTTTCTCTTGTTTTCATTTTGTCTTTCTTAACGTTGATGGTTGCCTTCCCTTTTCTTGCGTGCCGCCTCCTCAACGATTCGAATTTTGGCTGGATATCTGCCGCTCTATCCATTGTCATGGTTCTTCTTTCTTGGGGGATAATCTATGCTTCTACCGCCCATCTCGCCCCTTCGTTGGCGCGCAAGAAATTGCTTAAGCGCCTTGAAAGCGCCAAAGGAAGCTTTTATCGTGGGGAAATTCTCTCCTGCGATAAAAAGCGCACCCCAGTACGCTTTATTTCATCTTATTTGATAACTATGAAGACTCTTGAGGGGCAAAAGAGCTTTTACTTCGACGAAGTATTCGGCGAGCCTCCTTTTAAACAAGGCGAATTGGTGAACGTTGTTGTTAAAATGAACTTCCTTTATGAGATAAAGGAGGACGACCATGAATAGGATTTTTGCCAAAATCAAGTCGTGGTGGTACCTCTATCTCATCGCGCTGGTCGCTTTGCCTCTTGGGACTTGCTATCTCACTTATCTTGTAAATCTTCCCCGAAATGAAGAGACGATCACCTTGTTCATCGCTTCCTGCCAAAGCTCTACCAAAGGGCTTTACGAAGAGCTTATGAAGAATAGGCCCGATTACCTGAGGGAAATCAACATTCGCTCCTACGTTTACTATGAGGATACCTTTTCGACCTATTATTCTTATTTCGGGAGGGGAGACGCGGATATCGTCATTCTCCCAGAAAGCAAAATCGCATCCGCCTCAGTGACCTCATATTACAAAAAATGGTCCGAGGATATGATCGACTCCTCTTCCGCGTATTATTCCGTGGAATCCGGACTGGACGTGTATGGGAAATTGATTCATAAGAAAGGTGAAGACAATTCCTATATTTCGTATAAAGACGACGAGCACGACGAGAATTACTATCTCTTTTACGGGAAGAACTCTCTTCATTTGGGCCCTTTGTCTAATTCGAAATGGAATACGGCGTTGCTATTTGCAAAAATACTTGAGGGCAAAGAATGAAAAAGAAAGCCAAGGTCAATGACTACGAAGTAAAAAGCCTTCCCGCGACTCGCAAAGAGCAATTTTTCGATATCCTTCGGCACCGTTACTTTTTGCTTCTTGGGCTCGGCGCCATTTTCTTGGTGTTTGCTCTCCCTCTTTTAGGCGGCCTGGCCTATAGGGATTTCTCTTTGCTTGGCTTAGAATCTTCGGAACTTTCTTCAAATGAGAAAGAAACCCTCCGTTTCGGCGTGGAAATCATTTTTTCGTTAATCTTTTTCGCTTCCTTGCTCGTTCTTTCCGTCGGTCTTTCAGGCATCAGCAAGGTGCTCCGCCAACTGCTTTACGATGAACCGGTTTTCCTCAAGGAGGATTTCTTCTCGGGGATAAAGGAGAACTTCAAGCAGTACTTTTTGTTCTCCCTCATCCTTGCTTTGTTTTGGTTAGCGGCTCATTTGCTTTCCTATTTCGCTTCGAACTGGATTCTTAGAGGAATCTTCTATGGAATAAACATCGCGCTTGTTTTCCCACCGATTTACGTTGCTTTCTTTTTGTCGAGCTGCTATTCGAATTCCTTGGGTAAAAACATTCAAGTAGGGGTGTCGCTTTATTTGAAAGCCTTCCCTTCAATTTTTCTTACTTTTATTTCTCTTTACGCCTTGGCGTTTTTAAATTACGTACCCATCCCTATTTTGAAATACGTCCTTTTGGTTTTGCTCTTCCTTTGCTACGTCCCTTTGTCTCTGCTTTTTGGGTATTGCAACCAAATCCGCCTTTACGATGAACTTATTAACAAGGAACAATTTCCGTCCAATTACCATAAGGGCCTTGCGGATTCCTATCAAAACGCGTCGAAAGACGCTACAGAATAAACGGGTATTTGTCTCTTCCTTAATTTCGCAAGGATCCAATAGGGATGACGATAACGCCGTCTTCACGCCTATATCCGTACTCCGTGCCCGTTATTATCAATTTCAAATCCGGTTTCCTTAAAGGGCATTGTTTCTCTTTTTTGTTGTATTCTTTTATCAAGCGTTCAATTTCGCACAAATGCTTTGCTCCTTTGTCTACTTCGTATTCTCCTAATTTGAATTCAATTAAAGCATATCGTCCGTCCTCTAGATGAAGTACGGCATCGGCTTCTAATCCATACCTATCGTGGTAATAAGAAACGACACCGCCTTTTTCTTGGGAGTATATTTTCAGATCTCTTATGCACAAAGACTCAAACAGGAATCCTAAGGTTTTGAAGTCTTTGTAAAAATATTCAGGAGATAGACCTAGAGCCGCAACGGCGAGAGAGGGATCCACGAAATTCCTCTTTTTGCCAGTTCTGATATTGGATTTGCTCCTAATCGCCGGAGACCAGGGCTCGATGTCTTCAGTGATATAGAGCTTCTCGAGCGCGTTTATATAATCGTAGAATGTCGTTTTTGAGATGTCGTAATTGCTTTTGACGTCGTCATAGATTGTTTTTGTGCTGCTGAGTGTGCAAATGTTTCTGGCATAAGACAGCAGAATCGTTCTTACCCATGTTGGATTTCTTGTTTTGTGGTCTAGCTGTGAAACGTCTCTTGAATAGGTTTGCTTAAATAGGTCTTTTGCAATCAACTGCTGTTGGTTTACATTTCC
Organism: uncultured Bacteroidales bacterium; assembly: GCA_963650805.1. Lineage (GTDB taxonomy): Bacteria > Bacillota_I > Bacilli_A > RFN20 > CAG-826 > Alloenteromonas. The sequence continues at coordinate 86,941 of CAVJMG010000004.1, forward strand.
GTCGAAAAGCAAGCATCGTGGCCATCCACCTACGCAGATGGCGTTGATGATATCTTCTATGGTCATTTTTGATTTGCATCCGGAAAATGAATTGGGCGAGTCGAATAGTTCCATCAAACTGACTTCGCCCGTTGATTTGCCCATTTCGAACAAACTCATTGGGTTCATTCTCACCGTTGCTATTCTTAACGTTCCGGTGTGCGGCGTCGCCACTTGCGCCGAGGTGGAGCCGGTTAAATAGAATGAGCCAACGTCAGCCGGATTGTCATCACAGTTTTTACGAATTGTGCCCCAGATTTTGGGCGCATCTTGCCACTCGTCAAACAAAATAGGTTTTGGGTTTTTCAATAATTGCGACGGGGAAATGGATGCAATAGCGAGGAGATTGTCCCTTTGCTCTTCGTCTTGAAACTCGATTACGGTTTTCGCCCTTTGTTTTGCCGTTGTTGTTTTGCCGCACCCTTTTGGCCCGAAGATACAAACGGCATTATAGACTTTCGTTATCTCGTCTAAAGCCTTATCTATTACTCTGTTTTTATATCCGTAAGTCATATTTAAGAACCTCAAATCTATTGCTGTCTTCTTTTTCGATGCAGTTAAATAAAATTGCAATAAAACGGACACTTTCGTTGTAAATAAGTGAAGAACTTCGTGGTAACAAAACGAACACTTTCGTGATGAAATTATGCGTATTCGTAAAATGCCTTTTGAAGGTTTACTAACGCCTTGCCTTTTTAATAGCCTCTAGGAGACCAGGCTACTTAAAAAATAGGTTTCAACGAAAGCCCTTGGGCCCAATAAGGAAGCTTTTTTGAGTAACTTTTCGTTAAAAGAATTTTTATACGTAAAAATCTAACCGAAAAGAAAGCGCTACGATGAAAAACTGGCCGGAACGATGATATTATTTATTAATATAAAATCCTGTTTTCGGAGGGCAAATATGAAACTGGAAAACGTTCGCCTTGGTCTAACCTACGATGATCTTCTTTTGATTCCGCAAAAATCCGAAGTCGTGCCTGCGGAGGTGAGCCTCGGCGCTTATTTGACTCCGAAGATTCGCCTCAATGTGCCTATAGTCTCCGCGGCCATGGACACCGTGACAGAGCATGAGCTCGCCATCGCCCTCGCCCGCGTCGGCGGAATTGGCATGATCCATAAGAACATGTCCATTGAAAGCCAGGCTGAGGAAGTGGCGTTGGTGAAGAAGGCCCCAATTGGTGAAAATCCCAATGCAGTCACTGATGAAAGGGGGAGACTCCTTTGCGGCGCGGCGGTTGGTGTCGGCGCCAACACGCTAGAAAGGGTTGAGGCATTGCTTAAGGCTGGGGCTGACGTCATAACGGTTGATTCCGCCCATGGCCATTCAGCGAACATCCTCAAAGTCGTAAGAATGCTCCGACAAGCTTTTCCCGAACTTCAACTTGTCGCGGGCAACATCGTTACCGAAGAGGCCGCTGAAGACTTGATCGAAGCAGGGGCTAACGCTGTCAAGGTTGGCATTGGCCCTGGTTCGATTTGCACGACCCGCGTTGTTTCTGGCGTGGGCATGCCTCAAGCTAGCGCGGTGGATGAGGTTGCTTCCTATTGCAAAGGCAAAGGGGTGTGCGTCATCGCCGATGGCGGGCTTAAATATTCCGGCGATATCGTCAAGGCTCTTGCCTTGGGCGCGGATACCGTTATGCTTGGCTCTCTTTTAGCCGGGACCAAAGAGGCCCCTGGCGAGGTGAAAGAGGTCAATGGAAAGAAATTCAAAACCTATGTTGGGATGGGCTCGCTCGCGGCTATGAAAAGAGGCTCTGCCGATCGCTATTTCCAAAAAACAACGACTGCCGTTGAAAAGCTTGTTCCTGAGGGCATCGAAGCCCGCGTGCCGTATTCTGGAACGGTCGAGGAAAACGTCTATCAACTTTGCGGAGGTCTCCGCAGCGGGATGGGCTATTGTGGCGCTAAGGATTTGATGGCCTTGAGAGAAAATGCCCACTTCGTTCAAATCACCAACGCCGGCTTAAGGGAGTCCCATCCCCACGATGTCGACATGACGGTGGCTGCCCCGAATTACAAGCACGGCGAATAATCGTTCTTTCAAAATCAAAAACGCAGAAATCCTGCGTTTTTATTTTATATCCAATAAAATAGTGAGGATTTGTGCGGTTTTTGCAATGCTGTTTTGCATTGCTTTCTTTGATGGCCGTGCGCCTTATTGATCTATTATCTAAATGACCAAAAATTTTCAAAATGACCAAAACATATGATGAATGACCAAAGACTATAGTAAATGACCAAAAATTATTGATTTGATCAAAAATCCATTTTATATTGTGACTGCTGGAGGAAATAAGAAGAATGGATAACCCTTTCAATGCAACATTTGGCGAATTGCCCCAAAGCTTTGTTTCCCGGGAGAAAGATATCGCCACGATTCGAACGGCGTTTGGCGGAGACAATCCCGAATCTAAGGTTTATGTTATTTCAGGGGCTAGAGGCAGTGGGAAAACCGTCTTGCTTACAGCGCTAACCAACTTGTTTAAAGATGATGGCTATATTTGCGTTGACCTTAATCCTTATGAAGATTTGAACGAACAATTTGCTTCAAAACTGTATGAAGGCGGAAGGCTGAGGAAGCTATTCCTACACCCCGAGTTTTCCTTTTCTTTTAAAGGCGTCTCCTTAACCGTCAGCGGGGACACCGAGATTAGCAACGTCTACACCTTCATAGAAAAAATGCTCTCGTATCTTAAAAAGAAGAAAAAAAGGGTTTTGATAACCATCGATGATGTTTCCAACAACGACTGTGTCAAAAGCTTTATTTTTTCGTTTCAACAGATGATAAGAAGTGGGTATGACGTATTTCTGCTTGTTACTGGTCTCTATGAAAACGTCTCGGAATTGGAGAGAAACAAAAGCCTTACCTTCTTCTTGCGGGCGCCAAAGCTCAATCTGGAGCCTTTAAATCTTTTTGAAATCGTCTCGCTTTACAAAAGCCTTCTGAGTTTGGGGGAATCCGACGCCATCAAAGCCGCGAAATTGACGAAAGGATATGCTTATGCCTACCAGCTCATGGGCTCGCTGATTTATACGAATGGCATTAAGCCCGATATTCTTGACGAATATGACAAAAGGCTGATTCAAAACTCTTATTCGTTAACCTGGGAAAAGCTCACCCGCAAAGAAAAAGAATTTCTCTACGCCCTGGCTGATAGCACGTCTCAAAAAGACATAACCAAGGCCCTTAATATGAGCAACGGCAATTATCAAACCTACAAGAAAAGGCTCGCTGATAGGGGACTTATCTTGGCCAAGGAAAGGGGCAAAGTCGATTTTGCTTTACCTAGGTTTAAAGAATTCGTAAGGCTTGAAAAGGCTTTATCCGACGACGAAGAATGATGCCTTCGCGTTGTATCGGACCTTTCCGTTGGGCGAAAATCTTCTCAAAAAAACATTAGAAAAAAATTTTGAAAGTCGATAGACTCCCCGTGTTGCGAATTTTGTACAACTTCTGTAACGAGAGTGAGGGCAGTTTCACTTAGGTAGCAATGATAGCTGGCTAGGAGGAATTTATATGCCGCAGAATGATTATCTTTCGACAGAGAAACCCGGGAAATTGCTTTTCCGTTTCGCTTTGCCTTGTGTGCTTTCGCTTCTATTAAGCGCGCTTTATAACATTGTTGATCAGATATTCATTGGGAACTCCAACGTTGGAGCCATCGGGAATACGGCGACTTCCATCGTTTTTCCTTTGACTTGCATTGGCTTGGCTTTTGGGCTTCTTCTTGGCGATGGATGCGCGGCTTATCTTTCTCTTTGCCAAGGGAAGAAGGATACCAAAGACGTTTCCAAGGCGATTGCGACTAGTTTCTTGTTCGGCATCGTGATTTCGATCCTTGTTTTAGCTATTTGCTTTCCGCTCATGGATGCCATTCTCAGCTTCCTTGGAGCTAAGACCGAAGCTTCTTTGCAAGCGTCGAAAGAATATGCTTTTTGGATCGTTATCAGTTTGCCTTTTTCGATCCTTTCGAATGCCTTCGTTCCGTTAATCAGAGCGGATGGATCTCCTAAAACGGCAATGATCGCTACGGTTAGCGGCTGCCTTATCAACATCGTTTTGGATGCGGTTTTCATTTTCCCGCTCAACATGGGCCTTACCGGAGCGGCTTTAGCGACAGCCATCGGCATCTTTGCCACCTTCCTCATCAGCATTGTTTATCTTTTCAAACCGAAGACCTTTAAATTAACATTATCGGATTTCATTCCGGATTTGCGCTTGCTGTGGAAGGTTCTAGTCGCGGGATGCTCAAGTTTTCTTACCCAAGTATCCATCATTATCATATCCATTGTTTCAATGAACATGCTCGCTAAATATGGTGCCCAATCAAAGTATGGTGCCAATGATCCCCAAGCTATCATCGGTGTCGTCCTAAAGGTATTTTCTATCTTCGTTAATATCGGGATTGGCATCGCCGCCGGGGCTCAGCCTATCATTGGCTATAATTACGGCGCTAAGGATTACAAACGCGTTAAAAAGACCTTCGGATATGTATTGATTTCGACTTTGTGTGTTGGCTTGGTCGCAACAATTTTATTCCAATCGATTCCATCCTATATTATAAGAATATTCGGCTCCAATTCGTCCAATCCCGAGCTTTACATTGAGTTTGGCGAAAAGGCCGTCCGCATCTATTTGATGCTGATTATCTTCACTTTGGTCACCAAGATTTCTTCCATTTTCCTCCAGTCCATAGGCTACGCCTTGCAAGCGACATTGCTTTCCTTGATTCGTGACGTAATTAGCTTTGTTCCTTTGACTTTGCTTTTGCCTCTTGGGATGGGTCTAGATGGCGTTTTGTGGGCGGCTCCGTTTGCAGATATATGCGGCGTTATATTCGCAGTCTTCTTCTTAATTTTCGCTTTCAAAAAGATGAACTCAGAGGGGAAAACTCTCGCATCTTGCCAAGCGGAATGAAAAAAGTCCTGCCCCTCTGATTGGGATAGAACTTTTAGAAAATCGGTTTTTCAATCGGGATGCTTCAACGCTGTGTGCGTTGGAAGAGTAGCGCGTTTCCGAAAAGTCTATTCAAGTTCAATCGTTGCGGGTGGTTTGCTTGTGAAATCGTAGACGACGCGGTTAACCCCATCGACTTCGTTGACGATTCTGTCGCTGACCCTTGTGATAAAGGAATAGGGCAGTTCGACGGGCTTAGCGGTCATAAAATCATCGGTTGTAACGGCGCGAAGCACGATCGCATAATCGTAAGTTCTGCTATCGCCCATAACTCCGACGGACCTCATATTTGATAAAGCGGCGAAGAATTGCGAGGATTTTTTGTCAAAACCTTCCTTTTTCATCTCTTCTCTGAAGATTGCGTCGGCCTCTTGCACGATTTTGACTTTCTCCTCGGTGACCTCGCCAATGATTCGGATTCCTAGGCCTGGGCCAGGGAAGGGTTGACGGAAAATGAGCTCTTTGGGAAGACCTAAAAGCAAACCGACTTCTCTGACTTCGTCTTTGAAGAGATCCTTCAAGGGCTCGACGATGCCTTCGAATCCCGTGTCTTTGGGCAAGCCACCGACATTGTGGTGGGATTTGATTTTGGCGGATATGCCTAATCCGCTTTCGATGCGGTCAGGGTAGATGGTTCCCTGGGCGAGGAATTCGCAATGGGGGATGCGCTTCTGCACCTGGTTGAAGACGTCGATGAATGTCTTGCCGATGATTTTGCGTTTTTGCTCAGGTTCGCTGACACCTTTGAGGCGGGTTAAGAACAGGGAGGAGGCGTTTTCTGCGATGAAGTTTAGGTGGTATTTTTCTTTATTGCCGAAGATCGCGCAGACCTGTTTGGCCTCGTCTTTTCTCAGCAAGCCGTGATCAACGAAAACGCAGGTCAGGTTTTCTCCGATCGCTTTGTCTAAGATGGCGGCCGTTACGGAGGAATCGACTCCTCCAGAAAGCGCGCAGATGACTTTTTTGTCGCCAACTTGCCTTTTGATTTCGGCAATCTGAGTTTCTATGAAGGAAGACGGTTGCCATTCACCATGGCATCTGCAGATTCCCAAGACGAAATTTTCGATGATTCTTTGTCCGTAGACAGTGTGCTCGACTTCCGGGTGGAACTGCGTCGCGTAAAGCCGCTTTTGGCTATTTTCGAAAATCGCGTTCTCACAATCGAAGCTGCTGCCTAACCTTTGGAAGCCTTCGGGAAGAACGGTGACTCTATCGTTATGGGACATGAAAACGGCGCTTTTTTCGGGAATGCCTTTTAATAGAGGCGACTGATAGACGAGGCTGACTTCGATGTTCCCATATTCGGAATTTATCGTCGGTTCGACTTTCCCTCCGAGGGTATAGGCCATCAATTGCGCCCCATAGCAAATCCCGAGAATGGGTTTCCCGAGGTTGAAGATCGCGGAATCGACGTGAGGCGAGGTTTCTTCGTAGGCGCTATTGGGGCCGCCGGTGAAGATAATCCCTTTGATGTCCTCGCTTTCTAATTTTGAAAGCGGCGTATTGTAGGGGAGAACTTCGCTATAGACACGGCATTGGCGGACTCTTCGGGCGATCAATTGGTTGTATTGGCCGCCGAAGTCTAGGACGATGATTTTTTCCATGTGTTTTACCTTTAGGAAATTGTGCGGCATTTTCTTCCCCTTTGATAGAGGAAAACGCTTTCTCTTCCTTTTGGAAGAAATTCCAAGGAATGGTAGGATACTCCCCATGGAGCAAGGCACCCTTTTTGGAAAAGAAACAAGCGAACCCTTAGCCGCGAGGCTTCGCCCCCAAGACCTCAATGAGTTCGTGGGTCAAAAGCATCTTTTAGGCGAAGGGAAAATCCTAAGGAAGCTCATTGAGGGAGATCAGGTCTCTTCGATGATTTTTTGGGGCCCTCCCGGGGTTGGCAAGACGACCCTTGCCCAGATTATCGCCAACAAAACCAAGGCGACGTTCATCAATTTCTCCGCGGTAACCTCAGGAATCAAAGAAATCAAAGAGGTTATGGAGCGCGCGGAGAAAAACCACCAATACGGCGAGAAGACCATTCTTTTCGTCGACGAAATCCATCGCTTCAACAAAGCCCAGCAAGACGCTTTCCTCCCTTACGTTGAGAAAGGCTCCATCACATTGATCGGCGCCACTACGGAGAATCCCTCCTTTGAGGTGAATTCGGCTTTGCTGTCCCGCTGCAAAGTTTTCGTTTTAAAACCTTTGGAAGAGGATGACCTTGTAGAATTATTGAAAAGAGCGGTTTCCTCGCCTAAAGGGTTTGGCGAAAGCGAGATTTCTTTTGAAGATGGCGCCCTTGAATCGATTGCCTCTTTTGCCAATGGGGACGCTAGAAAAGCTCTTTCGACTTTGGAAATGGCGATTCTTAACGGCGAGGCTAAAACCGATGGCAGCCTTTTCGTTTCCAAAGACGACATCGCCCAATGCACCTCCAAAAAATCGCTGCTTTACGATAAAAAAGGCGAGGAGCATTACAATCTGATTTCCGCGCTCCATAAATCCATGCGCAATAGCGATGCCGACGCATCGGTATATTGGTTGGCGAGAATGTTAGAATCTGGAGAGGATCCCCTATATATCGCCAGGCGAATCGTGAGGTTTGCTTCCGAAGACGTGGGAATGGCCGATCCCCGCGCCTTGGAAATGGCCATCGCCGCATATCAAGCCTGCCATTTCATCGGCGTCCCTGAATGTAACGTCAACCTCACTCAAGCCGTTGTTTATATGGCCTTGGCCCCAAAATCCAACGCGATGGAAGTTTCTTATAACGCCGCTGCGAAAGACGCCCTTGAAACCTTTGCCGAACCCGTCCCTATGGACATCCGGAATGCCCCAACCGGGCTTATGAAAGAGCTTGGCTATGGAAAGGGGTACCAATACGCCCATGACGCCCCGGAGAAACTGACCAATGAAGTTTGCTTGCCGCCCAAGCTTGCGGGCAAGGAATACTACAAGCCCACCGAAGAGGGTTTGGAAGCTCGTTACAAAGCCAGAAACGAGCAGATTAAGAAATGGAAGAAAGAGCATCGCGGCAAGTGACCCGTGCTAGAATGAGTGGGAGATATTTTATGAACGAAGAAATCAAAGTTACACCCAAAGTCATGCTGACTGGAGATCGTCCTACGGGAAGACTCCACATAGGCCATTACGTAGGTTCTTTAAGGCGTCGCGTTGAATTGCAGGAGCAGGGCGATTTCAATGAGATGTACATCATGATCGCCGATACCCAAGCCCTTACGGACAACGCTGGCAACCCCCAAAAGGTAAGGGACAACATCGTTGAAGTTGCTTTGGACTACCTTGCCGCCGGTATCGATCCGAACAAGGTCACGATATTTGTGCAGTCCCGCGTTCCTGAACTTTTTGAGTTCACTTGCTATTTCTTGGATTTGGTCTCCTATTCCCGCTTGGTGCGGAACCCAACGGTCAAATCCGAGCTTGCCATGCGCAAATTCGGAGACTCCATTCCCGTGGGCTTCATGACCTATCCAATCTCTCAAGCTGCGGACATTCTTATGTTTGGCACAACGATTGTTCCTGTGGGGGAAGATCAAGAGCCTATGGTGGAACAAACCAATGAAATTGCCCGCAAATTCAACTCCATTTATGGCAACGTATTCCAAGAAGCCAAGATTTTGCTTCCGGAATCCGAGGCGGCAAAGCGTCTTCCAGGGACTGATGGAAAAGCTAAAATGAGCAAATCTTTGGGCAATTGCATTTACCTTAGCGACGACGCGAAAACCGTCGAGAAACAGGTGATGTCGATGTTTACCGATCCCACCCATCTCCAAGTCAACGATCCTGGCCACACCGAGGGGAACCCAGTGTTTACTTACCTTGACGCTTTTGCTAAGGATGAGCATTTCGCCTCTTTCTTGCCTCAATACAAGAATCTCGATGAACTAAAAGCCCATTATCGCAAAGGCGGGCTCGGCGACGTTGTCGTCAAAAGATTCTTGGTCAATGTCATTAACTCCACCCTTGAGCCCATGCGCATAAAAAGACACGAGCTTGAGAATAATGTTCAAGACGTGTATGCGATTTTGGAAGAAGGCAGCAAAAAAGCCGAGCAAAAAGCTTCCTATATCGCCATGAAGGCGAGACGCGCCATGGGGATAAATTACTTTGAGAACCATAAGCTCATTGAGAAACAACAAAAGGCTTATAACCGCGCCCATGAACAGCAAAAGGCGCTTGAGGAGTATTTGGCCAAAAGCAAAAAATAGAGGTAATTCACTTCTTTGCTTGCGATGCTATGATTAGTCGTCCGGCTTAGCCGGGAAAAATAAAGGCTTTCTTGAGTAGATGGTCCGCGTTAAGTGCTTGGGGATGGGAGGTCGCCCCAAGACGAAGGAACAATCCGCGGTGGGCCATCGCTGCCGCTTGGATAGCCTAGCCTCCCCATGAGGAAAGGATTTTATGGGGAAATCAGATTCGCTTATTCGACGCATGTGCGTCGACGGCATGCTTGTCGGTTTGTTTGTCGTGCTTACGCTGGTCAATATCAAGATTGGTCCGATGATCAGGGTGAGCTTTGGCTCTTTGCCCGTTGTTTTCGCTTCTTTGATTTTCGGCCCCGTTGATGGTCTTATCATCGCTATTCTTGGCGAATTCATTTCTCAGACCATCAATTATGGTTTTAGCTTGACCACTCCGATTTGGGTTTTGGTTCCTGCGGTAAGAGCGCTCATAATCGGCGGCGTTTCTTCTCTTTTCAAACGCAAGGGAGAACTGCTTGAACGGCACCTCGTATTTTATTTTATTACTCTTGTCTTTGCTTCTCTTGCCGTTACGGCGGCGAATACCGGAGCTTCCTTTTTGGATGCTTATCTTTATCAATACCCCTTCGCTTTCGTTTGGGCCACGAACGCGATTCGGGCCGCTATCTCGATAGTGACATCTATCGTTATTGGCGTTGTTTGCATCCCCTTGGTCAAGGCCATTGGTTCGTTGGTTTATCCTGGCGATCGTTATCGCTACAAAAAGAACTCTAAAACTGACGATGACAAAAAATAAGCCGTTATTGCGGTGAAAACATTGCTAAAACGATATAATTTATTGCTTTCGAAAACCATGAAACAGGCTTTTTAAGGTTTTTTATCTTGAGGTTTCCGTGCTTAGCAATACAAGGCATAAAGGCCAAGAGATGAGAAAACCGAAGCAATCGGAACAAGTATCAAGCCATATTTCATGAAGGACAAGAAATTGAAATTGACGTCATATTTCTTGAGAATCGACATCCACATGATTCCCGCCAAAGCCCCTATAGGGGTGAGATAAGCCCCAATGTTTGAGCCGATGATTGTTGAGAAGATGGCTATCTCGGATTTTCTTTCTAAAATGGAGGAATATAGGACGGACATCGGAATGTTGTTTATGACATTATCGAATAGAGTTGAAGAAATCGAGTAGGAGAAAGCTTCCGCCAAAGGGTTAACGGACAAAGCGTTCAACACATTTTCCAAAGAAACGGTTATTTCGTTTTCCTTTAACGAAAGCACGAGGATGAACATCGATAAAATGAAAGGAATAAGGTTGTACGGCAATCGCTTGTAGGGCTCTATCAGATAGCTTTTGTCCTTAAGCTTGATGGAATAGCCTAGCAAGACGAAGGATAGGAGAACCATAGAAGCGAGACAAATCAACCACATTTCCAGGGCGATGTAATTTGACGCGACTAAAAGAATTGTGGTCGCCGATAAAATGACGAGGTTGACAATGACGAGGCTTTTGCTTTTCAAGGCGGCATCTTCGAGCTCGATTCTTTCTACGGGTTTGCGAAGATCCTTCCTAAAAAGCAACAAAATAGCCCCTAAAGTAGTTAGCCCAGCCAAGAATGTAGGCAGCCACATTTTAGATAGGTAATAAGCGAAGCTGATGTTTTCCGAGCCCGCTAAATAAATGTTCGTGGGGTTCCCGATCGATAAAAGCATAGAATAGGTGTTCGCATTTACGAATTCGCATATCAAAAAGGGTATGGGGTTGATTTTGGCTTTTTTGGAAAAGGAAATGATGAAGGGGGTTAGGGACAAGATGACGATGTCGTTGGAAGTAAAAATGGTTAAAACGGCCACGAGAAAATAAAGGGCAAAGAAGATTTTGTATTGGCTTCCTTGAGACGCTTTGAGTACTTTTGAAGAAAGATAATTGAAGAAATTGAGCTCATCTAGCGAAATCGAAATCATGGATAAAGAGATAAATAGAACAAGAATTTTTATCGGATTCATTTTCCCTTCGAATAGGCTTGGCAAAAGGCTAGAGAAATCAATCTGCAAGCTAGCCAAGGCAAATGAGGCACCTAATAAAGGGGCTATCCAGAACGTTTGGAATGAGAGCTTGCCTATCTTTAGCGTTGGCTTCCAGATTATCGAGGCAAGCATGAGCGATATGGTTACAAGGAAAGTTGCAAGGGACAAGACCATAAAAACGGGCAGTATTATATCTTTTCCCCTAAGAACGGGCGAAAGGGAAAGGAGGCGTTTGCATGCCTAGATAGAATTTTCTTTTGTTAGCGATATAATCCAACAGCAACGAGGAGTATTTATGGAAGGAAAAGAACTAGCCAAACAGTGTTTAAGCTGCGCTAAGCCCCTTTGTCAAAGTGGTTGTCCAGTAGGAAATTTGATTCGCGATTTCATCGCTGAGGTTAAAGGCGACAACCTCAGTCAAGCCGCCACCGTCCTTTACTCGGTCAACCCTTTTCCCGAAATCACCTCCGCTCTTTGCGACCACAAAAGGCAATGCCAAGGGCACTGCGTAAAAGGCATCAGGGGGAAGGCGGTCGAAATCCCTTCCATTGAGAGCTTCATTGCTTCTTCTTGCCCTAGAGATCTCAGCAGAAAAGCTTCAAATAATAGAAGGATTGCAATAATTGGAGCCGGAATTGCGGGGCTTTCTGCGGCTTGGTTCCTCGCGAAAGAAGGGTTTGAAGTAGAGGTTTTTGAAAAGGAAACCGCTTTGGGCGGCGCGATTTATACCGGCATTCCAAGCCACCGTTTCTCAAAAGCCCCTTTAAAGAAAATCCATCAAGACCTCGTGGCGCTAGGCGTCGATTTCCATTTTGGCGTTGAAATCGGTTCCGATTTAGCTCTTAAAGACGTCATGTCCAAATTCGATTCCGTTTTACTTTGCCTTGGCGCGAGCAAAGAAAACCTCCCATCTTTCAAAGCGAATAAGGGCTTCGTTCCCGGGCTGGAGCTGCTTTATAAAATTAACATCGATGGCGAAGCCTACGGTGAATATTCCACCTGCGTCGTTTGGGGCGGCGGGAACGTTGCCATGGACTGCGCTAGAAGCTTAAGAAAATTAGGCAAAGAAGTCACTTTGGTCTATCGCCGGTCTAGAAAAGAAATGCCCGCGAATGATTGCGAGGTCGAAGAAGCTTCAAATGAAGGCGTGAAATTTGCTTTCTTAAACAACGTCAAAGATTTGATAAAAAACGAAAACGACGAAGTGGTTGGCTTGAATTTGGTGAAGATGGAACTTGGCGAGAAAGACGCCTCTGGCCGCGCTTCTTTCCATGAGGTTCCCGATTCTTCTTACCTAATTGACTGCGATCTCCTTGTTCCCGCCATCGGGCAAAAAGCCGATTTCAGCAATCTCGGAATGAATATCAGCGTCGGCGAAGGCCACAAGACGAATATCGACCGCGCTTTCGCTTCCGGAGATTGTTTCCTAGGGCCCAAGAATATTGCTTCATGCATAAAAGACGGCCGCTTGGCCGCCTTTGAAATCATGGATTCTTTGAAAAAGGATTAACGATCCAACTCTTTCTTAATGTCGAAGAGTTGGAAAGTCACCATATCAGCCCCGTCTTTAACGGCTCGTAGCTGTTCGGGGGTTTCAATCGTCCATACGTTGATGACGCCGCCCCCTTTTCGATACTGCTGCACTTTCTTTTGGTTTACGAGGGTTTGCTCGATGTCCACGGCGTCATAGTGGTGGCGTAACTTCCAAGTCCATTCGTATTCTTTGCACACCAAAAGCTGCCTTTGGAAACGCTTGCCGATTCCTAGCAACGCCCTCGGATCAAAAGAAATCAAAACGATAGATTTCTCGTTTTTGATGGAGGAGAGCTCTTCCGTGACTTTTTTCCTCAAGGGTTTGTAATTGGCCTTGTGGACCTTAAGCTCGACGACAATGGGAACTCTTTCTTGATTCAACGCGAGAACTTCGGAAAATAGCGGGACCTTTTCACCGTCTGCAAGGCGGTAGGATTTTTCGATCTCCTCGCTGGTGAGCTCTTCAATGATACCTGGCTTTCCGGTGGTGCGGAGCAAATCGTCGTCATGGCAGACGATGAGCTGATTATCCAAGGTCAAATGGACGTCGAGCTCGAAAGCCATGTTGGCCTCAATGGCTTTTCTAAAAGCCTCCAAGCCGTTTTCGGTTACTCCTCCTCCATGGAGTCCTCGATGGCAGATGCCGTTAAAAACTCGGGGGTCGTATTTGCTTAGACGTGAATTGTTATCCATATTCGCTTTGCCTGATTTGAAATAGATTGTAATTCTTTTCGTCTGGATAACAATTGTTCTATGAAGAAAAGAAATTCCTATTTTTTGAAAAACGCAAACTTGATCGACGTGGATGGGGGGAGAATCCTCCCCAACGCCTGCGTAAGGATCAAAGATGGAATCATTGAGTCTTTCGGCAGTGGCATAAGCGCTGGAAAGGGAGAGAAGACCATCGATTTAAAAGGCGGCTATCTTTGTCCCGGCTTGATCGATGCGCATTGTCACCTCTTTGGTAATGGCGTCCCTAAAAAGGCCATAGCAAGCAAAGGGAAAAGCCAAGAAAGACTTGTTAAAATCATCCCCACGTTCTTTGGGAAGGTCTATCTCCATCACGCGGCAAAATCCTCTTGCAAGCAAGCTCTTCGCGCCGGAATTACGACGATTCGCTGTTTGGGTGACATCCGTTATTCAGACATTTGGGTTAGAAATCAAATCAATGAGGGAAAATTTTTAGGCCCTACCGTTTTGACTTCCGGCTATGCCTTGACCAGCCCAACCGGGCATGGAGTGGGCACGATTTCCGTCGGTTGCGCAAACGAAGGCGAATATCTTGCCCAAATTGAAGAGAACATCAAACAAGGCTGCGATTGGATCAAAATCATGGCTACCTCCGGAGTCATGGATTCTTTGAGCGCGGATAGCCCCTGTGATACCCGCATGAGCTATGAGGAGATCGCTTTTGTCACCAAAAAAGCCCATGAGCGCGGACTTAAAGTTTCCTCTCATACGGAAAATAGCGAAGCCGTATGGCTTTGCCTGCAAGCGAGAGTGGACACCATAGAGCATGGAGCCCCTTTAAATAACGCGATGGTTTCTAGGCTACTTAATTCATCAAGCCGCATCGTCGCGACTTTCTCGCCCTCTTATCCGACGGTGGCCTTGCCTGTTAAAGATTCCAAATATGACCCTAGCCAAATAAAAGCGACTCAGATCGTCTATTCCGGAATCGCTTCCAGCGCGAAGACTTGCTATCAGCAAGGCATTCCCTTGGGCCTTGGAACCGACGCTTCTTGCCCCTTTGCCTTGCATTCGACAATGTGGAGGGAATTGCTTTTCTTCCAAAAGGCCGTGGGCTGTTCGAATTTGGAGGCTTTAAGAGCGGGCACATTAGGCAACGCCGAGGTTCTTGGAATCCAAAACCAAAAAGGATCCATCGCGGTTGGGAAAGACGCCGATTTGGTTGTTTGTAGGAGCAATCCTCTCGAGAATCTTAAAGCTTTAAATGACATTAAAATGGTTTTTGCAAAAGGCCATCTTTCGAAGAAAAAACGTAAATATTTCCGCAAAACCGAAATACTTTTAGACAGCCTTCTTTGAAAATCACTTCTCTTCCTTGGCTTTTGACCAGGATTCTTTGGCTTTTTCGATGATGGTTTTCTTCTTTTCGTCTTTTTTGACTTGGCGATAGGAAGAATCCATTTTCTCGGCGATTTCGCTTTCTTGCTTCGTCGCCTTTTGCCGTCTTGGATCGGGTGGGTTGACCACGATTTGATCGTAGGAGATAAGGATGTCGTTTTTGACGAACATCTGGTAGAGTTCACGGTTTAAGTCGCGGGTGGTTTGGAAACGGTCTTCCTCGTTGCACCTAGCGATGAAGAAGAATTCTATCCCCGCGTTGTCGAAAGCTTTGATGCTGCGGTATTCCGGGCCCATCGTCAAAGCGGGGATTTTCTCCTTTACTTTCGGCAACTCCCTAGCGATTATCGCTTCGACGTGGTCAATATCTTCATTGTAGGAAGCCCGAACGGAGATGGTAATGAGGCTTGGCGCGCGAGTTAAATTTGTCACGGTTGTTATGGTCGAATTGTTGATGGCCTTGATATTGCTACCGTCATCTTCGAGCTTTGTGGATTTCAATCCAATGTCCACCACGACTCCGCGGAAACCGTCGATGATGACGATGTCCCCGACGTCATAGAAGTCGTCGATGACGATGAATAAGCCGGCCACAACGTCATTTATAAGGCTTTGGCACCCTAAGCCAATAATCAAGGTCAACACGCCTAAGCTAGCGACAATTGAAGCGACGTTGACTCCCCAAGCCGTTAAGATGACGGCGATTGCAATAATGATGGCGACGTATCTGACTAAGCTTTTGATGAGCGAGCCGATGGTTTTGCTGCGCTTCCCTTTCCAAGTGAATAGCCCGATCAAGAAGTTGCAGAGGAAAGTGCAGAAGAAGGCGACGGCGATGGCGGAGAAGGTAATAAGCCAGGCCTGCCCTCTATTGGCGAGCTTTTCGCCGAGATATTCCCAACCGTTAGCGTAGGTGCTTTCCCCGTCTTTTTTATAGCCAAACGCCCAAACGGCTCCGTCTTTGCCAAAAAGGTCGCCCGCGTATATCCAAAGGAAGATGAACAGCAAAATGCATACAAAGAAGGAGCAGGAGATGATGAAGCTTCTTTTTTGATTTTTCGTTTTGCTGCTCCACCAGCTTTTATCTTCTTTGATTCTTTTTCTTGTTTGAGCGGATTCTTTCTTACCAGGGTTTGGCTTGCCCCCAGAAAGTTCTTCTGGGGTGGGTTCTCTCTTGATGGGCTTTTTCATAACAAGGCTCCTTTCTCGTCGATGGAAAATAGACATTGATCGCTTTCGTAGTCGAAGCCGTTGCTGATTTTGCAATGGCCCTTATAGGAAACTCCGATTTTCATATTCTTTATGACCCCCTCATAATGATTTGGAGTAGAGACGTCAGAACTATAAAGGGGTTCGTTGGCTTTTTCGGCTTGCACATAGAACAAGATCGAATAGTTTCCTTTGTTCGCGATGGTGAAATTGTAAGTGAGAACCCCATCCTCATAAACGTATGAGGACTCTGAGATCTCTGGAAGCCCTGTGATGAAGGGGTTGAAGGATTGAATTTCAAGGACCCCTCCAGCCGCGATAAGCAGCGTGGATACGGATAGAGTGACTGCCTTAATCGCTTTCGACCTTGCGTAGGCGGTTTCTTTTCCGACTTCATAGACTCCGGGCGCAGAAAGCTCGTCGCTTAAGGCGAGGTTGTCGGTATTCAAATCGTTCCACAGCGAATCCATCGGTGTTTGTTATAACAAAGAAAATGGGAGATTAGTAGCGGAAAAAACCTTGAAAACATATAATTCCGCCGTTATGGAAAAGATGGCTCTTATATTTGATTTGGACGGAACTCTTTGGGACTCCACCGAAGTCGTCGCAGAATCCTGGAGTATCTCCGGGAAAAAGTACTTTGGGGAAGACTTTGTTTTGGACAAAGACGCGGTGAAAGCCCAAATGGGCTTGATGATGGAGCAAATCGCTGAAAACATTGCCAAAATGACCCCCAACCCCGAACTCGGGAAGCTTTGGGCCAAAGATGCCTTTGAATACGAAATCGAATATCTTTCAAACCACCCGGGCAAGCTTTTCGAAAACGAGATTACGACGCTTCAAAAGCTGAAAAAGAAGGGATACGTCTTGTTGATTATGTCGAATTGCCAAAAAGGCTACATCGAAGATTACTTGAATTGCCTAGAGGACAAGAGCCTTTTCTCCGGTCATCTTTGCTATGGCGATACTCACGCCCCGAAAAACGTCTCCATTAGAATCTTGATGGAGAATCTCGGCGTTAAAAGAGCCGCTTACATTGGCGACACCGCGGGGGACGAAGAGCAGACCCGCATCGCGGGAATCCCCTTTTTCCACGCCTCTTACGGTTTTGGGAAAGCCGTTTCCCCAGACGCGACGCTCCGCTGTTTTGAAGATGTCTTAGACGCCGCGGAGAAATTCCTTCCTCTTTGAGGAAGCGAAAACCTTGATTGAATTGAACGTTCCCCTAAAATGATGGGGAGGAGGTCTGCTTATGAATGAGGAAAAAAAGTCCCCTGAGATTTCGGATTTCGTTGCCGATGGCTATCTTTCTACCGCTCAAATCGAAATCGTTCGGTCAAAGAGGGAAGGAAATAGCATGGGGGAGACCGATCTTTTGGAGCTTATCGACGGCTTTGTACGCGCTAACGGGAAGGCCGATGCAAAATACGAAGACCTTCTGAAACAAGTTCGCGGATGCCTTGAATTGCTTAAAAACGTTTCCCAATATCCGGAAAGGATTTCCGGCAGTTTCCTTTTTGCCTATGGAATTTTATTTGGGGATTACCTTTATTTAGTCGGCGCCTTCGACGAGAACGATATCGAAGAAGCTAAATCCAAGGCCTTAGGGGGCTCGGGAATAGGAATCGCTAATCCTTGGGGGAACAAGGCCTAAGCTTTGATTTCTTCGCAAATCTTGAACGAATATTCCTAAAGTGAGAAAATTTATAGACGGAAATGGAAACGGAAAAAGCTATCGCTGAAAATAAGATGAAACCTGAAGATGAGTTTGCTTTTTCCTGCGCCGAGCTCGATGAAAAGATGGCCAAAAAGCTTAATGAAACAATCCATAAGCAAGCCCTTGTTCTCGAGCAGCTTAAACGCGAAGTGGCTTTGATAGAAGAAATCGGAACCATAGAAAAGACGAAAGCTTCCGCCTATAGCGATGAGAAGGCGACGAGGTCGCTAGCTTTTGCCTATAGGACGCTTAATTTGGGGGACGGCCGATGAACGATAACGCTTTTGCAAAAACCATGGCTGAACGCAATCGCCTCATTGGGGAAACCTCCAAGGAGATTCTGAAAAAAAGGGCCGATGAGCTCGATCATTATGCCAAGAAGCTTCTTAATGAATTCGAAGCCGAGCGAAACGAAATAGCCTCCGAACTAGCTAAAATTGAGGCGGGCGAAAACGATGGACTCTAATTTTTTGAATACGCTTCCGTCTTTGCTCGTCTCGGAGAAAGACGACTCCTTGCCGGTGTTCGACCCGGAGATTTCTTTTCCCAAAACCCAAACTGCCTTAGCCGCTTTAAAAAAGCAAAACGTTGAACTCGCCCGCCTTAAAAAGCGTCTTGAATCCAGCGAGAAACTCAAATTGGCCAACGATGAATCTCTCTACGAAATCATGGCCTATGAAAGCGGGTGGGAGGAAGCCCTTCACAAAATCGAATCCCTGGTCGAGGAGAAACGCTTCAAAGACGCCATAGAATTCATTCTCCATTATCGTCCGAAAACCCTTGAGCATCGTGGGCATTTCCAATTTGAAGTCGAAAAAGAGGCGGATCTCATTCGCCCTTGGCTACTTTGCCGCGTCACCTCTATTTATGGGCGGAAATTGGAAGAAGAGGGCGAACACCTTAGAAAAGAAGAGGCCGAAAAACACTATCAGCGGTGCTTAGCGCTGCCTTCCGGGCTAGAGAGGGATTCCTATAAGGATTTCCTAATCGACGAGTCGAAGGGATTCCTTTATGAATTATCCGCCTTTGAGCTTTCCAAACGCCCCATTAGCCTTGGCGTCTTCCTTTCCTATTTGCCTTATTGGCGTCTTTCTCTTGAAGACGACCCGAAAGAAAGCGAAGGCACGGCGAATAAAAAGGCCCATTTCCTCGCCTCCATAATGCCTTGCTATGACGATTTGGGCCGCATGAGCTTCGTCAAGGAAAGGTCGCTTGAGGATGCTTTGACCTTGTTTAGGCTGCGCGATCTCTTCCCGCGAGAGAAAATCGGCTTCATCCCTTTCCGCTACGCTTACGACGAGAATGAGATGAAGCTGTATTTCTGCGAATCCGAAGCCATTGAAAGCGGGGAAGAGGAATATCGCGCCTCTGTTAAACTATATGTCGAGAACGTCCAAAAAGGGGATGAGCTGTCCTTTTTGGTTATGGCTCATTTGCTGTCTTTGCCCGGGTTAGATAAAGGGCGTTTCCTTATCGCCGCTAACGCGACCAAACCTTTAAGCTTTGAGAACAAGGTCCGGCTTCTTTCTTCCTCAATCGCTTTGGGCATGGAACCTAGAAGAATCGCGACGATGCTTGAAAATTTGAACAAGACTCGGGGCAAAAAAGGGAACCTCGAAGCTATGAGCAAACCTCTTTTGTTCATCAAGGACCATCTTAATGACGCCCTTTCCATTCGCTTCGCACCCTTGCTTGAGGACCTTTTGCGTTCTCCAAAAGCCCATAAGATCGCCGTTAAAAGCCATGACCCCGCGCTTCGTGCCTTATTTGGCGAAACCTCCGACTCTTCTTTGCCTCCTTTAGGCGAGAAGATTAAGAATTCGCGGATCCGCTCCTGGGGAAAGAACGCGTGGTTTTGCTATTTGATTTTCGGGATTGCCTTGCCTACTGTTCTGATTCTTTTCGCCTTCGTTTTGCTTTATTGCTATTCTGGGATTCCCGCTACTTACGCCTCTTTCTATTCTTTGATCCCTTTCGGCGCATCCTTGGCTTTGGTGCTTGCCCATATCTATGTTTGGTTCGGGCGAGACGAAAGAGGGCCCGCTAACGCTAGAAGCATCCTGCTTGCGGATGCCGTGTGGAAGGCTGCCGTGGCTTTAGCCTATTTTGCTTCGCCAAAGCTTTCCCCGGGTTTGGATAGGCTTAGATACACTTTCATTATAGCTTCTCCCGCGGAGGCTATCTTCGTGTTTTTCTACTTAAAACCCACGAAAAAAAGCGCAATTCTTGATTATTTCCTATTTGCGACGTGTTTTATCCTTTGCGCGATAGCCGTTGTCTTCGTCGTTTTGGATATGATGGGCGGTCTTCTTTGATCAAGAATCCAATTCGTCGTATTTTTTCGCGCTTCCTTTGCATTTCTCGACGGGGTATTTTTCTTCGTTCTTCTTGTATTTTTCCAAAACGATCTCATCGGGATCTAAGCCATAGCGATCCGCCATCATGTAGCAATAGGCTAAGACGTCGGCGAGCTCCTCTTTGACTTTATCTAGGGATTTTGGCTCGTCGCTCCATTGGAAGACTTCGAGCAATTCGCCGGATTCGATGACGATGGACTTTGCTAGATTCTCTCCCGTGTGAAATTGGTCCCAATCCCTCTCGCGATTGACTTTTCGAATTTCTTCAATGACTTTTTTGTTCATGAAACCATTATCCTCCCCCTCAAGTTTATTTGGCACTTCTTTATAATGTTGACATCAAAGGGGCAAAGAAATGAGCGCGTCTTCTTATAATCTCTTCGGCTTCGAATTCGGCGATAACCCTGAGCAAAGGGAACTTATCCGCCTAATCCGACTCGATCCCAAGGTTCTTCCTGTGGTCTATTGCCTTGGGGAGGCGGGCACGGGCAAAACGTTTGCTTCCTTAGCGGGAGCCTTGTCTTTGACTCGAGGCAAAGCTTCAGAGAAAAAATATAAAACCGTCTATTACGTCCGCGAACCCGTGGAAGTGGGGCACCGCCTGGGGTATTTAAAAGGGACGGAGCAGGACAAATACGCCCCTTACTTGGGGCCCTTATTGGATAACTATTCTCGCCTTATGGAGAAGACCCGGGCGGAGAAGGGCGCTTCTTTGAAACAGCCCCGACCGAAAAAGGAGTGCAGCCCTTTTCTAGAAGCCCTTCCTTACGCTTATCAGCATTTGCCTAGCGACATCATTCCCTTGGCTCCGGAATTCCTGAGGGGGCGCAGCTTTTCGGATTGCATTATCCTCGTCGACGAAGCGCAAAACATGAATTTCGATGAACTGCACACTCTGCTGACGCGAATCGGGCAACGTTGCAAAATGATCCTTCTAGGTTCGCCAAATCAAATAGACGTCCCCAACCAAAGCAAAGATAGCAACGACTTCCTGCGCTCTTACGAGGCTTTGAAAGATACGGGTTTAGTCGCATTGGTTACTCTTAGCAGGAGCATGAGAAGCGATTTTGTGGCGGAATTCGACCGCTTGCTTACGGAGGCTAAAAACGCCTCGGACAAGAAGTGAGCGTCTACTCGCCCTTTCTACTTTGTAGAAAAGGTGGCGTGGTGGGCGGCTGCGTGGCATAATGGTACGGTTTCATGGATAGCCTTTTTGACAGCATCAACGACAAAATGTTCTCCGTCCTTACCTCCGAGGACAAAAGGGGCAACTTTGAATTGCTCCGCATTCTTTATCATTTGTCTGGCTCCATCGATTACGGGGACTTCATTCCGAAGGAAGAGGCCGTCGGCGCATTGGTGGCTTTCTTGGAAGACCATAGCGGCGAGGTCAAAGACGATGGCGAGGGCGGCGACATTTCTAAGCGCAGCGCTAGGGACAAAGCCCAAGTCAAGCTCCGTCAGTTCCGCAACTTCGGCTGGATAAACGAAGAATCTTTGGGCGGCTATAACGCCCTTGTGTCTTTCACCTCCGCGGGCAAAGCCACGATGGAGTTTTTGGTCAACTATACCGAAAGGGCCGAAAAGCCTCTTGAGTATACGGGGTACGTTTACGTTATCTATTCGACTTTGAAGAGCTTTGATATTTCTAAATCCACGGCCATTTTGCAGCAGGTTTACCGTTTGACGAAAGAGCTCATGAATTCCCTTTCTCGCCTTTCTAGCGAAATTAAGGAATTCCTCGATGCCCTCATGGACAATCCCAACTTATCCCCAAGGGATATCCTCTCAACGCTTGTTGGCAAATATCAAAATCAGGTCATTCTGCGTGTTTTCAATAACCTCAGGATGAGGGACAACCCTTCTCGTTATTCTTCCCAAATCATCGCCATCCTCCGCGACTTGCTCCGCGACCACATGGAAGAAATGGTTGCCAATTCCGTGGTTACAGAAGATGTCAAGGACCTCACCAAAGAGCGTTACCAAGCCATAGAAAACGAAATCCGCGACGAAGCGGGATACGTCATATCCTCGTTCGAGGGAATCGAGAAGTACCTTGACGTCCTCGACGCCCAAAACGCGAAATACCTTTCCTCGACGAAAGCCCGCCTAGACTTCCTCCTCACTTCCACAAAGGACGTGACCGGGCGCATCAACGATTGCCTCAAGGCGATATCCGACATTCCAGAAGACTACCCCTTTGAGAACCTTGTGAAGATCGAATCTTCGGGAATCATCGACGCTAGAAGCCTTTCCTCTCCGCGCTTCCAAAGGGATAAACCCGTCGCCGTGGAAATCCCGGTTCCGGAAGGAGATGAAGGGGAGGTTGCTAACGGATTGGACAGAATCTTCGGCGAAGATCCGTATTCGAAAGAAAACATCAACGCCAAGGCGCTATCGCTATTAGGTGAGAATCAGCAAATGCCCTCGACCGAAATCCCCACGGAGAACCAAGGCGACCTCATCATGCTCATGATGATGCAGCTCATCAGCCAAGACCGCCGCTTGGATTACGCGCTCGATTTCAAAGAAGACCGCTATATCAGGGTTGGGCATGAGCTCGAAGAGTTCCAATTGAAGAAGAAGGAGAAACACCATGGCAGATAAAAACGAGACCGCTGAATCCTTTGTCAGCGAATATAAGCGCATGGGCGATGGCGAGAAGCAAGAATTCGCCCGCGTCGTTTCGAAGTTCCTTAACGATACCTTCATTTTGAAGAACAAAAAAACCGACGCTTACGATTTCTATTTCGTGCAGGAGCGCAGAAGCCTATTCTCCTCTTACTTCGCCTTGACCGATTACACGCTAGAGTTCGATCAAGAGCGCGGCTTCTTCTACATTTCCACCGAAGAGGACCGCTCCCGCGTTAGGCTCAACAAATTCGAGACCGTCTTGCTGCTGCTTCTCCGCTTGAAATACTACGAGAATTCCAAAACCGCAGCCTCGGCCGATGACAACACCATCACGGTTGAGGAACTCGTCGAAAAGGTGAACCAGACCAATATCTTCCACCCCATTAAGCGCATGACCGAATACGATCTCTCCCTGAAGAAGCTTCGCCGGAGCAAAGTCGTCGAATTCAAGGGTACGAAGCTTGAAGCCGCGACGCGCATGGTCATTTTGCCCACGATCCTTGTCGTGCTAGGGCAAAACGACATCGATTTGATCGCTGCGGAGCTTGCTGCTTTCAGCAAGAAGGAAGAAGGAGGCAAAGACAATGCAGAAGCTTAATACTATCAAGCTCATCAATTGGCAGAGCTTCTACGACAACATCATTCCCGTCTCTGGCAACATCCTCGTCACTGGCGAAAACGGGGCGGGCAAGTCTTCAATGCTCGACGCTCTTTATTTCGTTTTGGCTGGCGGGAGCAGCAAATTCAACCTTGCCGCCACCGACGAGACTTCCCGTTCTGTCGAAACTTACATGAGGGGAACCATCGGCGCGGAAGGGCGCGAATGTCTTCGCCCGGGACCCAATTTGATTTCCCATGTCGCCCTAGAGTTCGCCGATCCCTCTGGAAATTCGCTGATTCTAGGCTGCGCGCTTGAGATTCGCGACGCCGCCCCAAAAGCCGATCAATCCTTCTATTTGATTCGTGGCGGGCACATTAACGATGAACTTTACTTCGTCCTAGATGGCGATAAGAAGAAGGCCGTCAACGCCAAGCTTCTCCAAGAGAGGTCTTCTTTGCTTTTCGGGGAGCGTTCTTTCGTCCCCGTGAAAGGGACCAAGACCGAAATCAAAACCCAAATCGCAAGGGCTCTTGGCCTAGCCAGCAACAAATATTACGAGCTTCTCCCCAAAGCCATTGCCTTTAAGCCCATCCGCGAGGTCAACGACTTCGTCTTCGACTTCTTGCTCCCTGAGCATAATGTAGACATCGCTTCCATCCGCGCCTCCATCCATTCTTACATGGAAATCCGCAAGGACGTCGAAATCGATGAAAAGAAGAAAGAACAACTCGAATCCATCGTCGGCATGAATTCGGATTATGAAGAGAAATCCTTGCAAAAGTCCCTCCTTCAGGCCTTAAACGTCAGAAAAAATAAGATTTCTTGCGAAAAGAAGATCGCCTCTTTGCAGGCTCTTATCAAAACGAATACCGCTCTTATCGGGGATGAAATCGATAAGCGCAGCCTATTGGTTTCCCAAATCGAGGACGTTCAGCACAAACTCTTCGCTTTGTCGGGACAAGATTGGTACAAAGCTCTTGAGGAAAACCAACGCGCGATGGACGAAAACCAGAAAGCCATCGACGCTTTGATGCCAAATCTTTCCAAATTTAACCGTTCCATCCTCGAAGAGAGCGAACTTGCCCGCTCCCTTTCCCTTAAAGCCGATTTCGCCTCTTTCATCAAATCGGAGGACTTCTCTGGGTTCCAGTCCGCCCTTTCGACTTACGATGAGGCTTTTGAAAGCCGCAGGGATGCCTTAAGCGACGCGATGGGGCTTCGATGGGCTCAGCTTAATGAAGCGAAACAAAAGCAGCAAGGTTTGCAAACAAAACTCGATGCGCTTCGCCGCGGCTTGCCCCAATACGATTACAACGCGACGACCCTTATGAAATTGATTCATCGGGGCTTCCTTGAAGAGGAGGGTCATGATATTGAGGTCCATCCTTTCTGCGAGCTTATCGACATCGCTCCGGGAGAGGAGGGGTGGAGGAACGCTGTTGAGGGCTATCTCAACACCAGGCGCTTCGACCTCTTCGTCAAAGAGGAATATTACGATAAGGCCCTCTCGATCTACGAAAGAAACAAAAAGGAATATCACATCCATTCCATCGGTTTGGTCAATGTCGCCAAGCTCGACGATAGGCAAGCTAAGCCGAACTCTTTGGCTAGCAAAGTCGTCACCGACGACCCTGATGCCCAGCGGTACGTCAATTACGTTTTGGGCGACATCGTCTGCGTTGATTCCGAGCAAGAGCTCAAATACTACGACGCTTCGATCACCCGGACCGTCATGGTCTACCGCAATAAGGCCGCCCGCTCTACCCGTCCCGAGATTTACGCTACCCCTTACATTGGCAAAGGGGCTTATTCCGCACAGCTCTCTTCTTTGTCGGAAGAAGTGAAGAAATCGACCGAGCTCGTCAATGAGCTCACCTCCAACGTGTCTGAGGTCCGCGCTAAGCTCAACCGGGCTTCTGACTCAAAGAGAAAACAGCTCCTTGATTCCCCAAACTATTGGAGGCAATACGCCGAATTGCTTAAGCGCAGCGACGCCCTCTCGATTGAAAAAGAGAAACTCGAGCTCGCTTCGAAAGGAGGCGGCCATGGCTCGGGTGAGAATTACGCCGCTGAGAAAGCCGAGCTTGAACGCCAACGCGACGAATCCTTGACTCGCCAAGCAAGACTTAATGCCGATATTGATTTGGCTAAGCGCCAAATCTCCGAACTTGACGCTCAACTCAAGGAAAGCCAAGAAGAGCTTTCTTCTAAAATTAATGACCCCAAAGTCGCCGAAAAACTCGAGGAATTCGCCAAAAAGAACGGCTCGTTGTCTCCAAGCGAAGTCAATCGTCAGGTTTTGGCCCTCAATCCCCAAATCGCCTCTTTGGAAAGGGCGATTATCTCGGCGATGGCCACCTACATCAATGAATTCCGCTTCGATTCGGCGGCGTCACTTGAAAATATTGGCGATTTCCTCGCCGAGCACAACAAGGTCGTCGGACGTGAGCTGGGGCAATTTAAGAAGGATCTAGAAAGGGCCCAAGCCGAATGCGCTACGGCCTTTAAGGAAAACTACATCGCCCAAATTCGCAAACACATCCTTGATGAAAGGGCCAATATTCGCAAACTCAACAAAGTCCTCGCGGATAAGCCCTTCGGCAATGACGGCGAAGTCTATCAGTTTGTCGTAGCTAGGAGCAAAGACCCCTCTTTCGGGCCTTATTACGACATCTTCACCTCCAAAGACGACATTTCCTCAAAAGATCTCTTCCTCGATTCGCTCGATTCGAACGATTCGGCTTTGATGAAGGATCTCTTCAATCGCCTAACGGCGACTCCGGGCGATGAGAAGCAAGAGAAGCTTCTCCGCCTTTACACCGACTATCGTATGTTCATGAACTACGATATTCAGATCACCAACCGCCATGGCGAGATCTCTTTCTTCTCCAAGATTTCTCGCGGTAAGTCCGGAGGCGAAACGCAGACTCCTTTCTACGTCATCATCGCCGCTTCCTTCGACCAAATCGTTCACGAGGGGAGCTTTGACAAAGAGGCGGGCTGCATCGTCATCCTCGACGAGGCTTTCAACAAGATGGACGCTTCCCGTATCTCCGCGACGATGTCTTACTTCAACGACCTCTCCATTCAGCTTATCATCGGTTTGCCTAGCAACAACGCCAAAATTTTGATGCCGTACGTTGATACCACCATCGGCATCGTCAAAAGCCGTGACCGCAGCTACATCCGCACGGATACGCGCAAAGCGGAGTGAACTATTTATCCATGCAAAAAGCCGCAATTTCCTTCTTCTTCTCTTTTTGACATTGAATTTTGCGAGGCTTTATTTAACGAAAAGGGCCCTTTTTTTGGGGGGGCTATACGCTATTGGGCGAAACGTTTATTCCTTTTCGGTTATTCTTTGTGTCTTTTCCGCATATCGAATCAAGGCGTAGCAGACAAGCCAAATGATGGCCAAATACCCGATTGCGTATAGCAAAGTAAGCCACCACGAATTCGCTTGGAAATCCAAAAACGGATAAGGGGGAGTGACGATGTTGGCCGCGGATAAAGGAATTAGCGTGGCGGCATATAAAGCGGGGAGAATTATTCCGTATCCCCCATCGGAGAATTTGTAATTCGATTTGCCCAAAAAGAAGTAGTGGTTCCCAATGGCCAATAAGGGGCAAAGCAGATGCAAAAAAACGAAACTGCCTTCATAGATGGTCTTGGGGCCTTGAAACCAAACTAGGTATAGGCACACGGTCAATAGGATCAAGACTTCGCATACGGTTCCTGTGTAATGAAAGATAAAAGCCCAGCGGGGAAGCTGCTCCTTTTTCGCTAGCGCGACAATTTGGGCGATCAAAGCTAAGAAGACGGCGAGCGCGTAAAATGCGTTTCCAATATTGGTGAAATATAAGTATGGCTGCGGCTCCGTTAAGAAGGCGATGCTTAGCCCTAAAGCTTCTGCAAGCAAAGTGATCGCAAGAATGACGATAGAGATTTTTTTCTTTGTAATGGGGTCCATGGAGGCAATTATATGCCATTGTCTCCTTTTCGTCTTCGCGCTTAAGCATATAATCTTCCCGTATGAAGATTGCCTTAGTTGCTCTGCCAAATATGCTGAAGGAAAGAGAACGGGCGCTTCTATCTGTTCTCTCGCGTTTGCCTTACGCTGCCAAAGCGGGGTGCGAGGCTATATTCTTCCCATTGGATGTTTTAAGCGATGAGGCCGGCAACGCCAATTACCCTTTGGCTTTGCTTCAGGCCCGCAGCAAGGCTTATGGGGTCGTTATCGGGCTGGGTTATAACAAGAAAGGCGATAGGGGGTACATGATTTTTGATCCCTCTCCGAAATTCGTTTCCCTTGCAGAAAGCCCGTCTTTTGTCGAGAATGGCAAAGAATGGAAGATTCTTCTTTCTGCGAAGGAACGCTCCATCGGGCATCATTCGCTGTGCTTCGATTCTTATGTGGAACTGGAAAGCCTCAGCCTTAACCCTTACGAAAAAAAGGACTGCTTTTATTTTGGGAATAACGGAAAAGATTTCATCGCCGGAGTGTTCCGCAACGGTTCCGCGCTCTGCGCTTTGCCCCTAAGCCAAGAGGCCATGCTTATCAAAGACATAGATTTATGACCGATGAAGAGAAGGTTGAACTGGCGGAGAGAAAATCCAAAAGGTGTCTTGTGAAGGGCAAGCCGTTGGATTTGCTTTGGGAATACGGGTCCGATATTTTGCTTTCGCCTTCATTCCAAAAAGAAAAGGATTTTGCTCAGCACGGCTCTTACTCCGTTTACGACCATTCTTGCGCGGTTGCTTTGCTTTGCTTAGTCAAAGCCAAACAGAAGCATTGGAAAGTCGATGTGCGCAGCTTAGTCCGCGCCGCCTTGCTCCACGATTATTTCCTCTATGATTGGCACGTGAAGCCCCACCCAAAGCATCACGCTAATCTTCATGCGGAATACGCTTTGGCTAACGCTAGCAGGGATTTTTCTTTGAATATTCTCGAAAAAGAAGCCATCCGACGTCATATGTGGCCTTTCCATTTATTTTATTTTCCTTCGACCAAAGAAGCTTTGATCCTCAATCTTTGCGACACCCACAGCGCGCTCAATGAAACCATCGGCAAACGCTGGTTCAAAAAGGAGATCGCGATGCTTGAAGAGAAGATTGCCCTCAATAGAATGGACGGTAACCCGCCTTCTTCCTGATTAAGATTTTGTACATTTTGACGTGGGGGCAGCCTTCGTCGAGGTAGACTTCCCCATCATCAAATTCACGGAAACCTATCTTCTTGTAGAATCCGACTTTGTCTAGTTGGGAATAAAGGATGACTTTTCTCGCCCCCAAAGTTTTCGCTTTAGTGCAAAGGAACTTTACCGTGTATGTGCCGATTTGGCAGCCTCGGTAGGCTTTTCTTACGGCGACTCTGCCGATTTGGTAGGTTTCTGGATCGATTTCCTGCAGCCGCCCCGTCGAAATCGGAGTTTCATTTAAAAAGAGAATCAAATGCCAACAAGAGGCGTCGACATCATCGAATTCGTTTTTGAAGCCCTGCTCCTCGACGAAGACCTCTTGGCGGATGGCTTTGGCTTCTGGGGGTAAAGAATGTTTGAAAAGGGGTTTAATCATAGTGAAACGGCTCGATTAGGTTTAACATACGCCCATGAGTAAAAACAAGATTTTGGCAGTGAGTTTCCTAGGTTTGGCTAATCTCTGCTTTTTCGGCTATTACCTCTACGCCGAAATCGCCTCTTCCTTCACCCTTTTCCGGAACTCTGGGGATTGGCTCACCCTTCTTTTCTTCTTTATTGACGCCGCGATGTATTTGATATTGCTGACCGCGAATATCCGAAATGACGATTTTGCCTATACCGGCATCGCCTTATTCGTCTCCATGGAGACTTTTACCTTCATTCGGAGATTTTTGTTTGGGCAATTCTCTTTCGTCACCGTGCTTGCGTCTGGCGATCCTTTGGCCATTGTTTTAGGGATGTTCTACATCCTTTTCTTATTTGGGGAAGCCGGTGTTGGCATCGCCCTTTATGTGTTCGTGATTCTGTACCAAAGGGGGTTCCCTTATTTCAAGCCCATTCGCATTTTGTCGATACTTTTCGCTTGCTTTGTCAGCCTTGCGCTTGTTTCTTACTTCTTGATAATGACTAATTTCGGGGCGTTCAGTCTTTCTAATTTGCTTGTGTTGTTCCTTTTGCCATTAGCCGAATCCGCCGCCAGCGTCGGCATCATCTTCACGCTTGAGCGATTGAAAAGAATCTGATTTTCTTTTTCTTTGATGTGTTAAGATAGCTGGGCAAAGGGGAGTAGCGTTTAGCCGTTTCTCCGACATCCCGGCCTAGCGCCCGGTAAACGGCTGCTATCACTGCTATTAGCATCGCAAGACCTTTCCAAAGACAAATAGGGAGGTCTTTTTATGTACGAGAACAAAACGAAGGAAGCGCTCCTTCAAGAACTCGGCACCAATGCGGAAACGGGTTTGAGTCAGCAGGAAGCCGAGAAGAGGCTGCAAGCCAACGGGAAGAACAAGCTCCAGGAAAAGCCAAGCGATCCTTGGTACAAGATTTTCTGGGGCAACATCGCTGATCCCATGACCCTCATTTTGGCCATTGCCGCCCTTATTTCCCTTGCTCTTGGCATCGTTAACATCGTCCAAGGCAAAGCCGAAAAAGGAAAGGAATGGCTCGACTTCGTCGACGTCGTCATCATCTTTGGGGTCGTCATCATTAACGCCGTTATCGGAACCATTCAAGAGATGAAAGCCGAAAAGGCCCTCGAAGCCCTGAAGCAGATGTCTTCTCCTAGCGCCACCGTCAAGCGCGATGGGAAAATAATGACGATCAAAGCCGAAGACGTCGTTCTCGGCGACATTGTGATTCTTGAAGAGGGCAGAACCGTCCCGGCGGATATTCGCTTGCTTAATGGATTCTCATTGAAAGCCAATGAATCTTCTTTGACTGGAGAGTCCGTCCCCTGCCAAAAAGATTCTGAACTTGTCTGCGAAGGAGAAGTCGGCGTGGGCGATCGCGCGAACGAAGTCTTCATGTCTACCCCCATCGTTTATGGGCATGGCGAAGGTGTTGTTATCGGAACGGGCATGAGCACCGAAATCGGCAAAATCGCCGGCATGCTTTCTGAAGGCGAGGAGGAAGACACCCCTCTTCAAAAGAAGCTCGCTCAGCTTTCCAAATTCCTCGGTTACCTCACCGTCGGCATCGTCGTGGTGATGCTCGCTGTAAAAATCGTTTATCTCTTAGTTCAAGGAGGCATCGCCGAAGGCTGGCCTCAGGCTTTGCTTGATTCCGTCGCTTTGGCCGTCGCGGCAATCCCCGAAGGTCTAACCGCCGTCGTTACGATTGTCTTGGCCATGGGGATGTCGAAGATGGTCAAGGTCAATTCCATCGTCAGAAGGCTCGCTTCCGTTGAGACTCTCGGCGCCGTGTCCTACATCTGCTCGGATAAAACCGGAACCCTCACCCAAAACAAGATGACAGTTGTCTCCGCGTTTGAAGATGGAAACATCTACGAAGGCGAATCCTTGCAGAACCCCTCTCTTTCCACTTTGGCCAAAGGCATGTGTCTTTGCTCCGACGCTAAAATCGAAGGCGGGACCTACGGGGATCCCACCGAGGTCGCTTTGGTTGAATTCGCTGATAAAATGGGCATGAGCAAGAGCTCTCTTGAAACGGAAACGCCTCGCATTGACGAATTGCCCTTCGACTCCGTGAGGAAGATGATGTCGACGAAGCAGAAAACCGATGAGGGCTGCTTGGTCTACACCAAAGGCGCTATGGATCAAATCTTAGCCCATTCAAAATCGATTCTTATTAACGGCAAAGAAGAGCCGCTGACCCAAGAATGGAAAGACAAAATCGAAAGCGCTGCCTCCGCCTTTGCTTCTAAAGCTCTCCGCGTATTGGCATTAGCGATATCCCATGCGGATGAAACCTCTCAAATCGAAGAAGAAAACCTTTGCTTCGTCGGCCTTGTGGGGATGGTTGATCCGCCACGCCCGGAATGCAAGCAGGCCGTTGCCACGCTTAAAGACGCCGGCATCACGACCGTCATGATTACCGGCGACCACAAAGACACCGCTTTGGCCATCGCCCAAGAGCTCGGAATCGCCGAGGATTCTTCTCAGGCCATGACTGGCGCCGAAATCGACGCTTGCAGCAAAGAAGAACTCCAGAAGAAAGTCGAAACCGTCCGCGTGTTCGCCCGCGTTTCCCCGGAGAACAAAGTTCAAATCGTCGAGGCGATCAAAGATAACGGAAACGTCGCCGCGATGACTGGCGACGGGGTCAACGACGCTCCATCCTTGAAGCAAGCCGACATCGGCATCGCCATGGGCATCACCGGGACTGACGTCGCTAAAGGCGCTGCGGATATGGTCCTTGCCGATGATAACTTCGCCTCCATCGAAAAAGCGGTGGAGGAAGGAAGGGGCATCTACGCCAACATCAAAAAAACGATTCTCTTCTTGCTTTCTAGCAACATCGGCGAAGTTGTCTGCATGCTTATTGGGGCTCTTGTGGGTTTGCCCTCCCCACTAATCGCCATCCACCTCCTTTGGGTTAACCTCATTACCGACTCGCTTCCCGCCGTCGCTTTGGGCGCCGACAAAAAGCCCGACGATATCATGCGCGACTCTCCTCGCGACCCCAAGGAATCCCTTTTCTCAAAAGGCGGCTATGGCATCACCTTTGGCTATGGTGCCTTAATCGGCGTCATCACGTTAGTAGCCTTCTTAGTCAACGCGTGGCAAGCTGGCTGCTATAGCTTGGATGCCATTCAGACTTACTTTGAGAATGAGACGAATCTTGAAATCGATCAGTCGATGGCCTTCTGCGTCCTCTCCCTCTCCGAACTCTTCCATATGCTTGGCATGACCAATACCAGGAAGTCCTTCGTCAGTGTCTTCAAAGACAAGAATCCCCTTCTTTGGATTTCCTTCTTCCTTGGAATCGGCTTGCAGCTGTTCGTCATTGAGACTCCGGGGGTCAACGAGGTCTTCAAAGTTTATCCTCTCTCTCACGATCCCATCGATTACGCTTGGGTCTTCGGGCTTGCCGTTATGCCTCTTGTCGTCCACGAAATCGTCGCCCTTGCGTTGTTCATCAAAAGAAAACTTTCCAAGTAACGCCAACAAAAAAGCGGTCGGTTAAATGCCGACCGCTTTTAAAACGTCCATCAATCAACGAGACTCAATATCTGTTTGAATTCGGTTATCGGATGAATCGTTTTCTTATAGAAGGCGGCCTCTCCAATGCCGATGGAGACGAATCCTCCGTCGGCAGCGGCGTCAATTCCGCTTTTAGCGTCTTCAACGACGAAGCATTCCTTTGGCTCTACGCCTAGCTTTTTCGCCGCCAGGAGAAAGACTTCGGGATTGGGTTTGGAATGGGTGATTTGATTGCCATCGCTTATCGCATCGAAGAAGTCTTCGATTTCAAGCTTAGAAAGAATTTTCGGCGTGTTCTTTGAACTTGAACCAACGGCTAGCAAGAATCCTTTCTGTTTAAGCGCGGAAAGAGTGTTCCGGACTTCTTCAGAGCAATATGAGGGATCCATTCTGTTAAGATAGGAAACGTAGATCGAATTCTTATAGTCACAAAGCGCGTCTTTTTCTTCTTCTGCGTATTTTTTTGGGGACTTTTGCAGGATTATTTCTAGCGAATCGCGCCTAGAAACGCCTCGCAGAAGATTGTTTATGCCTCTATCGAAGGGAATCCCCTCTTTGTCCGCCAGCCGTTTCCAGGCAAGATAATGGAATTCGTCGGTAGAGCAAAGAACCCCATCCAAATCAAATATAAAAGCTTTCATGTTGATTCCTCGTTTCCTTTTCATCATATAGCGTTGTCCTCCCTTGTTCTAGCAACGTTTTTTTCTTGATGAAGAGGGGCGGAGCGACTATATTAATACCGCGCCGACATGGCTCAGTTGGTAGAGCAATTCACTCGTAATGAATAGGTCGCAGGTTCGATTCCCGCTGTCGGCACCATTTGAATGACTTGGGTCTGAGATTAATTCAGACCTTTTTTCGTGCTTTGAAAGCTTTACTTAGAAGATTTGATTGGCGAAAAGCGGTCTATTTGTTTCTTTGGAATCCCTCTTCGTCGATGTATTCAGGACGTTCCCTTGAGTATTTGCTTTTGTCCCCGCAAATCGCGTAATCACACCTGCAGCCGTTGCAGAAGGTTGTTTTTCGGATGAGTTTGCCATGGCATATCTCCATGGCTTTGTAGTCAACGTTGCATAAAGCCGCAACGATTTCCAAGAACCCGAATTGCTTGGCGAATTCGGCCACGGGGCAAGCGGTGAATTCGTAGTAGATGGGCTCCTCTTTCTTGTAAGGAGAGACGTTCATTTCATAATTGTGCCATTTGTCGCAACGGGATTTCGCGCGCTTAAAGGCAAAATGTATGAGTTTCCTGTAAAGAGGTTTGTTGAGATTTACGAAGCGAAGTTTTGAAAGGAGGGGAGAACGACGCATTCGTTCATCTGCTTTATTTCTTTGATTGTGGTTTTGTCTTTGCAAACGCGGTAATAGCTTAATAAGGCAATGCAATCGTATGTTCCACCCGCGCCGTTATGAAAATTCTTCTTTCCGCCTAAGTCCTTGCGAAAGCACGTAAGAAAATCTAGATATTGCCTTTGAGCCTTTTCCCAAATTTCATCGTGTTCGCTCTTGGGATAATGGGAAGCGATGCTATGTATAATTTGCGCCTTGCAAGGTTTTGAATATAAAACGTGGCACGAATGATCAAGTTGCAAATCCCCATTTTCCATAATCGCCCCCTAGGAGTTTTTCTAGTTAATTCTTTATAATTTTCCAAAAGCAACTCAATAGGGGCGTCAGCGAGGCTTTTTGTTCGTTTTTCTAGTGTCGCAAAGAAAAAGGCTGACCAGCATTAAAACAGGGAAAGCTATCGCGCAGAGGATTCCCATTTTTAAATCGCCGCCGAAAAGGCCCGATAAAAACCCCGCTAAAGTCGGTCCGCCAGAACATCCAACGTCGCCAGCTAGGGCAAGCATAGCGAAAAGAACGGTTCCGCCGTTTTTTATAGTTGCGGAAGCCTTGCTAAATGTGCCGGGCCAAAGGATGCCGACGGAGAACCCACATATCCCACATCCAACCAAGCTAATCCAAGGCACGGGAACTAAAGCGATGATTAAATAAGAAGCCGCGCAGAGTGATGCGCTGATTTTCATGAAAATATTCAGGTCCAACCGATCGCCAAATTTGCCGTAAATTAGACGGGAGGTCCCCATCAACAACGCAAAAGCCATGGGCCCCGTTAAATCGCCGACGGTCTTCGAGACGCCAAGCCCTTGCTCGGCAAAAGTCGATGCCCATTGGCTGACGGCTTGCTCGCTTGCTCCGGAGCAAAGCATCATGAGCATCAGAATCCAAAAGATAGGCATTTTGGCCAAATCGACGAAACTCGCTCCTTTTTCTCCTTCTTCATTTATCGGATATAGGGGAACGAAGATAAATAAAACTATGTTTATCAATGGGACTATGGCCCACATTAACGCCAGAATCTTCCAATTGCTTGTCCCCCAAAGAGCGAAGAAGCCGGTAGATAGCAAAACTACGGCCACGTGCCCCCAACAATAAAAGGAGTGGAGAAGGCTCATTGCCTTTTCCTTGTTTTTGGAAGGGCACGCCTCAACGATAGGGCTTATCAAGACTTCGATTAAGCCTCCTCCAATCGCATAAACGATGACTGAAATTAAGATCCCGGTGAAAGGGTCTTGGAATAATTCTGGAAGGAAGGTGAGGAAAGAAAGGCCTAACGCAGAACAAATGTGAGCAATGATTATCGATGCCCTATATCCGATTTTGTCGACAAACAAAGCGGAGGAGAAATCGATAAGCAATTGGATAACGAAGTTGATGGTTATAAAAAGGGTGATGCTAGACAAAGGAATTTGGTAAGTGGTCTGAAAGGTGACGAACAGCAGAGGGACGAAATTATTTACGATGGCTTGGACGATGTAACCGATGAAACAGGCGTTAAGGGTTGCCTGGGTTCCTAATGTCAAAGACTTTCTTTCCACAGTGCGGGATTATAGCCATCGCCCTTTAAAAAGGAACCTTCTTAGTTTCTAGGCGCTTTATCTTGGAAATGCGAATCTGGACCTTGAACAAATCTGACAGTTTGCAAAAGCAACGCAAAAAGCCTTTAAAATGCCTTTGTAACAAGCCTTTTCATGTGGATGAAAATTCCGCGAATTCTTATAGTTAAGTCCGTTTTATGAAAACCTAGCGCGTTTTCGGAACTTA
>CAVJMG010000005.1:0-107693 GCA_963650805.1 uncultured Bacteroidales bacterium
GCTTGCATCTGTAGAAGGGAACTTCCAAGTCTTTCTTGAACATGAATATGTTTTCGGCTCTACCATCATTGTCTTCATTGCCAGATGGAATCCTCATGAGGTATTCACGCTTCTGAAGGTATCTTAGATCATATTGGATGGTTCTGACTTCGCAACCTAGTTTCTTGGCGAAGAAAGAGACGTTGATATGCTCGAAATTATGCGTTTTCACATAGTAAAGGATGATGCATTTTCTTTGCATCGGCGTTATCTTTCTGACAACAGCATCCTGTTCTTCTGTGAGAGGAGAAATGACGATGTAGCCATATTTGCCTAAACGATTATTCGTGCCTGCATAGTATCTTCTCTGAGCGGTTGTGATTCTTTTCTCGTCTTCCAATCTGGCAATCCTCCTTAGATAAGTTTCCTATAACTGATTTTCATGTTTCCATTGGGTTTATTCATCTTATAGACGGAAAAATAATCCTTAGAAGCACATTCTATCATCTTTTCTTCGTTTTCTTTTTCAACGTTGCAACCTAGGTAAACGCATGATTGAATCAACGTCCTGACCTTGTCGCTAGGATTTCCTATCAGTCTCCATTCATCTTGGAATTCCCAATCCAAATCTTTGGTACACATCAAAGTGTTTAGGCAATTCATATTGGTTATCCTTTGACCTTCTGATATGAATCGAATCAATGTTTCAACGACAAATTCTACGGTTACTTTTATGATATTGCAGTCTTGCTTCTTCTTGTAAAGAACCGGATATAATTCCTATATGACTTCATCCGATTTAGGCACGCAATATTCGATGACAAAGCCCCTATAGTAGTTTCCATACAGAGACCACATTGGCTTGTTGTCTTTCTTGGTGGTAAGAGAACAGATTCCAATGGTTTTCTTTGAGTTGTAAAGCAATCCAAATTGTTTTTTGTAATTTTCATTCGTAAAGACTGCTTCAAAAGCTTTATCGAAATTTACCAGAACATTGTAGAAAAGTTTTTTGTCTTCATTTTCGAAGTAATCAATGGAAATGATTTTGCCTTTTAAAATTTCTTTGTTGATTTCACCATTCACAAGAGAATCTTTTAAGCATTCTATGATTTTCTTTATTGCAGTTTTCTTTAGGTAACAATGTTTGCCTAAGAGCTCGATAATATAGGAAAACATGGCTTCCAAAACAGTTCCTGATTTGTTTTCGAATAGATCGTCAAGATTGCAGTTTGTCAAACAATCAAATGGGTCATCCAAAAAACTTGCAGGAGCAAGGAATTGATAGCGATTTTCAAGCATATCAAAAGTGTAGTCTTGGAAGCTTTGATACTTATAGAGCTTTCTAGGCAGCATAGGAAGGTATTTATTGAAACGTGTATTTTCGCTTTCAAACTTTTTGCCATCACCTAGCATCTTAAGGCTGATGTATTCTTCTTTGTAATGCTCGTTCATCGAAAACTATTCGCCCTTCTTATCATCGTTCAAGGCTTTGAAGAGCTCTTTAGCCATGATATTCATGACAGAACCCTGGAACTGCTGATTGCTTAGCAGTCTTTCGAAGGCTTCGGCATTCTTTTCATAGCAATCGGCTAAAACTCGGTTGAATTCCTCTGGGAAGATGGATTTGATGAACATATTGGCATCATTGGTCTTAGCGAATTCCTTCAGCCTTGTCTTGACCACAGAATCATCCATGAGCATCTTATAGACGCTTTCCAAGGCGACTTTATCGGCTGGATTGAAGTCTCCGTCGTATTGCTGATTCACCTTGTCGACAATCTTATCAAGGGTGCTGATTTTCTTTTCCTTGGCCATCGGAGCAGCCGGCTTTGCCGGTTCTAGGTTTCCATTTCCTTCCTCTAATGCAATCGCACCATGGAAGGTTTCTTTTAGGTTGGCATATTCGAGCTTGATCTTATCGGAAATATCGATTCTTTCATCCTTTCCTTTCGGTAAGAGATGAGTTAAATGAGAGACGAATAGATAATCCTTGAAGAGTTCCTTATCATCGATGCGGATGAGCTGTGTGACGAAGGAATAGCAGCGCGTAAACTTCATCATGGTATCTCTCGCCATATATCTTCTCTTGTCTTCTTCTATATCTACATATCGATCGATGACAGGTTTTAGAATGCTAGCAATCTGACCGATGAAGGTTGGATCCTGTCTCTTCTTTCCGCTGTTTTTCTGCATGAGATTCATGAAATGATCGACTTCATTGGTGGTGAATAAGGAGTATTCATCAATCTTGGCTCTGAGATCATAGACACGGTTGATGTCCATATCTCCATTGAGCGTTGTCTCGGTATAGAAAGGTTCGAAGGATTTCTTGATTTCTTCTTCGGTATTGGCAAAATCCAAAACGAAAGTATCCGTCTTTCCTCTGCAGGTGCGGTTCAATCTGGAAAGGGTCTGAACGGCATTGACTCCTTTGAGTTTCTTATCGACATACATGGAATGAAGAAACGGTTCATCGTATCCAGTCTGGTATTTATTGGCAACGACAAGGATATTGAAATCATCACTATGGAATGCTT
The DNA here is from genome assembly GCA_963650805.1 of uncultured Bacteroidales bacterium. Lineage (GTDB taxonomy): Bacteria > Bacillota_I > Bacilli_A > RFN20 > CAG-826 > Alloenteromonas. The sequence goes on from CAVJMG010000005.1 coordinate 2,517, forward strand.
TTCTGAATTTTGCATCGGAAGTGATGTAGTGTCCTGCTTTATCCTTGTTCATCTTCACTTCTTCGAATTCTTCTGGACTATCATCGAATTTGACACTTCCAGAGAAAGCGACTAAGGCATCACATCCTGCACATTCATCCTTATGGTTCTTTATATAGTCTTTGATTGCAAAATAAAATTTGACCGCATTGTGTCTGGAATCGCAGACAACCATCGCTTTTCCATGCCCATCAATCTTTCTTCTTCCGTTATGGAGGAAGTTATCCATGATCATGTCGACTTTCTGTTCGATGGTGTATTCATGGGATTTGTAATATTTGAATAAGGCTCTCTTGGCATTGTTCTCCAAGAGTTCCGGGTTATCTTCAGAATCTTTCACAAGCTTGAAAGCCTGTTGGATGGTCATATAGTCTTTCAAGACATCGAGGATGAATCCTTCCTCGATAGCCTGTTTCATGGAATAGACGTGGAATGGATGACGTTTTCCATCTTCTCCGATTCTTCCGAATGTCTGTAAGGTCTTAGAGATTGGAGTGGCTGTGAAAGCAAAGAAGGACTGATTATCATGATGGCCTTCAGAAAGGATTTCCTGGAGCAAATCATCATCTTCATCGAGTTCCTCAATTGATTTTCCAATTTCTTCAGCGTATTTCTTCAATTCGGCAGGAATATCCGTTAATGATTTTCTCAAGGTTCTTGCGGATTCTCCGCTTTGTCCCTGATGGGCTTCATCGATGATGATGGCGAAGTTTCTCCCAGAGAATTTATCGAAGTCTTTATAGGCAAATAAGAACTTCTGAACCGTGGATATGATGATTCTCTTCTTATCGTTGATGGCATCAGTCAGTCCTCTGCTTCCTTTTTTCGAGGTGATACATTCCAATAGTCCTGCTTTATGGTCGAAGCTGTTGATTGTATCCTGCAATTGAGAATCTAAGACGATTCTATTTGTGACGATGATGACGGAATCAAAGATTGGGTTGTCATTCTTATCGAAAGCAGAAGCAAGACGATAGGCAATCCATGCGATGGAATTGGATTTTCCAGAGCCTGCAGAATGCTCGATGAGATAATTCTGTCCTGCACCATTCTCTTTGACATCATCGATGACTTTATGGACGACATCATATTGATGATATCTTGGGAAGATCAGTTTCTTAATTACTTTCTTCTTGAATTCACCATTGATGATTTCTTCTTTGGTTTCTTCCGTGATTGTGATGAATCTTCTGATGAGATCCAACATGGAGTCTTTCGTGAAAACCTTTTCCCAAAGATAGGAAGTCATGTATCCATTCGGATTGGATGGATTTCCTTTTCCGCCAGGATTTCCAGCACCCTTGCTTCCTTGGTTGAAAGGCATGAAATAGGTGGCTTCTCCTTTGAGTTCTGTTGTCATCCAGACTTCCGTCAAATCCACAGCAAAATAGGTAAAGAATCTCTGATTGAACTTGAAAATAGGCTCTTTTGGATCACGGTCTTGTTTCCATTGTCTGATAGCACAGTTGTAATCCTGTCCTTTGAACTGATTCTTTAATTCGAAAGCAAAGACAGGGATACCATTGATGGATAAAACCATATCGATGGTATTGTTGTTCTTGGTGGAATAGGCGAACTGTCTTGTGACACCGATGATATTCTTGGAATATTTCTCTTCGAGGATGGCATTTAAACTCGATTCCGCCTTGAAATAGCATAATTGGAGAGTGATTCCCATATCCTTGATACCATTCTTCAAGACATCAAGAAGGCCTCTGGAATAGATGGAGTCATTCAATCTTCTGATGAGCTTTTCTTCTGCTTTATCTCCATAATATTTGGTGTATCTTTCCCATTCTTTTGGTTGAGAAGAAGAGATGAATTCCACTAATGTTTTTGGGAATAACATATTCTCTGCATCATAAAGATAAGGCTCTATCTTTCGATATCCTTCATTCGATAATGCTTCCTCGATATCCTGTTCAAAATGTTTTTCTGAAACATCGACGGATATGTAATTTAATTTCTCATCTGACATATTCTCTTTCCTCCTTATTCATTTGGAACATTCTTCTTGTTTTTTCTTGAAGTCAAAACATAAAGAACGATGGCTCCAATCAACAAAACGCCTATGATAATGAAAATGATCCAATAATAATCGATAATGAACCGCATAAGCAGTGCTAAGCTTAACGCAATGACTTCAGAGATTGCGACATAAGTTATATGCATGGCCTTGCCATTAAACCAGCCTAGAGTGCTAAATATCATCCCTACAGCACCATATGTGATGGCATGAGTGATGATATCAATTATTACTGCTTGACCAGTCGAAATGGGAGCATTGATTTCCTCTTTTGTAATGAACCACCAAGCCAAAAAGTTAGCGATAGGAGGAAAAACATAAGAAAAGATGAATATGATTAGCAGAAAAGCAATGATAGAAATGAATGGCGCTAATAACTTTTTCATTTGATGATGTCCTCCTTTCTTATTCCGAAAGACTCTCTTGTCTGAAAGTCCGTATTGACTAGATTGTAATTAAAGAAATCGAATTTATCCTTGTGTTCTTCATAGCAAGCTTTGGCTAAAAGACAAATCTTATTGCATATATCCCTGACATTGACGCTAATCTTCTTATTGGTTTCTTTCTCGTTGCCATTTTCATCTTCAACGAGCTGAGATTCAGAAGAATAAGAAGTCATACTAGCACCTTGAACTTTGTTATAGATCAATTCGAAATATATGATTCCGGACTTATCATTTTCGATGTTTGGATTTCCTTCATGCAGAAGAGAACATCTTAATGAATAGATTAGTTCTCCACTTGGATAATGGGTGCTAGCGTTTGGAAATAAGCTATGCTCATACTGTCCTATATATTCTTCATACCATTTGATGTATCGAACCTTGTTTTGCCTTTTCAGTTCTGGATAAATGGCTTTTGCACAAATATCTGGCAATATCAAAGCAGAGGTAAGAGCAGCTATAACGCATCCATTATCTAGACATGTATTGATTTCTTTAATTATCTCGTCAATCATCATATGACCCTCTTCTTGCCTGTCACATATTCGTAGATAAGGGATTTTTTATAGGCATTTAATTCTTCGATTTTATTGGTTTTTAGAGTAATAATATTTTCAAGTATAGGCATTTCTTTTTCCAAAAAAGAAATAATATTCTTTTGCTCTTCTTTTGATGGTAAGGGAATTGAAATAGCGTTAATTTGACTCTGTGTCATGCTAGGCAAAACACTTCCACTCTTATAAAACTTAAAATTACAGCATCCTTTAAAGGCGTAAAACAAATATTTCGGATAGATGTATTGTTCATATATTTGAGAAGTATAGAACATTGTATCCACAGTCCAAAATTTTCCATCAACAAGCATCGGATTGTCGATTGTGCCTTTTCTTCCCGTCAGTAAAGATACTCCCTCAAAAAGTGGTTTGTTTGTCCATTTGAAGATACCACCTGATCCATAAACGGGTATATCACCACCATCATTTTCTATTTCTTTTCCGTTAGAAAGCGTGGCTAAATTTTTAAATTTGGGGAGTTGCCATTTCTCAGGAATTTCACCAATCCATTCGACTCCACTATCCTTCATCTTTACATTAGGATTGAGTCCTTTTGTGACTGCTTTCGTGATGATTGCCTGCTTATATTCCTCAAGTTTCGCTATTTGCTTTTCTTGATTGGATATCAAAGAATCTAGTTGCGAAATTTTAGCGTCTAATATTATTGCTATTTCTTTTTGCTCATTGATAGATGGAATAGGCAATAAAATGGATTTCATTTCTTGCCATCTTGTTGTCCACAAATCAGCCACGATTCCATGTCCCCATTTATAGAATTCTTCTGCAAATCCATAATTCTTTAACAGGTAATTCAAGTAAGGTGTATAAATGGATTCGTTATCTTTGCAATACAAAATAAGATTGATTAAAGAAACTGAGCCATCCATCGGAGCGACTCCGCAAGATTGCTTTCTATCTGAACGAGAGTTGATGGCAAAATCACCTTTCAAGACAAGTTTTCTATCATCGCTAGCATCAGATTTTGCAACATTCTCCATTTGGGGGACTACACCGCCTCTTGAAACAGAAAGAGGGAGATAATCTTTATCACTTACTTTTTGATTTCTTAAGTTAAATATAGAGCCGAGCCTCAATAATGTCCAATCACTTGGAATTATATTTATCCAATTATCACTCATCTTTATTTCCTCCTAAAATAGGCGTCTTTTGTAATTCGCGCCATACTTTCAAAAGCTTTGTATTCTTCACTTTCTAAGTATTTTTGGTTCGTTTCTGTGCGTGCGACTGGTTGAAACGATTCAGCATATGATTTGGGATAGGGATTATAGTCACAAGTGCTGGCACATACGATTCTGTTCCTGTTGCGACAACCATTTAGACTCAACTGAAGTTCTCTGATTGCTAATTTCTTAAAACCGGATTCAAAGAAAATAAAATTTTCTCCTCCATTGTCTGCAAAAGAAGAATAGGCAAGACAATCCGGTTTTTGCTTTAATATTCGGTCTAAAAAGGATTTTTCGTCATTTGTTAAAGGAATGTTTTGATCAGCTTTATTTATCAATTCCGCAATTCCATATTTTTCTCTGCCATCTAAAATTACTAAATTATCCCATTTTCCATACAATGGAAAAGAACTGGTTCCATCATCATATGCCCAAAAACATATATAACTTCTGCCTTTGTTATGAGCTCGCATTTCTTTGATGGCTGTTCTTTTGCTTCCAGCCCAGTACGATATTTTCTGATTTGGAAACAATGATGAATATCTTCCGTTTGAGGGCCTTAAATTCCCCTGATGTAGTTCATAAACCGTTTTCCCATAAAAAGATTCATTGAATTCTACACAGCGATAGAAATCAAATTCACCAGTTTCTATTATGGGCAAATCTTCATATTGATATGTGGGACGATTGTAAGCTTGTGAATTAAAATATCTAGTCCACATTTCCAAACAACTCCTTCATGAGCTTCGATTCTTCTTGTTCGAGATCTTTGATTTCTTGGAAGATTTCATCAGAATCCTTCGGGGCTACAAACTTATAGAAAATGCGAGTGAAGGGAATCTCATATCCAATCTTCGATTTTGTGGAATCGATAAAAGCATTTGGATTATATGGAAGAACATTCTTCTTGAAATATTCATCGATATCTTCCTGAAGAGGAACGATTTCAGAATCGGTCTTTCCTTTTTCTGCGACGAGTTTTCCTTTTTTAAGGACTTTATTTCCTTTTTTATCAAGAGATGCTGTTTCGACAGTCAGTTTTGTGTATCCGAAATAGTTGTTGTCGAAAACCTTGGATTCCACTGAGATATCATTATCGGTGTATTCTTTGTTATCGAATTCCTTATAGGCCTGAACGATGAGGTTGATGCATCTATCATCGAGTTCAACTCTCTTCGAACCGATATTCTTTCTTCTCTTCATGAAGCATTTCGACGCATCGATAAGTTGGACTTTTCCAGCTCTGTTGAGAGGTTTTGCATTCATGCCATCGACAACCCAGATATAGGTGGCAATACCTGTGTTATAGAAAAGATCTGTTGGAAGCTGAACGATGGCTTCAAGTCGATCATTCTCGATGATGTATCTTCTGATTTCAGAAGGCCCACTGCCGGCATCTCCTGTGAATAAAGAAGAACCATTCTGAATGATGGCCATTCTTCCTGTATCTTTCAGTTTTTTGACGCCATTGAGAAGGAAAAGAAGCTGTCCATCAGAAATGTTTGGAAGTCCAGGACCGAATCTTCCATCAAATCCCTTCTTTGCTTCGGCTTCAACGCTTTCCTTTTCTTTCTTCCAGTCAATACCGAAAGGAGGATTGGAGATGATATAGTCGAATTGATAGTCTTCGAATTGGTCGTTGCTGAGAGTATCACCGAATTTCATATTTTCGGCATCTTTTCCTTTGATGAGCATGTCGGATTTGGCGATGGCGAAAGTTTCTGGATTGAATTCCTGACCAAAGCATCTTAAATCTGTATTTGGATTGATGTCCTTCAGTCTTTCATCGAGACAGGCAAGCATTTGAGAGGTTCCCATAGTCATGTCATAGGCCGTTTTCGAGCAGCCATGTTCCTTGATTTCTTCTTTTTCAGGAGCGACAAGCAATTCGGTCATCAAATAGATGATATCTCTCGCCGTGAAGTGAGCTCCGGCTTGCTCATCATAGGATTCAGAGAATTTTCTTGTGAGTTCCTCAAAGATATAGCCCATATCCTGAGAAGTGACGTGCTCAGGCGACATGTCTGCTTTCTTGGAATCGAATTCGGTGATGATGGTGAAAAGAAGATCATTTTGAGACATCTTGGATATTTCATCTCCGAACTTGAAATAGGAGATGATGTCTTTGACATTATCGGAGAATCCTTGGAGGTAATCGATAAAGTTCGCTGCGATGTTTTCAGAATCTGCTAAAAGGGACTTAAAATCGAATTTGCTGGTGTTATAGAAATTTCTCTTGGCTGCTTTTTTCAAAAGAGTGTCTCTGACAGCAGGAGAGATGTTCTTGGAATCCAATTCTTTTGCTTTAGCTAAGACGTCTTGTTTTGTCTCTTTCAAGCAATCCTCAAAACGCTTGATAACAGTCATAGGAAGAATGACCTTGCCATATTCGTGTGGCTTATATTCTCCATATAGATGAGTGGCAATGCCCCAAATGAGGTTTGCCTTCTCTGCTACATTTGTATTTGATTGTTTTTGAAGTTCTTCAATAGACATGTTCATTACCTCTCTTTTTTTATTCTTTGTAGTTGTCGTAGAAGCTCTTTATCTGATCTTCTAATGCTTGTAGTTCTTTCTTCTTGGATTGATATTCATCCAGTGTTTCTAGATATCTTTCAGCAATTTGCTTTTGAATCTTGATATCCGGACAAGGAATCTTGAGTGTTGCCAGATTGGTCGTCGAAATCGTGGTTATCACAGAGCCTTTTTGGATTGAACTCAGTAATTCCATTCCTTTTTTTGAATCGAAGAAGATTTTTAGGAACGTACTGTCAATTCGATCTGTTTTCGGTCTAAGGATGATCATTGCTCCTGTCACGACGATGTAGTCATCATAATTGTTTTCGTAAACAGCAATTTTGACCTTGGTGCTTTTCGAAGACATGATGATATCTCCGTTATGGGCGTAGTATTTCTGAAGTCTCTTATCTTCGACAATATTCTTTAAGGAATCGAAATGGATGATTCCATTCTCATCAATATCGCTGGATGTCAGTATCTTTGTTCCTGTGAGGAAACTGGTTATTGCTTTTTCGAAGTTTGCAGCTGTCAGAGGAGATCCTTTTTTGATATCCACTACATCCGTTAAATTCACTAAATCATCCATTCCTTCATAGATGTCTTTCACCATCAATGAATTGAGGGTGAGACAATAATCGACTGTTTTGATATCTTCCTTTGTAAAGGTCTTCACATTCACATCTTTGTAGGCATTATAGAGATCGATAGCAGCCTCATGGCTTCTTAGACCTTTCAATGGCAAGCCTTCTAAAACTTTATCTCCATCAACGACCTTAAATGATGGATTTCCATTGCTTAGAATGATGATGTCTGTCTTTATACCCAATCCACTGAATGAATTCGAAGGTAATGAAATGATTCCTTCCAATAGTCCATTCTCAATGAGATATTTTCGAATGTTGGCATCTGCTGATTGGAATAGAGAACCTTCGTTGATGATTGCAACGATTCTTCCATTGGTTTTCAGTTTTGATAAAGCAGTGAATATGAATAACCAAGGCGAAGAGACTCTTCCAGTAAATAATTCAGGATTCTTCTCGATGAATGAATCATAGAGATTAGCGTCATATTTGAGACCGAATGGAGGGAAAATATATCCTTTTGTGAAGTTTGGAACATTCTCTGAAGAAATAGAGTTCGTATTCTCAATGGAATAGTTTGCTTCACACATCTCAAGGAGCATTTTGGATGTATCAACTAAGTCAGGATTGATTTCTTGTCCGATCAATATTGGTTTGATGAATTTGTTCTTTTCTAAGTTCGAAACATAGGCTAAGAAGTTTCCGTATCCAGATCCTAAGTCAAAGACAATGTCATTCGGCTTGATATCGAGAAGTTTATCAACGAGCTCACAGACATATCGGTTCGAGATAACTTCGTTGGATAATCTGCCATTCCATGATTCGATGAATCCAAGAGCAATTTCAGAATAGTCTTTCACATTCAAATCGAATTCATCGAATCCGTCATTGATTTCATTTAAATCGATTTTGTTGAGTTTCAGGTATTGGCTTAAGGATTGGTTGGATATCTTCAATAGTTCATTATTGGTATTCGTTCCTCTTTTGCAATATTGAACATACAAAAAACTGATTGAAGTCTGAATATCTCCAATTGTGTTTTTTAAGAATGTGATTTCTTTTAGAAAACTTTTATCACTCACCATCATTCCTCCTGATATTTCTCAGTGCTCTTCCATTATAGTCAGGAGATAATACGATGTCAAATCAAATAAAGATAGGTTTTATAAAACCAAGATTTTTATTTTGATTGTGAAACTGAAAAAGGCCACTCTCTATGGCCTTTCGTCTTCATTCTTATCTTTTTGTAAATCAATATATTCTTTCCAATTCTTGGCAATCTCTACAATTTCATTCACATCATGATCTTGCTGATATATGGCACCGATTATAGCTTCAATGCAGGTAGCGATTTTCTTATGAGGGTTATTTTTTTTAGAGTCTTCTTTCCATTCATAGTCACATGGGTGATTGGAATCGTTATCATCTAAATACATATATTTTAGAATGTCGTATTTCTTTCCAATATAGAGAACAAGGCTTTTATCACATTCATAACTTGCCTTCTTCTCAGAGAGTTTTTCATCTGGGTAAAGAATCTCACAGAAAGCTAATTTCAATACAGCATCTCCATATGTAGCTAAAATAGTATTATCTTCGGTTACATCTTTCTTATTCTCTTGTTGCCATTTCTTATAAGAAGAATCCGTAAATGCTTGTTCCATCGATGGATATCTTTCTTTATGCTTTAGGCATTCTAAAAAGATATCGTCACAGTTGGAAATACTTATTCCGTTTTCCTTCAGAAGGGCATTTATCTTTCTTTTGGCTTTAATCGTCGGTTCATGATGGCCCTGTTCCCATCGATTTACGGATGCAAAAGAAACGCCGAGCTTCTTAGCAAATTCCGCTTGTGATAATGTGAGTTTGCTTCGCAAAGCCTTTATTGCAATTGCATAGTTCATATATTCATCTCCATTCTACTTTTTCCACACGATTACCCATTCTTTCTTATCTAAGCTGTAAAGCTCATTCGCTTGACCATTGAAGGTATATTGATCCTTTGAAAAATAGCCGAAAACTTTATGATATCTAGAATTTTGTTCTTGTGGATTTCTTGTTATCTTAATGAAATAACCTGTTCGGATGTTTCTAAAGATGGCAACAGATGGATTTGTTTTCTTCCATAAATCAAATACGCTTTCACCTATATTGGAGTAAGTAAGTGGGTTGAAATTGATCTTTTTCTCTTGACCGTTCATGTTTACGGTTAATGACTTCAAAGAATACTCATCATATCTTTCAATATTGGATATTTCCGCATTTTTAGGAAGATTTAAATCTATTATCTTTTTATAACATACGCATTGATTAACCTTATTATTATATTTTCCATACTTGCATTCACAGCAAGGCATGATTTCCTTATAGTATTCTTTTGGAATATCGATTGTAGAATTAGCACATTTTCTTGTGTTTGAAACAGGACATCCATCGTAATAACTAGTATGGTCTTTGCTGTATAGGTAACGTGGCTTATCAAAAACATCTTCTAGAGTATGCTTCTTTTCTTTGACTATCCCAGAAAATTGATTGACAAATTCATCTGTTGAAAAATACTCATTGGCTGCAAACCTTTCAAAACCACTAGGCGGAATCCAAGCTACTTTGGCGATATAACCTATATCTTCTTTTTGAGCATTGAGATAATCTTCATCAGTCCCTAGCAAATCATCGATATCTGGATGTTTTGCCATTTTCTCTTTGCCTTCTTCAATTCTAGGATTATCGAGTGCAGAAGGCTCTAACTCCAAATAAATATTGTCTTCATTTGAAATCGAACTCAAATGATTGAATGTATTTCTTGGTCTTTTCCAAATGAAAATATTATTCTTTGTCTCATGCTCAGCTATGGATGAATCTTCATATTGATCAATGGCATCAAAAAGCCAAACAACTTTATATCCTAATTCACGATAAAAGGAGTTGCGATCATCGAACTCCTCTGGTGACATAGGCGAATGCTGGAATTCGATGACAGTCTTTGTACTTTCTATAAGCACGTCAGCTCTATGGATTTTGCCATTATGCCTTTTGACAACTTCTTGGCATTCGAGTGGAAACTTGTCTTGCCAAGCAGAATGCCATTCGCTCATTTCATAATGCCAGCCATCGTTGCATTGTGAATTTGCTTTATGAGCAAAATGATTTTCTCTTTGTTCACCTCTTTTTATGATTAGCTGTTCTCCGCAAGTCGGGCAAAAATATATATCTTTGACGTGAGCTTGATTGATATGAGCTCTTTTTCCATCTTTGTCTAAGGCAACTCTCATAGATGAAACCTCCTTTTTTTGACTACTAATAGTATAACATACCTATAGCAAATACTGATAATCTTTTTATCGATTTTCCATATGTCTACTCCATCGTGTGTCTACCAATTTTTGGCTGTTTTTGAAGTTTTGAATTCAATTCCTGAAAATGCCCATAGTTATCGGCTTTTTGCATATGTTTCCTTACTCGAGTTGGTTTTTTGGAAATTTTTAAAAAACATAAAAAATAGGTCTTTTTGCCAATCATAGTAGACATATGAAATTGGCAAAAAGTCCCGTATTTATCGCATTATTTCAGAATCAATAAAACTATCGTCTCCACATGTGACGTCTGCGGAAACATGTCGAAAGGCTGAATCTTGGAGACGGAGTAGCTTTTTTGCAAATAAGCGACGTCTCTAGCTAATGTCGAAGGATCGCAAGAAACGTAAACGACTCTTTTTGGTTTCAGGGCAATGAGGGCGTTTAGGAATCTTTCATCCGCGCCTTTGCGAGGGGGGTCCATGAATAAAACGTCAACGGGCTCCTTGTTTCTGGCCATGCGGGTCATGAAGGCGCTCGCATCATCGCAATACATTGAGAAATTCGTGACGCCGTTTCTTTTCGCGTTCCCTATGCCATCTCTAACCGCGGCGGGCACAAGCTCCACCGAAAGAACCTGCTTGCAGGATCTCGATGCGATAAGGCCGATTGTCCCAATGCCCGAATAGGCGTCGAAAGCGATATCCTCTTTCGTTAAAGCAGCAAGCTCAATCGCTTTGGAATAGAGCTTTTCGGTGATGACGGGATTGGTTTGATAAAAGGATTTCGCGGAGATATGGAAATTTAATCCGCACAAAGAATCCTCGATGAAACCTTTCCCGAATAAAATGCGTTCCTTCTCCCCAAGGATTACATTCGTATCCCTTGAATTGATGTTTTGGACAACCGTGGTGATTTCCGGGCATTCCTTCGTAAGCGCGGAAACGAAATTCCCCCTGCCCGGGAACGAATCGATGGTCGTAACCAAAACGACCATGATTTGTTTTTGGTAATAGGACGTCTTAATCAAGACATGACGGAGCACCCCACGCCTTTGATCCTCTTGATATGGATCGACGCGCATGGACTTGCAGAGTTTCTTGATGGTTTGGAGGATATGCACGGAACGCCTATCCTCGATGAAACACTCGTCAACGGGTACGAGCACGTGGGTGTTCTGCTTATAAAAACCGCAGTAGACATTGCCCTTCTTGTCTTTGGTGAAAGGCATTTGGATTTTGTTCCTGTAGTAATAGGGATCATCCATGCCAATGCAAGGTTCCACCGCCACATCCATATGCCCAATGCGTTTGAATTGCTCTTTGACTTTATTGGATTTATAAGCCAGCTGGGCGTTATAGGAGAGTTGTTGGAAACAGCACCCACCGCAGGAATGGCAGATTTTGCATTTGGGTGAAATGCGGTCTGGGGATACCTTGTCCAAGGATTTGACCTCGCCGAATAAGGCGCCGGCCCTTCTATACAGGACTTCGACTTCCCCTTCTTCTCCAGGGAACATGCCGTCGACGAAAACGACTTCCTTCCCGGATTTGAAAACGCCTTTTCCTTCAAACGAAAGGTCAACGCACGTTCCCTTCAATCTATTCGGAAACGGGTTAGCCATCAGGCAGCCGCCTTTTCCTTGGGGGCCGCCATCATGGCGGCGATGGCCTCGATTTCCTTTTCGGCATCAAGGCGAGGGAAGAGTTGTTCCCCTTTGACGACCTTCCTCCCGGAGAGGAAGCCAGGCTTATCGATATTCTCGTAGGCCCTATCGCTTTCTAAACAGCCCAAGGCATCGAAGATGGCCTCGGACTTATGGACCAAAACGGGCTTAAGCATCATGCCGGCGCTGAAGAGGACGTGAGCTAAATGGGCCATGGTGGATTCAAGCTCGGCTTTCTTCTCGGGGTCTTTCGCAAGGGCCCAAGGAGCCTTCTCTTCAATGTATTTGTTGGCCCTAGAAACGAGGTTCATAACCTCAACGTAGGCCTCGGAGACTTTGAGTTCATCGTTATAGGACTCATAAGCGACCTTGGTTTTCGAAGTCAATGCGCTCAATTCCTTGTCCAAAGCATCGAGGTCGCCCTGCCAAGCGGGGATGACCCCATCAAAGTATTTGAGGATCATCGAAACCGTGCGGTTAAGCAAATTGCCGAGGTTATTAGCCAAATCAAGGTTCACCCTGGCGACGAACTGCTCAGGGGTGAACGTGCCATCCTGCCCGAAGGGGACTTCCGAAAGGAGGTAGTAACGCACGGCGTCGACGCCATACCGGTCAATGAGGGGATAAGCGGAAATCGCATTGCCCTTGGATTTGGACATCTTGCCGTCTTTCATCATGAGGAGGCCGTGCACGAAAACACGGTTTGGCTTGCGAAGCCCGAGGGATTCCAGGAACATCGGCCAATAAATCGTGTGGAAACGGGTGATGTCTGCGCCAATAACATGAACGATTTCGGCGTCGGGATCCCGCCAGAATTCGTTGAAGCGATGATCGTCTTCTTGGAGATAACCCAAGGCGGTGATGTAATTGGTCAAAGCATCGAGCCAAACGTAAACGACATGCTCGGGATTCTCTTTGACTTGGATACCCCAATCGAAAGAGGTTCTCGAGACGCAAAGATCTTGAAGCCCCGGCTTAATGAAGGTGTTCACCATCTCGTTCTTTTTGGAAATCGGGGTAATGAATTCGGGGTTGGAGTCGTAGAAGCTCAATAGCTTATCGACGTATTTGGAGCAGCGGAAGAAATAAGCGGGCTCGTCTTTCTTCTCGACGGGCCTGTGGCACTCTGGGCAAAGATGCTCGGGGCCGACTTGGGTTTCCGTCCAATAAGACTCCTCGTGGACGCAATACCAGCCGGTATAGGAAGAGAGGTAAATATCGTCTTGCTCAAGCATTCTGGAGAAGATCTTCTGAACCGTTTCCACGTGCCTAGACTGGGTCGTACGGATGAAATCATCGTTGGAGATTTCCATGGCCTTCCAAAGGGGGAGGAACTTATCCTCGACGATGGAGTCGACGAATTGCTGCGGAGTGACGCCTTTGGCGTTGGCGTTCTCCTCTATTTTCTCGCCGTGCTCATCGGTGCCGGTCAAAAAGAAAACGTCGTAGCCCCTCATTCTTTTGCCCCTAGCGATGATGTCGCAGAGGGTGGTGCAATAGGCGTGGCCTAGATGGGGCGAGGCGCTGGGGTAATAAATCGGGGTAGTGATATAAAATTTCTTGCTCATGGAGTCCTCCTTCGGATGGACGGTTGATTAACGGGGGTATTCTACCATTGTTGAAAATTCCGTGGGAAAGCAACATTTCTTAAAAATTCGCAGTTTTGCGAACATTTATGTTTCAAAGTTTCAAAAGCCATGTATAATGGTCTTGTTCGCAAAATGGCGAACACTATGAAACAGGAGGACTCACGATGACATTCGGCGAATACTTAACCACTAAAAGAAAGGAAAGGGGGATACCGTTGCGCACGCTTGCGAAAGAATTGAACATATCGCCTTCGTTCCTCTGCGATTTAGAAAGCGGCTATCGAACCGTTCCCTCGGAAGAAAGGTTCAAAGGCCTGATGGGGGGAATTATCGCCGCTTTAAGTCTGAACGAAGAAGAGTCGGCTACCCTTAGAGCTTTAGCAGATAAATCCATCCTCTCCAAGGGCAAGGTTCCTCTGGAGCTTGTTGAATACCTCCAGAAAGTCCCTTCCGCGCAATTGGCGCTGCGGAAAGCAACGGAAAACAACACGTCGGGAAAAGCATGGGATGACTTCGCAGAATCTCTTGGAAAGGAAAAATAAAATGGTTGAGTTGCCTTATAAGAAAAAAGATAAAAACGGAATCCTTGTGATAAAGGATTCCCAAATCGAAGCTTTTGCGTATAGGCAACTACTTGATTTTGACGCCCATTATTTCGATAGACCTCATCCTTTGGAGGTTGAGCGGCTTGTCGAATTTTATCTCGGCAAGGATATCCGTTATTACACGCTTTCACCGGACCATAGTATTTTCGGCGTCACCGCCCTTACAGGCGGCGACATTTCTATAATCGGTCCAAGAGGCAAGCCCGAAAGAAGACGACTCAAAAAAGGCGATATATGCATTGATTTTGGCGCTCATTACTCCTCTTCGGCAGCTTTTTTCACAATTCTGCACGAGGCATGGCATTCACAATTCGACACCATAGAAGAAGCGAATCCAGAAAAAACGGAAAACTTGGTATACGAATCGGCCTCAACGCTATCTGGTCAAAGTTTTGAAAACGTGGCGCCGTCGGAAAATACGTGGATGGAGCATCACGCCAATCGTTACGCCGCTTCCATGATGATGCCAAAGCCGTTCGTGGAAAGCGTATGGAAGGCGTCGCAAAACGCCTTTGTAAACTCTGGCAAATCGGAATCAGAAAACGCCAACAATATATGGAGAATGATTTGCAATGCCGCTCGAGCGCTTAACGTTTCTCAAAGCGCCATGGCCCTGCGGGTAAAGGAATTATCCTTGATTTCAAACGAAGTCTTTAATTCCCTGCACATTAAGAAAGGGATGAGATAATGGGGGATCTTGGAACTAATTTCACCCTCGACGGCAAAACCCCGTTGCGAGGCAGTGACATCGAAATGGCGGTAGCCCTAACCGACTATTTGCGAATAAAGAAAATTAAGTTTGACGAAAACGGTTTCCCGACATTCGACAAACATTGGTTTTTAAATGATATACCAGACGAAATGCTTCCCTTTTACCATCGTAATGAGTGCAAGCGAAAAAGCAGAACGTGCATTTGTTTCAATGCGTCAGATGAGACTTTATACCCACGAATTTCATCCGTATTTTCCGATCTAGATATCTATCGAGAATACATGGGCGTTGCGCCAATGGATTTAAGCGTTTCCAGATACATGCTTCTAGAGGTTCAGATCTTCAACCTTTACTTGAACGCGCTGTTTATGGCGACGCTTGGGTGCAACGGAATAAAAATCGTGGCCCCAATTCGCTATGGAAGCATCGAAACAGTTCCGCTTTTCACATGCTATAGCCAAGCCCCGATATACTCTGTCGGCTCCATAGGGACAAAACCTCAAAAAGGAGAAAATTCATTCTATGAAAATTACGAATTTGCCCTGTTCAAGGCAATCGTAATCAAAAACCGTCGAGCAAAGCTCCTCGTATACGGGCCGCTATCCGAAGACGAATCCGGCGCATGGCAGAGCAAGGGGCTAACCCCCTACCAATACCTCGACTATCACACAAGATGCAAGAAAGGAGAAATTTAATCATGCATTTCCAAGAAGAAAACGTTCATTTCACGAAGAAAAAATACAGCTCAAGCGTGCAACGCCAATGGGAAGAGGCCCAAAAGGACGAAGAAGCGAGAAGACTTTGGGAAAAAGCAAGACGGGAACACGACAAATACAACGGCCTCTTAGAAAGTGTGAACATCGACGATTTCGCGAGGCCCAATTACGAATCATCGAATCTCAAAATTCAAAAGAGAAAGCTTATCGTTCCGTCCAAGAAAGAAGGCGTTGATGTAGTCGCAGACTTCGCAGGTGGCTATATGCGATTACAAATAAGAGGAACAAATGTCTATCTAGATAAAAACTGGCAACCCGTAAAAGGGACAACGAATAAAGACAGTCAAAGACTGACTCATTTTAGAATTAAGAAAATGGAGGAAATGTAATGGCCGTATTTAAAAAAGGGCCTATTAACACGGCCAATGGATGGATAGCCGCCCCACTAAACGAAAAAGCGGCCTACGACATGGATGTCCCCACCCATCCGGAAGACTTCTACCGCCAAAGCATGACGCCCGAGGAAATGGACGCCATGGAGCTTTCAACGATATCCGAGAGGATGCTTGCCGAATCCGGGATATTCCTAGACATTTCTGAAACCGAGCAGCCTTATGTCGAGGCCAAAGACGTAAAGAGCCTCATGAAGGCCATCGAAGAAGAAATGCACCGCTCAAACGAACCTCTGAAAAAAGCGTGCGAAAAAGCATTGGACGTCCTTTCTTTTGCCAACGAGCACGGAACGGGGGCGATATTTTGGTTTTGAAATGAAAAGTTACAAAATCCAGCACGATTTCTTATATGGGGGCTCATCCCTCGAAAAAGAGAAACCAAATACATGCAAAGAAGCAAAGAAAGTGGACTTCAAAAAAGCAATACCGGTGCGCTTATCTATTGTCTTATCCCCAAACGGAGAAGAAATGATGAAGGCGTATGCATTAGAAAGGAAGCCCATATTGCTTTTGGATGATATGCCCGCCCCCGAAAATGAAATTCTAAGCGATTACAAAGAGTGCCTTATCCGCGGGGCTATGAATTGGTTTTCAAAACGCAAAATCTCGGTTTTCTTATACGAGTAAATCGTTATTTCGAAGTCTCGGCAAACTCTAAATATAGAAAAGCCGCCATAGGGCGGCCTGTTTTCTATCAAACTGATTTGCCGTTGTTCTGGGCTTTGGCGAGCTTCTTGTTGAAGCGGTCAATGCGGCCATCGGCCTGGACGAACCTCTGCTTGCCAGTGTAGAAGGGGTGGCAATTCGAGCAAGTATCGACTTTGATTTCGTCGACGGTAGAGCCGGTCTCGAAGGTGGCTCCGCAGGTGGTGCAAGTGACCTTGCAGCGATGGTAGTCCGGATGGATTTCTTTCTTCATTTTCCTTTACTCCTTTCGCCGTACGCCTTATTGGCGCACAGAGAGTTAGCGCGTTGCGCATTAGGAAGGATACACGCCTTTCCCCTCGCGGGCAAGGCGAAGTTTCGGGGCGGTAGCGTTCCATGAATGTAGACGGCGATAAGAAAAAGGAAGTTCCACAATTAAGTCGCTAAAGATAAAGGAGGAACTTCCGTGAAGATTTTAGCACAAAAGTCCAGCTAGCCTGGACAAGCAATACAGAAGATTTGCAGAACCGCCAACGGGTCTTCGTTAAAAATAAAGGGAGGGCTTTTATAGCCATAGCAAGAAATGGCGAACTGAGTTCAGGTCTTTAGATATCTAAAATAAAGCCGGTGTCATCGAGCCACAGCAAAGCCTCGCAAACCTCCCAAAACGATTTCCCCTCGAAAACTTTTGCCGAGAAGCAGCGTTGCTTTGCCTCCGCCATGGTGGGGAATTTCTCATCAATAAGAACGTTATATCCACGATAAACGCCACCATCCCCATAGGCAGAAAAGGTCCCGTCATCGTTGTTTTTGGCATCAAAATTCACTATAGAAAGGCAGTGATCTATGGGTGCTTTTTCCGTCACATAACAGTCGAAGAGGTATATTTTTCCATTGTAGAAAATGCTTCCTCCGTCCGACCAACCCCTTATTAGAAAATCGTCAAGTTCATTTTTATTCATGCCAAAATATCCCCCAACGATTGAGAAAAGCTTTGTATTGCCCGTAAACGTCTTCCGTCATTGGATGCGCTCTTTGGTGAAATAGCGGGTCTTCCTTGTTGCCGATTGCATGGTAATGCAGCACCTTCTCAGTTCGGTTTCCAGTCAGATTTTTCTCTGGATGATAACCAATCTCAAAAATAGCTTTCCCACTGCCGTCATAGACCCGCATTTCCCTAAACCCGGTTTTGCCAATCTTAATATAAATCCGGTTTGGGGTGTGGGAATAATCCGGAAGTCCGTGGTTCCCGTTATTGCCGACGATAACGGATGAATTTCGATAATCGGTGTCGGGCACAGTGCTGTATTCAGTCGTCGTAACGACACCAATCTTATTTCTTTGTCCTCTACTTGCCATATTCTTCACCTCCAGCGGGTATATTTCGCCAAGAAAACAGACGTAGTTGTTGAAAATTCTCATATCCGAACGAATCAGAATACGGAACATAGCACACATCATCGTCCATGCCGTCTATTCTTTGTCCCACTGAGATAATCGTGGAATTTGGGTACCGATTGCGCATCGCCAAATAGCCTCGTAAAAAATCTTTTTCCGCCTCATTGTTTTTCACGCCTAGCGTTGATATGACAAAAATTGCGCCGTCCCTGAGACCGGCAAAGCATATGTCGTCCAATTCTTTCCTTGACCAGCCTACGGTAGCGAATACAGTTTGCCCATATTCTTGACCAAGGCGGCCAAGCCACCTTGTTTTTTCGACCGCCCCAATAGCTAACGCTTCACTTGCCTGCATATCAATTGTACAGTCAGGGGTAGCCCAAGCGACGCAAACGCTCATTTTTTTAATGAAAGAAATAGGTCGGCTGAAAGAAGAAGCAAAATCTTTATCAAACATGAATCCTTGACCGATTTTGTCACGAATCATCGGGGTTTTTTTACGACAATTATTGTATTTGCACAGCGTTACGCTAGAACCAACTTTATCAATGGGAAAAGCCTGTTTTTCAATAAAAGGAATCCCGTAGATATCACGCGCAGCCCCGGAGCACAGACGATGAGTAACGGAAAGAAATTCGTTCAAACTATAATTAGGCACGCTAAGCCTCCTTTAAAAATAGATTCAGTTTCATGAGCCCTAGCGGTTATAATCGATGCGTTGTCTGAAGCGAACCGCTTTGGAACAAAGCCACCAGGTCTGCCAACCTGATGGTTTTTTGTTAATGAGTAATTCATCGTTCCTCCTTAAATAAAAAATTAAAGTCATACTGCTTTTTTAGTGATTGGTACATATACCGTTCCGATCTCCCCTCGCGCTCTAATCTTCCAACGACAATGCAAGGGTCAATGCCTATTCTTTTTGCGAAGGAGACGACTCCTTTGGTTGTGTGACGTTCGTTGCGGCTCGTGAAATTTTGCCATTCATCTTCCGGGATTAAAATCCTTCCGCCAAGTTTGTCGGCCTCGGCTTCGACCGCACTTGCCTTGGTATCGTCCGAATTCATAAGAAGATTTCTTGTGTGGTGCATCAGCACATGGGCCGATTCGTGCACAAGAGAGAACCAAAAGAGATCTGCGCTTTTTCCGCGATTGGACAAAGAAATAAGCGGATGCTTTTCGCCAACTCCGTTTTCAATCCAGCAAGAGGCACCAAAAATCCCTGTATTTTTCAAATACGGAGTAACCGTAAGCGACACCCCAGCTTCTGCAAAGGATTTTTTCAAAATCGGGAAAAACGCATCCGGACTAAGGAGGGTCAAAGGTCTTATTTTCAACAACGTCTTTTTAAATATATTATCGTTATAAACGTAATCGTCTTCGCTTTTCCCTTCTTTTATTGCAATGCTAAGCCAAATATTTTGTAGGAAACAGTCGCCCTTCGTTTCGGACCGCGTCTCTTTGTAAAGAACGTAAAGGCCGTTGTTATCGAGATTCGCAAGTGTTGAAGCCTGAAAGGCAACTCGAGCCATTCGCACAGACTCTTCCTTGTCCAAAACGTTAAAATCGGGGATGAAACGTTGCCGCCACTTAGGCTCTATTTTTTCGAGAAGAGCAAAATCTGCATCGATTGATTTCTTGAACATCTCTAGCTTTTTGGATTGTTCGTACATCGCTTGCAAATTCAGCCAAAATCGCGGATCCTGGCCGAAAAAGTTCCCTAAACGTTGGGCGATTTCCACAGTAACATTGGCCTCCCCCGATAGAAGCAAGCTCATTTGTTTCTCGAGAATACCCGTTCTTTTGGAAAATTCTCTAGGGCTTAGTCTCAAAGATTCTAGCTCTTTTTGCAAAATTCTCCCCGGATGAATCGAAATGATATTTATCATTGATTTCCCCCTTTCCCGATTCTTATAATCGCCTTTTCGGTTGAACAAATTGAATCGCGTTCATTTAGCTCGAATTCAATCTCGAGCACAATATCGTATTTCTCCAAGCACCGAATCTCAAATTTGGATAGCGTTGATGTCGGAATCAATCGAAGGAAAGTTAAATGAAGAAGATCTTCGCGACTTACCGAAGCTTCGGTAGAGAGGATAAACATCAAAAATAAGTCAAGCGCATCGGAATGCTGTTTTTCTAAGAGCCTTTTGATTTCAGAATCTAAATTTGTTGGCTCAAAAGATATATTCATGCATGAAGAGTAGACTTTCCAATATGGTAAGTCAATATTCTATTTACAAAATTATCCCACCGCGTTCCCGGGTTGAGTTAGCGCCTAAGAAAAAACTTAAATGACGATCTCTTCCCCCGCCCGGACAAGCATCGAATCCGGATAGGAAACTTTCATGTCCTGTTTGATGTCAAAAAGCATCCCCGGGTGCATATGATAGGGAATCAAATGTTTGGGGCGGATTACATTAGCGCAGCGGGTCGCTTCTTCCGGCCCCATGTTGTAGATGCCATCAATCGGCAAGAAGCAATAATCGATGCCCTCCTCCCCTATTTTCTTCATCTCTGGGGTGTAATCCGTATCCCCCGCAACATAGAGTTTCTTTCCTTCGATTCCCAAAACAAAGCCCACGCATTCGTTGATGTCGTGGTTCTTGTTGCAGGCTGGAACGGCTTGGATATCTACGCCGAAATAAGAAAAGCTTTGATAAACGCCGTTGCTCAGCGCGTCTTTGGCGCGGATAACAATCGTCCTCGGTTGAAGGGGGATGAGATTAATCGCGTTATGGTCATAATGTTCATGAGTGATAAGGACTAAATCTGCGGGCAAGTCACATCCTTCCCCGGCATAGGGATCGATGTAAATGACTTTGCCGTTTTCTAACGCGATGCGGAGGGAAGCGTGTCCCTGATAAAGTAATTTTGCCATAGATGAATTATACGTTTTCTTCCCATACAAGGTATAAGACCTTGTAGATTTTCCCGTTGGTGATAGGCTTGCTTGCAATGCGAAAGGAGAAATTATGATATCAAAATCCGCCGCGATTAAGATTCTCAACGCCTGCTTGGAAACGGGCGGAGACTACGCGGAAATTTATTTGGAACAAAACGATCCGACCACCATCATCGTCGAGAATGGTCAAGTCGAAGGCTGCGCTGGAGGAAGATCCTACGGCGCAGGGATACGCATCCTTAAGGGGTTGAACAGTGTTTATGGCTACACTTGCGATTTAAGCCTCAAATCCCTTCTTAAGCTAGCCACAGACCTCGCTTCCCGTTATGAGGGGGGGCGCACAATCACAGTTAGTAAAATCACCAAAAAGAAAGTCAAAAGCATCAACCCCATCAAGACCCACCTATCCGATGTCCCGATGGAGGAGAAAATCGCCTATTTGAAGGAATGCTACCAAATCACCGCCGCAGTCGACAGCCGCCTCGTGCGCATCGTTGATCGCTTGGCGTATTCGGTTAAGCAAATCCAAATCTTCAACGCCGAGGGCGAAGAGGGATTCGAATACGAAACCATTGAGGAACGCGGAAGGCTTCAAATGTACGCCATCGCCTCCGATCAAGGGAAGATCGAATCCGAATTCGCCGGGCCTGGACGCTTCGACGGCTGGGAATGGTTCAAAGACACCCTCGACTACAAAGCGAAAGCTAGAGAAGTCGGGGAGAAAGCCATCATGATGCTCACGGCAAAGGAATGCCCCAGCGGGCGGTTCCCGGTTGTCGTCGCCAACGGTTGGGGTGGAGTCATTTTCCACGAAGCCTGCGGTCACTCCCTAGAAGCCGCCGCGACGGCCAAAGGACTCTCCGTTTTCTCCGAATCCATCGGCAAGCAAATCGCTTCCCCGCTTGTAACCGCCTACGATGACGGCACCATCCCCAACGAATGGGGGTCCAACAGCATCGATTCGGAAGGGATTCCAACTCAAAAGAACCTTTTGATCAAAGACGGCATCTGCACGGGTTTCCTCGTCGACAAAGCTAACGGCAGGAGGCTCAACATGGCTCCCAATGGGTGCTCGAGGAGAGAAAGCTACCGCTATGCGCCGACTTCGCGCATGTCCAACACCTACATCGCTCCGGGAAAAGATAAAAAGGAAGACATCATCAAAGACACGAAATTAGGGCTTTACGTCGCTAATTTCGGCGGAGGCTCGGTTGAGCCGACGACCGGGGAATTCAATTTCTCCGCTTCGGAAGCCTACATCATCCGCGACGGGAAAATCTGCGAGCCCGTGAAGGGCTGCACCTTGATCGGATCCGGGAAAGAAGTTCTTGAGAACATCGACCGCGTTGGAGACGACATCGATCTAGGCCAAGGAAACTGCGGCGCTAGCTCGGGCATGGTCCCCGTCAACGTCGGTCAGCCCACCATCCGCATCAAGGAAATCACCGTCGGCGGAAGAGGAGGAAAATTGGAATGAAATTCAATCGCTTCTTCGAATTAGCCAAGGAAAAAGGCATCGCCGAATGCCAATTGTCCTTTGGCAAAAGCACTTCTTCAAGCTTGAAGGTTTATCACCGCGAGATAGAGAAGTACACAATCTCTTCGACTCAAAGCATCACGGCCTGCGGAATCTATAACGGAAAATTCGGGACGGCATGCAGCGAGAAAATCGACAAGGACACTTTTGAATACCTTGTTGATGAAATCGTCAGGACCGCGACTTATACGGAAAAGAAGAACGAAGTCGGCATCTTCGAAGGCTCGTCGAAATACAAAAAAGGTTCTGTTTTCTCCAAGTCTCTAGACCAAAAGACGATGGCGGAGAAAATCGCTTTGCTCCGTAAAATCGAAGATGGGCTATACGCCGCAGATCCTAGGGTCAGCGACACCGATGGCATCGCCTTCGGAGGGACGTCTTCTGAGTCTTGGTTTTGTAATTCCTACGGTTTAAAACTGCACACCCACAGGAATTATTTCTACCTCAGCGCCGGAGTTGTTCTGAAACAAGGCGAAGAGACGAAGACGGGCTATGATGCGTTTAGGGGCAACGATCTCAGCAAATTCGACTCCGACTCCTTCGTCAAGCATATCGTCGAGGAAGCCGCGAAGAAATTCGGCGGATCCCCTTGTCTCTCTGGCAAATACCCCACCGTCTTAAGTCAAGACATCGCAGCAGATCTCGTTAGTTACTACGTTTCCGCTGCCGTGGCCGAAGAAGTGCAGAAGCATTCTTCCTTCTTTGAGGGGAAGCTGCATCAAAAGGTGGGCTCTAGCAAGGTCACCATTGAGGAGAAACCTCTTTGCAAAGATATCTACTTCACCCCCTTCGACAGCGAAGGTGTCGCTTGCTACAACAAAAGCGTTATCAAAAACGGCATCCTCCAAACCTACTTCTACAACAGGGAAACCGCCAAGAAAGACGGCGTGGAATCCACGGGCAATGCCGTCTTAGGCGCCGCAGGAATGAAAACCGGAATCAATTCCATCTTCGTAAAACCCGGTAAGAAAGGCTTCGATGAACTGATTTCCGACATCAAGGAAGGGGTCTACATCACCGACATCGCCGGACTCGGCACGGGGATGAACGAGAACTCCGGAGATTTCTCCTGCCAGGCCGAGGGCTACATGATCGAAAACGGCAAGATTACCAAGCCGTTAAACCTCATCACTCTCTCAGGAAATCTCACAAAGATGTTCCTAGATTGCCAAGGGTTCGCTAACGACATCAAAGAAGACGGATCCGACGTCCACGTTGGATCGATGCGCGTCAAATCGATGTCCATCGGCGGAAAATAAAACTTCTACGAAAAGAGCCTTCGTCACTTCGACGAGGGCTCTTTTTCTTGATGATCAATGAAATCGGCTTGGACATCCCATCCTGGATGAAGCTTGCGGATGAAGTAATAGATATCCGTCAGAAGCTTGGTTTCCACTTTGAGGGTGACGCCCGAAACTTTCTTTTGCAGCCTCTCAACTTTGTCGAAGGCCCAATTGACTTCGGAATCGCTTTCTTCGATGATCCCGGAAACGAGAGCGTAGCAGCGAAGGGCGGGGAGCGAGGGAATGGAGGCGATGTAGCGGCGTTGCTCATCGCTCATCCCTTCATAGAAATCTTTGGCTTCGGAGGTGCGTCCTAGCAAGAAGAGCAAGGCAAGGCGTTGGCAAGCGGCCTCTTGCTTGGCGGAATTGCTGATGCCTTTCTCCACGGAGGCGATGGCAGAAAAGATGGCCAAAGCCTCGTCAAGCTTGCCTTCTTCGATTTTCCTATAAGCGTTGATGGTGTTGAGGTTTGCGGTGAAATCGGTGATGTCTTCATACACCGGAAGCTTAGCAAGCTCCTCTTCTTTGTTCGGGCTATGCTCGGCCAAAAGGATTTGGTTATAGGCAACGCGGTTGATTGGCTTAGAAAGCAAAACTAAGAGATAGCCGTCGGTGATGGAATCCAGATGGGCGGGGAAGGCGTTATAGACGAATATCATGCCGCCGATTGCGAGAATGACATAGGAGGCAATGGAGATCCAAGTGATGCTAGAGAAAACGGCGGAGAGGACAAGGAGGACAATAACCTCGAGCAAATAGCCAAGCATTGGGAAGAGAATCATCCCCGTAGGAGAAGATTTCTCAACATCTTTGGGGTTAACCTTCGTCTCCCCGGTAAGGCCGTCAAACGAAGCGAAGGTGAACGCTTTGTCACCTTTCTTTTGTTTCTTCTTAAAGGTCATCGAGAGAATGCAAACGCTCAAAATGGTATACCCACCACTCGCCGCGCCAAGCATATGAAGCAATTCAAGGCTCGCCGAATTCCACAGCACTCCGACCAAAACGGAGATAACGACGATGACCACGGCTTCCGGGGTATTGATGCTGCTGTCTCTAATTGTCGGGGAAACGACGAGCAGACCCACAAGCAAAGCCATCGCAAACATGGCGATGTAAACGAGGAACGTCGCGAAATCGTTTTTCTTTGTCAAACTATTCATAAACTACAAAAAGCCTCCTTAATCAAGCAGGCTCCGATAAATGGATACGATATCCTGCCGATTCAGTGATTGGGGGTAACAGCCAATCACACGTGTTCCGTTACCGCTAGCCAAATCAGCCAGAATTTCTATGTCGCTTTCGGTAATGCCGATTTCCTTGAACGAGACGGGCATCCCAACGGAACGAAAGAACTCTTTCATTGCCGCGATGCCCATTATAGACGTTTCCGCGTCATCCTTCCCCTGCAAATTGAAAAGTCTTTTTGCCAATCGAACAAATTTCTCAGGATGAGCGGGAGCAACGTAATTTGCCCAGGCAGAAAACAGCAAGGCGACGCCGGCCCCATGGGCGACGTCAGGACGATACCCGCTTAAAGCATGTTCTAAAGGATGAACGACGAAGGCGTGTTTCTTTCCAATGCCCGTATATCCGTTATGCGATAAAGAACTATTGAGCATCAAAGCGGCGCGGGCTTCGTAATCGAAGGGGTCTTTCAAAGCCCTCACGCCGGCTTTCATGGTGTTAGCCACAATGTCCAGTGCCCAATCATCCGCGAGTTGAAGATCGCCGGATTCCCCGAAATAGCGTTCTAAAGAATGCATCATGGTATCGCAAAACCCGACGGCGGTCTGGTAAGGTGAGACGGTATAAGTGAGCTCAGGATTTTCAATTGCAAATAAAGGACGAATCAAATCGCAGTTGAAGCCCTGCTTAATATTGGTTTCGTCATTAGAGATAACGCAGGAATTGGACATCTCGCTGCCGGCGCTTGAAATCGTCAGAACCACGCCGACTGGAATCGTTTTTGTGGGAATGGCTTTTTTCAGATTGAAGTCGAAGGGGTCCCCATCGTAATAATGGCCAACCCCAATCGCCTTGCAAGCGTCAATAACTGAGCCTCCTCCGACGGCCAAAATCAAATCGAAATGGTTTTTGCGGGTTATTTCAATTCCTTCAACAACGGATTTTAGCGAGGGGTTTGCTCGAATGCCCTTGAGTTCCTCATAGGCTATTCCATTCTGTTTGAGCTGCCGCGTGACGGCGCCATACAGTCCGCTTCTAAGGATGGATCCCCCGCCGTAAACCAAAAGAACGCTCTTAACGCCATAGGAGATCAAGACTTCCCCAAGCTTGTTTTCGGCGCCCTTTCCGAAGATGATGCGGGTGGGCGCGACAAAATCAAAATCAATCATTTCCCTTCCTCCTTTTTGCACATCGATAAAATCGAAGGGAGAATAAAAGCAATCGCGTTGTCGATAAAACGAGTCATGTGATGGGAGAAGCGTTCTGGAGTTAGCTTAAGGTCTTTCATGTAATACCCGAATTCGTCGGCGACGATTCTGGAGAAACGCCTCGAGGCGTTTCTAACCCCCTCCTTCTTGAGGCCGATGTTGGGGTCGCCAACCCAAAGGGAGAAAAGCTTCGCGTTGATTTTCCCAAATATAAAATCGTCGGTTAAATCTCTGCCGGCGGAATTGTAAGTTGAACGGAGGAAGGAAAAATTAGCTTTGGCGTAATTAAGGAAAGCCAGCAAGGTCTTCTTAACGTCCTTGGCATTGGTCACGGCAGAAAGGTCTTCGTTCAAGAAAATCGCGGCGATGAGATCGTAGATATCCTGATAATGGTAATAAAAGGTTTGCCTATGGCATTTGCATTTTTCGCACAACGCCGTGACGTTGATTTCCTCTAGGGGCATGGTTTCCATCATGCTTTTGAGGGCGTATTTGAATTTAGCCTCTGTAATCATTGTTCACTCCTTAAGCATACAACGGGGTCTTTCTTTGCAGCCATCCTCGAAGGGATAAAACCGCTGATGAACGAAAGAACCATAGAAACAAGGATGAGAACGGCCACGGTCGTAGGACGAAGGCTCACAATCGACCCAAGATGATTGGAAGGAAACATATTATTAAGAATCCGATTGGCCGGGATAGACGCTAACCAAGAGAGGAACACCCCCAAGCAGCCGGCCACCAAGCCAACGAACAAGCACTCAAGTTCAAAAAGCCTTCCAATATCCATTTTTCTTGCGCCGCAAGACCGCAAAACGCCAATTTCTTTTGTTCTTTCGACGACGGAAACATAAGTTATTATTGCGGTCATAATCGATGAAACAAGAAGCGAAATCGACGCAAAAACTACCAAAACGACAGAAAGAATCTGAACGACAGAGCCCAAAGAAGAAGTGAAATCGGCCATGATGTCCACGTAGGTGTTCTGCTCATCCGGATGCATGGTATTCCAGGCGTTTAGATAAGACGTTAGGGAATCTTTCGTCGTCAAAGAGGCGGGGAATATAAGGATGGAGTCAACCAGCGAGTATGCATTAAGCGAGGCTAAATAATCGATGATTGAAACTTCACTCGACCCGTTGAAGAAATCTGGGCCAAAGGCAAGGGACCCGCTTAGGGACGCCTCTAAAAGAACGCTTTCGAAATCCGCCTTCGGGAATTCGGCACCAAAGTTGCGACATAAATTCAAGTAAGACGAGGGGGACGTATAGTAGGAAAATGTGCCTTTCGTCTCGTTATAGCCATTAACCGTCACGAAGCAAAAAGCGGAATTCAATTTGTTTTTAAAATTGGTAAGGTCGCTCGCCCCATCGTTTAACGAACCGCTTTTCTTGATTTTGGTAAAGGCGGTCGCCAAGCAATCCATCGCTTCCGCAATTCTCTCTTTTCCGTCGAAGCCCCAAGACGTCGAGCCGCCGGTTCTAGGAATCACCCAATCGTCCCGCTGATATTCCGCCATCTTTTGGATGACGGGGGTCTCATGGTCCGCAACGAGCAATTTGCTTAACGCAGGTGTATAGGCCAAGGAAGCAGGCATAAGCTGCAAGTAAGAATTCTTCGTTGGGCGAAGAATTCCAACGATTTTGCATTTAATGGGTTTGTGGTTGATTTCGTCTTTAAAAACCTCTTCGCCAGTAGGCGCGGCGATAGTCTTAACTTGTTTAATTGAGTTGTCGGTGTCGCCATCGGAAACCACCGCTTCATACCGCCCATCACCGTCGGAATCGGATACTTCTACGCTAAGCGAATTGTACGAAGAAACGTTAATGGTCTTCGTCTTTTGCTCGAGTTCATCCAAAGAATGCACGCCGTAATATTCGGAGTTGGTATAGCATTTGAATTCTGCGCCAAGCATTTGATCGAAGGTTAGTACGCAGTTGTCATCATTTAAAACGGCATCGCTAGAATAGAAGCCAAGCTCCTTCATCGTAGCGAAGTCGATTCGATTGTAAGAATCTAAGATGAGCGCCAATTCGTTCGCTTCCGTAGGAAATTTGCCGGCGACCGTATCGTATAAGGCGGACATATTGTTTTCATCTCCATATAGTTCATGGAGAACAGTCCCGGGGAGCGAGGTCAAAGAAGCAATAGTATAGGAGGAAGCGGACGCGTTCTTATATTGATTAATAAGCTTAACGTTACCGGAAGGATCTTCCTTCATGAAGTGATAGCTGAAATTCTTCCGATAGTACATCACCGACATCGCCGATCCGTAGGCAGAGCACTTCGGGTCGTCCATGATGGCGTTTAGATAAGAGAAATATTCGTCAGAAAAATTATTGTATATAACCTCAGAATAAGAATTGTTCGAAGTATATACATTGACGTTTTCGCCGCTCGGAAACCCTTCCAAAGAAGTCGTTTCCTTTACATAAGTTCGCGTCGTCACTGGAGATAGGCTTATCGGGACCGAAGAAGCAACGGACCGTTCGACTTTTGAAACGTAATCCGAAAAGCCGTTATTAATAGACAAAACAAGCGCCACTCCAAGCACGCCAAAGGAACAAGAAACAGCGGTCAAGCTGATTCTGGCCTTTTTCGAAAGCAAAGTATGCCCGGTGGAATTCAATGCAGAAATCCACGTCATATGCTTCTTGTTTTTTGCAGAAACGGCACATTTTTCAGATTTGCACGGTATTTGGCAAGGCTTAGAATCCGCGACAATCCTGCCGTCTTTCATTTCAAGAACCCTATCGGAATAGCGCATAGCAAGTTCTCGGTTATGAGTGACTATAACAACAGGTCTTTTCAAAGAGAGACGCTTAAGCAGCTCAAGAACGATCACGGAGGATTCTGAATCAAGAGCACCGGTGGGCTCATCCGCCAAAATCAAAGAAGGTTCATTGACAATAGCACGAGCAATGGCGACCCTTTGCATTTGACCGCCGGAAAGCTGATTCGGTTTCTTTTTCGCCAGATCTCGTAAACCCACTCCCTCTAAGGCGGCAAGAGCTTTTTTCTTAGCTAACTTTGCATTCGTTCCAGCAATCTCTAAAGGCAACTGAACGTTTTCCAAAACGGTTTTATACGCAATTAAATTGTAATTTTGGAAAACAAAGCCGATATGCTGATTCCTATAAGAATCCCAGTCTTTGCTTTTGAAATCTTTCGTAGATATTCCGTTTATAGAGAAATCGCCACTTGTCGGATGATCTAAACCGCCAATGATGTTAAGCAAAGTAGTTTTGCCACACCCGGAAGGACCGAGAATAGAAACAATTCCAGGTTCGCTAATGCACAAAGAAATGCTATTTAACGCCGAAAAGAAAGAATCGCCCACCTTATAGGTTTTAGAAACGTCAGTGAGATTAACACAAACCTCGTTTTCAAGAGCGTTCTTTCCTGCCATGCGATAAATATATCACAAGACGGCAAAGAGCTTTTTCATTATTTTTTATACAACGTACAGACTCCGTAAAATCAACGTCAAATCAATTACGCCCACCAACGTTCGGGAAGCCTTTCGTTGAATCCTTTACGTGGATAAATGTCTCTCGCAGTAATCAAACCCGTTTTCCGGCAAAGAATTTTTTAAGAATGTCTTCACACTCATTTTTGCATATGTTTTTGTCAATTAACGGGGGCGTATATGCTTCTTTTGAATCAAATACATAGAAATTCGATATCACGGCTCCCGCCTTTTTATCCGGAGCGCCGAAACACAAATAACGGATTCTGCTTTGTAAAATCGCTCCTGCGCACATTAAACATGGCTCCAACGTGACGTATAAGGAGCAGTCCGATAGATCCCAACGCCCGAGAGCCTTACTTGCTTCCTTTAAAGCGTTTATTTCGGCATGAGAAGAGATATCAAGTCCTTTTTCTCGTCCGTTTCGGCCTTTTCCGATGACTTTCCCGTCTTTTACTACGATCGCTCCTACTGGCACTTCCCCTTCTTCATAGGCAAGCCTAGCTTCATCTAAGGCCATTCGCATAAAGCGTTCTTCCGTCTTTTTGTCTAATTCAATCATGTGCAAATAATAGAAAAACCACCGCACAGGGGCAAACAATTTAAGGCTGCTTGGTTCCCCACCTGACCTGGTTCGTTGCTCGTCTCTCGCGATGGCTTGATGATTATAGCAAAATTCCAAAGCTTAGCAAAATCCACTTTTTCTGTTTTTAATGAAGACGTGTATTAAAAAGCGCCTCACTTGGAGGCGCTAAATAATGCGGATTATTACTTTTTGATGGGCTTAAGAACTTCCATGCCACCCATGAATTTCCTTAAGGGTTCAGGGATGACGACGGATCCATCGGCTTGTTGGAATTGCTCAAGCATAGCGGGAAAAACGCGGGAAGTAGCAAGGCCGGAACCGTTCAAGGTATGGCAGAACTGAACTTTTCCTTCCGCGTCACGGTAACGAATCATGCCGCGGCGGGCTTGGTAGTCCCTGGCGTTAGAAACGGAAGAAACTTCTTTGTAGATGTGCATGGAAGGAATCCAAACTTCGATGTCGTAGGTGCGGGCCATCGAATGGGAGCAGTCACCGGCGGCAAGCTTATCGACTTGATAGCACAACCCAAGACCTTCGACGAGCCTCTTGGCTTTGTTGACCATCTCTTCAAACGCGGCGTCGGATCCTTCTTTGGTTGTGTATTGAACCATCTCGACTTTGTCGAATTGATAGCCGCGGATCATGCCACGCTCCTCAGTGCGGTAGGACCCCGCTTCTTTGCGGTAGCAAGGCGTGTAGGCGAAGTATTTCCTAGGGAGTTCGTCCAAACCAAGGATTTCGTTCCTGTGGAGATTGACCAAAGCGGTTTCCGCGGTCGGAAGGAGGAACTTCTTAGGTTCGGTCCCCTCGAGCCAGAAAACGTCTTCTTTGAATTTGGGGAATTGCCCAGCGGTGTAGCCGGAATCGTAATTTAAGATATGCGGAGGAAGGATCATCTCGTAGCCATCGGCAATGTGGTTCTCCAAAAAGTAGTTGAGGAGAGCCCATTCAAGGCGAGCGCCGAGGTTGGTGTAGATCCAAGTTCCGGTCCCGGAAATCTTCGCGGCCCTCTTGTAATCGATAAGGCCGAGAGATTCGGCGAGTTCAACGTGGTCTTTTGGCGTGAAGCCTTCGAATTTGGGCTCTTCCCCGAAATGATAGATGGGGTGATTGTTCTCTTTTCCGCCGGAAATGAGGTCATCGTCTGGCATATTGGGGAGAACTTCGATCAAGGCTTTGATTTCGTCTTCGATTTTACCGAGTTCCTCTTCCTTTTCTTTGTTGGAAGCGGCGAGGGCTTTAACTTTGGCGAAAATCGCCTGGACGTCTCCGCCTTCTTTCTTAATCTGGGGGACGGACTTCGAAAGTTTGTTCTGCTCCGATTTGGAAGCTTCGACTTCCTTAAGCAAGTTCAAGCGTTTCTCCGAAAGCTCAATGATAGGCTTCGGATCAAAATCCCAATTCTTCTTCTTCAAAGCAGCCACGACGTAATCGGGCTTTTCCAAAATCAATTTAATGTCAATCATACGCTCTCCTTTTGCAGCGTTTCCTCATAGACGAGGAAGAGTTTTTTCGCAAATTCCGGCAAAGCGCAACTCTCCGCGATGCCGTACCCCGCCATTATAATCGCCTTATCCTTCTCAAGGTAGAGACGAGAAAGGGCTTTTGAAGCGCCTTCTTCGTTTCTAAACAAAAGGCAATTCTCCCCATTTTTAAGCACGGGGTTCACCTTTTGGTCCCCAATGGCAACAACCTCGGCCCCCGCGGCAAAGGCATCGAGCAACCCCATTTGGTCGGAGTGTTCATCGTCGAGCAGCAAATAGCAGCAGCAGTGCATGAGGGCGCTTCGATAGACGTCGTCTTCAACGATTGGCTGATAAACGACGTTCTTCGGCGACTTCCTTCGAAGCGAGGCTGTCCCAAAGCGAAATGGAGATCCTTTTTTCGTCCCGAAGAAGTAAAAGACCATTTGGGGCATCATGTAGGCGAGTTTAGACAAGGAAGTTAAAGTTTTTTTGTCCTCGTAGGACCCGATACAAATCGCGAATCTCCTTTCTTGGGGGATTCTGAAGTAACGCGGGAAGATCTCGGACTCCACGGATTTGGACGAAAACCTCGCTAAATTAACACCGGGGGGCATCACGACGATTCTTCCGCTGGCGCCAATTTGGCGGGCTTTCGCGGCGAATTCTTCGGTGGGAACCAAAACGACGTCGGCCTCATTCATCATCCTGACGGCTTTTTGAGGGACTTCCTTAACCCCGTTTTTTTCACGCAAGAAAGAGGCCACGGGGTCGTTTTCGCAATAAAAGCAGGAAAGAATGGTTTTGATGCCTTTTTCTTTGCATTTATTCAAAACGGGTTCATCCAAAGGCGACAAAAAGTGGGCGATGTCCGTGGAGGAAGAGGGCTCATCCTCCCAAGTCACGCCCATGGACTCGCAGGCTCCTTTGAGGGTTTTGCGAAGTCGCGCTCCCTCAAAGGATTGGCTGCGTTTCAGGTTTGGATAGTGGACGCAAACCTTCATTGAGGCATCACTCCTCAATGGGGGCGTCCAAAGCGTCGGGGGTAACCGGCTCTTCGTCGGAAAAAGACGGCGATTCTTCCTCAAGGAGATCTTCGTCGCCTTCGGGAGCGGGGTCTTCATGTGGCAAAATCGAGATGGAAGCGACTTTAGCCCTGTCATCGAGAGCGATGATCTTCACGCCTTGGGTATTTCTTCCGGCGATCTTGACCTCGGAAAGAGGCGTGCGGATGACGATGCCCGTGGAGGTGATGACCAAGAGGTCTTCATCGCCATTGACGGCCCTAACGGCGATCAATTGGCCGTTTTTGGCGGTCATATTGAGCGTGGTGACGCCTTTTGCGCCCCGGTGGGTCAAACGATATCCGTCGTAGTGGCGGGTCGCTCCGCCATCGTCGACGATGTCGGTGTCTTTGGCATAGCTGATTTTCCCAAAGCCAAGCGTCGTCAAAACAAGGATCTTGTCGCCCTCTTCGGACGTCGTCACGCCAACGATCTCTCCGCCATCAGAAAGGTCCATGCCTTTGTTCCCGGTAGCGGTGCGGCCCATCGGACGGACCTCATTCTCATCGAAGGAGACGAGTTTCCCGTTGCTAGAAGCCAAGGAGACGATGGAAGACCCAGCGGTGCGCTTGACGTCGAAGAGGTCATCGCCCTCCCTGAGCCCGACGGCGATCTTCCCGTTTTGGTGAATCGAAGCGTATTCGGAAAGCGCGGTGCGCTTGATCAAGCCGTTCTGCGAGACGAAGATGAGGTAATTCCCCTCGGGGTAATCGTCGCAGGGAACGATGGAAACGACTTTTTCGTCTTTATCCAAATTGAGGATGTTCTGAGCAGGCGTTCCTTTTCCGGTCCTTCCAGAATCCGGGATTTGGTAGCCGCGGAGGCGGTAGACCTTCCCGAGGGTCGTGAAGAAGAGGATGTCGGTGTGCGTTTTGGTGTGGTACATCAGCCTGACGACGTCCCCGGCGGTGGTCTTCATGCCGGTGATCCCCCTGCCGCCGCGGTGCTGCGCCTCGAAGGTATCGTCATCGACGCGTTTGATGTAATTGTTGCGGGTGAGGGTGATGAGGATGTTCTTCTGCGGGATGAGGTCCTCGTTTTCGATGTCGGCGGCCTCATCGGTGATTTCGGTCCTGCGTTTGTCGCCGAAGCGCCTCTTGACCTCGCTGATTTCCTCAATGAGAAGATCGATGATGTTGTCGCGAGAGGAGAGGATGCGGTTGTATTCGGCAATGTTGGCGGTCAGCTCGTTCTTTTCCGCGAGCAACTTGTCTTGCTCCATCCCCTGCAAGCGGCGGAGGGTCATGGCAAGGATCGCCGCGCATTGCTTCTCGTCTAGGCCAAAGGCCTCATTGAGCTTGGCGGTGGATTCGGCGTCGTCTTTGGAGGCGCGGATGATGTGAATGACCTCATCGATGTTATCGTGGGCCAAAATCAAGCCTTCGACCAAATGGAGGCGATCAGAATCCCTCTTAAGGAGGAATTTGGTCCTGCGGGTGAGGACGTCGACTTGGAAGTTGACGTAGTTATTCAAAAGCGGGGCGATGCCAAGCACCTTCGGCGCGCCGTCGACCAAGCAAAGGTTGATGACGCCGAAATTGGTCTGCAGCTGAGTGTGCTTAAGAAGGTTGTTGGCAACGACTTCGGGAATGACGTCTTTGCGGAGCTCAATAACCACGCGGATGCCGTTTTTGTTGGATTCATCCCTGACGTCGGTGATGCCGTCGATGGTTTTGGAGCGGACCAAGTCAGCGATGTTGCTGATCATGTTGGCCTTGTTGACTTGATAGGGAATTTCGGTGACGACGATTCTCTCCTTGCCGTTAGCCATGTCCTCAATGTGATATTTGGAGCGGATGGTTACCGTGCCGACGCCGGTGCGGAAATAATCGAGGATCCCTTTGCGGCCAAGAATCGTGCCTCCGCTTGGGAAATCGGGCCCAAACATGTAGTTTTGGAGGATTTCTTCAGCGGTGAGCTCGGGGTTTTTGGCGATAGCCACGATGGCGTCGATGGTTTCGGAAAGGTTATGGGGCGGCATATTCGTCGCCATGCCGACGGCGATGCCCTCAGATCCGTTGACGATCAAATTGGGGAAGCGGCAGGGGAGAACTTCCGGCTCAAGCTCGGTGCCGTCATAGTTGTCTACGAAATTGACGGTGTCGCAGTCGATATCGCGAACGAGCTCGAGTGAAAGTTTGTTCATCCTCGCCTCGGTGTAACGCATGGCGGCGGCTTCGTCGCCGTCGATGTCACCGAAGTTCCCGTGCCCGTCGACAAGGGGGTAGCGGAGGGAGAAATCTTGGGCCAAGCGGACCAAGGCGCCATAAAGGGCGGAGTCGCCGTGGGGGTGATATTTACCCATGACGTCGCCGACGATACGGGCGCACTTCTTGTAGGGCTTGCTCGGTTGCATGCCCGATTCGTTCATGCCGAAGATGATACGGCGCTGAACCGGTTTAAAGCCATCGCGCACATCCGGGATGGCGCGGGCGATGATGACCGACATCGAGTAGTCGAGGAAGGCGGTTTTCACTTCGTTAGCGACGTCGCGATCGGTCATTCCAGGAATGATGCCCGAAACGGCGGCTTCGTGGCCAAACATCGCGTCTTCGCTCTGCCGGCCCTCTTTCGAGCCCATGCCGATGAAGGAAGAAGCTTCTTCGGCAATGTCGGATTCGTCGACTTTCTCTTCGTCTTCGTCGGCGTTGATTTTCTTGTTTTCGTCGTTTTCCATTGTCTTTCCCTCCTATCAGATATCGAGGTTCTTGGTGAACTTGGCGTTGGCCACGATGAAATCGCGACGCGCTTTCACGTCATCGCCCATCAAATTGGTGAAGGCTTGCTCCGCCTCGGCGGCGTCGGAAATGGTGATGCGGATCATCTTCCTGGCCTTGGGGTCCATGGTCGTCTCCCAAAGCTGCTGAGCGTCCATTTCGCCCAAACCTTTGTAGCGTTGGAAGGGGTATCCGGCCTTCAAGCCAAGCTGCTTTTTGAGGATTTCGAGCTGAGCGTCGTTATAAGCGTAATAAGCCGAGCCCTTGAAGTCGATTTTGTATAGAGGGGGCTGGGCGATATAAACGAAGCCGCCATCGATCAAAGGCCTCATGAAGCGGTAGAAGAAAGTCAAAAGGAGGATGCGGATGTGATCGCCGTCGACGTCGGCATCGGTCATGATGACGATTTTGTGATAGCGAATCTTGCTGACGTCGAAGGATTCGCGAACGCCTGCGCCGATGGCGGTGATCATGTTCCCGATTTCGGCGTTGGCCCAGATGCGGTCTTCGCGCGCCTTCTCGACGTTGAGGATCTTACCCCTCAAAGGAAGAATGGCCTGTGTTTCGCGGTCACGACCGTTTTTAGCCGAACCACCTGCAGAATTACCCTCGACGATGTAGAGTTCGCAGATTTCGGGGTCTTTGGAAGAGCAATCGGCCAATTTGCCCGGCAACGTGGTCACATCAAGAGCGTTCTTGCGGACTTTTTCCCTGGCCGCCCTAGCGGCGTTTCTGGCTTTCCTGGCCATGGTGATTTTCTCGACGATGGCTTTGGCCTCATTGGGATTCTCGTCAAGCCACTGGCGCAAGCCTTCGCCCACGACGGTGGAAACGATTTTGCGGACCTCGGAGTTGCCGAGTTTCGTCTTCGTTTGGCCTTCGTATTGGGGGTTGGGGTGTTTGACGGAAACGACGCAGGTGAGGCCCTCACGGCAATCTTCGCCAAGGAAATTGTCCTCGTCTTCTTTGATGAGCTTGTTCTTTCTGGCGTAATCGTTGATGACGCGCCCAACGGCAAGGTTCAAGCCCTCGACGTGGGTGCCGCCTTCTTTGGTGGAAATGTTGTTGCAGAAGGAATAGACGCCGTCCTGAGAATAGGAATCGGTCCATTGCAGCGCCGCCTCGGCGTAGATTTCCTCGGGGTCGGTGTCCGGGACAAGAATGACGCCTTCCCTGCCCTGGCAATAAATCGGGGTGGGGTTGATGGCGATTTTGTTTTGGTCGATGTAAGAGACGTATTCGCGGATGCCGCCGTTATATTGGAACACCTCAGAGGTCGGAACCTCTCCGCGGGCATCGGTCAAAGTGATGCGGATGCCGCCGTTGAGGAAGGCCATTTGGCGGAGGTGGTTGCGGATGGTCTCGTAGTTATAAACGATCGTTTCGGTGAAGATGGTGGGGTCGGGCTGGAAAGTGACGGTGGTGCCGTGCTCGGTAGAGTCGCCGACTCTTTCTAGATGCTTCACGGGGTGGCCGCCGTTTTCGAAGCGGATGAAATATTTACCGCCATCACGGCAAACGGTGACATCCGTCCAAGTGGAGAGGGCATTGACAACGGAGGCACCGACGCCGTGCAAGCCGCCGGAAACCTTGTATCCGCCGCCTTCGCCGAACTTACCACCGGCGTGAAGGACGGTGAAGACCGTTTCTACGCCGGAAAGGCCGCTTTTGGCAACGGTATCAACAGGGACGCCACGGCCATCGTCGGCGACGGTGATGGAATCGCCTTTGTTGATGGTGACTTCGATGTGGTGGCAATAGCCGGCCAAGGCCTCGTCGATGGAGTTATCCACAATCTCCCAAACGAGATGGTGGAGACCCGCGGAAGCGGTGGTGGCAATATACATGCCCGGGCGCTTCCTAACGGCTTCTAGGCCCTCGAGAACTTGGATGTTCGAGCCCGTGTAGTGGGAATCGGCTTTCTCCAAAGCCTTTTCATCATCCACGGATTCGCGGATGTAGGTGAAACGCTCTTCTTCCGGTTTCTCGGAATCGGGTAGCGTCTTTTCTTCTTCTGCCATGCTATTTCCTCCTGGTGGCTATATGCGAAGCGACGTCGATGATGGACGCGCTTTCGGCTTCTAGGTTTGTCGCGGTCAAGAAGACCTGCGAGAAGTCCTTCAGAAGAAGAAGCAAATTCTTCTGACGGGTTTGGTCGAGCTCGCTCATGACGTCGTCGAGGACGACGATTGGTTTCTCGCTTTCTTCTTCGACCAGGAAGTAAGGAGAAAGTTTCAGGCAAAGAGAGGACAACCGGTTCTCGCCTTGAGAGCCATAAGATCCAACGTCCTTGCCGTTGAAGAGGAAGCGGAAGTCCTCGCGGTGAACGCCGACGTTTGTCGTGCGCTTGAGGAATTCGCCTTCCAAAGCCTGCTGATGGGCTTTTTCGATCCGCTCCTCCAACCCTTCGCCATCTTTGACGAACGGAGCGTAAACTAGCGAGCACGAGGTTTGCTCCCCGCGTAGGGAAGTCAGCAAGCGCGGCAAGACGGAATTGAGCGAATTCACGTATCGCCTGCGATGCGCGATAATGGGGGGTTCCAGAGATTTCATCTGGTCGGTATAGACTTCAATCAGAGACTCGTCGATTTCAGGCGCCTTGAGGGCCAAATTCCTTTCGCGAAGAACTTTGGAGTAAGCCGAGATGAGGGAGAAGTAGTCTAGGCTCTTTTTGGACAAAGCCACGTCGAGGAAGGATCTCCTTCGGCCAGGTGAATCCAGGAACAGCGACACGTCCTCGGGAACGAACGTCAGCACATTGACCGAGCGGCTAAGCTCGCTGATCTTCCGACAGGGCTTCCCGTTGATTGCGATCCTCTTGTCGCGTTTGGACAAGACGATTTCGACGTTTCGGTGAATCGCCCCTTCTTGAAGCTCAGCGATCACGCTAGCTTGCGAAGAGCCCGTCAAGATAAGCAGCTGGTTGTCGGCGACGCGGAAGGAACGGGCCAGGGAGAGGTATCCGATGGCCTCCGCCAAATTGGTCTTGCCCGCGCCGTTTGGACCAAGGATGAGATTGAGTCCCTTCTCGAAGTCTAAATCAAGCAGCGAATACCCCCGCCAGTTAACGAGGCGGAGATGTTTCAGGATCATGAGGCTATTTCAACGCAGAGACCAGCGGTCTCAACCCTATCACCGGGACGGAGCTTCCTACCGCGCCTAGAATCGGGTGAACCGTTGACGAGAACCTCGTTCTCCGCCAAGAAGCCTTTTGCCCGACCCCCGCCATCAATGACGCGGGCGAGCTTAAGCAGTTGGCCGAGAGTGATGTACTCGGTCGTGATGTTGACGATGCGTTTCTCTTTTTCCATATGCAAACTTGGGCTTTGGAGCCTTCTTTGATATTTTATTACTATGTAATAAAGAGAGATAGTTTTTTCTGCCGTTTTTCTAACATTTTTCTTACTTTTTTGGCCATCCTACACGCTTGAAACGTCGCCAAAAGCCTTTGCGGTCCAAAAACGGGGGGCAATAAGCAAAAAACCAAGCCCATTTCAGACTTGGTTTTAGGGATTGGTATTAAGCGGATTGTGTTGAAGAGACGTGCTTTGAAGATTCAGGATAGGCCCGCAAGGCCATTCTAAGGCCTTCTCAGGCTCAATAAGTCCTCATCGGGGTGATAAGCTCAACGATGGAAGGATTATTGCTGTCGCGGACGACAAAGGGCTTCATTTCGCCTTGGAAGCAAATCGTGACGTCCTCGGCCTTAAGGGCTTTGATAGCGTCGTTGACGAAGAGGGAGTTGAAGCTCACTTGGAGCCTTTGTCCGGAGAAGCGGCAGGTGCCAAGGGTTTCTTCGGCCGATCCAGCAACGTCGTTTTTCGCTGAAACGATCACCTCTTCCTCTTGCATCGTCAGAGTAACGACGGGGTCCCTGTCCACGGAGAGGATTGAAACACGGCCCATCGCCGAGAGCAGTTCGGAGGCGTTGACTTCCAAGTAATAATTAAAACTTTGCGGGATGATCGCCTTGGTAACGGGGTAATCCCCAGCGATCAGACGGCTCGCAACGGTGGTGTTGGTGAAGCGGAAGAGAGCCTTGTTGGCGGAAACGGAAAGGGAAACCGTTTGAGAGTCTTCGAGGAG
The DNA here is from genome assembly GCA_963650805.1 of uncultured Bacteroidales bacterium. Taxonomy (GTDB): domain Bacteria; phylum Bacillota_I; class Bacilli_A; order RFN20; family CAG-826; genus Alloenteromonas. The sequence goes on from CAVJMG010000005.1 coordinate 42,440, forward strand.
ATGGGTGATATCCACGAGAATCCTCGCGGGGATGTTGGCGCGGAATTTCACATCGGAGTCGATGGCAGTGGTCTTTTTGGCCAAGCGCGCGGAGTCGGTGGCGACAGCGCTTAGTTCGCCATTAGCGGCTTCAAGGTTCAAAGCGGTGAGGACCGGGCGGGCTTGTTCCTTGTTGGAAGCGGCGAAAGCGGTGGCCTCAACCAAGGAAACCAAATCCGCGCAATTCAAATCGAGGCTGACGCCCGTAGGCTCTAAATCGATATCAGGGTATTCGTCGGCTTTAACGCACGGAAGCTTATAAGAGGTTTTGCCGTCGCCGACTTTGGCGATGCATTCATCGATGACGTCCACCGAAATCTCCGTCCCAGACATCTTGCGGACGCCTTCGAGAAGGGATCTCGCATTGATTAAGCTCGCGCCTTGCCCAGCGTTGCGGATAATTTCGTTTTCGCCATAGCGGTAGGGGACAATCGAACAGATGGTGATTTCGGAATTGGAACCCGTGATCTCAAGGCCTCTGTCCGTAAGATCCAACTTGAAGTTGGAAAGGGCGGGGATGGGGTTCTTTGCTCCAATGGCGTGGTTGACGGCGGTGAGCGCCTTCAAGAAATGTTCTTTGGAAACGGTGAAACGCATTCTTTTACTCCTAATTTGTTTTAATTCTTTTTAAACGGATTTTAATAATAACAATAAGCGTTGTGAATTCTGTGGATAACTTGGTTTTCTTCGGTCTTGCTAAGTTTATCACGGAGGCTTCGATACGGCATCTATTATTTATTAATAAATAATCACTTTGCTTTTAGCCGCTGTTTCAGCTCGCTTACGGCCTTCCTCATGTCGGGGTCTTCTTTCAACGCTTTCTCCACTTTGTTTACACCGTTTATCACAGTCGCGTGGTCCTTACCGCCGAACACCTGCCCGATTTTTATGAACGGAGTGTCTAATAAGGTGCGAATCAAGTACATGGAGATGTGTCTGGCCATCGCGATTCTGCTGGTGCGGATCTTTCCGGTGATTTGAGAAGGCGTGAGGGAATAGTAATTGGCTACGGCGCTGATGATTTTTTCTTCGGTGAGGGTGCCGACGTCATCTTGGGCGGATATCAGGGAGGAAATGGCTTTTTTGGCGACTTCCATGGTGATGTGCTTGGCCGGCTCAAGGTTGATCGTGTAGAAGAGAAGCCGGTTCAAAGAGCCTTCTAGCTCGCGCACGCTGGTGGAAAAACGCGAGGCCAGAAATTCGATGACGTCTTCGTCGAAATCGTCAACATTCAGGTTATTAGCTTCAATTTTGGCCCTTAAAATCGCTTTGGACGTCGTCAAATCGGGTTTCTCGATGGGGAGGACGAGGCCGTTTGAGAACCTTGTTTTCAGCCGGTCATCGATTCCCTCTAACTTGCTTGGAGGCTGATCTGAGGTGATGACGATTTGCTTCCCTTGGGTGTAAAGCGACTGGAAGACGACAAAGAACATCTCCATTGTCTTCGCCTTCCCGATCAGGAATTGGATATCGTCAATCAACAACGTATCCACATCGGTTTTGAAGTATTGGGTCAGAGTGAGATCTTGCTTATAACCCTGAACGAATTTCATGTACTCGTCCACGAAATCCGCGGCGGATATGTACAGAACTTTAGCGCTTGGGCGTATGGCTTTGATTTCGTTGCCCACGGCTTGCAAAAGGTGGGTCTTCCCTAATCCTGATTCAGAATGGATAAGCAAAGGGTTGTAAAGCCCGCCCGGGTTGCGAGAAATCATCAAAGCAGCTTGATAGGCTTCGCGGTTGCTTTGCCCGACGACAAAGCTGTCGAAGGTATATTTGGGGTCGAGCCGAGCTTGGGCGAAAAAAGCGGGCTTTTTCTCTTCTTTCTCTATTTGCGCGCTTCCCTTCGCGTCCTGCGTGATGAATTTCGCCTTGTAATTCGTAGAAGTCTCTTCACGCACACACGTCTCCACTAAATTGGTGTACGTATTGGTTAAAATCATGACCCCCAAGCCGGAGTTTACGGCGATGAGCATCGTGTCCCCTTGGACGGAATCGATGTAGCTGCCTTCGAAGAACGTGTCGTAGACGTGATCGTCGTTGAGCTGGGCTTTTATCCGCTTTAGCGAGCGGTTCCAGATTGCTGTGAGCTGAGAGATGGTTTCGGACATAAGAAAGTGAGGTTTTACGGACAAAATTAAAGCATTTTCCACAACAAAAATCACCATAAAAGGAACACTTTTTAATTTGTCCACAATGAAGTGTTGGAAAAACGCCGACCGGGGGCTTCACTGGAGTTTTCCACGAAATTAAATTGTGGATAAATTGTGGAAAACTCCGAGCTGTTTTTGAAATTGTGGAAAACCTTGTATTTTGTGCGTTTTCCCACATTAGCGAACGGAGAAAAATAAGCGGTGCTCACGGAATAATGTGACAATTGTCCCCAATTCCCCCAAGGAGTTTTCACTTGGCTTGTGGATTCTTTCTTCCTTGTGCGCGCGTATTATGTCGCGTGCGAAAATTCAATTGTGCTAAGGTTGTTCGGTCCGTATAATGGTCACCGCTACCGCATAAAGGAGAAAAACAATGGGTAAGAAAACTTATCAGCCTTCCAAAAGGAAGCACATCAATGTCAACGGGTTCCGCGCTCGCATGTCCACCCCCGGTGGACGCCGCGTTTTGGCCCGTCGCCGCGCTAAAGGCCGCGCTCGTCTTTCCGCTTAAGTTTTGGCCCGTCCCGCATGAAGAAAGAATACCGTGTTAGGAAACACCGCGAATTCGATCGCATCATTCATGCCGGAGCGAAGGTGAAAACCCCACACTACACCATCTACGTCGAAAAGGCGGAGGAACAGCCTCACGCCAGAATCGGTCTAGCCGTTTCCAAAAAGAACGGCAACGCCGTGACCAGGGTACGGATCAAAAGACAGGTCCGGGCCATGCTCTCCCGCCATTTCGATGGGGAACCCCGCTTGAACTTAATCATCGTCATCCGCCCAAGCTTTTCTCCCTTAGAGAAGAAGGGCAATGAAGAAGAGCTCGTCAAAGCGCTCGCTCAAATAGAGGACACCGCAATTGAATAAGCACAACTTTAAAAAGAAACTGCTGGGGATCGCAACGCTGGGGCTTGGCGTTGCGTTGCTTTCATCCTGCACGCAGAACTTCTGCTCCGAGTCCGACAAAGCCAGGATGCTTTACCCCTACGAACAAGGCGTCACGGTTTATGTCGATAAAGCGACTTTCGAGAAATTAGAAATCGACGAAGCCACCAAAGACCTCATCGCCAAGGAAAAGGCGATGACTTTCAACGGCACCGCCGTCGCCGGAAAAGCCCTCGACGACAACGACAATATCTACAAATACGTGCCTTACACCGAAGGGGCCGCCGGGGTTTATAGCTTCACCGCTAAAAAAGCCTCCAGCTTGCTCCAAGGCACGATTCTTTCGACCGCTTCCAATAACGGTTACGCCCTTCCTTCCATCCAATATTGGGCCGCTATCGACGACTACGCCTTGAAAGCGTCCATCGTCCAAGCCGCTTATGAAGGGGGCAAAATCACAAACGCCTACTCTGGCATCGCCGATTTCTCTAACGTCAGCGCCGAGTTCGTCTCAGGCATCAAAATCGCTACCGCCACCGGAAATGACGAAACCGACAAAGCCACGGTTTCTTCCATAAGCGAGGAAACGGGCGTTTGGTACATCAACCCCTATTTGGAGCAGGATACCGATGGAACGTCGGCTCACGTCATTGATTACGACCACTCCCTCCTCCGCCACTACGGATATATCAAATTCGCCGGCCTTAAAGATGAGATGTATGGCCATTTGACCTCTTGGACCGACTCTTTGTATAGGAATACCACCGATGCCGGGCTTGGCATGGACGGCACGCCTACCGCCGATTTCACGACCTTGTACAAGAACAACACCTTGTCTAAGGTGAATACCATCCGCACCTGCATCGCTACCCGCACCGGCACCTACGGCCATTATGGTCCAGGACGCGATTGGGAAGTCGATATCACCGAGAAGAATTGGGGCTACGCTTGGAGCAAAGGCTTCTTGGAAGGTTTGCTCGTTTACCCCATCTCTTGGATGGTTGATACCTTCGCCTTCGGAATGGATCCTTCTCTTACGGGTTGGAGCCAGCTGCTCGCCTTGGTCTTCGTTACTTTGATTGTTCGCTTACTCCTTATGGCGGCGACCTTCAAGAACACCTTAGACCAGCAAAAGATGCAGAACCTGCAGCCGCAAATCGCGAAATTGCAGGAAAAATACCCGAACTCCAACACCAATCAAGCAGAAAAGGCTCGTATGAGCCAAGAGCAGATGGCCCTATATCGGAGAAACAAAATCAATCCGATGGGGCAGCTGCTGGTTTTGATCATTCAATTCCCGGTATTCATCTGCGTTTGGTCCGGTTTGGAGGGAAGCGCTGCGCTATCTTCCGGGTCCATGCTCAATTTGAGGCTTTCCGACACCATCCGCGAAACCCTGTTCAACGTTTCCGGAACTTGGTACGCCAACACAACGGGGTGGTGGACCGCTCTTGTCCTCTTCATCTTGATGGCTGGCACTCAGGTCTTGGCTATGTTGCTGCCAAGATGGCTTGCTAACTCCAAGACGAAGAAGATTGCCAAAATGGGTAAGAACCCCGCGGCGATGGACGCCAATAAGCAAGGCAAGATCATGATGGGCGTTATGCTCGTGTTCACGATCTTCATGGGCTTCATGCTTCCTGCCGCAATGGGTATTTATTGGTTGATCGGCGGCGTCATCTCGATGCTTCAGACCCTGATTTCCCAGATGGTCATGAACCGCTCCGCCAAGAAAAGAGGAAAAATATGAAAGAATTCACCGCCAAAACGGTTGAAGAGGCCATTGCCTCCGCAGCCAAAGAATTGAATGTCGATCCCGCCCGCTTGAACTACAAAGTTCTTGACGAGAAGAAGGGCCTCTTCAAGAAAAGCGCCACCATCGGCGTTTACGGAGAAGAGGATGCCGTTGAGTTCGCTCAGGAATACCTCAAGTCCGCCTTGTCCGCCCTTGGGGTGGAAATCACTGCCGAAGGGAAAATCGAAGACGATATCATCAAAGTCACGATTAACTCCGAGCACAATTCCATTCTCATCGGCCGCGGCGGAAGAACCCTCCAATCCCTCAATGAGCTGACCAAATTGGCCGTCAGCAACAAATTCAAGCATCGCTACCGCGTCTTGCTTGACGTCGGGGGATACAAAGAGGACAAATACGAGAAGGTCGCCCGCATCGCCAAAAGGGAAGCCAATCGCGTTCTCTATTCCCACAACGACGTCCAACTCGATCCGATGACTCCCGATGAAAGAAGAATCGTTCACAACGCTCTTTCTGGAATGGAACACATCAAAACCGAGTCCACCGGCGAAGGCAGCAATCGCGCTGTTTGGATCCGCTACGTCGATTGAAATCGCTATCAGGAATGGCGCCGAAAGGCGCCTTTTCTTATATAAGAGGAAAACGGGTATAATCCCACTTGCATGAATAAGCCCATCGTCGCTTTGGCGACCCCACCGTTAAATTCCGCTCTTGCCGTCATCAGAGCCTCTGGCGATGGCGTGTTTTCCATCGCCGATGAGATATTCTCGAAAAAAGTGAGCGGGACAACCACGCGAAGCGCCTACGTCGGATATCTCAAAGATGGGGGTAGAACGATTGATCAAGTCGTCCTTCTTGCCTACCCTTCGCCGAATTCCGTCACGGGAGAAGACGTCGTTGAGATTAGCTGCCACGGCTCGATGCTCATCGTTTCTGAAATCATTGAGGCCTTTTTAAGCCGAGGAGCAAGATACGCGAGCCGGGGGGAATTCACTTCGAGGGCCTTCTATTCCGGGAAGATGGACCTCATTGAGGCAGAAGCCGTCAATGACATCATCAACGCGACTACGAGGGAAAGCAAAAATCTCGCTTTGCTGTCCTTGGAAGGAAAAACCAGCAAATTAGTTGCCCCCTTAAAAGAAAAAATCGCTTCCTTGCTCGCTTTGCTTGAGGTTAATATCGATTATCCAGAATACACGGACATCGAAGAGGCCAATGCGGATAAAATCGAAGCTGAAGCCTCCAAAATTAGGGGAGATCTTTCCGCTTTGATCGCCCAAGGCGAGCAGGGCAAAGTGATTCGCCAAGGGGTGAAAACCGCTATCGTAGGCGCGCCAAATGCTGGAAAATCCAGCGTCTTGAACGCTCTTCTGGAGCAGGAAAAGGCAATTGTTTCCCCTATTCCGGGAACGACGCGGGATGTCGTAGAAGGAGATATCTCGATTAAGGGAATCCCTTTCCATTTGCTTGATACCGCAGGGATAAGGAAAGCGGAAGACGCGATTGAGTCCATTGGGGTCGAACGTTCGAAAAAGGTTATCGATGAGGCTGATCTTGTCGTTTTGATTGTCGACGCTTCAAAAGGGATGCAAAAATCCGACGAAGAGATTTTGTCTCAGGCCAAAGACAAGAAAACGATTATTTGCTATAACAAATCCGACCTTATAGATAATAAGGAAGAGGGCGATGTGCATACGTGTGCCAAAAACGGTGACGTAGAAGAGCTGAAAAACGCTTTATTCGCTTGCTTGGGAATTGGAGAATCGAGCTTTCTCACACCTTCCTTCGGAAATGAAAGGGAACTTGGCTTGCTCAGGGAAATCGACGGTTATCTTAAAGAGGCAATCGATGGGGCGAGAGGAGGATTGTCTCCGGATTTGCTGTCTGTGATGCTGCAAGGAGCTTATAACGCCTCGCGGAAATTGCTCGGTGAAGAACCGACCCAAGATTTGAGCGAGGAAATCTTCTCTAGATTCTGCGTGGGGAAATGATGATGCCTGTCTTTTTTGATTCCCATTGTCATCTTAACGACGAGGCGCTTTACCCTAAAAGGGCCGAGGTCGTCGAAAGGGCGTTGGCTGCTTCGGTGAGAACGCTTTTGGTGATTGGCTACGACCTGGCTTCAAGCAAGCTTGCGGTTGAGATCGCTAACGAGTTTCCATGCTGCTACGCCGCGATTGGTTATCAGCCGGAAAATTTAGAAGATGCTAAGCTTGAAGATTTGAACGTTTTCCGCGAATTGGCCAAAAGCCAAAAAGTCATAGCGGTTGGGGAAATAGGCCTTGATTACCATTGGTTCAAAGAGGAAGAACATAGGACCAAGCAGAAAGAGTGGTTCGTCGCTCAAATTGAATTGGCAAATGAGTTGGATTTGCCAGTTTCCATACACGCAAGAGATGCGCTCGGCGACACGCTATCAATCCTTAAGGCGCATCCTTTAAAACGAAAAGGCGTATTGCATTGCTATTCGGGTTCGGCTGAGACAATGATGGAGATGGCTAAACTCGGAATGTATTTTGGCTTCGACGGCCCAATTACGTTTAAGAACGCCATTGAGCCGAAGCGCTGTGTTGCCGCTTGCCCAAAAGATCGGATACTTGTCGAGACCGATTCTCCCTATTTGGCTCCTGTGCCATACAGAGGCAAGGAAAACGAAAGCAAGAATATACCTTTGATAGTGGCGGAAATGGCTAAATTAAGAGGCGTTACGCTTGAAGAAATGTCGGAGACGCTTTGCCAAAATTTTGAGGCATTGTTTCGCGTGAAACCATGAATAAGATTCCCTATCCATCCATAATTGTCGTAGAAGGCACCTCTGACGAGGCTTTATTGCACTCTTTCCTTGATTGCGACATCGTCACGACCAACGGGTCTGAAGTTTCACGTGAAACAATAGACTTTCTTAAAGAAGCCGCCAAGACAAGGTCAATCGTCGTGCTTACCGATCCCGACTCCCCGGGAAAGCGGATAAGAGATTTGATCGCCGAGGAAGTCCCTTCGGTGCAACATGCTTTCGTTCGTAAGGAGAAGGCGATAAAGCATCATAAAGTCGGTGTGGCGGAATCTAGCCGCGATGAGGTTTTGCTCGCGCTGTCTCATCTTGTGCCGGCATCTTCTCCTGTTCGCGGCCAACTGACTTTCTCCGATCTCATCGACCTCGGGCTTGCCGGATGCCCGGGAAGCGAAGAAAGGCGGGCGAAAGTGGAAACCAAATTGCATTTGGGCCACGGAAACGCGAAAACGTTCTTGAAGAGAGCAAACGCGCTGAACATCAGCAAACAAACCCTGAAGGAGGCTATTGAATGAAAAACAAAGATGCTTATTTTGAGGAAATTGCCTCTTACAAGCTATTGGCTAAAAAAGAAGTTGGCCAAAATTTCCTCATCGATTCCTCTTCCGCCTCCAGAATCGTAGAAGCCTTGGATTTGAAAGAAGGGGATAAGACGTTGGAAATTGGGTGTGGCGCCGGTTCCCTTACGTATTTCTTGGAGCAGAAGAACGCCAAAGGAGAAGCCATCGATATCGACGAGAGCCTTCTTTCGAAACTTCAGAATGATTTCCCAGACGCCACTTTGACTCCAATTCACGGAAATGCGATGAAGTGGGACTATTCTCCTTATACGAAAATCATCGGCAATCTTCCTTATTACATTACTTCAGGTATCGTCGAAAAGATTCTTTTGGGTGCGACGAATGCTGAGAAATTGGTAATCATGGTTCAAAAAGAAGCCGCGGATAGGCTATTAAGTGGAACTGGAAGCAAAGATTACGGCCCTTTGAACGTTCTTTTGTCGCTGTCTGGCTCTTTGAAAAGAGAATTCAAAGTCCCACGCGCTTCCTTTTGCCCGGCGCCTCACGTGGATTCGACCCTGCTGTCTTTGGATTTTTACCCCGATAGAAATACGGAGGCCAACCGCAAAACCTATTCTTTGTGTAATGGGCTGTTTTTGCAAAGGCGCAAAACCATCGCCAATAATTTGAAAACAATAGTGAAAGACGCTGATAAAGTCGGTAAGATTCTCAATGCTTGCGGGATTGATGGCAATAAACGCCCCGAACAGGTGACGCCACAACAATATTTATCCCTAATGAAGGCTAGTCTATGATTTGCAAATCCTACGCGAAAATCAATTTAAGTCTAAAAGTCACGGGAACTCGGGAAGATGGATACCACTATCTCGAGATGGTGAACCTCCCGTTGAAACTTCACGACATCGTGGAATTCGACCCCCTTCCAAACGCGCAAGAAACCCATATCGTTTGCGATGATCCTGGCCTCTCAGGACTTAAGCACAACCTTTGCCAAAAAGCTTTTAATTTAATGCAGGAGAAATACGGCTTTAAACAGCGTTTCCTCATTAAAATCCATAAGGAAATCCCTTTTGCGGCAGGATTGGGCGGAGGCAGCAGCAACGCCGCCGTCGTCATGAGCGCGTTGAATAAAATGCTTCATTTAGGCGCGAGCAACGCCGAATTGGCGGAGCTTGGCGTTCAAATTGGCGCTGATGTGCCCTTCTTTTTGGAAAACAGGCCGATGCAAGTCTCCGGCATTGGGGAAATCATGTCACCCTTGCCCGTGAAGAAAAACTGGAACGTCTTGATCGTAAAACCCCAAAAAGGCTTATCAACGAAGGATGTTTACGCGATTTGCGATTCCTTCCCCAAAGCCTCCGTTGACACTGCTTTGGTTGAAGAGGGCCTCGCCGAATTTGATGAAGATAAAATTGCCAAAGGAATTGGAAACGATTTGATGGCCCCGGCCATTTCCTTGCTTCCTGAAATCGGAAACGTGTGCGTTTCATTGAAGCAAATGGGCTTTAAAATCGTCTCGATGTCTGGATCTGGGTCAAGTTGCTTTGCTTTATCCGCGTCCGATTCCCTTTGCAGGGAAGCCTTTCACAAATTTGATAGACTCGGTTATGTCGTGCGCTTAACGAAGGTGCTTTGCTGAGATGGATTTCGCAGGGGTCGAAATATTGGGAGAAGCCCTCAGCTATTACGGAGTCGCCTTTTCCTCCGCCTCTGAAATCGCTTCGTTTGCAAAGGAAAAACAGCTTGAGATAAACCGTTCTCTCCTTGATCAGAACGTGGTGATTCTAGATCCCAGCAACACCTACATCGGCCCGAAAGTTGAAATTGGGGAGGGGAGCGTTATTTATCCTAACGTCTATATTTTTGGTGACACCAAAATAGGGGACGGGTGCAAAATTCTTCCTTTTTCATATTTGAATAACGTGAAAATGGGGAATGACAACGAGATTGTTTCCTCTCATCTTTGCGATACCTTTATTGGGGAGCGCAACCACATCGGCCCTTATTGCAGGACTAGAGGCGGAACCGTTATTGGCAACGACGTTAAAATCGGGAATTTCAACGAATTGAAAAACACCGATTTCGGAGATGAGTCTAGGATGGCCCATTTTTCGTATCTCGGCGATTGCGACGTGGGGAAAGACGTTAACATCGGCGCCGCTACGGTGACGGCGAATTATGATGGCGTCAGCAAACACCACAGCCATATCGGCGATGGGGCCTTCGTTGGCTCTAGGACGACAATCGTAAGTCCAGTCCGCATTGGCGAAGGCGCCATGACCGCCGCGGGTTCGACAATCACCGAAGATGTGCCTGCGAAAGCAATGGGTATTGCTAGAGCAAGGCAAGTAAATAAAGAGGGCTACGCGGACGTTTTCCACGGAAAAGCCCTCAAGAAAGGAAGATAAGTATGTTTGATTGCACTCCTTGCTATGGCCATGACGTTTATATCGACGACAACGTGGTTGGATACGTTGAACGCTTAGGCGATGGCGACGCAGCCATTACGATATCCGGAAAGAACTTCGCCCGTTTGACCGCGGATGGCAAGATTGCTAGAGATGGTCAAATTATCGGAGACATTTCCGTTGATGGAATGATTTACTTCGGGGATCGGCTCGTAGGAGAAGTCGATGCCGCGAATAATCTGTTATTCTACGGATCTGAATTATAAAAACTGGCGGTTAGTTCTAAAACCGCCTTTTTGATGCCAATAAAATCTAGGATTTTTAAATTTTTCCTTCTAAAAATTTCGAAAATTATAAAAAAGCACGTTTTCTCCCTTTCGGAAGAAGACGTGCTTAAGGTTTAAAGCGGATTACTTCGCTTTGCGAGCGTGGACGATCGCGGCTTGAGCGGCAGCCAAGCGGGCGAGAGGCACGCGGTAAGGAGAGCAGGAAACGTAGTCGAGGCCGACTTCGTCATAGAACATGATGGAAGCGGGGTCGCCACCGGTTTCACCGCAGACGCCGATAAGGAGGTCCTTATTGTTGGCGCGGCCACGTTCAACGGCCATCTTGACGAGTTCGCCGACGCCGTCGATGTCAACGGTCTGGAACGGATCGAATTCGTAGATCTTGCGATCGTAGTAGAAGGGGAGGAACTGGCCGGAGTCATCACGGGAGAAGCCCATGGTGAGTTGGGTGAGGTCGTTGGTCCCGAAGGAGAAGAACTCCGCTTCTTTGGCGAGTTCGCCGGCGCGGATGCAAGCACGCGGGATTTCGATCATCATACCGACGTGGTAGACGAGCTTTTCGCCTTCTTTGGCGAGTTCGTCTTCAACGGTCTTGATGACGACTTCCTTGGCCCAGCGATACTCTTTGAGTTCGCCGCAAAGAGGAATCATGATCTCGGGTTCGATGCTCTTGCCGACTTTCTTGGAAGCCTGGACGGCGGCCTGGATGATGGCGCGAGCCAAAACGGCATAGATTTCAGGGTAGGCAACGCAGAGACGGACGCCACGGAAACCCATCATCGGGTTGGCCTGGTGGAGCTGGTTGATGCGGTCGCGGACCTTCTGCTCGGAGACGCCGAGTTGCTCAGCGATTTCGGAAATGGTTTTGGCATCGCCGATTTCGGGGAGGAATTCGTGTAGCGGGGGGTCGAGGAGGCGGATGTTGACGTTGGTGTCAGGGTTGGCCTCGTACATTTGACGGAAGTCGTCGGCAAGGAAAGGACGAATCTTTTCCAAAGCGGCTTCGCGCTGTTCGGTCGTGTCGGAGAGGATCATCTCACGCATGTGGAGGATGCGCTCGGGAGCGAAGAACATACGCTCGGTGCGGCAAAGGCCGATGCCTTCGGCGCCGAAGCGGTTGCCGTTGTTGGCGTCAGCGACGGTGTTGGCGTTGACGCGGACTTTGAGGCGGCGATATTTGTCGGCCCAGCCCATGAGGCGGCCGAAGTCACCACCGAGGTCGGCGGGGACCATCTTGATGGCGCCTTCGTAAACGAGACCGGTGGTTCCGTTGACGGAGAGGATGTCGCCTTCGTGATAGACCTTGTCACCGACGGTGAGGGTCTTGGCTTCTTCGTTGACGACGATTTCGGTAGCGCCAGCGACGCAGCATTTGCCCATGGAACGAGCAACGACGGCGGCGTGGGAGGTCATACCACCGCGAGCGGTGAGGATGGCTTCGGAATTGACCATGCCGATGATGTCTTCAGGAGAGGTTTCGGCGCGGACGAGGATGACTTTCTTGCCGTTGTCGTGCCATTCTTTGCACTCTTCGGCGGTGAAAACGATGGCACCGGTGCCAGCGCCCGGAGAAGCGGGGAGGCCTTTGATGACGGCGTCATGAGCCTTCAAATCAGCGGTGTCGAAAGTGGGGTGGAGCAAGTCGTTGAGCTGCTTCGGTTCGACGCGAAGGACAGCTTCCTTTTCATCGATCAAACCTTCATCGACGAGGTCGCAGGCAATCTTCAAAGCGGCGCGAGCGGTACGTTTGCCGTTGCGGGCCTGGAGGAAGAACAATTTGCCTTTTTCGATGGTGTATTCCATGTCCTGCATATCGTGGAAATAGTTTTCCATGCGGGTGATGGTGGCCATGAACTCTTCATAGACTAAGGGCATTCTCTTCTGAAGCTCATCGATGTGAAGAGGAGTACGAACGCCAGCGACGACGTCTTCGCCCTGAGCGTTGGGAAGGAATTCGGCGTAAATCTTCTTTTCGCCGGTTCCAGGGTCACGGGAGAAGGCGACGCCAGTGCCGGAATCTTCGCCCATGTTGCCGAAGACCATGGTCTGGACGTTGACGGCGGTGCCCCATTCATAGGGGATGCCGTTCATCTGACGATAGACGTTGGCGCGGGGGTTGTCCCAGCTGCGGAAGACCGCGGCGACGGCTTCTTTGAGCTGGACATAAGGATCGGTCGGGAAGTCCTCGTTGAAAACTTCCTTGTAGTAGGCTTTGTAGGCCTTGACCAATTCTTTGAGCTGCTCGGTGGTGACTTGGGTGTCAAGTTTGTAACCGTTGTCTTCTTTGATCTTGTCGAGCATGGCGTCCATCTTGGTGCGCGGGTGGCCTTTGGCGATGTTGGTGAACATCAAGATGAAGCGACGATAGGAATCCCAAGCGAAACGCTCATTGTTGGCGGCTTGGGCGAGTTCGACCACGGTCGTGTCGTTGAGGCCGAGGTTGAGGATGGTGTCCATCATGCCAGGCATGGACTGACGGGCGCCGGAACGGACGGAAACGAGCAAGGGGATGCCGGCTCCTCCGCCAAAAGCTTTGTTGTTAAGCTTCTCGATTTCGTGAATGTGATTCACGATGTCTTCCCAAACGAAATCGGGGATCATCTTCCCGGATTCGTAGTAAAGGGTGCAAGCTTCGGTGGAGATGGTGAAACCGGCGGGGATGTTGACCCCAGCGGCAGTCATCTCAGCGAGACCGAAGCCTTTTCCGCCAAGGATGTCTTTGCCCAAATGATTTTCGTGGGCTTCCTTGAAGGAATAGACGTACTTCTTTTCTGCCATGTTGTCCTCCTAAAGACAATTAAGGGCTTTATAAAAGCCCTAGCGGAGGAATAGTAACACGTATCCACGGATAGAGGAACAAATAACCGAGAAAAAGGGCCTTTATTGGAAAACGGACCCCTAAAGGGGCCCGTTTAAGGTTCGCTTTCCGAGATTCTTATTTGTTGATTTTGTAAACGGCTTCTTTTCCGTTCTCTTTCGCTAAATAAAGCCGGAAAATCTTCATCATCATGTGATTGAAGATGAGGTGGACGTCTTCGGTAATCTGCATGTCTTCGATAGGGGCGTGGAGGTGGCAGTCGGCGAGTTTGTAAAGTTTGCCTCCATTATACCCGGTCATGGCGATGATTTTAGCGCCAACTTCCTTTGCGTACTCGGCCGCCTTGACGATGTTGTGACTGTTGCCGGAGCCGGAGATGGCCAAAAGAACATCACCGGGCTTGAGCTTATCTTGCAGCTGGTAGGCGAAGATATTTTCGTAAGAGTCGTCGTTAGCGATGGCCATGATGGTCGCGACGTTATCATTTAGGCAATAGAAGTGGAATTTTTTGTCTAAGTCGTAGCAAGTGCCCTTGCCGAAATCGCAGACCATGTGACTTGCGGTGGACGCGCTTCCTCCGTTGCCGCAAGTGTAGACGTTACCGCCTGATTTGTAGCAAGAAAGAAGAAGGTTCATCGCGTCGTTAATTTCGTCAACGTTAAGCGAATCTATGACTTGCTTTTCTAACGCCAAATAATTTTGTATATCCGACTTGAAGTCCATAGGGTCAGTCCTCCTTTGCCATGATGAATTCAATGGCCTGCTCAAGATTCTCGCAAACGTAATCCGGTTTGGCGTCAGGATATTTTGCGTATGGGTGAGGATCCCCGCCAGTCAGTAAAACCGTGCGGCACCCGGCATTAATTCCGGTCTGCACGTCTTGACAAGTGTCGCCAACAAACCAAGAAAACGAAAAGTCGATGTTGAACCGTTCCTTGGCTTTTAGGAGCATGCCGATTTTCGGTTTGCGGCAATCGCAATTTATCTTAAGTTCCGGCACCTCTCCGGGGAAGCCTTTGTCGGGGTGGTGTGGGCAAAAATAAAGCCCGTCCAAATAAGCCCCTTCTTCACCGAGGAGATCTTCGAGCTTGCAATGGATTTGGTGGAGCTGTTCCAAGGTGGTTTCGCCCCTGGCGACTACGGGTTGATTAGTGATGCAAATCGCAAGATAAGGGGATTCGTTGATTCTTTTTACGGCATTTGAAGCCCCTGGAATTAAGGAAAGCATATCCGGTTTCGTCACGAAGTTTCCGAAAACGTTAAGTGTGCCATCGCGATCCAAAAAGATGGCTTTTTGCGGATTTTTCAGGCACTTTGAGGAAATTATGCCGTTTTTGCAGTCTTTGGTTACTCGATCATAACGGTCTGGCGTTCCTGCGTCCTTAACGTATTCCGAGCTTCTATAGGCATAAGCGCCATCGCATCCAATTGCGGGGAGAAGGAGGTCTTTCTCAAAGTCCATTTTTGTTGGCTCTTCATCCGAATCGAATGTTTCAAGCAATTCTGGGGAGACCACGTAAAGCCCTGCGTTGGTGATGTTCTCATAGAAGAAATCCCTTTTTTGGCTCTTTGGGAGAATGGTCAGGATTTTATCTTCCTCGCCGACAAGCAAAACGTCGGAATCGTAGGGGTGGGAGTTGGGGTGAGCGAACGCGGTGATGATGGCTCCTCTTCTTTTGTGAAAGGCAACGAATCTCTTCCAGTCGATATCGAGCATCAGGTCCCCGAAGCAAAGAATGAAGTCCTCATCGATTTTGGAAGCAACGCACTGCAAGGCTCCGCCCGTTCCTAACGGCGAGGATTCGACAATGTATTCAATGTGACAACCGAATTCCGATCCGTCTTTGAAGTAGTCTTGTACTGCCGTTGAGTTTTTGGAAACGACGATGTAGAAACGATCCACGCCTGAGTTACGCATCGATTCGATTTGCCATTGCAAAATAGGCTTGCCAAAAACGTCAACCATCGGCTTTGGCAAATCGTGAGTTATCGCTTTTAAGCGGGTTCCGGCCCCGCCGGCTTGAATTAGTGCAATCATTCCGTGTAAACAATGCTCACGCCCGATTGATCGAGCTCGAAGGGCATCTCCTTGAAATCGTGAAGCGCTTGGCGAACGGAATTTCTATTCGCTTCGTCAGGGACGTAGAAGAGAAGGAATCCGCCTCCGCCTGCACCTAATAATTTTCCGCCTGAAGCACCGGCGTTCATGCCAAGTTCATAAGCGTTGTCGATAAGGGGGCTAGTGATGCCGCTAGCGAGACTTTTCTTGATTTCCCAGCCTTGTTTTAAGCATGGTCCGAGAGCGTCGACGTTGTTGCTCTCAAGTTCTGCCTTAAGATCGCGCGTCATTTCGCAAAGCCTTATCGTCGCATTGATCTTTTCGTTTGCACTTGCGAGATTCTTTGTCTCTTCGCCGAGGATTTTATTCGCGTCATGGAGAGCTCCTGTGTAAAAGAGCATCATGGAATTCTCGAGATGCCTCCTTGCTGCCTTGCTCATCAAAATGGGCTCAACTTTTACGAAGCCATCGGGTTCGAATTCATAATAACGCAATCCTCCGAAAGCCGCGGCGAATTGGTCTTGCTTACCAATGGGGTTCCCGAGCTGGACAATCTCAACGTCACAGGCCTCTTTGGCAACTTTGTATGAGGAAACCGATTGGTTATTGTACCCATAAAGCGCTTTCAAAAGGGCGACTGTGAATGAACTTGAAGACCCGAGGCCGGTTCCGGCGGGTATATCGGCCATGGACGTGATTTCCACGCCTTTTATTCCAAAATCCTTGAGCACCTGTTTGAAGATTCGGTGCTGTATTTGACTGGGGTCGTTTACGATTTCTGTTTGCGAATATTTGAGCGTAATGGAATCTTTGTTGAATGCTTGATTCACCGTGAGATAGACATATTTGCGAATAGTCGTGGAAATAACGCACCCAGTGTATTTTTCATAAAAAGATGGAATATCGCTTCCGCCTCCGCAGAATGAAACGCGGAATGGTGCTCTCGAAATAATCATTGTTCAGCTTCCTTCCTTCGGTATTTTAGAGGTGGCGTTGTGCGAAGGCAACAAAAGCGAATCAAAGGCCTCTTTTCTATGAAAAGAATCGGAGTTTTTGGCTTATATAGGTGATTTCGAGAATGAAAACTGATAAACAAAAGAAATTGCAAATAAAAGATACACGTATACGTTAAATGACAAAAAATATGTCAAAAAATGTACCAAAGCCCTAATTTGAATTAGAAACTTGACGGACGGGGTGTAAAATTTAGCCGTTATTTATGAGCACTGCTAACCCCTTAGTCCTTACCCTCGATTTCGGAACGCAATCCGTACGCGCCTCTATTTTTGATAAAAACGGCAATCTTCTAGCTGGAGAAAAGGAAGAGTATTCCCCCGCCTATTTTTCTCCGAAGCCGGGCTGGGCCGAGCAAGATCCGGACTACTATTTTTCCTGCTTGCTGAAGGCCGCTTCTAGGTTGGCTGAAAAGCATTCTGACCTGCTCAAGGACATCGCCGGCATTACCCAAACTTGCTTTCGCGATTCCGCCGTTTTGCTTGATAAAGAATTGAAGCCCGTTCGCCCTATGATTCTTTGGTTAGACCAAAGAACTGCGACTTGCAAAGAGCCTCTTCCTTGGAGTTCTCGTTTCCTATTTGCTTTGGTCGGCAAAACCGAAACCATTCACCTTAACCGGATTAGAACGGCCGCTAACTGGGTTATTGAGAATGAGCCCGAGAACTGGGAAAAGACTTCTAAATACGTTTCCGTTTCCACCTATTTCTTTTATAGGCTCACGGGGCAACTAAAGGATTGCCCTTCCGATTTCACTGGGCATTACCCCCTCGAATACTCTAAAAAGCAATGGTACAAAGACCCAATGAAGCACTTCCAAGGGAGAATTTTCTCCGTTAGGAAAGATCAGCTTTGCGAATTGATTGATAGCCAAGGTTTGATTGGCCTTCTAAGGGATGATATCGCTTCTCAACTCGGATTGCCTACGAGGTTGCCCGTGTTCGCGTCGGGGAGCGATAAATCCTGCGAAACGTTGGGCACGGGCGTCATCGATTCCGAAATGGCTTCGATTTCTTTGGGCACCGCCTGCACGATCGAAACGATGACCAAACGCTATGTTTCGCCTTACCCATTTTTGCCTGCATATCCTTCAGTTCAACCTGGATTCTACAACCTTGATTTGCAGATATATCGCGGCTACTGGATGTTGAATTGGTTCCTTAAAGAATTTGGTGCTACACAAGTCCAAGAGATGATGTCGGATGAGCTTTCCCCCAATGACTTCAACGAACATCTTTGCGATGTCCCCCCTGGATGCGATGGGCTTATCTTGCAGCCTTATTGGGGCTCTCAACTTGAAAAGCCTGAAGTGCGCGGCACTATTACGGGCTTCTCTGATATGACCACCCGTTTCCACATTTACAAAGCCATTATTGAGGGCATCGATTATGAGCTCCGCTCTGGTATGGAGCGATTCGAGAAAATCCTCCATACGGATTTTAAGGAAATAAGAATTTCCGGAGGCGGATCCCGCTCCGATGAGATTTGCCAAATAACCGCGGATATACTTGGCAAAAAGATCGTAAAAGTGCAAACCAACGAGACTTCATCGTTGGGTGCCGCGATTTCTTGCTACATGGCTTTAGGCGTCTACAAAACACCAGAAGAAGCCGTTTCATCTATGGTAAGACCAACGAAAGCCTTCGTTCCAAACGAAGAAACGAGGAAGATTTATGATGGGCTTTATAAAAATGCTTATTCCCATCTGCATCCGAATCTAAAAAAAGAACTCAAATATCTCTACCAGTTTTCAAAGAGAAAATGAGTTCTGTCTTAGATTTATAAAGGACGCTTTAAGGTCATTGCCAAAAGCAAATCTTTTGACACGGGTTTTTGGAGAGAAGGATTGTTTGAAAGGAGACATTCGAATACACCGATGAGAAGGTTAAAGAAAATCGCGGCAATCTTTTTCGGCTCACCATCAATGACGTCACCGGTCTCCTGGCCTTCCTTGATCAATCTTTCGAAAGTTCCGCGGATATCGTACTTGGCTATAGCTTCTTTACGAATGCTGGCCTTTCCTTGCACCCTTTCTCTTTCGAAATCCAACAGGATTTTTGCTGTGTAGAGGTCTTGAGATGGCCCGATTTGAATCCTTTCAACGATCTCGAAGAATTTTGAGAGGCCATCAACTCCCTTATATTGCTTCATTTCTTCGGAATTTAGCAGGGGTGATGATTGGCCGAAGATAAAATAGCTTACGACCTCTTCGAAGATATCTTGTTTCGAAGAGAAGTAGTGGTAAAAGAGCCCGTGGGAGCATCTTGCGGTTTTGGTAATGTCAT
Source organism: uncultured Bacteroidales bacterium (assembly GCA_963650805.1). Lineage (GTDB taxonomy): Bacteria > Bacillota_I > Bacilli_A > RFN20 > CAG-826 > Alloenteromonas. Next base: position 61,462 of record CAVJMG010000005.1, read on the forward strand.
CGATGGTGACGTCGTCATAGCCCTGGTAGGCAAAGGTTTTCAACGCTATTTCCAAAAGACGCTTTTTTCTTTTGTCTTTGATGGCTTTGTTTTGGGCGGGTGTTCGTGGCATAAAGTTAGTTCTCCGTTTGCGTTATCCTAGAAAACCTCATTTTTTTGTCAACTAACAAATGTTTCAATTGCTCCATTTGTTCAAAAGGAATGCCTCTTTTTCGCCGCTATGTTAATATCGTCATCGCTATGCGAACCCTTGTTCTCTATACTTCTGCCTCTGGCAGCACAAAAAAATACGCTGAAGAAATTGCCTCTTCTGTCGGCGGAACTGTTCTTCCTTTGAAAAAATACAAATGGAAGGACGCTCAAGACTACGACACCATTGTTTATGGCGGCTGGGTCATGGGTGGCAAAATCAAAGGCATCGATGACTTTTTGGCCCACTACGATGAAATCAGCGACAAAAACGTTTTGGTTTTTTGCTCGGGCATGGGCATCGTCAGCTCCGAATCCAGAGACACCCTCATCAGCACGAACGTTTTGGACATCTACCACATTCGTTTTTATCAGCTTCGCGGCTCGTTCGATTATTCCAAACTCCGTTTCCCCTATAATTTCTTGATCAATACTTCTTTGCGCACGATGAAAAACGACCCTGAGATGGCTGCGACCCTGGGGATGGTCGAAGACTTGAAATCTTCTCCGCTGGAGTTTTACGACGGGCAGGGCGTTAACAAAATCATCAGTGTCCTCCATAAGCTCTCCGCTATCGAGGCCAATAAATGAAGTTGATTGTTGGCCTTGGGAATCCCGGCAAGGAATACGTTGGAACCCGGCATAATATGGGTTTTGAGGCGGTTGAACGATTCGCTGAAATGTGCAGAACCGACTTTGACCACTCCAAATTCAATGGCGTTTTCGGCATTGTCAAAGACCCTGCTTTTCCCGAGCCTTTTATCATTGCTAAGCCCGAGACGTATATGAATGCTTCCGGCGAATTCGTTCGCCCTTTAATGGATTATTTCAAAATTGATGTCGCGGATTTGATTGTCGTTTATGACGACATGGCTCTTGAACCCGGGAAACTGCGTTTGCGTCCGGGCGGAAGCAGTGGATCCCATAAAGGGATGCAGTCGATTATCAATCACCTTCATTCAGATGCCTTTCCTAGGATACGAATCGGAATAGGTGAGCCCAAGCACACCGGGGTCGATTGGGTTTTGGGAAAGCCGAGCGGAGAAGAAAAGACTCTTATTGACGCTTCGTTAGATAAAGCCGCCAAAGCGATAAGGGATGCCTTGCTTAAAGGCTTCCCCTATGCGATGAATCACTATAACGGTTAGAGGAAATGAGCAAAGACCAGCTTCTAGAGAAAATCTTTGAATCGGATGTGACCTCCCCCCTTTTGCGCAAAAAGGGTTCTTTCGTTATAGATGATACGCTCGGCGTTGGTTTGCTTTTTGCGTCGATTTACAAGAAAAATCCAGGGAATTACGCGCTTATTAGTGCCAACCAATATTCTGCGCAGAAGCTCTATGAATTCTTGCTGAACTTTCTTGGGGAAGACGAAGTCGTTTTCTTTCCAAGCGACGAACTTCTTCGCGCGGAGGCTTTGTCATCTTCGCGTGAGTTGCTATCCCAAAGGCTCTACGCCTTGGGGCAATGCTGCCAAAAGGGAAAGAAAATACTGGTAACCCACCCTTCAGCCCTGTTGAGGTTTTTGCCCTCGAAGCCTCGCTTTGAAGAAGAGACGATTCACTTTAAAGTCGGCGATTCGTTTGATTTGCCGGCTTTGAAAGAACGTTTGCTCAATATCGGTTATCAAGCGGCCGCACATGTTGACAAGAGTCTTCAATTTGCTTCTAGGGGAGACATTCTCGATATATATTCCGTTTCGTATTTAGACCCCATCCGCATTGAATTCTTTGGCGACGAGATTGAATCTATAAGACTGTTTTCCGTTCGTTCTCAAGAATCGAAGCAATCGCTTGATGAAGCCGTCGTTTTGCCCGCTACGGATATATTCCTAAACGACGAAGAACTTTGTAATTTCGTAACCAAAGTAAAAGAGCAGACCCGAAGAGACAAAGGGATTCTTTCTCCAGAAGTGGGTGAGCTGCTTGAGCAAAACGCCGAGATTGCTTTAGGCAATTTCGCCGAACACAATTATCAAAGCGATCTTTATAGATATTACGGATTTGCCTTAGGGGAGGCCAATTCGGTTCTTTCCTATTTCCAACCGGATTTGATTTACGTCGCGAATAAGGAAAATTTCGCTAGCGCCACAAAACAGCTTCTATCGGAATCCGCCGACTATTTTCAGGAAGTGTTCCTCAAAGGGTATTGCCCATCTCGTCTTGGGCAATACATGTCTTTCGACCAAGCCGTCTTAGGAAAAAAAGACATCGTCTACGGAACCTCGTTTGCATCGGGAAATGACTGCTATCAGTTTTCCTTACGCGCAGTCAACGTTCCATCGAGGAACATCGCAACCATCATCCCATTGATTCAAGGATATTTGAATTCAGGGAATAAGGTCATCCTTTCTTTGAATGACCCCCACCAAAGAGCCACCGTCGCTTCCTTTTTAACCGATGCCTCTTTGGAATACGAGGATCTATCGGGCTTGGAAATTCCCGAAGGAAGACTCGGCGTCACTGCGACTGCGATTTCAGAAGGATTCGAAATCCCTTCGTTGAATTTAGTTTGTTTGACCTCGAATGAATTATTTGGCCACCGCTCCGTTAACACGAGATTCACAGGAAGATTCAAAAATGCGCAGGTTTTGCGGAGCTACGAAGACCTCAAGCCCGGGGATTACGTTGTTCACGAATATAATGGAATTGGCCAGTTTTTAGGCGTTAAAACCATTGAAATAGAGGGGAATCACAGGGATTTTCTCCATATTGCCTATGCTGGAAACGAATCCCTTTATGTCCCTTTGGAACAATTCCGCTTGGTTAGAAAGTACGCCGGAAGAGAGGGCGCCGCTCCCAAGCTAAGCCGCCTTTCAAGCGGAGAGTGGACAAAGAGAAAAGCCAAAATTCAAGAGAGGGTTAACGACCTCGCCGATCGCCTTATCGCTTTGTATGGTACCAGAGCCAAAACGCGCGGCTTCTCTTTCCCTGAGGATGACGAGCTTCAAAAACAATTTGAGGCTGAGTTCCCCTATGAGCTAACCCCCGATCAACAGCAGGCCGTCGATGAGACAAAGGCGGATATGGAAAATCCGGAAATCATGGACCGGCTTATTTGCGGAGACGTGGGATTTGGAAAGACGGAAATCGCTTTCAGGGCGGCTTTCAAAGCAATAGATGCCGGAAAACAAGTGGCGATGTTGGTGCCGACGACCCTTTTGGCCCGTCAGCATTTCGAGGTTGCCCAGAAGCGATTTGCTTCTTTCGGAATTCGCATAGCGTTGCTTTCAAGGCTCGTCCCCAAAGAAATTCAGAAGAAAACCATCGCGGATTTAGCGGAAGGCAAGGTCGATATGGTCATCGGAACGCACCGATTGCTTTCTAAAACCATCGAATATAAGAACCTTGGCTTGCTCATCATCGATGAAGAGCAAAGATTCGGCGTCGAACAAAAAGAAAAGATTAAGGAAATGAAAAAAGACGTAGACGTCCTCACTCTTTCCGCAACCCCGATTCCAAGAACTCTTCAGATGTCCTTGGTTGGAATCCGCCCGATTTCCGAGATTAATACCGCCCCACCATCGCGCATGCCCATTCAGACCTACGTTACCCCTTTTAAGCAAAGCGTCGCGGACGAATTGGTTGAAAAGGAATTGGCCCGCGGGGGTCAGGTTTTCTACGTCCATAACAACGTTGAGAGCATTTATAACGTCGCCGTTAAAATGGAAAGGCGCATTCCTGGCGCGAAAATCGGAGTGGTGCATGGCCAAATGGACCGCGAAGAGTCCGAAAGCGTCATGGAGAAGTTTTATGACGGCGAAATAAACGTTTTGGTATGTACTGCTATTGTTGAAAACGGAATCGACGTGCCAAATGCGAACATGATTATTGTCGAAGACGCGGACAAATTCGGGCTCGCCCAACTTTATCAAATCAAAGGAAGGGTCGGCCGAGGAAACCGCATCGCCTACGCTTATTTGATGTATAAGCCCCAAAAGGACATGAACGAGGATGCCCAAAAGCGCCTGAAGGCCATTCAAGAATTCACCGAACTTGGCAGTGGATACAAGATTGCCCAAAGAGACTTGATGATACGAGGGGCCGGCGACATCCTTGGGCCTGAGCAAGCAGGATTCATCGATTCAGTTGGCTTAGATTTGTATCTGAAAATGCTTAATGAAGCCGTTGAAGAGAAGACAAAAGGGGTCAAGCCCAAGGAAAGGACTCCTAGGAAGCTTTTCGACATCGATGCCTATATTCCGAAAGAGTATGCGGAAGACGCGGACAAGATTGAATTGTATCAAGCTTTCGATGATATCTCATCGCAAGAAGAGTTGGACAATTACGTAAAAAAGATTAAGGACGTGTATGGAAAAATGCCAAAAGAGGTCAGCTTTCTCGTTCAGAAAAAGCGTATCGATCTCTTATTGGAAAATCCTGAATTCGAAAACATCGTCGACAACCCCAATTCCGTCGACGTGTTCCTTTCTAGCGCCTTTTCCTCCAAAGACGGCCTCGGCTATGAGCTTTTCAATGCGTTGAACTGTTATTTGGAAATCATTCGCGTCTCCTATTTGGAAAAGAAATTGAGGCTCATCCTCCGTAAAAGGGAGAGGTGGATGGACGACTTGGAAAAGATTCTCCGCCTCGTTCATCAAATCTCTTTAAAACACGGCATTTCTAAACAATCCCTTTAGGGATTTGTGGTAGGATTGTCCCCGTGAGAATTGATAAGTTCCTTAAAGTGTCCCGCCTCATACTTCGGAGGGAAATTGCCAAAGAACTCTGCGACGATGGCGACGTTTCCATCAACGGCAAGTCCGCGAAGCCCTCTTCTGAGGTCAACGTCGGCGACACGCTGGTTCTCTCTCTTGGGAGAAAGCGCCTCACAGTCGTTATCAAGGAGGTTCGTCCTTTCGCCTCGAAATCCGACGCGTCCAAGCTTTACGAAATTATCAAAGACGAAACCATTGGAGGATGATTGCATGATTGAATTCAAATTCGATAAGGAAGCATCTTATATCGCCGCGGTTAGCTTCGGCTCCGATTCCATGGCCATGTTGGACATGGTTTTGAAACGCGGGGTTAAACCAATCGTGGCCGCTATCGACTACCATAAATTCGAGTCTTCGACCGAAGATATGGCTCATTTGAGGGACTATTGCAAGGAAAAAGGCCTTGAATTCAGGCTTTTGGATTCCACCGAACTCCCGCAAAATCAGCAATTGCATATAGGGGAATCTTTCCACGATTGGGCTAAGAAGCTTCGCTATTCCTGGTACAAAAAGCTCTATGTTGAATATGGTGCCTCCGCCTTGCTTCTTGCTCACGAACAAGACGATTACATTGAGTCTTACCTTAAGGCGAAAGAAAAAAAGAAGCCTTTGGTGAACGCTTTGCTGACCAAAGTCACCACGCTTGACGGCATGCTCGTCGTTCGCCCGCTGCTCGATTTTTCCAAAGAAGACCTTTTGGCCTATGACGATGAGAACAATGTTCCGTATAACCCCGGTACCGAGCGGGCGTTAGACACGACGACCCGTTCCGCTCTGAGGAAGGATTACATCTCCAAGCTTAATGAGATTGATAGGGCAAACCTCATTGCCCAAATCGAAGACGAGGCCAACGAAACCCTCGGCTTGATCAAATCCATCCGCACCGTGAAGAACGACGCTGAAGAATCCGGCGAACTCGAAATCCGCCCGCTCATTGCTTTGCCCCACGACGATTTCGTTACGACTTTGACCCAATTCGTGCAGAAGGTCCCCACGCTTTCTTTGAAGCCCGAGGATTTCGACAAAATCCGCGAGTTCTGCCTCAATGACCAGAGCAATGGCGTTTACCCTTTGATGGACGGGTTCTCCTTGGTCAAAGATTATGACGTTTTGACGTTGGAGAAAAACATCAACGAAATTGTTTTCTCCTATGTTTTGTCCGCCCCTGGGAAAATGGATAACGATCAATTCTCTTTGGATTTCTCCATGGGTGCGGAGGACCGCGGCATCAAAGCCGAGGACTATCCTCTGACTATCCGCAACGCCGTGCAGTCCGATGAGGTTAAAATCCACGGCTACGTCGAGCCTGTGAGAAAACTCTACTCGCTTTGGAATATGCCCATCGATCTTCGCGAGGGATGGCCCATTTTCATCAACAAAGCCGGGAAGATAATCTATGTCCCGCGTTACCGCGCGAACTTCCGGGAGTATCACACATCCCTTTTGCACGTAAAAATGAACGTTCGTTGACATAAATGCGTTCATCTTGCTTGCAATAATTTGGATTTGCGATAAATTACCGAAAGCCTAACGGCTTAGCCTCCCTTTCCGGCATAAAGGAAAGAGAAAGGAATCGATACCATGAACGATGGAAACGCCCCACGCAAAAGAAGCGTATTCTCCTATATTTTGCCCTATGTTTTGATGGCCGCGACGATTGGTATGTTCGTCTGGCTCATCGTGTCCCAATTCTCCGGTTCCGGGGAAACTTGGAGCGAGTCCGACATCGATAACAACATCGGCTATGTCCTCAACGAAGATGGAACGGCCTATGAAACTTATAACGTCGAGTCTTATTCCAAGGCCAAAAAGCGCATTATCACCGCTACGGCCTCTCAAAATTACCGTGCAGTTACTGTAAGTGGCACCTATTTGAACACCAATAACGATTATGTTCGTTTCTCGGTTGTCATCGGCCAAGGGGAATGGGAAACAAAATTCCTTGTTGGCGGAGCCGAGCACGATTCCTACATCAGCGTCTTCCGCAGCGTCGAGAAGGCCGCAAGCCAGTACATCGAAGCCAACAGCCTTAAAAACGTCACCGCGAAATTCGCCGTCTCGGACGCCTTCCAAGTTTCTTGGTGGGACACCTGGGGGCCAACCCTCATTTCCACCGGTATCGTCGTGCTTTTGGGCATTCTCTTCTTCACTAGAATCAACTCTTCCGTCAACGGCGCCAACAACCAAGCGATGTCGTTTAACAAATCGCCGGCTAGAAGGGCGGATAACACCAAGGTCCGCTTCGCCGACGTTGCTGGATGCGATGCCGAAAAGGCTGAGATGGTCGAACTCGTCGCCTACCTAAAAGACCCGAAGAAATATTCACAATTCGGCGCTAGGCTTCCCAAAGGCGTCCTCCTCATCGGTCCTCCGGGCACAGGTAAGACGTTGCTTGCCAAAGCCGTCGCTGGAGAAGCGGGGGTTCCCTTCTATTCCATATCCGGCTCCGACTTCGTTGAAATGTACGTCGGCGTCGGCGCTGGGCGTGTCCGCGATTTGTTCAAGAAAGCGAAACAAAGCGCCCCTTGCCTCATCTTCATCGATGAAATCGACGCCGTCGGTCGCCAACGTGGTGCCGGCTTAGGCGGAGGCAACGATGAAAGGGAACAGACCCTTAACCAGTTGCTTGTTGAAATGGACGGCTTCGAAGCGAATTCCGGCATTCTCGTGATTGCCGCCACTAACCGCGACGATGTCCTCGATCCCGCTTTGCGTCGTGCGGGGCGTTTCGATAGGACCATTACCGTCTCTCTTCCCGACGCTGCTGGGCGTGAGGCCATCCTCAAAGTCCACGCTAGGAACAAGAAACTCGCCGCCAACATTGACTTCAAAGCCCTCTCCAAGAGGACCGTCGGGTTCTCCGGCGCCGATTTGGACAACGTACTCAACGAAGCTGCTATTCTTGCGGTCAGGGAAGGAAAGCCGGAAATCGATATGGCCGACATCGACGAGGCCATCGATCGCCGCATCTCCGGCCCCGCCAAAAATTCCAAAGGCCTTTCCGAACACGAAAGGAAAGAGGTGGCCTACCACGAAGCTGGGCACGCCGTTATCGGCATCAACCTCCCTTATAGCGACAAGGTCCAGAAAATCACCATCATCCCGCGCGGGAACACGGGCGGCCATGTCTTGATGACCCCTGAAGACGATCGCTTCTTGCTCACTAAAAACGAGATGATCGCTCGCATCACCGGCTTGCTCGGCGGTCGCGCTTCCGAAGAAATCTTCTTTGGCGACGTCACCACCGGCGCTAGCAACGACATCCAAGAAGCCACGCGCTTGGCTCGTTCTATGGTTACGGAGTACGGCATGTCCGATCTCGGTCCAATCCAATACGAAAGGGATACGGGGTCCGTCTTCCTTGGGCGCGATTACGCTTCGACCCAGAAGAATTTCTCCACCCAGGTGGCCTATGAAATCGACAAGGCCGTCCGGGAGATCATCGAAACCTCCTATAAGCACGCTCACGATTTGCTGATCGAGCATAAAGACGAGGTCATCAAAATCGCGGAGACGCTGCTTGATAAAGAGACGATCACCGCCGAAGAGATTAACGCTCTCCTTGGCAAGGAACCTGCGAAAGAAGAGGCCGAAAAGCCCGCTGAAGTCGCTCCTGAAGCCCCTGCCGAAGAGAAAAAAGAAGACGAAAGCAAATGAGAAATGGCGCCAGGCGAAGCTTGGCGCTTTCTTCTTTCCCCCGTTTCCTGTAAAACAGGTCCTATGAAAATCGGAAACATCGAAATCAAGGGGCATGTAGTGCTCGGCCCCATGGCGGGGGTGACCACGCTTGCCTACCGCGAATTCATGAAGGGCTTCGGGGCTGGGCTTTCTTACACCGAGATGGTTTCCGACTGCGGGCTCGACTACAAAAACAAACGCACGTATGAGTATCTGCAGACTTCCTCTTTGGATTCTCCCGTGGGGATTCAATTGTTTGGCTTTAGCCTAGAGCACACCGTGCCCGCGATTAAAATCGTCGAAGCCCACGGCGGATATGACGTTTTGGATATCAATCTCGGTTGCCCCGTGACCAAAGTGGTCAAAACCGGGGCCGGTTCGTCTTGGCTGAAGGACCCTGAAGCTTTATATCATTATATGAAAGGCGTCGTTGAGGCTTCTTCAAAGCCCGTGAGCGCCAAAATCCGCTTGGGCTGGGACGAAAGAAGCATCAACGTTTTCGAAGTCGCCCACAAGCTCCAAGACGCGGGCGTATCCCTTATAACCGTCCATTGCAGAACCCGTTCTCAAGGTTATTCCGGGCAAGCCGATTACCATGCTATCGCGGGCTTAAAAGAAGAACTGTCCATTCCTTTAGTTGTTTCCGGCGACATCTTCACGGCGAAAAAAGCGCAGGAAGCCATTCAAATCACGCACGCTGACGCCGTTATGGTCGCTAGGGGAGGGGTGGGCCACCCTTATTTGGTGAAGCAAATCAATGCCTTATTGGACGAAGGCATTCTTCTTGATGATCCTAGCGCTCCGGAACAGGCGCGATACGCCAAAGAATACGCCGATAAACTCATCGCTTTGAAAGGGGAGACCACCGCGGTTAAGGAGCTGCGTGGAATCCTCCCGCATTTCTTCTCGGGATTCCCTGGTTATAAGAAGCTCCGCAACGAAATCGCGATGAACATCAAAACAAAAGACGACGTCAGCAAGCTTCTCGATGGGGTGATTGCCCGTGGAGGGTGCTAAGGACGACTTAAAGCACGGGCTTCCGCCTGTGTTCGATAATCGTTCTCGGATTTTGATTTTGGGCTCGTTTCCTTCCGTTATTTCTAGGGAGGAAGGGTTTTATTACGGAAATCCGCGAAACCGGTTTTGGGGAGTGCTCTCCGCCGTTTTCAAAGAACCTTGCCCCAAGGACAAGCGAGGGCGAATCCGCTTTTGCCTCAGTCACGGAATCGCTCTTTACGACACTTTGGAATCTTGTTGTATCAAAGGTTCAAGCGACGCGTCCATAAGGGGCTGCGTTTACGCGGATTTATCTCCCATATTCGCATCCGCCCCTATTGAAAAAGTAATTTGCAACGGCAAGTCGGCGGGTCGATTCTATGAGCTCGGGCAAAAGGGCAAATGGGACGTTCCTTTCGAGGTTTTGCCCTCGACTTCCCCCGCGAACGCCGCCTTCGATTTTGACGATTTAATCAAGGTGTATAAAACGTCTATTTTTGGCAAATAAATCTCTTGACTAAGCTGGGTTTTAGTACACAATAGTTCGGCACCTAACAAAGGAGGATTTATGAACAAAAACAACAACGTTAGAAAGATTAGGGAAATGGGCAACGCCCTCAAAGGTTTGTTCCGTTTCAAATACGATTCCAGGATGCCCAGTGGGGTCACCCGCGTTGAGGGGCGCTTCCTCGGCTTCATTGGTGATCACCAGGAAGAAGGGGTCATCTCCAGCGATTTGGTTAAACACTTCTCGCTGAAGAAATCCACCGTCTCCGAAACCCTTTCTTCTTTGGAGAGGAAAGGCTTCATCTACTTTGAAAGAAGCAAGAAAGACGCCCGCAAAAAAGGCATTGTCTTAGCAGAAAAAGGCATTGAGCACGAAAAGAATGCCGCTCCGATCATCGCCGAATTCGATGCCATCCTCGACGATGTCCTCACCCCCTCCGAGCAAGAGGCTTTCGATGCCGCTTGCGAGAAGCTGATGGCCGCTATTGAAGCGAAGGAGAGAGAATGAACGCCTTCCGTAATCAAGAAGAAGAGCGCATCATCGAAGACATCACCAAACGTAACGATCAAACAATTAAGAACAGCAAAAACCTTCACATTTTTCGTTCGCTCTTGACCTATATGAAGGGCTACTGGGTTTCTGTGGTTCTTGCTTGGGTTTTCGTCTCGCTTGAGGTTGTCTGCGAGGTCTTGATCCCGTTCTTCTCGGAGTACCTTGTCAACTCCATCGAAGTTACCCCAATCGATCTTTCTCAAGTTTGGATGTGGTCCTTGCTGATGATAGGCATGGCCGTCGCTAGCTGCTTGTTTGGCATTTTAGCGGGCTTTGTCGCCGCAAAAGCCGCCGCGGGATTCGGGAAGAATCTCCGCAAAACGATGTATTACCACATCCAGGATTATTCCTTTTCCAACATCGACAAGTTCTCAACCGCGTCCTTGGTCACCCGTTTGACCACCGACGTCACCAATATTCAGAACTCCGTGCAGATGATTCTACGCATGGTGGTCCGCGCCCCTTTGATGATGGTCGTCGCCTTCATCATGGCCTGCGTCAAATCTTGGCAATTATCGATGATTATCCTCGCCGTATTGCCTTTCCTCGCGGCCGTCTTGTTCGCCATCTCCATCGTTGTCCACCCGACCTTCGTCCGCGTCTTCAACGCGTATGACGATCTCAACGGCGTCGTGCAGGAGAACCTCAACGGCATCCGCGTCGTCAAATCCTTCGGCAGGGAGGATTTCGAGTCAGAGAAGTTCGGCGGAATCTCCTATTTCATCTACAAGAACTTCATCCACGCCGAAAAGCTGCTTGCCCTCAATAACCCGGCGATGCAGCTTGCCATCTACACCGCGATGCTCCTCGTCTCCTATTTTGGAGCCCTGGCCATCAAAGCCTCCAACAATGACCCCAATGCCTTCAATAGCGGCACTTTGACCTCCTTGCTCTCCTACATCATGATGATTCTTAATTCTTTGATGATGGTCTCAATGTCCTTCGTCATGGTCATCATCTCGAAGAACTCGGCTGAGCGCGTCACCGAGGTCATCGTGGAAAAGCCCGACATCGTTTCCCCGACTAACGCCGTCACTGAGGTCAAGGATGGCTCCGTGGATTTCTGCCACGTCAACTTCCGTTATTCCGCTTCCGCGACCAAAGACACCCTCCATGACATCGATCTCCACATCAAGAGCGGTTCCACCGTGGGTATCCTCGGCGTCACCGGAAGCGCTAAGTCCACTCTCATCTCCCTCATCGCCCGTCTTTATGACGCCACCGAAGGTGAGGTTAAGGTGGGCGGGGTCAACGTCAAAGACTATGACCTCGTGACCCTCCGCGACTCCGTCTCCGTCGTTTTGCAGAAAAACGTTTTGTTCTCCGGGACGATTAAGAGCAATTTGCTTTGGGGGAACGAAAAAGCCACCGATGAGCAGATTCGAAAAGCGTGCCACCTCGCCTGTGCCGACGAGTTCATTTCCACCTTCCCCAAAGGCTACGATACCCCAATCGACGAAGGCGGAACCAACGTCTCCGGCGGCCAGAAGCAGAGGCTTTGCATCGCTAGGGCCCTCCTCAAGAATCCCAAAATCCTCATCCTCGACGATTCAACGTCCGCCGTCGATACCCACACCGACGCAATCATCCGCAACAGCTTCAATACCGAGATTCCCGATGTTACCAAGTTCATCATCGCCCAAAGGATCCTCTCCATCAAAGATTGCGATCTCATCCTTTTGATGGACGACGGCAAAATCCTCGCTCAGGGCACCAACGATGAATTAATGAAGACATCGCCGGTGTATCACGAAATCTATGAGACTCAATTGGGAGGAGGTGATTTCGATGAGCAATAAAAAGGAAATGCAACCCAATCGCGCGAAGCGCCTTGGGCCTAAACAAGAAGCCAAAATCATGGGTCGCTTGCTGAAGCTGATGTTCAAGCAATATCCTTGGCAGCTTCCTTTGGCGGGCTTAGTCATCCTCTTATCTTCTGCCGCCGGAGTTATCGGCAACGTCTTCGTCGGCCAAATCATCATCGGCCACTACGTCCCTGAGCTCCTTGGCCACGGCGAGCCCTTGACTGGGATTTACGGTGCCATCTTCAATTCCCTCTCGCTTGATCAGGCGATGCTTGTCATGGTTGGGGTCTACGCCGTCGGAATCCTCTCCGCTTATTTGTACCAAATCATGGTATCCGTGATTGGGCAGGGGTTCCAAAAGAAGTTCCGCGATGAGGTCTTCTCCCACATGGAGACGCTTCCGTTGTCTTACTTTGATACCCGCACCCACGGCGACATCATGTCAATCTACACCAACGACATCGATACCCTTAGGGAATTCACTAGCCGCGTTCTCCCTATGGTTGTTCAATCCGTTGTTACGATGGTCATCGCCTTCATCGCCATGGTCACCTCTTCTTGGATTCTCACCTTGGTGGTCATCGCCTTCTTCATCATCATTCTTTCCGTCGTGCTTTACGTTACCCATCAGTCCGCGCATTTCTTCATCGCTCAGCAAAGGGCTCTTGGCGCCACCGACGGCTACATCGAGGAGATGATTTCCGGCCAGAAGGTCATTAAGGTCTTCAACCACGAGAATCAAGCGAAAGAGGGCTTTGACGAGCTCAACGACGCGCTTTGCCTCTACACCACCAAAGCCAGTCAGTTCTCCAACATCCTAGGCCCGATTACCAACAACCTCGCCAACCTCCAATATGTTGTTTTGGCTTTGATTGGCGGCATCTCAATCGCCGCGGGAGCCAATCTCTCGTATCAAGTCGACGCCGCAATCGGCGCCCAAATCGGCATCATCGTCTCCTTCTTAACCTTGGGCAAGCAGTTCACGATGCCCATCGCTCAGCTCGCCAACCAGATCAACATGATCAATATGGCCTTGGCGGGCGGAGAGAGAATCTTCGCCCTCATCGATGAGCCTAGCGAAGTCGATGATGGCTACGTCACTTTGGTCAACGCCGAGGAAGACGCAAACGGTAACCCCATTGAAGCTGATCATCACACAGGCAAATGGGCTTGGAAGCATCCCCATACTGCCGATAGCAGCGTCACCTACACCTGGCTTAAAGGGAAAATAAACATGTATGACGTCGATTTCTCTTACGTTCCGGAGAAACCGGTTCTCCACAACATCACCCTTTATGCCGAGCCGGGGCAAAAGGTCGCCTTCGTCGGGCCTACCGGCGCGGGCAAAACGACCATCACCAACTTGCTCAATAGGTTTTACGACATCGCCGATGGGAAAATCCGCTTCGACGACATCAACATCAACAAAATCAAGAAGAAGGATCTCCGCAGGGCCATGGGCATGGTTTTGCAGGAAACCAACCTCTTCACCGGCACCGTCAAAGACAACATTCGTTATGGCAATCCCGAAGCTAGCGACGAGGAAGTGGTGGAGGCTGCGAAACTAGCCAACGCGCACAACTTCATCACCATGCTTCCCCAAGGCTATGACACGGTCTTAACCGGGGCTGGAGCCGGTTTGTCGCAAGGGCAAAGGCAATTGCTATCCATTGCCCGCGCCGCCTGCGCCAATCCTCCTGTCCTCATTCTCGATGAGGCCACTTCCTCCATCGACTCCCGCACCGAGAAATTGGTGCAGCAGGGCATGGATGCCATCATGAAGGGCAGAACCGTCTTCGTCATTGCTCACCGCCTTTCCACGATTCAGAATTCCGACGTCATCATGGTCCTTGAGAAAGGATGCATCATCGAACGCGGCGGACACGATCAGCTATTGGAAGAAAAGGGCAAATACTATCAGCTCTACACCGGTGGCCAAGTCACCGCGGCTGAATAACGCTCTTGGCGCGCTCAATCGAGCGCGCCTTTTCTCTATCTTTTTGGATTTGACAAAAGGCATTATTTGTCAATTGAACTCTTTATTTTGATACCTATAATGGCCTTATATGAACCTTATCAACCTAATTTGTCTTCACTCTTTCGTTCCTTTAGCTGCCTCACTTGCGGGCCCAGTTATCGTCGATGAAACAGCCCCTGTTCCAACCGCCCCTATTACAAATTCGAATTCCATGCTAGAACCCAAGATTATTGGTATAAAAACAAATGGTTTGATAAAGGGTGGAAATTTGGCGATTTGTACACCTACGATTTGACGGTCACTGTGGACGTTCCGAAAGATGATTGAGTGCAAACGCGTATCGAGGAACTATAAAAACGGCGATTCTTCCGTTGCGGCTTTAGATGATGTCTCGCTTTCTTTTCCCGATAATGGGCTAATCGCTGTTTTGGGCGAATCGGGATCGGGGAAATCCACTCTGCTGAATTTGCTCGGCGGTTTGGATCAGCCTGTCGCCGGCGAAATCGTCATCAACGGCAAGCCTTTGCCGAAGGGCGCTGATCTTGACGATTACCGGAAGAACGTTGTGTCTTTTTGCTTCCAACAAGCTAACCTTCTTCCGGAATTAACGGCGAGAGACAACATAACCCTTTGCTGCCAAAGCGTTTTTCCCGAAAAAGTTGAAAATATCTGCAAACGTCTTGGTATTGCGGAAAAACTGGATTGCAAAGCCTCTAACCTTTCCGGGGGACAAGCCCAAAGAGTGGCTTTGGCTAGGTCTTTATATCGCGGCTCCCTCGTGTTGCTTTGCGATGAACCGACCGGATCGCTTGACGAAAGTTCGGCCAAGGGCGTGTTTGGGCTTCTCAAATCGCTTTCTTCATCCCGTTTGGTTATCGTTGTGACTCATGATAGGAATCTTGCGATTAAATACGCGGACAGAGTCGTCGAACTAAAGGGCGGGCGCGTCGTGAAAGACGATGCGCTCAATGGTAAAAATGATTTTGAGCCTGCGACGTTAGAAGAAAAAAGCGGGGCCAAGAATCCCACTAATCTTAAGATGATGCTTCATTGCTTCGCCGCCCATCCAATTAGGAGTTTCGCTTCGATTTTAATGCTAGGACTCGGCTTTGGGGCGTTAATACCACTCTTGAGCACCGTCACGCAAAATGGAGCGGATGTAGTGGCTTCTTCCGTGGCGTCATCTTCCTCCTCATACGTTGCTATTAAAAAAGCCGATACGTGGATGCTTATTCTTCGAGTAATATGTTCGAAGACGAGATTACTAGTATTTCAGGAGAGCCTTCTTTGGCGGTTCATCAATACACGATTGGCCCGGGTTATGGTTATTCTTCCCCTTATATGCCTGGAGATTATCTCGCCGACACCGCCTGGAGATCTGATGGGATTGACTCTATCTTTGCCATGATGACTACCGGCGTTGCTGAAGGAAGCGAAGATGCTCTCTTGCCGCTGGGGCTGAATCTACTATCTGGCGACTATCCGCAAAAAGAAGACCAATGCCTTATTTCCGATGTGCAGTATTCTCTGTTTGAGAAATATGGGTTCGTCGGAGCCGATGGGCACCTTTATAGAGCTTCAGAGATTACTAATCCGTCTTCTTTTGTCGACCTTTCCCCAAAGATTGATGCGCGCATCGGGCAAAACACCTACCGATTGGCAATAACCGGAATCGTCAAAACCGGTTTTGACAGGATGTCCTACGATATTTCTGATGCGAATTCGCTTTCCTACGCGACTTCAAAGTCAATTTTGTCAGAAGAATCCGTGTATTCGCCTTATTCGCTTTTATTTGTCTCGCCAACGGTCATAGCCAGTAATTTTAACGCCCAAACGAACTATGTCCCTTTCTGTGATTTTCAAGTTTGCTTATTTGATTCGCTGAACACGGGCGTGAGGTCTCTTCGTCGCATTGACTACGCCGGCGCCTCAACGGCTTGTTTCTCAAACGATGGTTCAGCTGTCCCTCTAAAGCTCTTTGGCGCCATTTATGGCGGGGGCCTTTTAAAATTGGAAGGCATCGAGAAAAAAGATTATGTTTCTTGCTTGTCGTTTTACTCGGATTTCGGCGAGCTTGGCGAGGAAAATCGCTATCTTGATTCGACGTTCCTTTTTGCTGACTATTTGGCTGCAAAAGCCTCAAATTTATCTCTTTTAGCCGCTGGAAATTATGTTTCTAAAAACGGCCTCCCCCAAGGCGAGGCTTATGCTTCGTTTGTATCGTTTGCAAAAGAACAGTACACAGTGGCGGCGAAATATCTTAAGAAAGAGGTTCCCGATTTCGATGCTGGCGATTCCAAGACCCAAGGGTATTTGAAGAGCCTATACGTTTGGTATTTATCTACCCCTGAATTGCATCCGACTGCGGAAGGGGGCTTCAATATCCAAGAAGGCGGGTACGTCCATAATGCATTCGACGACGTAACCGGTTTGCAAATCACGAAAGAGTTCATGGAGTCCGTTTTTGAAAAGGAAGGTTTCTCTGGAAAAGAGGCAAAACTGGATTTTGCGAAGTCGGCTAGAGACGGAGATTGCATCCAAAGAACTGTCCGCGTGTCCGGCGTAAATCTCGTTAACGACAACGTTATGCACATTCCCTCTTCTTTATTGGATGACCTCAAACATTTCCTTGGCGATGCTGGGTCTATTCGCTTTCTGCTCGCTAAAAACACACATAATAAAGGCGACATCTCTCGCTACGTTTCTGGTTTAGATACCGATTTCGGTCATTACTTGCTTTCTGCCCCAGCAAAGACGTCCTATGAGTATTTCGGCCAACGGGTCTTCCAGAACTTTTCTCTTTTGACCTCCCTTGTCGGTGGCGCGTTCTCGTTTTTAAGTGTCGCCCTTCTTGCTTTGATGCTTAAAACCGTCAGCGCGGAAAGGTCGAAGGAAATGGCTCTTCGCAGATGCCTGGGCGAAAGCAAAAAGGATGTATTTTTCGCGTTATTTTCCCAATCCTTTGCTTTTGGCATCGTTGGTTTTGCCGTTTCTCTTGTTGCTTCTTCCGTTTTCGTGGCTTCGCTTAACGCGTTGTTCCTCAAGGGCGTCCCAACTTCCTTAAAGTTCTTCTCGTTAAACGCCTGGGGCGTCCTTATTTGCCTTGGTTTGATTCTTGTTTGCTGCGCCGCTTCCTCTTTCTTCTCTGCTTTGAAAGGGGCAAAGCAAAGCCTGGCGATGAACCTTTCTCGTAATTCCTGATGCATTTTCTTTCTCCGCTCCTATAATCGTTTTTATGATTGCAGACAAAGAAATTCAGCGCTTCTTGGACGAAGAGGAGAAGCGCCAGAATGGCGGCATTGAATTGATCGCCTCTGAAAACTACCCTTCCGTCGACGTTAGGGAAGCTTCTTCCTCCATTTTCATGGCTAAATACGCGGAAGGCTATCCCGGCCATCGTTACTATGGCGGTTGCGTCAACGTGGATGCGGCGGAGAACCTCGCCATGGGAAGGGCGCAGAAACTCTTTAACGTCGCTTATGTCAACGTTCAGCCCCATTCGGGATCGCAAGCAAATTTTGCGGCCTATCACGCTTTGATTAAACCGGGGGATAAAGTCCTTTCACTTACGCTCAATGACGGTGGCCATTTAACCCATGGCTCGCCCGTTTCCTTTTCCGCCCAAACCTACAATTTCGTGCATTACCCTCTTGGGGACGATGGGAAACTCGATTATGGTATCATCGCCGAAAAGCTCGACGAAGAGGATCCGGCTTTACTCCTTGCCGGTTATTCGGCTTATCCCTACGCGATCGACTTTAAGAAAATGCGCGAGCTTGTTGATGAACATAATAAGAAAAAGGGGACCCATTGCCTTTTCATGGTCGACATGGCACATATCGCCGGCATCGTCGCCGCGGGGCTTTGCCAAAATCCCTGCGACTATGCGGATTTAGTCACCACGACAACCCATAAGACCCTCCGCGGCCCTAGGGGAGGGCTCATCATGACCAATCGCGAGGATTTGATAAAACCCATTAAATCCGCGGTGTTCCCCTATACCCAAGGTGGCCCTTTGGAGCACATCGTCGCTTCCAAAGCAGTTAATTTCCTTGAGGATTTGCAGCCTTCTTTCAGGGTGTATATGCAGCAAGTCCTCGATAACACGAAGGCGGCCTCTGAAGAACTCGCCTCCAAAGGCTGCGTAGTGTCCGGGACTGAGAATCACCTGTTCTTGCTCAATACCCTCGCTTCCTTCTCCTTGACTGGGTTGGACGCCCAAACTCGTTTGGAAGAAGTGGGGATCACCACGAACAAAAACATGATTCACGGGGACACGCTTAAGCCCAATCAGACTTCCGGTCTCCGCATCGGCTTTGCCGCTTCAACAACCAGGGGTTGCAGCGAAGAACAAGCCATCGAAATCGCTGATCTCATTTACGATATCCTGAAGGATTCCAATCCGGACTATGCTTCATATAGAGCGAAGGTCGCTTCTATCGTTAGCACTTGGAAGAATGTGATGGATCTCCATCAATTATAAGAATTGCCCTCATTTGCGAAGCCTCTATCGGATAACGGTAGGGGTTTTGCAAGCACAGCAAAGGCAAATTTTGTATATAGAAACTTCTATATGACCTATGCCATAATAAAGGCGATAGGAGGTTGTCTCATGGACGTCAGCAAAGAGATTAGAGTAATTTGCGAAACCCTGAATTTAAGCGAAAGAGACCTCGCGCATGATTTGGGGGTGAGTTTTGAGACAGTTAATCGATGGTTGAACAATAGAAAAACTATCGATTCTTCTAATTTGGAAAGGCTCTATTCCTATGCTTATGAAAAGGGGATCGTGTTTAACGGCATATACGAACGGCTTTATAAGGAAGAATACGCGATCAACAACAAAGTGGTCCTATTTCATGGGGCAAAGAAGGTTTTCTCAATGCCCATTGATTTCGTTGGGCATTCCAAAAAAAGAAATGACTTTGGCGTGGGCTTTTACTTGGGGGAAACGTTTGAACAAGCCGCGAACTACATTAGTTTTTTGGATGCCCATGATGTGTATTGCTTTAAATTGGATTTGGCTGGACTGAAGGCCTTTAAATTCGAGATGAATACCGACTGGATGATAGCGATCGCTTACTTTAGAGGGTGGATCGACGATTACAAAGATTGCGGAATAGTAAGGAACATCCTAGAAAAGATAAACGACTGCGACGTCATTATCGCGCCGATTGCCGATAACAGGATGTTCGACATCATAGCGGAATTCATCGAAGGAAGCATAACGGACGAACAATGCAAACACTCCCTAGCGGCTACAAATTTAGGGTTTCAATATGTTCTAAAAACAGAAAAAGCCATACGTAACGCGACGTTGATTCAAAGAATGTTCGTTTGCGAAAAAGAAAAGGAAAAATGCATTGAAAATAGAACGTCTCTTACAAATAGCGGGATGCAAAAAGTGCGAATGGCGAGAATCGAATATAAAGGAAAAGGAAGATATTTTGAGGAGATGTTCAAATGAAGCCTTTGGATTCTATTGAAATCAAGCTTTGCCAAGCGCAGGCGAAGATATTCGAGGCGTCAATCGACAAAGTTCAATGCAGTTCGCCAATATTCATCAGGAGATTCATGAATTCTTCCGTGGCGAAATCCATGGATGGAAAGCTCTATCTGTTTACCTCACAGACCTCGGATGATGCTTTTGACGCACTTGACGAGGAATTCGGAGAGAGCTGCTACGGGAAGGAGAAGTACGACGCGGATCAAATGTTTTGGATTGGCTATATCTACAGGTGCCTAGTAATTAGATACGGCTTACCGAGCAAATATGTTTTCCGGCTCATCAAAGGGACCCAAATCATCAAATACTACAACATATGTCATACATTTGATCCTGTTGATGCGTGTGAAAGAATTATGGACGGCATAGGCTACGACGACTCCTCCGTTGAAGAAAAGGCGTATAAAGCCATGAGACGTTTGTTATACACGTACGAAAAGGAGGGGACCTCTCAAAAGGGGTTACGTCAAAAATAACAAATAGGATTTATCTCCTCAATATTGCTAATCCTGTTTCTTGTCTTTACTTTGTTTTGCCTCTTCAAAGGCAACCAAGTCTTTTGGGTCGGCGACGATTTTATGGGGAATGGGCTTCCAAGTGACGTTCATGAATAGGCAGACGATATTGAGCACGATGCCCGCCATATCGTAGAAGGGCCACAAGAAGATGATGAGAAGGGCTTGCCACCAAACGAAGTGGACCTTCTTCCATTCTCTGATGAGAATCACCGCGGCGGTGAACACCCCACCTAAATAAATTCCCAAGAAGGTACTTATCAAATAATTCCCGAAGCTTGCCCAGGCGTTCACCCCGGTGCACGCCATCATGATCAGGGTCACGATTTGGTATAGCAAAGGCCAAACGAAGGAAAACAAGGCGAAGGGGAAGAAGTCCCAATAGGAATCGTATTTCTGCCAAGTTGGGCGTTTTAAGAAGGAGAAAAGGACCTTGTGCCCTGATTTCCACCAATTGATGAGAGAACCTTTGCACCAGCGAAGCCTTTGGCGGAAACTGATGCGCAAACTCGCGGGTTGCTCGTCATAATATTCGGCCTCTTCGCAATAGCCCATTTTCACCCCGGTGAGATTAAGCTTTGCGGTGATTTCGCCGTCCTCGGCAATTTCGTGGGAGTGCCAGCCGTCTTTTAGGATATAGGAACGCAAAGCGAATCCCGACCCGCAGAGAATCTGAGTGGGGGAGTGGAGGACCGATCTTGGACGACGCACGGTCATGGCGTTGCGGTAGAGGTTGATGCCATTGATGGCGGCAACCCAGTTTTCGTTGAGGTTCTTCGCGTTTTGGTAGCCCATGCATGTGCCGTAATTCTCGGACACCATCGCGTCGTTGAGCTTGCTGATGAAGTTGGGTGCAAGGACGTTGTCGGAGTCGAAGAATAGATAGGCATAGTAGTCTTTTTCCAAGTTAATCGTCTTCGCCATCTCTTGAGTGAGATATTCGAGGGCATATCCTTTTCTTGCGTGCTCTAAATCATGCCTTTCAAAGGTGACGCAGCCTTTTTCCCTGGCGATTTCCGCGGTTCTATCGTCGGGGTCGCAGTTATCGGCGACGACGTAGATGTCGATGAGTTCTTGGGGATAGTCCTGGGCCCTGATGGAGTCGATGAGATTGCCTAAAACGGCTTGTTCATTCCTCGCTGAGAGCAATACGGCGTATTTGTTCTCTTTCTTTTGCTCGGGGTATTTCCTTCCTTTGGCGAAAAGCCCGACCAAAAGGTAGAAGAAGCGGTAGCAAGAAAGCGCGCCGAAGATTAAAGTCACGCAAGAGAAGAAAAGCTGCACGTACGCCTGCGCCGGAATGGCTTCCCCGTTTTCAATCGCGTTCGCGATTAAATCCACGCCTAAGAAGCCGTAAGCCCAATTCAAAACCCATTTCCAAAAATCCATGCGCCTATCCTAACAAAACGCATATGCTTTTGCCATATTCGTTAAGGCAGTTAAGACAACGGAAACCCAATTTCGCCCTTTTGTCCTATCACAACCATTCGAAGGTTTTTTCCTTAGGGCGGTTTTCAACCGCTTAAACATGGTACACGTGCATGCGCGCGTTCCTTTTTGCCTTTTCCTAGAGTAATATACTTTGGCATTCCGGAGGATAAACCATGGAAGAGAAACTCACAGACCAGGAACAGGCCAGGCGAGCGAAGCTCCCTCGTTACGAGGAGCTTGGCATCGACCCCTTTGGCTCCCGTTATGATTGGAAGGACCGCATTTGCGATCTGCGCGAGAAATATGGGGAGCTAACCTCCGAGGAACTCGAAAGTAAGAAAATCGAGGTGGACATCGCCGGGAGAATCGTCTCCCTCCGTAAAATGGGCAAAGCCGCTTTCTTCAATTTGAAGGACGAATACGGCAGGATCCAAGTTTGGATCGGCCGCGACGTGGCGGGGGAAGAAAACTACGCCGTTTTCAAATTGTCGGATTTGGGCGATATCGCCGGTGTCCAAGGGACGTTGATGAAGACTCAGACTGGGGAATTCACCATCCGCTGCACCAAATACACCCATATCGTCAAATGCCTTAAGCCCCTTCCGGAGAAATTCCATGGCTTAACCGATACCGAAGACCGTTTCCGTCACCGCTACGTCGACCTTATCGTCAACGACGATTCGCGCAAAATGGCTTTGCTTAGACCGAAGATCGTCAGGGAAATCCAACATTATTGCGATTCGCTTGGCTTCGTGGAGGTCGAAACCCCGATTCTTTCCCCGATTCTTGGCGGGGCGAGCGCGCGTCCCTTCGTGACTCATCACAATGCCTTAGACAAGGACTTCTATCTTCGCATCGCCACCGAGCTCAATCTGAAGAAGTGCATGGTCGGCGGCATCGATAGGGTTTATGAAATCGGCAGGATTTTCCGTAACGAGGGCATCGATACCCGCCATAACCCAGAATTCACCACCATCGAGCTTTATCAGGCCTATGGCGATCTACTTTCCATGAAAGAATGGGTTGAGGGGCTCTTCAATAAGCTCTGCGCGACTTTGGGCAAAACCACTTTCCATTGGATGGGCAACGACATCGACTTCTCCAAAGGGTTCCGTTGGGTCTCCATGGCCGAGGCCATCAAAGAACAGACCGGCATCGATTTCAATGAACAGATGAGCTTTGAACAAGCCGTTGCCTTGGCGAAAGAACACAACGTCCCTTTGCAGAAATCCTGGAACAGCGTCGGTTACATCATGAACGCCTTTTTCGATGAGTTCGTCGAGAAGACCCTCATTCAGCCGACGTTCATCCATACTTACCCCGTCGAGGTTTCTCCTTTGACCAAAAGAAGCAAGGACCCCCGCTTCGTCGAGAGGTTCGAATTCTTCATCGGCGGAACCGAGATGGGCAACGCCTACAGTGAGCTCAATAATCCGTTCGATCAAAAATCCCGTTTCGACGCACAGTTAGAAGCTAGGAAACGCGGGGATGAAGAAGCTGCCGACATCGACTTCACGTTCATCGATGCGTTGGATTACGGCATGCCCCCGGCAGGTGGCATCGGATGCGGAATCGACCGCCTCTGCATGCTGCTTGGCGAGCAAGACAATATTCGTGAGGTCATTCTCTTCCCGACCATGAAGGATGAGAAGTAACCTCTAAGCCGAAAATTCAACTAACGTTGGACCCAAATGCCCATCAAAAGGCATGAAGGTCTTTTGTTTTCAAAGTAGGGCAAAAAAACGGGATAAGCTGCCAAAACGTGAAAATTGTGGAATTTTGTTTTTGCGGGCATTTCTTTCCGAAGAGGCAAAAAGCATTTCGCCGAAGTCAAAACGTCTATAAGAAAAGACGCGGATTTCTCCGCGCCCTTTTAAGCTGAAATCAGAAGAACCTTTCGACCAAATCGTGAGAGTATTCGACGGTTTCGTCCATGTCGCCATAGGACATGATTTCGCCGGCGTAGAAGGTGTTGTTCTTTCCTTGCATCGCTTCGACTTTGTCATACCATCCGGCGGCGTAGTCTTCGCTATAGACGTGGGGGAAGTAGTAGGACTGGTAGCGGGTGAGGATTTGCTCTTTTCCATCGACGACGCGAATCGGGCAATCGAAATCCTTCATGTCCTGAGAAACGATTTCGGCGTTTCCTTCGTAAGGAAGCTCCTTGCCGCCGTTATAGGTTTTGTGGTGGCGGAGGGAGTAGGAGACGATCGGCTGATCGACTTCGTCCTTCCAGCGACGGTAGTAGATCATGACGTGAGGCATCTTTTCCGGGACCATATTGTCGACGATGTAATAAGAGACGTCGGGGTATTTGTCCTTTTCGACTTGGAAGGCCTGCGTGTCGTAACGCTCATAGTCGATCTTGGAGAAGAGGGTTTTCTCCTCTTCGGTGACGTCGAGCCACTTGTCCAAAGAAACCGCATAGGGGTTGTTGATGGGGTTCTTCTCGGTGGCGATTTGAAGCGGGGCGGTGATGATGATCTTATCGAAGACTTCTTCCTGCCCATTGACCGTGAGGGTGACTTTCTCGCCGCGGACGACTTTGGAGACGTCGGAATTGAGGAGGGCCTTGTGTTTGAGGTGCTCGTTGAGGGCTTCGTAGATGGATTGGGTGCCGTCTTTCCAAGTCCAGAGGTTGAGCTTGACGAAGTTCATCATGGTCTGGAAGTCGAGGTATTTGATGACGTATCCCGCGGGGATTTCGTCAAAGAAGCCATAACCGAATGAGGTAAAGGGCTGGATCCAAACTTCCTGAACGAGGGGGACGCCATTCATCTCGCAGAAATCTTTGAACGGCATGGACAAATCCTTGAGATTGGGGTTTTCTCCGGAGACGTGCTCCCTTTCCGGGGAGACGGCATAGCCATCGTATTTGCCCTCGGCGACGCCGATATGACCGGTAACGTCGTAGCCTTTGTATTTGGTCGCGAGGATTTCTCCGAATTTCTTGATTTGCTTTTGGAGCTTCTTGAGGTGAAGAGCTTCCTTAGGGTGCTTAAAGAAGAACTTCGCGGGGCTCTTCATGGCGTCCTCGGTGTCCCAACGGTAGTCGATTTCCCCGTTGGGGTATTTATAGGAACGGAAGAGCTTCGGTCCGTCTTCGTGGCTTACGCCGGCAAAAAGCTCAATGTCGTGGACGGCGTAATAGTTGGGAACGCCCATGATGGCGCCCATTTCGTAACGTTTCCCGTTGAAGGTGGGGGAATAGCATTTGCCGCCGACGCGGTTGCTCTTTTCGTAGATGACATAGTTCTCGTAGCCTTTTTTCTCGAGATACATCGCGGCCGAAAGCCCTGCCGGGCCCGCCCCGATGATTGCGATGCGGATGTTCTTATCCATGCAAAACGACCTCCTTTGTCGATTTGGCATAATTGTAAGCACGCAAATATAAAATGGGAATAAAATACCGATATGGCGATATCGACTGCTTTATGATTATCCTTAGGTTATGAAGCAAGCGCGTTATTCGACTTTCCTAGAAATGATAAAGGCCCAAAGGGGCGATTCCATCGCTCTGCGTTTTTTGTTTCAAGGGCAGATGAAGTCTTTGACCTACGATTGCCTTGCTAAAACCATTGAGGATTTCCCTGCTGAAAAGCATGGTTGCGTTGGTATTTTTGCCGATGGAACCCTTGCCAGTCTTGCGGCGATACTAGGCTATGCTAACAAAGGAATCCAAATCGCCTTGCTTTCGCCTTTGACGCCAAAGGACACCTTGATCGCTCAAATTCAAAACGCGGGCATTGATTATTTGCTCGGCCCGAAGGATTGCGTTGAGGGCCTGAAGCCGTTCCTTTCCAAAAGGCCTCCGATAAGCCAAGGCAAGATTCTTTTCTTCACTTCGGGAACGACATCAAGCAGCAAAGCGGTTGTCCTGACCCAAGCAAGCCTCTGTGCTTCCGCCTATAACGGTTCTTCGCTTCTTCCGTTAACCAGGGAGGATGTGCTTTATTCTTGCTTGCCTTTAAGCCATGTCTTCGGCTTTGTTTGCTCGTTTTTGTGGGGCTTTAATTGTGGGGCATCTGTTGCTTTGTCCTCAGGAATGAAAACGATGTTCTCCGACTTTTCTACTTTCAAACCTACCGTCGTTAGCCTTGTGCCTCAAATGGCTTCCTTCTTTTCCGCCCGTCGTTTGTTCAACCCCGAATTGCGTTTGGCCCTCATTGGCGCAGGCGAATGCAGGGACAAAGTCATCTCCTCCATCAAAGAATGCGGAATCGCGGTGAGCTATGGCTATGGGCTGACGGAGACGAGCTCTGGCGTTGCTTTATCCTTAGGGGAGGATCCCCGCTTGATGAGTGTGTGCCCCGATGATGAAATCTCCATAAGCGAAGATGGCGAGATTCTTATCGCGTCTCCCTCATGTATGATGGAAGGGTACTACCGAGATGAGATAGCGACTTCCATCGCTTTGCAAGGCGGCGTTTTCCATACCGGAGACCTTGGGGAAATCACTCCGCAGGGGTTCTTGAAATTGAAAGGCCGCAAAAAGGATGTTTTAGTCTTAGAAGACGGGAACAAAATCTATTGCCCTGAGTATGAGGAAAAACTTTCCCAGTACCTTCCGGAAGGGTCAGATTTTGGAATCGCGTTGAACAGCAAAGGCCAAGTCGCTTTATTGCTGGGAAGCACAAAGATGGGGGATGATTATTCCAAAGGCGTCGCCTCGTTCAACCAGACGTGCCCTTATTCCCAGCGAATCGCCCAAGTTGCTTATTTCCCAAATCCGTTGCCGAGGACTCAAACTGGCAAAATCCAACGTTACCTGTTGCCTTCGATGTTAGAAAATTAAGGAGAACCTATGAATAGAGAGCAAATCAAAGAAAAGGCGTTGTCCATCATCTATGCCTCAGTCCCCGACTTAAAGGACGTCAAGATTGAGGAAAGTTCGAACATCAATACGGACGCCAGCGTCGATTCGATGTCCTTTATTTTCCTGATGACGCAGATTGAGTCGGGCTTTGAGATAGAAATCCCCCAAAAGAGATGGAGCAAACTGACGACTTTCGGTGCTTTGGTCGACGAGATTGAACTCCGTTTGGCGAAGTCCAAATAAACCATGCAAACGAAATCCTTTAAATTACTTACCGAGCATTGTGCCCCGAATAGAGAGCTGCGGCTTTCTTGTTTGTTTCGCTTGATTCAGGAAATCGCCATTTCCGACACTGAATCTTTGGGCTATCCCAAAGAGAAGACCCTCGACAAAGGCTTGCTTTGGGTCGTGGGTAAACAACGCGTTGAGATTGCGCGCATGCCAAAATACGGGGAACTCGTTGAATTATCGACCCATCCTGGGCCCAAAACCCCGTTTTTGTTCCCTCGTTATTGCCAAATGAAAAGCGGCGGGGAAACCTTGCTTTCTTCCGGCGCGGCGTGGACGCTCATCGACGCCAAAACCCGTCAAATGATTAACCCCTCGCAGAAAGGCATCGTCATTGATGGGGAGAATTTAGAAGGGGACGTCCCTTTCCAATTTCCCATGAAGTCGTTTCCTCTGCTTGGTAGAACGAGCTTTCTTGCTTCGTGGAGAGACTGCGACCTCAACGGCCATCTCAATAACGCTTCCTATTTGGATTTAGCGGAATCCATGATCCCGGATTCTTATCTTTTGTCTCATTCCCCAGAAAGAGTTGAAATTGCCTATCGCCAGGAAATCGCGTTGGGAAATAAAGTTGAGGTGGAATACGGAAATGAGGGGGATGAGTACGTTTTTTCTTGTCCAAGCTTCTTCCTTCGCATCGTCTTCCGACAGTCTTGCTGAATTGTTTTCAATCCAAGGGAACGCGGTTTTCGAAACTACGTTTTTGTTTGAAGTTCCATGGATAGACATTAATATTCCTATCGTTATCAAAGGAGACGTTACATGGGGGATTCTTTCTACAAAGACCATTACGACGTCATCATCATCGGCGGCGCTTTGGCGGGCATGTCCTGCGCGCTTTCTCTTGCTAGCCAAGGCAAATCGGTTTTGATTTTGGAAAAACACAATCTCCCTGGCGGCGTGGCGACGAGCTTTGTCCGCAACGGCGTGGAAGTGGAGGCTTCTCTCCACGAGATGATGTCCATTGGCTCGGAAGAACATCCTTTATCCGTGAGAACCTACCTTGAGAACCTCGGCGTCAACATCCCATGGCTGAGAATACCGGAGGCGTATCGCATTTATCTCCCAAGCGATGGCATCGACATCGTCTTGCACGCGGGAATCGATGGCGATGGGGTTTATGTGGCCGCGAAGGAAATCGACGCGGTCTATCCGGGCAATAAAGAGAAAGTGGACCGTTTGCTGCATACATGCAAAGAGATCATGGATTCCACCAATTACATGAATGAGCATCGCGTCAGCAAACTAGACCTCGTAAAAGATCATTGGTCCATGACCGCGACTGCCGGGTATTCCGCCTCAGAAGTTTTGGACGCGATGGGCATCCCTAAGCCTGTTCAAACCATCTTGTCCGCTTATTGGATTTACGTTGGGCAGCCCATGTCTTCTCTCCCTTTTACGATTTATGGCTATTTGATGGGCGATTACATGACTGGAGGAAGCTATTTCCCCAGGTATTTCTCTCACGGCATGGCCCTTTCCATGGCGTTGCGGTGCCAGCAGCTTGGCGTGCAAATCGAATATGGCGCTGAGGCGGAAAAGATTTTGGTAGAGAAAGGGCGGGCCTATGGGGTTAAAACCAAACGCGGGGACGTCATTTGTGGCGAATACATCGTCTCAGGCGTATATCCTGACGCGGTCTTTGGCAGAATGATCGAACCTCTGTCGGAAGTTCCTCCGAAAGCCTATAAGCTCATCCACGGGCGCAAAGAGAGCGTCTCTTGCTTCTCGGTTATTTTGGTTTTGGACAAAACAAGCAAAGAACTTGGCATCGAAGACTATTCCGTTTTCGACGCGGATATTCCTTTTGATTGTGACGCGTTTTGGGAGGAGGGCAAGCATCTTGGTCCTTGGCATTATTTGACTACGATTTGCCTCGACCAAGTGAATCCGGATGCGTTTCCCAAAGGGAAGTGCACCCTTTCGATAACTGAGCTTCCGTTGCCGGAATCCTTCTATAACGTCAAAGCCGATGAGTATTTTGAAGTTCGCAGGAAGCTCGCCAAAGAACTCATTGAGCACGAATCTAAGCGGATTGGTGTCAATCTTTTCGATCACATCCTCGACATCGAGATAGAAACTCCCGTCAGCGTTTCCCATTACGTTGGCCAATATCGTGGCGGGATTTACGGATATCAGCACACGATGGAAGACGCCGTCGCGGCGAGGCTATTCACCTACGAAAAAGAGCATTACATCAAAAACCTCACTTGGGCCTCCGCGGCTTCTTTAGCCGGAGACGGCATGGCCGTATGCATCAATAACGGCGCCATTGCCGCCAAGACGATCCTTGATTGGGATCAGAAAAAGGGGGAATGACGTTATGGCAAGAATCAAAGTCAAAGGCTTCTTCAAAGATCTCACCGGCGTATTCAAAGTCATGAAGAAACGCTCCAACAGCATCAAAGCGGGCTCTCCCGACAACGATTACAGCGACCCCATCAAAGAGCTTGCCAACGAATTGCATCCGGAATTCACTCGCGTCGTTGTTAGCTCTATCGAAGAGGTGTCTCCAACTTCGAAAATGCTGACTTTCGTTCCTGAAGAAGGCTTCGTGCTTCCTCCGTTTCAAGCCGGGCAATACGTCTCCATCGATTTCAAAATCGGGAACACGGTGACCTCTCGGCCCTATTCGATTTGCTCTGCCCCTTTTCAGGCAAGACAAGGCAAAGATTCCTCCTTCTCCATCGCCGTTAGGAAAGGCAAGCAAGGGCAAGGATTCATTTCGGATTATCTATATGAGAAAGCCAAAGCGGGCGATCGCTTCACCTGCCATATGCCTTTTGGTTGGTTTTATATCGAACCCTTGAGAGACTCGAAGAATATTATTGCTTTAGCCGGAGGCAGCGGAATCACGCCGTTTTATTCCATGGCGCAAGAAATCGCCCAAGGGAAACTGGACGCAAGACTGACTATTCTTTATGGGTCCGTCGATCGTTCGGATGTCGTTTTGGGCGAGAAACTCGCCGAAGTTGCTCGAACTTGCGATAAAGTCAGAGTCATCAACGTTATTTCAGGGGAAGGCTCTATCCAAGAAGGCGATGAAAGAGGCTTCCTTAGCAGCGACGTCATCGCTAAGCACATGGGCGAGGATCCAACTTTCTTCATTTGCGGCCCCTATTCAATGCATGGATATGTTTTGGGAGAACTTGCGAAATTGGGGGTTTCGGAAAGACGAATCCGGTCGGAGATTTTCGGCGCGCCCAAAAACATCGCGTCTGAAGAAGGATATCCCCTTAAAGAAAAGAAAATCTTCAAATTGACCGTATGCCGCGGCATTAGGGAAGACGTCATCGAAGCTTCAAGTGATGAAAGCATCGCCGTCGCCTTGGAAAGAAAAGGTATTCTTATCAAAACCCGGTGCCGTTGCGGGGCATGCGGGGCTTGCAGAGTACAGGTGTTAGAAGGGGAATGCTTTGTTCCGAAAGAGGGAGATTGGCGAAGGAGCGCGGACAAAGAGAGCGGATTCGTCCATTCTTGCTCCGCCTATCCTCTTTCTGACCTCAAAATCAAAATCAACATCGCATAAATGTGGGTGAAACCGCTTATTCGCCTTTAAGTATAGAGTGGGGGCGCGAGCCTCCATCTTCGATGGCGGATTTCCTTTCCTTGAACATCGACCTCGATTCCTTTATAATGTCGGACGCTTTCTTGAAGGAAGGAAGCAAACATACTCTTATGGTCGCACGGTATTCCGCCGAGGCGATCCAAAGACCGAAATTAGGAGGTGCAACAATCATGGGAAAGTACGAAATCATGTACATCCTTACCGCGACTCTTGAAGAAGGAGCCCGTAAGGCCGAGATCGAGAAGCTCCATGGCATCCTGACCGCCCAAAAGGCCGTCGTCCGCGATGTCAAAGAATGGGGCGTCAAAGATTTCGCGAGCCCGATCAAGACCTTCAACAAAGGCTACTACGTGGTCATCAAAGTGACCGCGGACGCTGCCGCGTTGAAAGAGTTCGATCGTCTCGTTAAGCTTGATTCCAATGTCATCCGTCATCTGATTACCGTCGAACACGAATAATTGGATCAGGAGGTTATCAAGCAATGATCAATTCCGTCGTACTCGTTGGTCGCCTTACCCGCGACCCTGAACTCCGCAAGACCAACTCTGGATCTTCCGTGGCTTCCTTCACTCTCGCCGTGGATGATTCCTTCCGTGGTCCCAATGGAGAAAAAATAACGATTTTCATGCCGATTACGGTCTGGGGAAAATCCGCCGACAACGTCGCCAAATTCACCCGCAAAGGTTCTTTGGTTGGCGTCACCGGGCGTCTTACCCAACGTAAGTACACCAGACGTACCGACAACGTTGAAGTCAGCGTGACGGAAGTCTCGGCTGCCTCGGTTGAGTTCCTTGATCCCAAGGACGCTAATCGCAGCGCGGCCAACGGTTCTGGATATGTCTCTGACGCAAGCTCCAGCGAGCCTGCCACCCAGGTCAATCCAGTCCAAGAGAGCAAGAACCTCGACGCCCTCGATATTACCGACGACGATCTGCCGTTCTAACGCTCAGAAAGGATTAAAACAATGCCATTCCGCAAAATGCGCACCCGCAGGAAAGCTTGCTATTTCAAGAAGAACCACATCGAGTACATCGACTACAAAGATGCCGAACTTCTCAGTAGGTTCATCGGTGCCGATGGGAAAATCGCCCCTCGCGCCGTCACCGGAACCAGCGCCAAATATCAGCGCCAGCTTGCCAGCGCCATCAAGAAAGCTCGTTTCATGGGCCTTCTCCCCGACGTTAAATAAGCGACAATGTTTGTGACCGCATAGACGCGATGTCCGCGAAACGCCCAGACATTACGTCCATGCGGCGATCGAACAATCTCAGACAGAAAAGATCTATCCCGACCGATAGATCTTTTTTCTTCTACGAGCTTTGATACGAGCCCCAGAACGAGCCTGGAACCTCCCCTCTTTAAGCAATTTGGAAAACCCCGTTTCGCTCTTCGGGAAGGCGAGGTCTCCTGATTTTGTGTGGGGCTAGTAGAAATTCGGCCCACTTTAAAAACAGGGGGGTGTTTTTGTTGGGGCCAAGAGGTCTATTCACGGTGGACCCAAAGGCAATGGTTTTGTTTGGCTTGGCCTATTCTTTGCTTGTAGGAGGAAACGAAAGTGAGAAAAATGAAAATCCACGAAGACTATATCGACATGGGTAAGGAAATGATACGGTGCGGATGGGAGCCAATGGCGATAGAGGCTTATTGCCTTGCTTACCAAGCCCATAGCAAAACCATGGACAAAGCCGGATATGAGCCTTACATAATCCATCCGCTTAATGTCGCCATTACGGCGATTGAATTCGGCGATGAGCCAGGCCTTAAAGAAGTTGCCCTTCTTCATGACGTCATTGAGGATACTATCGCGACCTGGGATGATTTGGAGGACTATTTCAGCCGCTATTTGGAGTTCTACGAAAAACACGTCAAAGAGGCCCTTGATTGCGTCACGCACCGACCCAATGAGAGCTATGGTAACTACATGGAGAGGGTCCTCTCCAATCCAGTGGCGGCGAAAGTCAAACTTGCTGATCTCCATCACAATATGGATTTCATGCGTCTAGAAGGATTCAGCGAATGGGCGGAAGATAGGATGAAACGCTACGCCACATGCGTCAGGAAAATAGAGGATAAGTATCATTTTCTTGAGATTCGTATGAAGCTGATGAAAGCGAAGAAATTCTTTCAGAGTTGCCCTTGTGGGGGCTGGGATGACTTGGGATGAAGACGCCTCGGGTGCCCCCCAAGTTTTTATATTTCTTTATCGAAACGCGACAAAAGAGCATTCGCTTGCTCAATATCGTAGATTTTGTTGTCCAAGCAATAACGTATCGTTAAGGCGTAATCACTCGAAGTCGGTAGGGTATATCCCGCCTTCTTCATGAGGTATTTGCATTCCCTATTATCAAGATGAAGCGCCAGGGCAAGGCGGGTGACGACCTCAATGGAAGGGGAGTAATGCTCATCGCCCATAATGCGGTAAAAGGCCTGTTTCGAGATTTGCGCTTGCTCATAGAGCTCTTTGGGGCTGTCGATAGCGTGAGCTCCCATCAGTTCGTTTAGATATGCAGGTAGAGAAGACGTCTTAAGATGCGAACTCTTTCTTTTTTCTTTGATGTACTCTTCAAGGCTTTCCATAGGCTTTTTCTTCGCTTTTATAATGGGCTCTAATCTGAGATTAATCAAAGCAAATGAGGAAAGAGCTGTTGTGGTGGAGATTTCTTTCTTTGGGGTTTAGGATTTCCCCATGGACACCTCCACCCTCATCGCCTGCATCGTCACCATCGTCGTGGTCGCGCTTACCATCGCCGTCGTTTTTTATCTTCTTTCGCTGAAAGACAAGAATAAGTGATACACGCCTCCCTTCTTTTTTAAAGAAACGCCATTTTCCAACAATTCTTAAGGGGAGAATAAGAGGCGCTCTTTTTTTATTTCGGCTTAGTTTCCACGAACGAGTTTCCGCTTCGTACGCGTATTTTAGGGCTTTGCCCTAGCAGATAAGATATAATGGAGTCCATGGCTGCAAACAAACATAAAAAAACTCAATCGATTACCTCCGCCCTCCGCCGCAATAGGGTAGGCACCTTCGTGCTGGTTTTAATCGAGCTCATCGCCCTCGGTGGAGCGGTGCTTCTTTATTACTTCGACTTGCCTCGTGGATTCAAGACGTGGATGAAGCTGGATTATTGGTTCATTGCCTTCTCCGGCGTCATCGTCTTTAACCTCCTCTTGCTATGGATCACCCATATCCGCATTGGTAAAATCAGGCAAAAGAACGACGTAGGTGCAGCTTCCGTCATCGGGAGCGATATTCAGGAGGCCTATAAATTTGGGCAAATCGGCTTAGCCGTCACCGACGATTTCGACATCGTCATGTGGACCAACACGCTATTCAAGGACCGCGGAATCGATTTGCTCGACATGAATATCCTCGAATGGCAGCCGAGTCTCAAAGACCTCACGAAAGCGGGGCCTGACACGACGGTGAAAATCGAGGTCAACAGCAAGGTTTATTACGTCAAATACCTCGCCGACGCCCATTTGTTCATCTTCAAGGATTGCAGCGATTACGAATCCATCTTCAATTATTCGAAAGAGCAGGCCCCCGTTATCGGCATCTTGATGCTCGACAACTATTCCGACATCGCCGGCAACGCCGAAGACGACAACAACGACATCATCACCAAAGTCCGCAGCGTCGTTTTCGATTATGCTAAGCAATTCGGCGTTTTGCTGAGGAGATATCGCAGCGATTCCTACCTGATGGTTTGCAATTACAGCTCCTTGGCCAGCATGCAAAACGATAGGTTCTCCATTCTCGAGAAAACGAAAAACGCGGGAAAGGCGGATGGCGTCAGCCCAAC
The DNA here is from genome assembly GCA_963650805.1 of uncultured Bacteroidales bacterium. Classification (GTDB taxonomy): domain Bacteria; phylum Bacillota_I; class Bacilli_A; order RFN20; family CAG-826; genus Alloenteromonas. The sequence goes on from CAVJMG010000005.1 coordinate 95,812, forward strand.
CCTCTCTATCGGCATCGCCCACGATTTCCCCGAAGTCACCAAGCTCAGCGATATGGCCTCAAACGCCTTGGACATGGCCATGAGCCGCGGCGGCGATCAGGTTGTCGTGTCTAGATACGGCGCCGACTTCCAGTTCTATGGCGGCAAAACAGCTGCCATTGAAAACACGGGTCGCGTTCTGTTCCGCTCTCTTGCCAACTCCCTCATCGGCTTGATCAAAGCCTCCAGCGGAGTCATTGTCTCGGGCCATCTCGACATGGACATGGATGCCCTTGCGGGTTGCCTTGGGGTAAAGGCCATCTGCGATTATTGCCACAAACCCTGCCGCATCGTCTTCGATCCCAAGCTTACCGAGAAGAAAACTCGTTACGCGTTCACGGGAAGCTTCTCCAAAGCCGATTTGGACGAGCTCACCATCTCCCCGAAAGAAGCGGTGGACGCGGTGAAGCCCTCGACTCTATTTGTGGTCGTCGACGTTTCCGTCCCCTTCCGCGTCATGGGGCAAAAAGCCTTGGAAAGAGCCTCCAAAACCGTTGTTATCGACCATCATAGGCGCGGTGAGGCGTATATTGAGAAACCCGTCCTAGAACATGTCGATCCTTCTGCCTCCTCGACCGCGGAAATCATGGCCGAATTCATCCATTACGCGACCGCGAACCCTCGCATCGAAGTCTCGTCCACCTACGCCACTTTGATGCTCTCCGGGATGTTCCTCGACACCAATTTCTTCAAAGCCAAATCCACGGGCATCCGCACCTTCGAAGCCGCGGAGATCCTCAAGGAGTTCGGCGCGGACAACCAAAGGGCCGACGACTTCCTCAAAGACGAATACGAAGAATATGCGTTGGTCAATAACATCGTCTCAACCCTTCGCACGCCTTACACTGGGGTCGTCTACTGCGTTTCCGACGACAAAGACATCGTTGAGCAGGCCTCGTTAAGCAAAGTCGCCAATCAATTGATGCAGCTAAAGGGCATCAACGCTTGCTTCGTAATCGGGAGGACGGGTTCCAACGAAACCCGCATATCCGCGCGAAGCGATAGTACAATCAACGTGCAGCTGCTGTGCGAGAAGCTCGGCGGCGGCGGCCACTTCGGAGCCGCGGCGGCGGCCTTCCACGATATGTCCGTATCCGTCGTGGAGAACCGCTTGCTCGACATCCTAGATACGTATTTGAACGAAGCTAAATCCGATACGAAAGGAGAAAAAGAATGAAGGTAATTTTGCTGCAAGACGTCCGTAAGCTCGGACGCAAAGGGGACACCATCGAAGTTTCCGACGGATACGGGTCCAACTATCTCATCCCCAGAGGCTTAGCCGTCCCTTCCACTAACGCCAGCCAAAAAGAGCTTGCGAAAGCCAACGCCGAAGAGGCGGTGAGGCAGAAACAGCTCAAGAAAGAAGCCGAGGAGCTTTCAAGACGCTTAGAGAACATCAACGTCGAATTCAAAGCCAAAGTCGGAAGCGATGGCAGGATGTTCGGAACCATTTCCCCCAAGGAAATCGTTGAAGGCATGGAGAAACAGTGGGGGATCAAGCTCGACAAACGCAAATTCGTCGACAAATACCCCGCAAATGCTTTGGGCTACACTAGACTAAAAATCGAACTCTATAAAGGCGAAGAAGGCGAAGTCTACGGCGTGGTCAACGTCCATATTTCCGAGGCGAAGTAATGGCTGATTATTCTTTGCCCGCCAACGTCGTCGCCGAAAAATGCGTTTTGGGCTCAATGATGCTTTCCGAAGAGGCCGCCGCGGTCGCTTTGGGGGCTTTGGAAGAAGAGGATTTTTCCGAGCGAGAGCCCCGGAACCGCCTTATTTTTCACGCCATGATCGAGCTCAATACTTCGGGGAGGCCCATTGACGTCAACACCGTTTGCGATGAGCTCATTTCTTTGAAATACGACAAAGAGGTCTCCAACGAATACCTTTTGGAGCTGCTCAACACCGTTTTGACCCCCGAGAACGTCGATGACTACATCAACATGGTCCATGAGCAAGCGGTTTTGCGCGACTTCCTCGTGGCCATGAGGAAAGTCGAAGGCGATTACTCCAAGGGCGTGCCCGACATCGGCGAGTTCATTGAGCGGGCCAACGACCAAATCACCCAAATTGCTCAAAGGCGCTCCGTCAAAGGCATGAAATCGGCTGGCGAAATCGCCAAAGCCGTCGCGGCCAAAATCAAGCAATCCACCGAGAGCGATGTGCGTGGACTCACCGGCGTCGATACCGGCTTCCGCCAACTCAACGAAATCACCCACGGCTGGCAGAAGGGGGATCTCATTATCCTCGCCGCGCGTCCTTCCGTAGGGAAAACGGCCTTGAGCTTGAATTTTGCTTTCAACGCGGCCTACAAAAGCAAATGCACGGTCGCTTTCTTTTCTCTTGAGATGTCTGCGGAGAAAATCATGGAGAGGCTCATTTCCTCCCGTTCTTCCGTGCCCAACGATCACATCATGACCGGCTACACCAACAAAGACGAGAAAGTCAAAATCGGCGCAGCCATCAACGAGCTCGACAAAACGAGCATCTATTTTGATGATTCTCCAGACTCCAAACTCGGCGACATCATCTCAAAAGCCACCAAGCTTAAGGCTCAGCACCCTGATTTGGGCTTGATCGTCATCGATTATCTTGGCCGCATCCGCATGAGCGACCGTCCGTCTTTAGACAACAGGCAGCAGGAAGTCAGCATCATTTCCGGCGCTTTGAAGCAGCTTGCAAGAAGTCTCAACGTCCCCGTGATGGTTTTGTCTCAGCTCAACCGTTCCGTTGAAAACAGCGAAGACAAAAAGCCGATGCTCTCCAACCTCCGCGAATCCGGCTCGGTTGAGCAAGACGCCGACATCGTCATGCTGATTTATCGCCCGAGCTATTACGAAGACCTCGGCATTTCGCTGAATAAGAAAAAGAAATTCGGCAAAGAAGAGGAAGAGAAGCCGGAAGACAACGCTCCGAAAAAGCCCTCCGACGTTTGCGAAGTCACCGTCAGCGTTGCCAAAAACCGCAACGGCAGAATCGGCGAAGCCAAGCTCGTCTTCCAAAAGAACTTTTCCCGTTTCTCCGACCCCAGCAGGGATTTTGAGAATCGCCAAGCCGAAATCGAAGCCAATCACTACTCCAATTGAATATGATCGCATTTGAATTCATCGCCTCAGGCTCCAAAGGCAACGCCACCCTCCTTTACGATGGGGTCACTTTGATCCAAGTCGATATGGGCATTTCGCTAAAACGCCTGAAGGAGGGGCTTTCTTTGCTACACAAAGACTTCTCCGACATTCAAGGCGTTTTCATCACCCATGAGCATTCCGACCACGTCTCCTCTCTCCCTAGGCTGAGGAGCAAAGGCGTCAAAGCTTATTCGACCGCTTCGACGATTCCGTCTCCGGACGTTGTCTTGACTCCTCTTGAGGAACTTACGATAGGCACGATAAAGGTCCTTCCGTTTTCTTCTAGCCACGACGCTTCCGATCCTTTGAATTTCCTCTTTTTCCTCGGGGATAAAAAACTCGCCTACATCACCGACACCGGCATCATCAAAGCCAAGAACCTCCCTTTGCTAGAAAACTGCGACTATTACCTTTTCGAATCCAACCACGACAAAAGCATGCTCGCCTCTTCCTCTCGCCCCGAGGCTTTGAAAAAGAGAATCGCCGGGAAACATGGCCATTTAAGCAATGTCCAAGCTGGTGAATACCTCGCTTCCTTAATCGGCGAGAAAACGAAGAAAATCTACCTCGCCCACATTTCCGAAGAATGCAACACCCCCGAAATCGCCTTGGAAACCATTCAAAGGATCTTCGTTGAAAAAGGATGCAATTTCCCCGTCGAAGACATCGTCCCCTTAAGGCAACATAGCCTCGTTGAAGGGGGAGAGGAATGAAGATAACCATCTACTGCATCGGCAAGCTCAAGGAATCCTATTGGGCGGACGCGGTGGCGGAATACTCAAAACGCATTCAAGGCTACTGCAAACTCGAAATCGTCGAACTCCCCGATTGCCCGACTCCGGAGAAAGCCTCGCCTACGGTCGAAAGGGAAATAAAGGAAAAAGAAGGCAAGAAGGTGCTTGAAAAACTCAAACCAAGCGACTTCGTCGTTGCCTTAGACCTCAATAGAAAAGAATACGATTCCCCCTCTTTCTCCCAGGAGATGGAGTCTTGGTTCCGGCAAGGAGGGAGTTCCGTGTCTTTTTTAATCGGCGGCTCTTTGGGTTTATCCGACTCGCTTAAAAACCGCGCGAACGCCTTCTTTAGCTTCGGCAAAATGACCTTTCCTCATCAACTGGCGAGGGTCATGCTGTTAGAGCAGCTCTATAGGGGCTTCCGAATCGCCCATAACGAGCCCTATCACAAATGAAAGATCAATCGATGAGGCCGTAGTGGCGGAACGCGTTCGCCCAACCGTCTTCATCGATGGAATCGGTCACGTAATCGGAGATTGCCTTGGTTTGCTCTTTGGCGTTGCCCATGGCCACCCCAATTCTGGAATACAAAAGCATTTCGATGTCGTTGGCCCCATCGCCTAACGCCATCGCGTTCTTTTGGGTGTAGCCGTAGTATTGCAAAACGGACATGATGCCCTTGGCCTTGTCCGAGTCTTTAAGCATGACGTCCACCGCGTATTCATCCCAACGGGCGAATTTGCAATTGCCAAGGTGGGGCGCGATAAGCCCCTCTTCAAATTGATCGATGAAGGCGATCATCTGATAGACGGTGCGGTCGTAGTGGTCGGGGTAGTGGCGGGGCTGAGGGAAGCGAGTCCCGTATTTCTCGTGCGCCGAAATCACCCGGTCATCAATCATATTGATGTGGCCTTCGTTCTCCTCGATGAGAGTAAGCCCGAATTTGAGCTTTTTCGCGAATAAGACCATCTTATCGACGACCTCGGGGGCGATGGGATAACGATAGATGATGTTGCCGTCGATGATGGCGTTGCTCCCATTCATCGTCACCAGCCCATCGGGGTTGAAAATGCTTAGTATCCCGCTTTTGCGGATGAGATAGTAGTTGCGCCCAGAGCAAAGGAAGACCTTTATCCCCCGTTCCTGCAATTTATGGGCCGCTTCTATCGCCGATTCGGGAACCTTATGCTGAGTGTGGGAAAAGAAAGTGCCATCGATATCCGTGAAAACGATTTTGATGTCCTTTGCTTCGTCTAAAACCATTAATTAATCTTATACTACTTTCCTTTGTTTTGGCGACTGGGGTTGGAAGTTGGGCAAGAAAACGCTTTCAACGGGCCAAATGGGCCGTTTTTGCTAAAATATTGTCAATACATAGGAGATATCCATTTCATGAAAACAAAGCGCCTACTCTTGCTTCCTTTCGCCGTTTTGGCATTTTCTCTAGCCAACTGCTCTGGCGGACAGAGCCAGTCTTCCAGCTCTTCTTCGTACGCCTCTTCTTCGGTCGTTTCCATCGATTCCTCCTCTTCTTCCGAAGAGCAAAACCCCGTTTATTCCGTCAAAGAGGCTATCACCCTTGCGAAAGACTCCTCGACCACGGGCAAGGTCTATTTGGTCAAAGGAAAGGTCGTCTCCTTCCAAAATTATTATTATGGGCAACTGACCATCGGCGACGACGAGGGCAACACCCTTTCCGTCTATGGTTTGCGCGGAGAAACCGAGAGCGTTTATTTTGATCAGCTTGACGTCGTCCCCATGGTGGGGGACACCATCACCATCAAAGGCGAAGTGAAGCTTTATAATTCCACCCCCGAAATGGGCACCTCGCTCCTGCAAAGCGTCGAACTCACCCATGAAGTTCCAAACCTTAGCGAATATTCCGCTAAAACCATCGCCGAGGGCCGCAACGTCTCGGTGGGGACGAAAATCAAACTCACCGGCGTCGTTGGCGAAGTCACAAGAACCCAAAAGATGAGCTACAACGGCTTCTATCTCCTCGATGATACCGGCTCCATTTTCATTTACGGCGGGCAGTCCGCTTGCCGCGTGAAGAAGGGGAACGCGGTCACCGTCATTGGCTCTTTGGACAACTTCATCTCCTCTAGCGAATCTAGCTACGCCAGCATGTACGGCTACAAAGGCGCGATTCAACTGGCCGATAGCTACGTCGTCTCTAACGACAAAGGAAGCGCGGAACTCCCCACCTCTTGGATGGAAGAAAAGACGATGAAGGAAATCCTCGCCATCGAACCTTCCACAACCAACATCACCTCAAACTCTTATCTCGTCACCGGGGTCATCAACAAAGAGGTTGCGACGGGCTATGTGAATTATTACCTCAACGACCTCGATCAGCATACCGGAGGTCGCGTTTACACTTCCAATAGCGGTTCCGACTTCTCCTATTTGGATGCCTACGTCGGTAAAGTCTGCAAGATGGTCGTTTCCCCGATCAACTGCAAATCGACCGTCTCGGGGCTTGAATATCGTTTCATTCCCCTCGACGTCAAAATCATCGAGGACTATAAATTCGACCTTTCTTTGGCGCCGAAGTTCGCCTTGGATTACGTCGCCGTCGATCAATTCGAACCCACCTATTACGTCGATCCCGAGCTCGAAGTGGTGACCTCCTATTCCAATTCCCTGATTGGAGTCGAGGGACTCTCCATCGCTTATTCTTCTAACAATGAGGGTCTTGCTTATTTTGAGGAAACCGATGGCAAAACGGTCTTCCACGTGACTTCTGGCTCTGAGGGGAATGTCACCATCACCGTTACCGCTTCCCTCAATGGCGTTACCGCCTCCCAAGACGTCGCCATCGCCGTTAAGAAAGCCGAGGCGACAACTTCCACGGTCAAGCAGGCCATCGATGCCGCAAGCGATACGCAGCTGACCGTTAGAGGCGTCGTCGCGGGCAAGACTTTGAACAAAGTCGGCTTCTACATCGTTGACGATACAGGGGCTATCGCCGTCCAAGTTTCTAGCGAAGACGCTTTAGCCAAAGTCGAGACCGGCGACGAAGTCATCGTGACTGGGACCAGGGCGTTTGGCAAAGCCAGCACCGCCGGCAATGGTTTCACCGGTCAAATCAACCTTCAGCAATCTAGCGTCGATGCCGTTGTCGGCAAGAACAAAGCCTATTCTCGCGCCTCGATCCTTGATAAGACCTTCTCCGAGCTCAACGCTCTATGCGTGATGGGCGAGGAGAACTTGACCGCTCAAATTTATCACGTTTCCGTATATCTTTCCGAAACCACGACTGATCGCGGCTATACGGTCGCTAATATCTTCGAAAGCGAAGAAGCCTCCAAGCAAAGCGGAGCGGCTTATATTGGGCTTTATTCCGGCGGCAACAGCCAATACGCCTATTTGGCGTCGATGGTGAACAAACAAATCGAACTCGATTTGGCCCTCGTTTGCTGGAACGGCAAAGGGTCCTATTATAAGTTTTGCCCACTTGACGCCACTTACGATGGCGTAACGGTGCAAAATCCGGTGAACGCTTAATTCCATCGCCCTCCCAACCGGGAGGGCTTTTCATGCCATCCCACGCCTGGATTTCCCAATCCGTATTTCTCCCTAATGGTGATAGAATTTAATCGGATTATGGATTACACAGAATTTTCTTCTTACTCGCCTTATGTGGACCCTTTGAATCAATTGGTTCACGCCTATACCGATGAGGAAGGGAACCTTTTCTACGTCGAACCTGGATTTTACGATGGATTGCTTGGCTTTAAAGAGAAGAGGCCGGAAGCCTTCGAATCCATCATGAAGGAACTCGACAAGACGGTGAAAAAGAACAAAAAGGTTATTTTCACCGCGGACTTTGAGAATCCCTGGATCGATAGGGAAGGGTTTATCTACCGCGAAATCAGCGACATCACCGACCCTCTGCTCATTTTCGTTGAAGACAAATCGCGCGGCAGCGACTACGGGGACTGAAAATGGAAGGGCTCATCGTTTGCTCGCTTCTGCGTCGAGACGACCCCTTGTTTCAGCAAGAGGAGTCTTTGCTTTTGAAAAACGCGAGGCTATTCGACCTCGAGCTTTCTTTCTGCACCGCCTTCGATTGCGAGTCCATCCTCCTTTCCCGTTATAAGAAACTGGGTTTCGTCTATTTCTACGAGGAAGACCTCAATCTCGAAGATATCGCCGTTAGATTGGGGGTACCCACGTTCTCCAATCCCAAAAATTACGTTTCCGGCCACGATTTAAACGCTTTCTACCGCTTGCTTAAAATAGCGGATATCCCGACTCCAACCACCTATGCTTGCCCAAATCTAAAAGGCGTTTGCTTGAGCGATTGCTTTGAGCTCTTATCCTTAAAGATAAAAGAAGCCGGGGTGAATTACCCTCTATGTTTAAGAAGAAGGGATGAATGTGGCTGCTATAAAGCCTCCCCTTGCTTGACCCCCATGGAATTCAACGCCTCCCTTAAGGATTTCAATCAAACCCCGTTTGTCGCAGAGGAATTCATCGATGGCTCCTTGCTTTTGGCCCTCGTCGTCGGCAGAAAATGCGTGGGCGTCATAGAAAACAAAGGAGAGGAATACGTCAAATCCCCTTATGACAACCGCTTCGTTAGGCATGAAGCCGCGATGGCCGCGAAAGCGGTGGATAGGGAGAATGCCTTAATCCTGTTCAAACGTTGCGGGAACACCCCTCTCTGCGTTGGGGTATCCCCCGATTTGCATTTAGCCTTGTTCAGCTGCGTCTACAAAGTCAATTATGGCGAGAAATTCTTCGCCTATCTTCTCCGGGCTAGAAAAAGGAAGAAGACCTTTGCCTATACTTCTTTCGAAGAAATAAGGGCCGAGAAGAAAAAATTGGAGCGTTGAGGCAACAAAAAAGCCAAGGTTGAATGCCTTGGCTTTTATTTTTGCTTACTTCCCTTGAGGGGAGAAGGACTTCATCGAAGTCCACATGATTCTCATGCCATAGAGGAAAAGGAAGGAGAACATCGCGATGGAATAGGCGGTGGTGCTTGACATGAAGAAGCCGACGGCCAAGGCGAGGATGGCGGGGGCCATGACTTCCCAATAGGCGATTTTTTGAGCTTCCCAGAAGGTGATCATGCGGTAGGGGTTGTTCTTGCCACGGGTGACGAGGAAGAGCACCAAACCGAGCAACAAGACGATACCGGCGTTGATGCCAGAGAGGATTCCGACGTTTTTCCAAGCGTTGGAGACCTTAGTGGCTTCATAGCCTTTGTTCAAGAAATCTCTGTAATTGTTCCTCACGGCGGCAACGTAGTCTTGAGACGCATCGTCGACTGAAGCGTCGGGGCAAAGGGAGAGGAGGCTCTTGCCTTTGAGACCTTCATAAGTATAGGAAACGGCGGAGCTGGAGGTGACGGTGGAGCGATCGGAGTAGGCGGCGAAGATGAATCCGCTCTGTTTGAAGACTAGGACCGAGACGCGATAGGAAGTCGATGTTTCCTGCTCGCTGGTGGTGCCATCGCTCATGGTTACCGTCGAAGAGGATTTGATGTCATAAGTGGACAAGGCGGTGACCATTGTGTTGCTGATGGTGTCGCTAGAGAAGAGAACGCGGAGCTGAGGATATCCCGTGACTTCGTTTGTGGCTTGGTACCAGGATTTCTTCTCTTCGGTGCCACCTTCGTTATAAAGCGAGGATACGGCGTCTTCTGCGTAATTCAAGAGGCCGTCTTCGCCGATTTTGAGGTCGATGTTCTTCGCTTTGAGCTCTTTTTGGAACTTTGCAAGTCCGTTAGCGACGCTGGTGCCATTGGCGGCGAGGGTCGTGTTGCCGACGTTGAACTGCATATTGCTGACGAAAGTCGGAACCAAAGTCAGGATAAGGCCTGTGATGGCGAGAATGATTGGCATCCACCAATGGTATTCGCGGCCCGCTTTGATAGCGGCGTCATTGTTGACGAGGGTAAGGAAACCGGTTTTAAGTTTGTCTTTGGTGGCCTCAGACATCTTCGATTTCTTCTTCTTGATGTTTTTGCTATTGTTTTTTGACATGAAAAAGTCCTTTTGCTTATAAAGCAAAAATACGATACACGAGTAGAGGGCTTTTGGAAAGCGAAACACCATCGCAATAGAAGGATTTGAAATGCAAAAAAAACGGTCAATTGCGAATCGGGTAGTTCTATAGTTTCGCGCTTCGTGAAGGCGGCTTTAATGGCCTTGGAAAGTTGCGACGATTGGGTTCGCGGATATAAGTACATTTTAAAAGCCACTCCCTAAAATCGAAAAGAAGGCTTATTATGTTTTTTGCCAGTGGCGCAGTTATGCTTTCCGTGGGGCCGTACAGGTTTTGACGGGGGGATGTCTGGCTCAGGCTGCAGTGGAGTGGTGATCCTTAACACCAAAACAAAATAACTGACAACAACACTGTCAAACCTTGGATGCTCGGTGCTTCCCACCGTGCCTCCGCCGCTCTTGCCTAATTAGAGCTCCGCTAGATCGGACCCCGCCATTGCGGGGAGAGCACGTTCACCCCTTACTTCGCGTCTTATGAGGGGCTGGGCGCAATACAAGACGATAGGCTCCTTGGCTGGCTGACCAAGGGGATGAAAATCTAAGCCACGTCTTGGGGAAGTTGGTTCCCGTCGCCCTCAAGACTAAAAGGCGGGGACTAAACTGTAGATGCCTTTGTGGGACGCCCTTCGGACCAGGGTTCGATTCCCTGCGACTCCACCAAATGGTAAGGAGACGAACTCCAGTTGTATAATAGGTATCTATTATATTCCTGGACACTTCGTTGTAAGGGCAAAGTTAGATGTTGCCCGTAATAGAAAGAAGAAATGATAGTGGTGTAAAAGCCACTATTTTTCTTTTTTGTGATTTATTTATCACCCATTTTATTATTATAATATATAGATAAAATGCGGGTGATAAAATGTTAAGCGTAAAAGAAATAGTACTAGATTGCATAGCTTATGATAGCGAGAGGGAATGGTTTGAACTAAAAGAAAACTGGTTTGAAAAAGAACAATTAGGCGAATATATCTCATCATTATCGAACAGCGCTGCAATGCTTGGGAAACCATTTGCCTATATGATTTGGGGTGTCAGCGATGACAAACATGGAATCGTTGGCACTACATTCAATTACAATATTGATGTAGACAAAGAGCCATTACAGCATTATTTAGCAAGAAATCTAGAGCCTAGCATTCATTTTTATTTTAATGAAACGAAAATAGACGGTAAGAGAATTGTCTTACTGACAGTTCCAGCGGCTAAGATTGTACCGACCGCATATAAAGGAATCCGTTATATTCGAATTGGCTCCAGCAAAGAAAACATCAGAAAATATCCTGAAAGGGAAGCTTTTCTATTTTCTGTTTTAACATTTGGGTTGACGACAATTAATAATAAAGAAAGCGAATATCAAGATTTAACTTTTGAACAATTAAAAGCATATTATTCATCTAAAAATATTAAGTTGAGCGAAACCACATTCCTTAAAAATCTTCATTTGATTACCAATGAAAATAAATACAACATTATGGCTCAACTCCTTTCGGATAATTCCCACGTTCCAATAAGAGTTGCAATCTTCGCCGGCAAAACAAAGGCATCAAATTTGTACTCCGTAAAAGAATTTGGATACAAATGCTTGCTTTATTCGTTAAACGATGTTCTAAATTACGGTGAAGTGTTAAATGTACCTCAAGCTGATGAAACAAATCGCATTATGGAAAGAAAAGAGATTATGCTTTTTGATTTTGACGCTTTTCGAGAGGCGGTTATAAACGCCTTTTTACACAACGAATGGATCTATCTAAACGAGCCGATGATAACGGTTTATTCGGATAGAATTGAGGTTCTTTCACGTGGAGGCTTAGCGCCTTTACAGACAATGCATGGCTTTTATGAAGGGCATTCAATTCCGGTAAACGAAAAGCTATCGGAATTATTTTTGCAATTGCATATAAGCGAAAAAACTGGCAGAGGCGTGCCTACAATCGTTTCCAAATATTCTAAAGAATCAATCT
>CAVJMG010000006.1:0-20264 GCA_963650805.1 uncultured Bacteroidales bacterium
CCTCCCCGAAGCCCCGACCATGGCCGGCAAGAGGTTCCTCGGCTGGTACGATGAGAGCGGAAACAAAGTCGAGGCCGTCACCGCCTCGACGGGCACGCTCATCGCCAAATGGGGGCAAGTCGGCGAGCAATCATCCTCGTACACCGAATATAACGCTTTGACCTTAGACAGCGCATCGACAACCGTTTCGCCCTCAGTGGGCGTTGGTAGAATCGATGAAGGCATCTTTGCGAATTTGCAAGTAACGGACGTCGCCAGCTACGACATCACTTTGCCCGCTTTTGATTTCAACGCAGCCACGCGCGTCGACTTCTTCTTTGAGTACAACTACGGGGACCAGAGCAGGGGGACGTTTAAGACTGGGGATAATTCCTTTGCCTACTCTTCAATCAATGTCAGACGCGTAAACGCCTACGTTGTCTCCGACGGAAAGAATGCCTCCCTCTACATCGGTTCGACGTTCATGAAAACCTACGACGAGGACGTCTCCTCCGGGAAGAAGGGGTTGACGTTCACCTTCGTGAGAGATGCTTCCCAAGACCTCTTCGCCGAGTTGAGAATTGGGGATTTCAAACAATACGTCTTTGATTACATGAGCGCTTTTGCTAGCGCGGCCTCCACTTTCCCCGATACCATCACTGATGATAACAAAGCCGCCGCGATCGCTGCGTATAAGACCTGCGCGCCCATTTATTCTTTGATGACGGCCCACGAAAAAAATAGCTATGGATCGCAAATTGCTTCTGCCAAAGTGGCATTAGCTGGCGAAACGACCGAAGTGCTTACCGTTCCCACTAGCGGAGATGGTTGGAACACCGCCCATTCGCTTGGTATCTATAGCGACGCCAATTTCGCGGTTAATTATTTAGAGTCGTATAATGCCTCTTGGATTAGCATCGACTTGCAGAACGGAGGATACAAGGAAACGAAAACGTTCTACGTCGATTTCCCAAAGATCAATTACGCGGCATATAGCAGTGTGACCTTCAAGGTATGCTCGGGGTCATGCAAAGCGGGAAACTCAACCACCAGCATTAAAGCCGATGGAAAAGATTTGATTAGTCAAGCTGACTGCCCGAATCAAGAATGGGCCACCTCCGTTACGATTTCTACCGCGGACGGGAAAACGACCATAAGTGCAGTCGGCAACTCCGTTGAGCTCAGCGAGGATGTCGCTAACGGAACCAAAGCCCTTCGCTTTGAGAGAACTCGCGTAGTTACGGATGCTTCCACTCAGCTAGGATACGATTCGTTCTGTTTCTCTTCCCTTATCGCCACCATCTGATTTCTTGCTTTCATAGCGGCGGATAGACGCCGTTTGTCCATGGGCCAAGTAATGTCTTGGCCCATGTTTTTAATTGTATTTTGCGCATGACTGATAGAATTCGCTAAAATCATCCGTCTTCTGGAAAAAGGCTGATAAAACGACGGGGTTATCGCGAATTTCCTCATAAAATTGAAAGGCGGCGCCGAAAATTAATCATTTCTGAACATTGGCTTTCAAGCGGCCATTTGAATTTATTGCAATTTATGGTTTTGTTTTCTTTCATCGCGTTATTCGCATTACAATAGAAATATGAATCAGTTCAAGCTGGATGCCGATAACCCCAATCATTTCCTTACCTCGCATCACATTTATCACGATTACCCTCAATTTCACACCCACGATTATTGGGAGTTCATGATTGTGACCGATGGGGGTTACCGTCACGAAATAAATGGATTGTCGCTTAAGGCCACGGTAAGAAAAGCTTATCTTATTCGTCCTAACGACTATCACGCCATTTTCAAGGATGAGCCGAAATCGGGTCATTTGAACATTCTCATTCAATCCGAAGCGATGACGAAAACTTGCTCTTTTATTTCCCCAAATCTTCTAGCAAAACTCAGCGCCCCCAAGGCTCTAGAAGTCTCCCTCTCCCCGCGCCAAGTTAAGAAAATCACCGACATATGCAACTTGCTGCGATTTGGGAAGATATCCGACGAGGACGAATACAAACTCTATTCTCAGCTTCTCATAAACGACATTATCTCCATCATTTTCGAGCAAAATATCCTTTTCGAAAACGACCGTCCAAAATGGCTTAATGAGATTCTTGCTGAGATTCAGCGCCCGGAAAACGCCAATTGGAGCGTTGCCGACATCCTTGCCCGAACCGATTATTCCCACGCCCGCTTCGCAAGCCTTTTCAAGCGTTATCTCGGCGTGCCTTTGGTTGCCTATTTGGCGGAGGTGAAGATGAACATCGCTCATGATTATCTCCTCCATAGCGATCTATCCATAGGCGAGATTGCCGAAAAACTGGGTTATGAGTCCAATTCCCATTTCAATCACGTCTTTCATAAGTTCTACGGGGTTTCCCCTTCGCAATATCGAAAAGACGGCAAAAACGGCACGAAACCCGCGCCTTATTCGGTGATTTACGACAACGAACAGGGGAAATAAGTTGATTTCCATCAAGGCTTAAGGCGTCGTTTCTTTTCATTGAGGGTTTATTTGTTTTGGTGAAGTTCGAGCCGATTCTTTATTTATTGGATGAGAAGAACGTACGAGAAAGAGTACTTTTTTCCGAAAAGGCAAAAAGAGCGGACCTGAGTGCTAAACTTACTTCGAACCATGATAAACCTCGATAGACTGCAAAATTCCATCCTCGTCGCCCCAAAGGAATATAAGGCGTTGCTTTTCCTTTATAAGAACAAGCATCCCGAGCTTTCGTTGAAGATCCTTTGCAAGGAGGATCTCCTCAATCTTCTTTCCTATTCCTTCGTAAGCGACCCCGTTCCCTTCCTTTTGAAGAAGGGGGTCTCCTATGGGGATGCGAATAAGCTGCTTTCATTGATTAGGGTCGCGGATACGAGCAAAAGCCAAAAACTCTCCCATTGGGTCAAAGAGCTTTCTGAGGTGTGCCTCCTCAAAGAGGATTCCTTGGGGAAAAGGGAAATCGGGGATAGGCCCGTTTTCCTTCTAGAAAGCAAAGAAGACCAAGAGCTCGCCTCCTTCTTAAATAGGAAGCAAATCCCCTTTTCCTTTTTGTCTTTCGATGAGCTTGGGATAGAAAAGGAGGGGGAGAAGCTATGGGAAGTAAGGGGAGAAACCAAAAAAGGGGAGCCCATTGTTTCGCCTAAGCTCGTCTATTTCACCAATAAGTTCTACCAATATTTATATATCCTTTCCGATATCCGGAAAAGAATCCTCGATGACCCTTCGTTAAAGGACAGGTTCGTTGTCCTTTGCCATGATGATTCCGACGCTCTGTTTGCCCAAAGCGCCTCTAATTTGCTGCATCTCCCCATTAACTTCGAAACGTCCGCCCCCTATCTAAGCAATCCAAAAATAAAGGCGAAGACATCCTCCATTCACGTGAACAAGTCCTTTGCCTTTGCCCCGGAGGAATTGAATGACCCTGAGCTAAAAGCCTATAGCGACCTCATTCTATATTACGGCCTTGACTCGTTAGAGTTCACTTTCGCCTACGCGAATCTATTGGAAATCCTTTCCTCTTTGCGTGAGGTCGGGGAGAAAACGCCCGGAGTTCTCATCACTTCTAAAATCGGTTTCGACCCGCGGAAGATTTATTACGTCGCCTGCTTCCAGCACGGCGATTTCTATAGGGTCTATAACGACAAAAACGTCTTGACCGACGATGAGCTTTCTCTTTCCATGGCTAATCCTAGCTATGTCCAAACAGCGATTGACCGCGCGTTGAAGCTCAATTTCCTCCTCTATAACAACATCGCTCTTCTTTCTAGGCCTTTGCAGCATCTGAATGAGAAAATCCATGATTCCGGGTTCATCTCCGAATTCGGCTGGGAGGGCGCCGTCAGAAAGGAAAAGTGGAACCTTAAGGGGAGTTACACCGAAGAGGCGGAGCAAATCCGCAAAGCCGATTACCTGGATTCCTTGTTTTACCATGACGAATGCCAAGGGCTTTTTAGCTACGATCATTCCTTCAAAAACGACGGGAACATCCATTTGAAAAGCAATAGCGCCTCTTATTCCGTCACCAAATTGGAGCGTTATATCCTTTGCCCTTTCGCCTCTCTCCTCGACTCCTATTTTCCAAGCGACCCCTCTTCGGTCAGAAAGGCCCAATTAGGAAAGCTTAACCATGAGATGATGACTCCGATATACGAAGAGGATTACGACTTTGACAAACTTTTTGCAAAACAAGAAGAGGAGTATTGGGGGGGCTTCGAAAAGAACGGTGTCGCTCCTACTTCCGAAGATAGAGTTGTTCTTTCCATCTACAAGGAATGGCTTAAAAAAGTCGTCGCGGCGATCCGCGATCAAAAGGAGGGGACCCCGCCTCAAAAGACAGGAAAATCCAAAGACGAAGAAGATTCTGCTGGTTTAGGCATGATTTTCCCCGTGGAGAAAGCGGAGCAGGCAGTTCACTTCTCGCTTCAGGACGAAGAGGGAAGAACCTATCCCTTCTCTGGGCGTATCGATAAGATCCTTTTCACGGGGAAATCCTCTTCCCGTTATTACACTATCATCGATTACAAATCCGGCTTGGAGGAATTTAACGCCAGGCAAGTGTTCCTTGGTCCTTCGATTCAGCTGCCTCTTTATTACAAGGCGCTGCAAGAAGAGAGAAACGCCGCCGTATTAAAAGACGAGACTTCTAATGACGAAGTTTCTTTCGGGGGTTTCTTGATTCAACACAGCTTCTTCTCCAAACCCTCGAAATTCGCTTTGGATGATCATGGCGTTTTCTCTTATCGAACCCTTCAAAAGAACGTTCGCGGGTGCGGCGTGACTACTGACCAAGTTTCTTATTTCGAAGGCGTGGATCCCGCCGCGCTAAACAACAAGAACGTGCCCACGTGTGCGAATAGCAAGTTCGTGAAAAAGGGCCTTACCTTCTCTTCCGTAGACGGAGACGAGGGCCTTTTCAAAAAAGAAGGCGGAACGTATACCTTTTCTAAGCTGATAGAAGACGCTGAAAAGGCCGCGATATCAACGATTAAGCTGATTGAATCTGGATTCTTCCCCATCGCTCCGACCTCATCGGATCTGAAAGGGACGCTTCGCTCGTTGCATTGCTCTTACTGCCCCTATGACGACATCTGCTACAAAAACAAAGCCAAGGACGCCGTGTCCTACAAAGATTTAATAATCGCCCATTTCAAAGACGAGAACGCCGTTTCGAAGGAGGAGGAAGACGATGAGTGATAAAACCAAACCCAGCAATTTCAACGATAAGCAATGGGAAGCCATTCAATATAGTTCTTCCAAGGACCTGCTTATTTCTGCCGGGGCGGGTAGCGGGAAGACGAAGACTCTGTCTGAGCGAGTCAAACGCCTAATCGCGGATAAAGAGATAGACCCTAACGCCCTTTTAGTCCTCACTTTCACCGATAACGCCGCCCATGAGATGAAGGAAAGAATCGTCTCCTTGTTCGCCAAAGACCCCAATACGGCTTCTTTAGCCGGCAGGATGCAGTCTTGCCACATCCAGACTTTTGATTCCTTTTGCTCATATCTAGTTTCCACATACGCGGGGAGGCTTGGCCTTTCTAGCGCCGTGTCGGTTTTGGACGAATCCATTGAGAACGCGAAGAAGCGCGAATTCCTCGACCAAGCCATCGAGGAGTTCCTTTCTGATTCAAGTAGGGCAGAGGCGCTTAGAAAGAGCTTCGCTAAATTCAACACGAACTCTTTGAACGCGACGAAAACCATGATTCTCGACTTGGATAAGAAGCTCCACAATCTGCTTCCAAAGGATAGGAAAGCTTTCTTCGATAATTACGAAGAGACTTTCTGCGGCAAAGGGAAATTCTTTGAGCAGTACGATTTTTACATCGAGAAAATAAAAGACGAGATGCGCTTTGCCTTGCTTAAGGCCAACTACATCGATTATTTCCAAGGCGATGAGAACAACGTCTTCAGGCCTTTTGAGAACGCCTCTTTCTTTGAATCCGTGTCCTACGTTGCTAGAAATCAGGAGCTCTGCGCTCCTTTCGCGGAAGAAATAATGAGGCTTCTCAATCTTTCTTCCGAAGAATTCGTCGCGGCCTGCAAACAGGACCAAACAAACAAAAACCTCAACAAGAAATGGCCTCAGAAAAGGAAAGGCGCAGCCGATGATGAGGACGTTGATGAGTTGACGGAAGAGGAAGAAGCCCGGACGAAAAAGGTCTTTAACATCCTTAAGAACGTTTTTAAGACGCAGGACGCCACCCTCATGCCCATTTATAGCTTGGGGAGCAAAGAAGAGGAGTATGAGAAATTCCTGTCTTTTAAAGACGACGCGATCATTTTGCTAGACATCGTCAAGGAAATGGGGCGCAAGCTCGACGAATACAAGCGCGCGGTCAATTGCTTCACTTTCTCCGACATTTCTTCTTTCGCCCTTTCCCTTTTGCAAGAAGAGCAATACGCCGACGTCGCCGAAGAGATTCGCTCCCGCTTCGATTACATCATGGTGGACGAATACCAAGACACCAACGATTCCCAGGAAGCCTTCCTCAACTCCCTTCTTTCCCCAAAAAAAGAAGGAAGGAGAGCCCATTTGTTCTGCGTCGGCGACCCCAAGCAGGCGATTTACGGTTTCCGCAATTCTAACGTTAAGCTCTTCATCGGGCGTCAGGAATCCCTCGGCTCGGACTGCCTGATTCACATGAACACCAATTATCGTTCTGGGGAAAAGCTCCTTATTGAGATCAACACTTTGTTTAAGGCCTACATGAGCAAAGACCACGGGGACGTGGATTACACCGATCCGGATGAGCAGCTTGGCTACGACAAGAAGGTTGACCTCTATGGATTGCCGTATTCCCATTTCGGCATCTCTCGCATTGTTTCCAGAGGCGGGAAATACGATGGCAAATCGCCTTTGGATTGGGAGATCGCCGCGATCATCGATGACATCAAAACCAAAGTAAACGATCCGGGGTTCCTTGTTTACGATGCCGGAACTCCCGGCAAGCAAAGAAGGGCGAAATACAGCGATTTCGTAATTCTTTGCCGCAGAAAAGCCCCGTTCCTCGATTTTCAAAAAGCTTTCGTCGAGGCGGGTTTGCCCTTAAACATCACGGTTAGCAATAATCTTAGGGACATCAGCTGCGTTCTTGCCCTCGAATCCTTGGTGGCCTTTTTCTTGGCCATAGAAGATAACGCGACAAGAGACATCCCCCATTTATTCGCTTCCTTGGCCAGAAGCTATCTTTTCGAGTATTCCGACGAGAGGCTTTTCTCCATTTTGTCGAAAATCTCCTTTAAAAAAGGGAATGATCCTCTTGAAGCCATCAAGCAAGACCCCATTTACGTTCAAGCCGCGGATTTTGTCTCCGCTCATAAAGAGGCGGACTTTCCCAAGCTTTTCCGCGATATGCTCGATGAATTCCACGTCGTTTCCTATCTCTACAAGCTCGGCGACGTCAGCGACAACATGAGCAAAATATCCGCCTTATACGATTTGGCCATCAAGCAAACGAAGATGGGCGAGGGGATAGGCGACTTCGTGGGCCTTTTCTCCTCCATCAAAAAATACCAACTCAATTTTGAATCCCAGACTTCTTTCGCCCTCGAAAATTCCGTCGATTTGATGACCATCCACGCCTCGAAGGGCTTGGAGAGGAAAATCGTCTACATGCCCGTTTCGCAAAACCGCGAGAGCGGTGGCGACGATGGGTGTGACTACGCGTTCTCAACCAAATACGGCATTTTGCTCCCGGACTATAGTTTCAGCGAGAATATCGAGGAAACGAATCATTCCATTTATTCCCTCCCTTATCGCTTGTTTAAGCTTGAGCAGGGGTTGCATGATTCCGACACCGATGAGCACGTCCGTTTGTTTTACGTCGCTTTCACCAGGGCCCAGAGTTCTCTGATAATCGTCGGAGATGACTACAAACACAAAAAAGAAGACCTTTACGGCGCCTTGGATCATTTACCCCATCAGAAAGTCTTCAATCCAAAGCTATACGAAGACATGACATCTCTCGGCGCGATTTCTAAATCCGCTTACGCTTGGTACCTTGAATTGATTAAGCAACGCCAATCCGTGCCGAATCTCCGCCTTGAGGATTTCAAGAAGCCAGGAAAGGATCCCGAACTCGCATTGACTCAGTTCCGTTGGTGCCAAAAGCTTCGCGAAGAAACCGTTATTTCCGATTTGACGGAGCAAATCGACAAATGCTTCTTGGAGATGGAATATTCCTTATTCGAGCATTACCTGAAGCGGTTAAGTAGCTGCAGCGACATTGACGTCGTTGTCAGAGTCTACGTCCGTTATAAGGGATACCCGGCAACGATTTCCTCTTTATCTAGCTTAGACGAGTATTGCAGGGGCCGCGGACTCCTTGAAGAAGGGACCTCTTTGGAGGGCGCTTTGCTGCAATTCAAGGATGATTTGGCCTTCCTCCGCGCGGAGCCCCTTGGGATAACAATTCCTAAGGGATGCGATGAGTACGAGAAAAACAAACGTTTTACGGATGCGTTCCTTTCCCCTCTTTGCTTAGCCTTTGATGACTACGATTACGTTTCTAGAAGCAGCTATAAGAATCCGGGCTTTGAAGACCCCGTGAGCTTCTATTCTTATTGCGAGCCTGCGCAAAAGGCGGATAGAAGCAATCCGCTTGAAGGAGTGGGGGAGGTTGCCGTCTCCCAAGAAGCCATCCTCTTCCCGGAGGTTGCTAGGAAAAGAGCCAGCAAAAAGAAGGAATACGTCGATGAAGATAGCCCCGTTATGGCCTCCATCAACAAAGGCATTGAGCTCCATCGCTACATGGAAATGGTGGACTTCTCCACCAAAGACACTTCCTTTATTCCGAATCCAAGGGATAGAGCGAGGATAAGCAAGGTGCTTTCCGTGCCATTATTCAGCGATCTTTCTGGCTGCAAAATTTACAAAGAATATGGTTATTACGACGAGGAAAACGACACCACTGGATTCATTGATTTGTTGATTGAAAAGAACGGCGAATACCTCATCGTCGACTACAAGAGCAAGAACATCTCCGATCCTGCCTACGTCGAACAGCTCCGCGCGTATAGGAAGAACGTTTCCAAGCTCTTCAACGCCCCTCTAAATAAAATAAGGGCCTATCTTTTGCCATTAACCGGAGAAAGCATCCGCGAAGTGGAGTTCGATTGATTTAGCTTCAACGGTCTTTTTCCTGCTATTTGAGAGGTTACAATTAGCCCATGGAAAAAGTTTTGCTTCTCATTAGCCTTATCGTCTCTTTGCTTAGCCTTATTTGCTCTATCGTTTTGATGGTTGTCCTCCTCGAAAAAGGAAAATCCCCATCTTTTAACGCGGATAAAGAGAAAGAGGCCATCGAAGCCCAAGTCCGTTTGAACGCTTCAATCGAGGCTTTGCAGAAAAACGTTCAGAGTTCCCTTGAGGTCAAGATGGCGGAGATTTCCGCGACAATCGCCAAAACTTTGAAAGAAGAGGGGCAAGACGGCAATCAACGCTTCCTCTCCTTGCAAAAGAGTCTTTCGGACTCGGTTACGAGCCAAGTCAATGAACTCAAGGAATCCTTTTCCCAACGTTTCGCCGAAATCGTTAAGCAAGAAGCCGTCCAAATGGAAACGATTCACAAAACCCTTTCGGACATGACCCAAAAAGACCAAGAGAGGATCAACGGGTTCCAAACCGCGCTGAATACGACCGTGACCCAGCAAATCGCCGCTATAAACGCTAAGCTCGACGAATCGCTGAAGAACATCAATGACAAAGTCGACGTCTCATTAAGCAAGGGGTTCGAAAACACGAGTCAGTCGATGCTAGCCCTCCAAAAGCAATTGGGAGCGGTGGAGGAAGCCCAAAAGAACCTTTCCAATATCCAATCGGAAATCGCTTCGCTAAACGGCATCCTCACGTCGAACCAGCAACGCGGGAAATACGGAGAATGGCAGCTTGAGCTGCTTTTGGAAAACCTGTTTCAAGATGGGAAAGGCCTTCTTTACGATCTCCAATATAAGCTTGGCGATGGGCTGAAACCCGACGCTGTCATTTTCCTCGACGGGAAAGCCCGTCACCAAATTGCCTGCATCGACTCAAAATTCTCTTTAGTGGGGTATGAATCCCTTTTCTCTCCTGGACCCGCTTTGGGAGAAGAAGAGGAGAAAGCGGCGAAAGCAAGCTTCAGGGGGGCTTTGAAGCAAAGAATCGAAGAGACCTCCAAATACGTTGTCCCCGGCAAAACGATAGGAAATGCGTTGATGTTCATCCCTAGCGACGGCGTCTTTGCCTTCGTGGAAACCGAATATCCCGATTTGGTGGAGCTTGCCAAGAAAAAGCACGTTGTAATGACTTGCCCATGCATCCTAACTCCGTTGCTCGGTGCTTTTAGGGTTGTTCAGCTCGACGCGGCGAGAAGCCGCTCCTTAGAGCAAATAAACGCCGCTCTCAATGGCTTGGCCAAGGAATTCAAGAACTTCGCCCCCAGATGGAACAAACTTAACGATGCGATCCAAGGCCTAACGACGAAAAGCGATGAATTCTCCATCACCGTTAGAAAACTCGACACCAAATTCGCGCAGGTGCAGCAAATCGACGTCAATCATGAAGCTTCGGAGAATGAGGGAAAAGATAAACCGGAAAACGTTTCGATTCCCTCTAGCGAAGAATGATTTCGGAGTGATGTCCCCGCTTAGAACAAAGAATAACGTAATACTGATATATTGATGTAATTTATCGTTTATGAGGGTTTGTCGGTATTAAATGACCGAAAAATACATAATAAAACAGTAAACCGGTACTGGTAAAACGTTCTTTTTATTGCTGTTCGCTCTTTTTCGTTCATAGTTATAAACGTAGCAAAAGCACAAAGACCATTTATCTTTGGAGGTTTTTTATGAGCATACGTGCCGACGTGCGAAAAAAGGTGGAGGCCATTTGCCAATCCTATGCGAATGAGCCCTCTCCTTTGATGATGATTCTTTCCGATGTGCAAAAGCAATTTGGCTATATCCCTTTGGAAATTCAGGAGATCATCAGCCAAAAAACGGGCATCCCCGTGGCGGAAATCTACGGGGTCGTCACCTTCTATTCGTTTTTCTCTTTGAAGCCGAAAGGCAAATATGTCGTTGGCATATGCCTAGGCACGGCCTGCTACGTGAAGAGCTCCCAAGCGGTTTTAGACAAATTCCATCAACTGCTTGGCGTCGGCGCCGGCCAAACGACGGAAGATGGGCTCTTCACAATCGAGGCCATCCGTTGCATCGGCGCATGCGCTTTGGCTCCGGCTTTGTCCATAAACGGAAAGGTCTATCCCAAGGTGACGCCTGATCAAGTGGAGAAAATCATCGAGGAATATCGCAGCAAGGAGGTTTTCGATGCTTAATGAAATTAGGACTCCAGAGCAATTGGAGAAGAGCATTTCTTCCTGTGAGGAAGCAATGCAAAGAAAGCTAAGCGGATACGGCGGCAAAAGAGCCGTCATGGTCTGCGGAGGCACGGGATGCATCGCCAACAATTCCGAATCCATCCTCTCGGAGCTTGAAAAGCAAATCAAGGAGCATGGATTGGCAGACAAAATATCCATAAACCACGTGGGCTGCTTTGGCTTTTGCTCCCAAGGACCCTTCATCAAAATCTATCCTGAGGACACCCTTTATAGGACGGTTAAGCTTTCTGACGTCAAGCAAATCGTCGAAGAGGACTTGTTAGGAGGGAAGGTGTGCGAAAACCTCCTATACGTCGATCCCTCAACCCATCAGAAGGTCCAAAGGCAGGACGACATAAACTTTTATAAGAAGCAGAAGAGAATATCTCTACATGGTTGCTCTTTGATCAACCCTGACTTTTTAGAAGAGGCTTTGGGCTACGATGGCTTCAAAGCGTTGAAAAAAGCCTTGACCGAAATGACCCCGCAGCAGGTCATCGACGAGGTGATTGCCGCAGGATTAAGAGGAAGGGGAGGCGCAGGCTTCCCGACGGGGAGAAAATGGCAATTCGCCGCTAACGTGGCTTCGGATAAGAAATACATCGTCTGCAATGGCGATGAAGGCGATCCCGGAGCTTTCATGGACCGTTCCATACTCGAAGGCAACCCCTTCGAGGTCATCGAAGGCATGATGATCGCCGGATACGCCTTTGGGGCGGATGAAGGATATTTCTACGTCCGCGCCGAGTACCCCGTGGCCGTTGAGCGGTTGCAGAGGGCAATCAAGGATATGGAGGCCGTTGGCCTTCTTGGCGACAATATTTTGGGGACGTCATTTAGCTTCCGCGCCCACCTAAGGCTTGGCGCAGGGGCCTTCGTATGCGGGGAAGAGACCGCTTTGCTTAATTCTATAGAGGGGAAACGCGGCATGCCCCGTCCTCGTCCGCCATTCCCCGCGGTCAAAGGGCTGTGGGGGAAACCCACCTGCGTCAATAACGTCGAGACATTAGCCCAAGTGCCTTATATCATCCGCGTAGGCGCGGAGAGTTACGCCAAAATAGGGACTGACGGATCTAAAGGAACCAAAGTCTTCGCCCTCGGCGGGAAAATCAATAATGTTGGTCTTGTCGAGGTGCCTATGGGAACGACGCTTCGGACTTTGATTTTCGATATCGGGGGAGGCATACCGGGGAACAAACGCTTCAAAGCCATCCAAACCGGCGGCCCTTCCGGAGGGTGCTTGACTGAGAAAGACCTCGACACCCCCATCGATTACGATTCCCTTGTTCAAAAAGGCTCCATGATGGGCTCTGGCGGGGCAATCGTCATGGATGAGGACAACTGCATGGTCGATGTCGCTTCTTTCTACATGGATTTCATCTGCAACGAATCTTGTGGGAAATGCTCTCCTTGCCGTATTGGCACCAAACGCCTTTACGAAATGCTTCAGAAAGTCACTAGGGGAGAGGCCACGGAGCAAACTCTGAAGGACATGAAGTATCTTGCCACAGTCATCAAAGACGGGTCTTTGTGCGCTTTAGGCCAAACCTCTGCGAACCCCATTCTTTCCACGATGGCCAATTTCCCTGAGGAATATGAGGCTCACGTCAAAGACAAGAAATGCCCCGCCCATGTGTGCAAGAGCCTCATGAGCTATTGGATCGATCCCGAAAAGTGCAAGAAATGCTCTAAGTGCGCCCGTTCTTGCCCCGCTAATTGCATCAGCGGCGTTCCTGGGAAAGTGCCTTACGTCATTGATTCTACGAAATGCTTGAAATGCGGAGCTTGCATGGGAGGATGCCCCTTCCACGCGATTTCCAAACGTTGAGGAGGAAGCAATATGGAAAAAGTGAATATCAACATCGAAGGCCGCATCTACGCGGTGGAAGCTAACCTCAGCGTGTTGGAGGCCGCTAGGAAAGTCGGCTATAACATCCCCACCCTCTGCCATTGGAAAAACGGGGAGAACTCTCTGGCGAGCTGCCGCGTTTGCCTTGTTGAGTTACGTTCCCCAAAGACTTCTAAGCTTGTTGCTTCATGCGTTTACCCCGTCACTGAATGCCAAGCCGAAAAAGGCATGGAGATTCATATTTCTTCGCCTAAAGCCATTAACGCGAGAAGGACATCGGTGGAATTACTGCTAAGCAACCACTCTCAAAACTGCCAGACGTGCGTTAAAAATGGCCGTTGCGAGTTGCTTCACGTCGCCGATCTCGTCGGGGCCAGAGACCATCAATTCGAAGGGGAAAAGACCCCTTGCACCTACGATGACGCCGCCCCCGGAATCATTCGGGACACCAGCAAATGCATCCTCTGCGGAAGGTGCGTTGAACGCTGCAAAAAGGCGCAGGGCATTGGGATACTCGGCTTCGAAAAACGTGGTTTCTCAACTATCGTCGGCCCTGCGGAAAATCGCTCTTTCACCCAAGTTCCCTGCATTCAATGCGGCCAATGCATAGAGGTTTGCCCAACTGGGGCGTTAGCCGAGCACCGCGAGATAGGCAAAGTGGACGAAGCCATCCAAGAAGGGAAGTTCGTCGTCGTGCAGACGGCCCCTGCCGTTAGAGCGGCCATCGCCGAGGAATTTGGACACAAAATAGGAGAAGAAAACGGGACGGGGAAGATGGTCGCCGCGCTTCATCGACTCGGCTTCAAGCGTGTTTTCGATACCGATTTTGGAGCCGACCTCACCATCATGGAGGAAGCTCAAGAGCTCTTAAACCGCATCAATAGCAAAGGCGTGCTTCCTCAAATTACTTCCTGTTCGCCGGGATGGATCAATTATCTCGAATACTTCTATAGCGACCTCATTCCTCACGTTTCGACTTGCAAGTCCCCACATGAGATGGAGGGGGCGATCCTCAAGAGTTATTTCGCCGCTTCCCATAACCTTAAACCCGAGGACGTATTCGTTGTTTCGATCATGCCTTGCACCGCTAAAAAAGGCGAGGCCAAACGCAAAGAGAACGCGGCGATTAAGGATCTTCCAGACGTTGATGCCGTTTTGACCACGAGGGAATTCGCCGTCCTCATCAAACGGGCGGGTCTGCTTTGGGATGAGCTTCCCGAAGAAGAGTTTGATCAGGATCTCCTTGGCCAATATAGCGGCGCCGCGCCGATATTCGGCGTCACTGGCGGGGTTATGGAGGCCGCTTTGCGGACGGCTTACCACAGCTTGACCGGGGAAGAATACGGTCCTATTGAGTTCTCCGCCTTGCGCGGGTTCGAAGGGATCAAAACAGCCGAAATCGATATTAATGGGACGAAGCTTAAAGTCGCCGTGGCCTCGGGGATGAAAAACGCCAAGCCTTTGCTTGATGAGATTCGCTCCGGAAAATCGCCTTATGCCTTCATCGAAATTATGGGCTGTCCGGGCGGATGCGTAAACGGGGGCGGGCAGCCTTTCGTCAAGCCCAATCTCCTCGCTGGGAAAGAGGCTCCGGACATCCTCGACACCTACTGCCAAAAAAGGGCAAGCATCCTTTATTCGATCGATAAAGGCTGCAAACTCCGCCAATCCCACAACAACCCCGACATCATTAAGCTCTACAAGGATTTCCTCGGGGAACCTTGCGGAGGGGTGAGCGAGAACCTTCTTCACACCCATTATCGGAACGACCGGGAGAAGTTCCCTAAATAGAAACGATTAGGGCACCATCGCGGTGCCCTTTTTCTCCGCCTTCCTTCTATAATGATGTGGCTATGGTCAAGAACCTCATTTTCGATTTGGACGGCACGCTGCTAGACACCCTTCCAGACATCACTCGCGCCATCAACGACGCCCTTAAGCAAGAAGGGTACGAATATTCTTTCTCCATCGATGAGGCAAAAACCCTCATTGGAGGAGGGGCCGATCGCTTGGTGAGAACGGCCTTGAAGGAGAAAGGCGACGACGAAAAGGCGTTTTCCGCCCTCAAGAAAGCTTATATGCCTTTGTACAAGGCTTATCAAAACGACACCACCAAACCCTTCGATGGGCTGCTTCCCGTGCTTTCCCTCCTCAAAAGCGAGGGCAGAAGGCTTTTCGTGGTTTCCAATAAACCCGATCCCTTAGCCCAGGAGGTCGTAAAGCGCTTCTTCCCACCTTTGTTTGACGGAGTGACGGGGCAAAAAGAAGGAGATGCCCCCAAACCGGACCCGACTTCTACCTTGAGGATGATGGATCAATTCCAAATGAACCATGGCAAAACACTTTACATCGGCGATTCTCGTTTCGACATCGAAACGGCCCACAACGCCTCACTAAGAAGCGTTTTAGTGACGTGGGGATATGGCTTTTATACTTCGGAACTTCTGGCGAAAAGCGACTTTGCGGTCGCTTCCCCTGGGGATTTGTATGCTTTGGTGTCGTCCCTTTAAAAGAAAGGAATGGTAAAATCCGCTTATGCATCCAGTTAAATTGTTCAATTCGCTCGGCAACAAAATCGAGGAATTCACTCCGCTAGTCCCTGGGAAGGTCTCCATCTACGTCTGCGGACCGACGGTTTATAATTCGCCACACATCGGCAACATGAGGCCGGTCATCGTTTTCGACACTTGGAGAAGGCTTTTCATCAGCTTGGGCTATGAGGTCACGTATGTTTCCAACTACACCGACGTCGACGACAAAATCATCAACCGCGCGAAAGAGCTTGGAATCAGCGAGAAAGAGCTGACCGAATCCGTTATCAAGGAATTCCGCTCCGCCGTCGATTCGGTTGGAGCGCTTCAGCCGGATTTCACCCCGCGTCCGACTGTTTATATGCCTCAAATGATTTCCTATATCAAAGACCTCGTGGATAACGGCAGCGCTTATGAAAGCGGTGGCGATGTCTATTTCAGGGTCAATAAGGACAAGGATTACGGGCAACTATCCGGGAATACCCCAGAGACGTTGATTTCCGGGGCTAGAATCGAAGTCAATTCCCAAAAGGAGTCTCCACTGGATTTCGCCCTTTGGAAGAAAACGAGCGAAGGCATTCGCTGGGAGACCCCTTGGAGCGAGGGACGCCCTGGTTGGCACACGGAATGCTGCGTCATGATCGATTCCATTTTCAGGGACCAAAACGGCTATATCGACATCCACGGCGGCGGATTCGATTTGAAATTCCCCCATCACGAGAACGAAATGGCCCAGTCGGAAGCCCATAACGGGAATGCTTTGGCCCGTTATTGGCTCCATAACGGCTTCATCAACATCGATAATGAAAAGATGTCCAAATCCCTTGGAAACGTCGTTTTGGCCAAAGACGTCATCGCTAAATTCGGAGGCATGCCCTTCCGTTTGATGGTTTTGAACACTCATTATAGGGCCCCTCTTTCCTTCACTGAGGACACAATTGCCGAGGCGACCAAAACCTATCAAAAAATCCAAGCTTGCTACCGTTCTCTTTCCATTAGACTTCAAAGGGCTGGCGTCGACGTTAGCTCCGTTAAAGGGGATAAGGAAGATGCCTTCTTCGATGAACTTTGCTCCGACCTTAACACGCCGAATGCCTTAAGTGTCCTCTTCGCCGAAATGAAGCAGGCCAATCAAAACATGAGGCAGCGCGATGCCAGCTTGGATGTCCTTAAGGGAAATTACGGCCGCCTCCGCGATTATCTTTTCGCTTTGGGTATTGATGGCGGAGAGGTTATTCTCGATGAGGAGGCCCGTGAGCTTTATCGCCTTTACGATGAAGCCAAAGCGGCCAAAGATTTCGAAAAGAGCGACTTGCTGCGCGGAAAACTGATTGAAAAAGGCGTATTTTGAACGTTAGAAGAACGGTCTTTTATAGGAGGTTTCTATGGGTATAATTATTTACGGCAAGAACGCCGTTCGTGAAGCTGTCGTTTCAAATTCCGCGACCGCATTGAAGGTCGTTAGGCGTTTGGAGCAGGACAAAATTGTTCAGGAAGCGAAAGCGAAGAAGATTCCCGTCGAACTCGTGGAAGAATCCGAGTTGACCCGGATTGCCAAAAACCCCTCTCACCAGGGATTTATGGCAATCTGCAAGGGCTGGAGGAGCTATTCTGTGGAGGAGCTTATCGAATCCTCCAAGGCGAGCAAATACCCCCTTGTCTTGATTCTCGATGGCATCGAAGACCCTCACAATCTCGGAGCGATTTTGCGTTCCTGCGATGCATTTGGGGTCGATGGCATCATCATGAAGAATAGGAATGAGGTTCCTTTGAACAGCACCGTGGCCAAGGTATCGACCGGGGCCATTTGCTACGCCAAAGTCGCCTCCGTTCCCAATCTTTCCCAAGCCATTCGCAAACTCAAGGACAATGGCTTCTGGGTGGTCTCTAGCGACGGTAGCGGTACGAGCAATTACGATGAGATCGACTACAAATGCCCGATTGCCCTCGTGGTTGGAAGCGAAGGGTTCGGGGTGTCGCGCCTTTTGATTCGCGACAGCGATTTTGTCGCCAAAATCCCTATGGTCGGCCACGTGAATTCACTTAACGCCAGTGTGGCCACCGCGGTTTTCCTCGCCGAAATTTCTTCTTTGCGTTCCCATTGAGCGTTCTTGCCTCCTCAGGAGGAAACAATACATATGAGGTCTTCGACTGACGGTTCAACCGTTGACGTCTCCGACGAGTCTTTGCTGTTGCTTGGAAGGATGGGGAGGGAGTCTTGTCGCGATCTCCTCGCCGTTCGTTATTACAAAAACCGACACCGCCTTTGTCACCGCGCTTCGCCGGCTATCATGACTATCCTTGACGAATGGGAGGCAAACGAAGCTTTCTTCCGCGGCTATTTGGACGCGGAGATATCTTATCGCTTTGGCAGGGTGAGCTTTGCCTCTTACGCGCTTAAATGCATCCGTTTCGCCTTGGCTAACGCCGTGGATTCGAAACTTTCGAAAACCAAAACAATGGTCGCGTTCTCGCTGGATGCGCCTCAAATCGACGAGCGAGGCGAGGAAACTTCTCTTTGCATGGCCGACATCGTGCAAAATACCTCGGCCGAGGACCCGAGGGTCTTTCTAGACTACGCGGAGTCGCTTGAGATGCTAAATAAGCTTCCGAAGACGATAAATCCGATGTCGCTTAAGATTGCGTCCGGGGTGTGCGACGGCTACAAAGTATCCGAGATTGCCAGAACTTTGGGGATAACCGAAAAACAGGCGAATTATTACTTCGCCCGTTATAAAGATTGGGCTAAGAAAACGCTTAGCAAGGCTGGGGTGATTTGCTCATAGGGAAACCTTATAGGTTTGTCCTCGTCGATTGGCCCATTCTTCGCGACGATTTCATTTGACGCGCTTGCGCGTTGCGCGTAAACTTTTGACGCTGAAAGTTGAATAAAGGCTTATGGGAAGGGAAAAAGTTTTTTTGGTTTGCTCCGAGTGCTTGTCTAGGAACTATACTGTAACCAAGCGCAAGGACTCTTCCACGCGCCTGCAATTCAACAAGTATTGCCCACGTTGCGGGAAATACACGCTTCACAAGGAAAGCAAGTGAAACGAATCGATTCGAAGGAGGAAAATTCATGACAACACCAGCCAAATATGCCAAAGACGTCGTCAAGGAAGCCAAGCGCGTCCGCTGGCCGAAGAGAGAACAATTGCTGACTGCAATTGTCGTCGTCGTCGTTATTTCGGCTTTCGCGGCCATATTCCTCGCTTTGGAGGACCTCACTGCCGCTTCGATGATCAGTCAGCTGAAATCAGCTTTTGGAAGGTAAAAAACATGGCAAACAACATTGGCGAGAAGCAGTGGTACATTGTCACCACCTATTCAATGCACGAACAGAAAACCGCAGAGAACCTGAGGAAACGCATTGAGACCATGAACCAGCAGGATTACATTCTGCGCGTTTTGGTCGCCGAACAGCAGGTTCCCGTCCTTGATAAGAACGGCTTGCCCGCGACCGAAAAGGATAAAGTCACCGGCGAGATCAAACCCAAGATGAAGAGCAAGAACCTCTATCCTGGTTACATCTTCGTCGAGATGATCATGACTGACGAGTCTTGGTATATCGTCCGTAACACCCCAGGGGTTACCGGCATCGCCGGCTCTTGCGGCGGCGGACAGAAGCCGACCCCCGTCACTAGGGAAGAAATCGAGCCCGTTTTGAAGAGAATGGGCGAGGTCGACGAAGCCATGTACGACCGTTATGCGGTTGGGGACTCCGTACGCGTCATCCACGGGCCTTTCGAAGGAACCGAAGGGAAAATTGTTTCCATCGACAAGGATACTGGCGCTTGCCGCATCGAGACCTTGTTCTTCGGGCGTTCTACCCCGGTCGATGTCGACTTCTCTGAAATTGAGAAAATCTAAATTATTTCGTTCACGTGCCTCCTCTGCGAAAGGGGAGGCTTTTGCTTTCCAAAGTCAATTTCTTCGGGCAATTTATAAATCATTCAATAGGAACGGCAACAAATAAAAGGGAAGATTGATCAAGTTGCCGTCTTTAAAATAATCTTTCGATGAAATGATGTAGCTGTGAGATATGTATTTTGAATATTTCCGACTAAATTCATCGATGGATTTATGGACATTGATTTTGCTAGATTTAATTTCCAACGGCAAAATCTTGTTTCCATCGTTCAACAAAAAATCGATTTCGTAAGAATGCGTGGAATTCTCCTTCGGGAAATTGAAATAATACAGTTTGCGCTTTGCGGATGTGATTATTTGGGCTGCCACATTCTCATAAAGATACCCTAAATTGAGCTCCAACTTATCGCTCAACAATTTCTTGTAGAGGTCTTCGTGCTCTTTGGAGCCACTGTTGAAGAGCATGCTGACAAAAAGACCTGTGTCTGCGACGTATAACTTGAATTTAGAATAATCCGTATATTGAGCTAAGGAAGGCGAGATATCAAACACGCTTCGGCAACAATCCACTATTTTTGAATCGAGCAAATCGAAAAGTCTCTCTTCATCTTTTTTGTATTTCCTTTTGAGCCCATATCCATAGGTGAAACGGTTTCTCTCCGCGGTGAGCTGAGCTG
>CAVJMG010000006.1:20274-87010 GCA_963650805.1 uncultured Bacteroidales bacterium
TGAGCTGGGATTGATTCATACATTTCGGAGAGTCTCCCGGATTTGTCAATTTTTCGTAAATCGTCTTTGTAAAGGCCGATTATTTCCTGTTTGATTTTGTCTATTTCCCCAAAACTTTTTTTGCTCACGAAAGCATCGACTGCTTGAGGCATTCCTCCTATGGCCATGTAAAGTCTGAAATCCCGGATGAGCTTCCGATTTACGCTTTCGCCAATAGGAGCCTTCAAGTTATAGAGCATTTGCAGATTTTGCCTCGAAAATCCTACTGCGTCGCAAAATTCCTCAAAATCCATAGGGTGGACTTCGATTTTGTGTTCTTCGGAGGGGATTAAAATATTATCGACGTTTTTTTTGATAGAAATAAGGGAACCTGTTTCGATGTAATCATATCTTCCATCGGCAACGAGATGCTTAATCGCTTGCCTTGCTTTTGGATAAAGCTGAACCTCATCGAAAATGATAACGGATTGCCGTTCGTGGAGTTCAACGCCCGCGGCGAGCTGCAACCTGGTGAAGAAAACATTTAAATTGTTGATGTCTTGAAAGACGGATAACAATTCTTGGTCTATTGTCGAAAAATCTATCAGAATGAATGATTTGTATTCATTCTGGGCAAACTCTCTGGCGATTGTGGATTTTCCCACGCGTCTTGCACCTTCTAGCAAAACGGCGTACTCACCATTCCATTTTTTCCATTCCTTCAATTCGGCGTAGACTTTTCTTTTGAACATTTTGGGGCCTTTCTTAATACGATAATATTGAAATAATGCGGAATTTCAAGTTTCATTTCCGTGAAATCGTGCGGAATTTCAATTAACAAAATGGCAAAATCGTGCGGAATTTCAGGTTACAGGGGATTTAACGAGCGTGTCTTTCAATAGGCGAAATGTTATTTATGGCTTAACAAAATCACGGAGATAAGACTGCCTAATATCGATTCAGGCCATTTTCCTAATTTTCGGCTTTTCTTGATTTTTTTCTTTTACGAATTAGCAAAACTTTTTCTTTACAAAACAAGCGACTTTAGCAAACAAATTTTCCATTCCTTGCTATAATCCCCATCAGGAGATATATCGTTTATGGATCAGGGAATTATTTCATTAGCTTATCGGTTCAATGGCTGGGGATTGGCCTTGTACGTTCTCGTGGTTACTTTGATTTCAGGTTTCTTGGCCGGAATCATCGGCATTGAACGCGAAAGCAAGGGCCAAGCCGCTGGGCTTAGGACGCACGTCCTTTTGGCCGTCGGATGCTCGCTACTCATGGTGATCTCAATCTTCGGCATTGGAATTGCCTCGGGCCAAATCAATTTGAATGACGGATCCGTGAATTCTTCTTTGCTTTCTTACGATACTGCGCGTATCGCCGCTGGAATTACGGCCGGAATCGGCTTTGTTTGTGCCGGCACCATCATTCGCACGGGGCTTTCCGTGCGTGGCTTGACCACTGCAGCGACTCTCTGGGTTTGCGCTGGCATCGGCATGGCTTGCGGATGCGGCTTGGTTTTGGAAGCGATTGTCGTAGCGGCTGTGACGATGGCGTTACTCTTGGGCTTGCTCTCGATTGAGAAGGCCATTGGCAAAAGAAGCCCGCAAATT
Organism: uncultured Bacteroidales bacterium; assembly: GCA_963650805.1. GTDB lineage: Bacteria > Bacillota_I > Bacilli_A > RFN20 > CAG-826 > Alloenteromonas. The sequence goes on from CAVJMG010000006.1 coordinate 21,873, forward strand.
AAAATCGTCGTCGCTAAAAACGTCATGCTCGTCCGTGATCTTCGCGTTCAGGCCGATGCAAACGGGTTGGTTATCAAAAACGTCGGTACCCATGTGACTAAGCTTGAAAACGGGGAAGACGCAACCGTCATAAACGTTTTGTTCGCCCTTCAAAGCGGTCAGGCCGTGTTAGAGGAATTCTGCGAATCCTTCGCCTCTAGGGAAGGCGTTATCTCCCTTGAGAAAATCCATTTCAAAAACCCTTTAGGCGAATAAGCGAACTTGATACAAAAAAACGGGGCTAACGCCCCCTTTTTGTTTGTGGGAATATCAGTCTTCGATGGAAGCGCGGATCCGTTCGAATTCCTCTTCAACGGATAAGAAGTAGGAACTGGAGGCTAGGAAGCGGAAGTCCTCGCCATAATGGGCGCGGAATATCCGCTCGAAGGTTTTCGTCATATTCAGGAAAATGATTTCGGCGATCCTTAAAGGCTCGGACTCTTTGTTTTGCTCGGCAACGAGGCTGACAAGCGCGTCAATCGTGGAGAAGGCAAGCAATCCGGCGTTGTCTTTCAAAGCCTCCTGGAGTTCGGGCTCTGAGGGCAATATCCATTGGTAATATTCACGAAATGGCGAACCGGCGTTCTCGAAAGTTTCCTTGCTCATGTTCAATCGGATTGACGTGGCTTTTGAGGATAGGGCTTTAGGGTCATATTTCGAAAGCAAATCCGCATAGACGTCCCTGGTTATTTCTTCTCCGGCGTCTTCTTTGGCGAAGAGATTGTCGAAGAGATAGGAGGCCGCTCCTAGGATGTTGTAGGCGTCCCTTTTCGTTCCTTCGGCCAAATCGAGCCGGAGCCAGGAAGAAGTGAGGTAGAAGAAGGAATCGGTGAGCTGATAGTAGCAATCTGAAGCTTTTTTCATATGCATGTATTTTAAAGGACTTTAGGAGCAGTCTATAGATATTTCGACAATATATGAACAAAAATTCATATTCTTGTTGAAAAGGAATGCTCCAGAAGTATAATGGCCTCATAAATATGAATGAAACTTCATATTAAGGAGGTTCCCATGAGTCAAATACCCAACGACGAAACTATCGACAAAATGGAGGATTTGCTGAATATCGCGAGCGATTCCACGCGATTGAAAATCCTATACGCCATCTCGGATGCCGAGAAATCCGTGAATGAAATCGTCGACGCCGTAGGCGCGTCGCAATCCCTTGTTTCGCACCAGCTGCAAGTCCTTAGGAAAGCCCATCTGGTCTCAACAAGGAAAAACGGGACCCATGTTTATTACAGTCTCGATGACGATCACGTAAACCGCTTGCTGACTTTGGTTTATGAGCACGTCAACGAAGACAAATAAAAACAAAAGGAGAAACGAAAATGGAAGAAGAGGAAGAACGTTCTAAGAAAACGTTGATTATTCTCGGCGTTAGAATCGCCGTAAGCCTTACATTGGCTTTGCTTGGGCAATTCTATTTCACCGAAAGCGCGTTTGGGCTAGCCGTTAATTTGCCCATCATGATCGCGGCTTACGTGCTTGTGGCCTACGACGTGATTTGGGAAGGTATATTGTGCGTTTTCAAGGAGCATGAGCCCTTCGATGAGCACTTGCTGATGACCATTGCCTCTTTGGGCGCTTTTGCGTTGCGTTTCTTTGGGCCGGAGCACAACGAAGCGTTTGAAGGCGTTTTGGTCATGCTGCTATATCAAGTCGGCGAAGTCTTCGAAGACTTGGCCGCAGATAAGTCTAGGGAAGCCATTGTTTCGGCCATAGACCTTCGGGACCAAAAGGCTAAAGTCAATAATGGGGAACTCGTCATCGAAAAGACGCCTGAAGAGCTCCTTATTGGTGATAAAGTCGTTGTTGGCGCTGGAAATAAGATTCTTTGCGACGCCGTTGTTATTTCGGGCTCTGGTAGCGTGGATGAAAGCTCATTGACCGGGGAATCCTTGCCCGTTAACAAAACCGAAGGGGACGCCGTCTTCTCCGGAACGATTCTTAAGGAAGGATCGCTTGTCGTATCGGTAACGAAAGAATACAAAGATTCAACCGTTGCCAAATTGCTCGATTTAGTGGAGAACAGTTCGGAAAAGAAGTCCAAAGCAACGCGGTTTATCACGCGCTTCGCAAGGATTTATACCCCCATCGTCACCGGGCTTGCCTTGCTTGTCGCTATTGTGCCGCCTTTGTTTTTGGGCATTTCCGATGGCTCCGTTTGGAGCAATTGGATTTTCGTTGCATTGGAATTTCTCATTGTTTCCTGTCCCTGCGCGATTGTCATTTCCGTTCCGCTTAGCTACTTTGCGGGGCTTGGCCTAGCTTCGAAAAACGGGGTCGTTGTCAAAGGCGCTGAGTATTTCGATAAGGTCAACGAGCTTAGCGTCGTTTGCTTTGATAAAACCGGAACTTTGACCGAAGGGAATTTCAAAGTCAGTGAAATCCATCCTGTTTCTATGAACGAAGAGGAATTCATGACCTACCTTTCCGCGGCCGAAGCCCGCTCTTCTCACCCTATTGCTAGAGCCGTTTTGGCTAAATCCGGCTACGTCGAAAAAGAGGGCGACTTGCTTTCGTATGAGGAGAAATCCGGATACGGAATCGCCGCAAATTACCAAAATCACTCCCTCCTTGCGGGCAAAAGAAAGCTCCTTATTGAAAATGGCATCGACTGCGATGGAGCCCCTGTTTCCATGGGTACAGCGACCTATCTTTCTTGTGATGGCAAATATGTTGGTTATGTTGTTTTAAATGACGAAATTAGACCGACATCCGCAAAGATGACAGAAGAGCTTAAAAGGCAAGGCATAAAGACTATCCTTCTTTCTGGCGATAGGAAAGAAAACGTCGATGGCGTGGCAAAGACCTTGGGTATTGATGAGGCTCACGGGGAACTGTTACCAATAGATAAACAAGAATTCATCCAAGGTAAAATTGACGAAAATAAAGGTTCTGTTGCTTTTGTTGGCGATGGTATCAACGACGCTCCGTCCATTGTCCTTGCCGACATCGGGATTGCCATGGGTGGCCTTGGAAGCGATGTCGCGGTTAAAAACGCCGACGTTGTTTTGATGCAAGATGATCCTGAAAAACTTTTGACCCTGATCAACGTCGCCAAAAAGACCAAGCATCGCGCCGTCTTCAACATTTCCTTTTCGCTGGGCGTGAAGATCGCGATTATGGTTTTGTCCGTCATTGCTGCTTCCACGGGGATATTCACCTTGCCGATGTGGGTCACCGTCTTGGGGGACTCTGGCGTGGCTTTGCTTGCCGTTTTGTTCTCGTTGATGCTTGGATATTCCAAAGTCGAGTAAGAAATTTCCTTTCTCATACACGCGATTTCTGTGCGGAAAACAAATGCACGTGTCGCGTGTTTTTCTTTACGCGGATTGCGTTTGAGCCCTCAGAAACCAACTTTTTAAAATTCGTCCTTGCGTGTGTGTGCCCTTACGCGCATAATAACATCCGCGTGCACAAACGTGGCAGGGTTAGACGAGACCCGCATCACCACTGCATGCCGAAAATCCAAAGGAGGATTTCACATGAAAAAAGTCGTCAAAGTCGTGAAGATGGAACTCCCTGGCGGGAATGCCCATCCAGGACCAAAGCTCGCTTCCGCGGGTGTCAACATGGCGAAATTCTGCACCGACTTCAATGCGAAGACCGGCGACAGGAAAGGACAGACCGTCCCCGTCATCATCACCGCTTACGAAGACAAGAGCTATGACTTCGTGATCAAGACCAGCCCCGCTGCTGAATTGATCTTGAAGGCCGCCGGCATCCAGAAAGGCGCCGGCAATGCCAAAACGGTTGTCGGTTCCATCACCGCTGCCCAATTGGAAGAGATCGCCAACTACAAGCTTCCCGATCTCAACACCGAAGACGTGGAAGCTGCCAAGAAAGTCATCGCCGGCACCTGCCGTCAGATGGGCATCGCGATCAAGTAAGGAGCGAAACCATGAAGAAAGTCAGCAAAAACTACAAAGCCGCCCTTGCGAAGGTCGACACCACCAAAGTCTACGAAATCGCTGAGGCTTCCAAACTCGTCAAGGAAACCTCCACGACCAAGTTCGACGCCTCGGTGGACCTCTGCTTCCGCCTCAACGTCAATCCGACCAAGGCCGAGCAGCTCATCCGTGGGACCATCTCTCTCCCCCACGGCAACGGCAAGACCAAGAAGGTCCTCGTCGTCACCAACACCAAACTCGAAGACGCCAAAGCTTCCGGTGCCGACTACTACGGCGGCCTTGATATGCTCGAGAAGATCAAAACCGAGAACTGGTTCGACTTCGACATCATCGTCGCCACTCCGGACATGATGGGCGAGCTCGGAAAGATGGGCCGTCTCCTCGGCCCCAAAGGCTTGATGCCTAACCCCAAGACCGGCACCGTCACCATGGACGTTAAAACCGCCGTCAGCGAAATCAAGAAGGGCAAAATCGCCTACCGCGTTGACAAAGACGGGAACCTCGCCATGGGCGTTGGTCGCGTCTCCTTCTCCGAGAGCGATCTCAGCGACAACATCCTTGCCGTCTGCAACCAGATCGCCGCTGCCCGTCCTTCCACTGTGAAGGGCACCTATATCCAGAAGGCCGTCATCTCCACCACGATGGGGCCCGCCATCAAAATCACCTTCGCTTCCCGCAGCTAATCGGTAGCCTAGGAATTCATTCGGTGAATCGCTTCCTATACCTAAGATAGCCGGGGGCAAGTGCCTTAAATCTCCACCCTGCTGAGGTTAATGAAACATCACAACCCACTAGTTATTCGAAGCATCACATAAAGTCGTCAAGAAAGGAGGTAGAAACACATGAATCAGCAAGCTCTCCAAGCCAAAAAGGAAGCCGTCTCCGAGATCACCAAAGGTATCCAGGAGTCCGGTTCCGTCACGGTTGTTTCCTACCAAGGACTCACCGTCGCTGAGATTCAGGAGCTCCGTCGTGAACTCAAGAAGGTCGACGCGACCATGGGCGTTTACAAGAACACCCTCGTCAAGCGCGCCATCGCCGACACCAAAGCCCCGAACCTCGACAGCATTCTTGAAGGCCCCAACGCCTTGGTCTTCTCCAAGGATTTGTCCGCCGGACCGAAAGTTGTCACCAAATTTGCCCGCAAGCACGAACACCTTAAAGTCGTCGGCGGGATGGGCGAAGGACAAGCGTTCGATGCCGAGCAAATGAAGGCCATCGCCAAATTGCCGGATCGCAACGGGTTGCTCTCTATGTTCCTATCGGTGCTCAATGCGCCAATTCAGAAATTCGCCGCGACCGTCAAAGCCGCGTCGGAGAAAGACAGCGGAGCCGCTGCTCCCGCTGCCAACTAAGCCAATGGAGGTAAATCAAAATGGCTAAGCTCACCAAAGAAGAGATCGTTGAATCCTTGAAAGAGTACACCGCCCTCGAACTCGCGGACCTCGTCAAGGCCGTCGAAGAAGCCTTCGGCGTCACTGCCGCCGTCGCCACCGCCGCCGCCGCCGCTCCGGCCGAAGAAGAAGAGACCAAGAAGGGACCGACCGAGGTCTCCCTCATCCTCAAAGCCGTTGGCGGTTCCAAAGTCGCCGTCATCAAAGCCGTCCAGGCCATCACCGGCCTTGGCTTGATGGATGCCAAGAAACTCGTCGACGCCGTCCCCGCTCCGATCAAAGAGCACATCTCCCCCGTCGAAGCCGAAGAGCACAAGAAAGCTCTCGTCGCCGCCGGCGCCGAAGTCGAAATCAAGTAATTTCGGCTTTAACAACCTACTTACCCGAAACCCGTCCAGAGGCACGTCTACTCTGGGCGGGGTTCTTGCGTTTCTAAAGGAGTTAAAAATGAGCCAATACTTCGATAACGTAGAGGGCTTGGCCCATCAAGACATCACCTATCAGTTTGAGCTGATGGGCGAGCGCTATACCTTCTCTAGCGACGCGGGGGTCTTCTCCAAAGACGGCCTCGACGATGGCACTAGGCTACTGCTTGAAACCATCGCCAAGACCGACCTTGGGACGAACATTCTGGATCTCGGGTGCGGTGTCGGACCAATCGGACTAATCCTGGCACACATTGACTCTTCCCGTCATGTCGTCCTAGCCGACGTGAACGATAGGGCCCTCGAATGCGCGAGGAAGAACGCCGTAAGCCTTGGCGTTTCCTCCCAAGTCGAGCTGATCCACTCAGACGTCTACAGCAATATCAATTCCTCTTTCTCCACAATCGTGACCAATCCCCCCATACGCGCGGGTAAAAAGGTTACGTACGCGATGTACGCGGGCGCACTCAGCCACCTTAATCAAGATGGCTCCTTGATCCTAGTCATCCGAAAAAAGCAGGGCGCGGAGTCCTGCTTCCGCTACCTCCAAACGCTCTTCGGCAAAGTGGAGGTGAAAGCCTCGCATAAAGGCTTCCAAATTCTCATCGCGCGAAAATAAGGAGCAACACATGCCACAAGAAGAAAAATTCGATCACCAGCTTCTGGACTACAAGGATCCTAACGGCGAATCCTATCCCGTCGGGGCCAATGGCCGCATCAATTTCTCCAAAATCTCCGGGAAGCTCCCGCTTCCTTACTTGGTTGAAGTTCAGACCGATTCCTACCGCTGGTTCCTTGAAAAAGGCTTGGACGAGATTTTCAGAGAAGTCTTCCCCATCGCCAATTTCGCCAACACCCTTTACATTGACTATGTCTCTTCCCGTTTGGAAGAGCCGAAATACACCCCGCTTGAATGCAAAGCGGGCGATTTGACCTATTCAAGCAAGATCAAAGTCACTCTCCGTTTGATCCTCCCCACCAAGGAAATCAAAGACGCCGAGGTCTTCATGGGCGAATTGCCTTTGATGACCGAATCCGGCACCTTCATCGTCAACGGCGCCGAGAGGGTCATCGTCTCCCAAATCATCCGTTCGCCAGGAGGATATTTCCAAGACACCATCGATAAGAGCGGCGTCCACATCTACAACGGCGAGATCATCCCTTCCCGCGGCACTTGGCTGCAGTTTGAGAGCGATCTCAAAGGTGTTTATTACGTCCGCATCGATAGGCAGAGGAAAATGCCCGCGACCACCCTTTTCAAAGCCCTCGGCTTCGATAAGGAGGAGCAGCTTATCGAGCTCTTCGGCAAATCCGAGTCCCTCGACCTCACGCTCGCCAAAGACAAAGGCATCAAGACCTGCGCCGGCGCTTTGATCGATATTTTCCAGAAACTCAAACCGGGCGAGCCCGTCACCGAGAACGGAACCATCGAGTTCCTCGTTTCCAAATTCTTCGATGAGAAGCGTTATGACCTCGGCCGCGCCGGGCGTTTCAAATATGCTCAGAAACTCGGCATCTATGACCGTCTCCCTGGGCGCGTCCTCGCCGAAGACCTCATTGACTCCCACCAAGAGGGCGAAGGCTATATCGTTGATGACGCCGGCCACACTATCGACGCCAACGGCGAGCTCGTTCTCCCCGTCACCGTTTACGAGAAGGGCCACAAGCTCACCAAAGAAGAGGTTCAGCACCTCCGCGACATCGAGTTCTTCGAAAGGGGCAACTACACTGTTAAGCTCAAAGCCTACGAGAAACTCGACACCAATAGCGTCGTCAACATCGTCCACGTCTACGCCGAGGATAAAGAAGGCGAGCAGATCGTCCCCATCGTGGGCTGCGATCTCAACGCGACCATCTCCCGCGTCACCATTTCCGACATGGTCGCTTGCTTCTCCTATTTCTGCAACCTCCAGTTCGGCATCGGCCAAACCGACGACATCGACCACTTGGGCAACCGCCGCATCCGCTGCGTCGGGGAATTGCTCCAGAACCAGTTCCGCGTCGGCCTTTCCAAGATGACGAAGACCGTTCAGCAAAAGATGTCCATTTCCGACTTCGAGTCCATGACTCCCCAGTCGTTGGTGAACATCCGCCCGCTTACCTCTTCCATCCGCGAATTCTTCTCTTCCAGCCAGCTCTCCCAGTTCATGGATCAAGTCAATCCTCTCGCCGAGCTGACCAACAAGCGCCGTATCTCGGCTTTGGGCCCTGGCGGCCTGACCCGCGACCGCGCTTCCATGGAAGTCCGCGACGTCCACTACACCCATTACGGCCGTATCTGCCCGATTGAATCTCCTGAAGGCCAGAACATCGGTCTTATCAACAACCTCGCCTGCTACGCCAAAATCGACGAGCACGGCTTCGTGGAGACTCCTTTCCGCGAAGTTCTCCACATGAACGATGGGCGTTCCTTCGTCATTGAGGGCGACTTCAAAGAAGACGGCGAGATTTCCTATCGCGCCCGTTACCTTTCCGCCGACGACGAAAGGGGCACTTATGTCGCCGAGGCCAACATCCGTTTGGGCGAGGCCGTTCACCTTTCTTCCCTTTATCCCAATACCGAGAGGGATTGCCTCGTCAAAGAGATCCTCGATGACAAGGTCGTCGTCCGTCACGATGAAGACAACGTCGAAATCGAGAAGGGGAAAGTCGACTATGTCGACGTCTCCCCCCGTCAGATTGTTTCCATCGCCGCGGCGAGCATCCCCTTCCTCGATCACGATGACGCGACCCGCGCCTTGATGGGCGCTAACATGCAGCGTCAGGCCCTCCCTTTGCTCTCCCCTGAGATTCCTTACGTCGGAACCGGCATGGAGCAATTGATCGCGCGCGACTCCGGGTTGGCCGTCGTTGCCACCAAAGACGGCGAAGTCACTTATATGGATTCGAAGACCATCGTCACGAAATCCGGTAAGGAAAAGACCACCTACGCTTTGCAGAAATTCGACCGCACCAACAACGGGACCTGCATGAACCAGACCCCAATCGTCCACGTTGGCGACATGGTTAAGAAAGGCGACATCATCGCCGACGGCCCGGCTATGCGCCATGGCGAACTCGCCCTTGGCCACAACGTCTTGGTCGCCTACATGACCTGGCACGGATACAACTACGAAGACGCCATCATTATGTCCGAGCGCATGGTGAAGGACGACGTTTACACCTCCGTCCACATCGAAAAATACGAAATCGAGTGCCGCGATACCAAACTCGGCGCCGAAGAAATCACCCGCGAAGTTCCCAACGTCGGCGAAGATGCGAAAGCCTTCCTTGATGAAAGAGGCATCATCATCCCCGGCGCCGAGGTCAAAGAGGGCGATATCCTCGTCGGCAAAGTCACTCCAAAAGGACAAACTGAGCCCACCCCCGAAGAGAAGCTCCTCATGGCCATCTTCGCCGAGAAGACGAAGGAAGGGAAGGATTCCTCCCTCCGCGTCCCCCACGGCGGCGCTGGCATCGTCCATGCGGTGAAGATCTTCTCCCGCAAAAACAAAGACCCGCTCCCTCCCGGAGTCAATATGGTCGTCCGCGTCTACATCGTTCAGAAGAGAAAGATCTCCGAGGGCGACAAGATGTCCGGGCGTCACGGTAACAAAGGCGTCATCTCCAAAATCTTGCCGATTCAGGACATGCCCTTCCTTGCCGACGGCACCCCGATCGACATCCTCCTCTCCCCGATGGGCGTTCCTTCCCGTATGAACATCGGGCAGATTCTCGAGGTCCACTTAGGGCTTGCCTGCCGCAAATTGCAGATGAGGGTTGCCACCCCCGTCTTCGATGGCGTCAGCAACGAGGAATTGTTCGAAATCATGAAGAAAGCCGGCCTCTCCGAAGATGGCAAGACCGTCCTCTATGATGGCCAAACCGGCGAACCCTTCGGCGAAAGGATCTCCGTCGGCGTCCAGTACATGATCAAACTCGTGCACATGGTCGACGACAAACTCCACGCCCGCGCCACCGGACCTTATTCTCTCGTCACCCAGCAGCCTTTGGGCGGCAAAGCCCAGAACGGCGGCCAGCGTTTCGGCGAGATGGAAGTCTGGGCCCTCGAAGCCTATGGCGCAGCCCATACCCTCCAGGAAATGCTCACCATCAAGTCCGACGACCGCGTCGGCAGAAGGAGAGCCTACGAAGCGATCATCAAGCAGAAGCCCATCCCGACTCCCGGCATGCCCGAGGCCTTCAAAGTCTTGGTCAAGGAGCTTAAGGGCCTTTGCCTCAACGTCACTCTCTATAAGAAGGATGGCTCTCCCATCAACCTCGACGATCTCGCCAAGAAGGCCTTGATCGAAGAGAGGAAAGTCAATTCCTCCATCCGCAACGCCATGTCTCCGCGCGAGGAGGCCGCCGATCCTACCGCGACTGTGGAAGTCAGCAATGACCTCGCTGTCGAGGAAGGCTTGACCGTTTCCACCCGGGTCCCTGGTGAAGAATGAAGGAAAGCGAGGTAATTAGAATGTCTGATCAACCTAAATTCGACGAGAACGTCCTACTCGACGCTCCTCTCCCGCCCCGTCAGCATCATGACGATACCTTCGACGTTAACGATCTTGCCTCCGTGCAGGTCGGCTTGGCTTCCCCGGAGATGATCCGCGCTTGGAGCCATGGCGAAGTCACCAGGGCCGAAACCATCAACTACCGTTCTCAGAAACCGGAAATGGGAGGTCTCTTCTGCGAAAAGATCTTCGGTCCGGCCAAAGACTACGAATGCCACTGCGGCAAATACAAAAAGATCCGCTACCAGGGCATCACCTGCGAAAAGTGCGGTGTCGAGGTCATTTCCAAAGAATGGAGAAGGGAAAGGTTCGGGCACATTGAGCTCGTCTCCCCCTGCGCCCATATCTGGTATTTGAAATCGATCCCCTCCCGCATGGGCCTCGTGCTTGAGATGACCCCCAAGAACCTTGAGGACATCATCTACTTCGCCGCCCACGTCGTTCTCAATAGCGGCAGCAAAATCGATCCTTCCACCGGAGAGCCTTACAAAACCCTTAAATATAAGGACTATCTCTCCGAATCGACCGCTAGAAGCACCTTCGTCACCGCTATTCAGGAAATCCAGAAGAACCTCGAGGAAGGCTCCGCCGACCAAATGAAGGCCGCAGAGCTCATCGAAAAGCTCCAGAACCCCAACGAGACCTTCGACTTCTTCACCTCCTCCGCTTTCATCACCAAATACACCGGTGCTGAATTCGGCGAAGGCGCCGAAGCCATCAAAAGGCTTCTTCACGAAGTCGATCTCGACCAGGAATTCCGCCAGATCACCGAGGAAATGGTCAATGCCTCCAGCCAACGCCGCATGCGTTTGGCTAAGCGCCTAGAGGCCATCAACGCCTTCCGCGACTCCCACCAGAAACCGGAATGGATGGTCCTCGATGCCCTCCCCGTCATCCCACCCGACCTCCGTCCGATGCTTCAGCTCGACGGCGGACGCTTCGCGGCCAGCGATCTCAACGACCTCTATCGCCGCGTCATCTCCCGCAACAACCGTCTCAAGCGCCTCATCGACATGTCCGCCCCATACGTCATTCTCATGAACGAGAAGCGTATGCTTCAGGAAGCCGTCGACGCTCTCATCGACAACGGCCGCCGCACCAAAGCGGTCACCGGGCCCAGCGGGCGTCCTTTGAAATCCCTTTCTTCGGGTCTTAAAGGCAAACCGGGCCGTTTCCGTCAGAACCTCCTCGGCAAACGCGTCGACTATTCCGGACGTTCCGTCATCGCCGTCGGGCCGAATCTGCGCATGTATCAGTGCGGACTCCCCCGCGAGATGGCCATCCAATTGCTCCGCCCCTTCATCGCGGCCATCCTCATCGAGAGGAAAGTCGTCTCGGCCCACAAAGCCGCCGACAAATTCATCGACCGCTATGATCCAGTCGTCTTCGACATCGTTGAGGAGATCATCTCCCAGCACCCCGTCTTGCTCAACCGCGCCCCGACCCTCCACCGTCTCTCGATCCAGGCCTTCCAGCCGATCCTCGTCGATGGTCGCGCCATCCGTCTCCATCCGCTCGTTTGCCCCGGCTTCAACGCCGACTTCGACGGCGACCAGATGGCTGTCCACGTGCCTTTGAGCAGAGCCGCCCAAGAAGAAGCCGTCAAGCTCATGCTTGCCTCCAACAACATCTTGGGTCCCAAAGACGGCAAAGCCATCGTCATTCCTTCTCAGGACATGATCCTTGGCAACTTCCACCTCACCACCGAAGAAGGCCGCGCTGACTTCCAGCAGAGGGCCGATGCCCTCCGCGCCATCGAGGCCAAAGAGGAAGAGCAAGGCACAGCCGCGCTCGAGAGGAAAGACATTCTCGCCATGGCCGAAAAGGACGAGGAGTGGATGAACGCCGAAGGCAAAGTCTTCCATAGCGTCGCCGAGATTCGTATGGCCTATGAGACCGGCGCCGTCTCCCTCCACAACCGCATCGCCATCCCCGCGGAAGCCATCCACAAGGATTTCGGCAGCGGCATCCCCGAATTCGCCAGAGGCAAATACCTCATCACCAGCGTCGGCAAAGTCATCTTCAATGAGGTCTTCCCCGACGACTTCCCCTATATCAACGACGTACCCCACCCCGATTCCAAGCTCGACTACATGGATCCTTGGTTCGTGACGCCGAAGGAAGTCCTTGAGAAGCTCGGCTCCAAATACGACCCCGAGTCTCCTCTCTCCCCTCTTGCCCAATACATCGACACCCTTCCTTTGAAGAAGCAGATCGGCAAGAAGCAGCTTGGACCTCTCATCGACATGGTCTTCAAGAAGTACGGCACCTCCAAAACGAGCGCCGTCTTGGACAAAATCAAAGACCAGGGCTTCTACTACTCCATGGTTTCCTCCGTCACCGTTTCCATCGATGACATCAAAGAGGGAAACATCGGCGTGGAAAAAGCCAAACTCGTCGCCGAAGGCAACAAAAAGGTCGACCGCATCGAAGATTTCTATCGCCGCGGCTTCCTCACTGCCTCCGAGCGCCACAAACAGATCGTCAAGATTTGGGGAAAATGCACCGAAGACGTCGCCAAGGAAGTCTCCAAAGCGATGGCCGAGAACAAGCGCAACCCGTTGATCATCATGGCTGACTCCGGATCCCGTGGCTCCTTGGACAACTTCAAGCAGCTCATCGGTATGAAGGGCTTGGTCGCGAACCCCAAGAACGAGGAAATCGAAATTCCTATCGTCTCCTCCTACCGTAAGGGTTTGAAGGTCTCCGAATACTTCAACAACACCCACGGCGCCCGTAAAGGCGGCGCCGACACCGCTTTGAAAACCGCCGACTCTGGCTACCTCACCCGCCGTCTCGTCGACGTCTCCCAAGACGTCATCGTCCGCGAAGAGGATTGCCACTGCGACCACGGCTTCAAAGTCCGCGCCATCTGGAACACCGCTCAGAACTCCGTCGTCGAGACTCTGAAAGACCGCGTCACCGGGCGCTTCGCCATGCACGACGTCATCTCCCCCGTCACCGGGGAAGTCCTCGTTCCGGCCAACACCATGATCGATGACGATCAGGCTCAGGCCATCGAAGACAGCGGCCTCACCGAGGTCGAAATCCGCACGATCTTCACCTGCGAGACCAAAGACGGCGTCTGCCAGCGCTGCTACGGTAAGAACATGGCCACCGGCAAACTCGCCTCCATCGGCGAAGCCGTCGGCATCATGGCCGCCCAATCCATCGGTGAACCTGGTACCCAGCTCACGATGCGTGTCTTCCACACCGGCGGTATGGCGGGCGGAGATATCACCACCGGTCTCCCCCGCGTTCAGGAGCTCGTCGAGGCGCGCAACCCGAAGGGCGAAGCCCTCATCTCCGAAATCTCCGGCGAAGTCGTCAGCATCAAAGCTCTCGGCGACCGCTACGAGGTCACCATTCACAACGACCTTGAGGAAAAGGTCTACACCACCGGTTACGGCGCTCACCTCCGCGTTAAGCAGGGTGACAAAATCGAAAACGGCGGCAAGATCACCGAAGGCGCCATCAACCCGCGTCAACTGCTCGAAGTGGCTGGGGTTGAGAAACTCGAAGTCTACCTCCTCAAGGAAATCCGCAAAGTCTATAGCGCCCAGGGCATCGGCATCGCCGACAAGCACTTGGAAATCATCATCCGTCAGATGCTCCGCAAAGTCATCATCACCGACGGCGGCGACACCGGCTTCTTGCCCGGTTCCCGTGTCGACATGGATCGCTTCACGGAAGCCAATACCGAAATCTTGCTCCAAGGCAAGCGCCCGGCCGTCTGCACCCCGTTGGTGCTCGGAATCACCAAAGCCGCTTTGGAAACCGAATCCTTCCTCTCCGCCGCTTCCTTCCAGGAAACGACCCGCGTCCTCACCGACGCCGCGGTGAAGAACAAGGTCGACAACCTCCACGGCTTGAAGGAAAACGTCATCACCGGCAAGCTCATCCCCGCCGGCACGGGGCTCTATACCCCCGAGCAGCGCGAGGAGGCCGACCAGTTCGACGTGTTGGAAGCGATGAAAGAAGTCAAAGCCCAATACATCGAAAAGCACGACCGCCCCGATCAAGAAGACTGACCTTGAATTAAGCCCTCCCCCTTAACCCGGGGCGGGCTTTTTTAGTGGGCAAGACAGCCGTTTGTCTTCAATATCAAGCTCCCGCAAATCACGGAAAACTATGTGCATAATGCACAAAATGATACACCGGGCCTTGTGGAGTGAAGAGAAATTGAAATTTCGTGTTGACAGGCCTATTAGCCGTGTTTTATCATCACCCCCGGACGTAAGTAGAAGGCTTTTGCCCTTTTATTTACCCCGGTGCTGGATACACCGGGTATTGTGTGAATTGAAAATTAAGGAGAAACACAAACATGCCAACAATCAACCAACTCGTTAGGCAGGGCCGCAAGTCCGCGGTCAAGAAATCCAAGACCCCCGCTTTGGGGAAACGTTGGAACTCTTTGACCAAGCGCAACTCCAGCCAGCCCTCCGCCCAAAAACGTGGCGTCTGCACCCGTGTGGGCACCATGACCCCGAAAAAGCCGAACTCCGCTTTGAGGAAATACGCCCGTGTCCGCCTTTCTAACGGATACGAAGTCACCGCTTACATCGGCGGCGAAGGCCACAACCTCCAGGAGCACTCGACCGTCATGATCCGCGGCGGCCGTGTCAAGGACCTCCCGGGCGTTCGTTACCACATCATCCGCGGCTGCCTCGACTGCGCCGGGATCGATGCCAGAAGGCAGGGCCGTTCCCTTTATGGGACCAAGAAGCCCAAGGCCGCTAAGTAAGGAGAATCACCATGCCAAGAAAAGGTTCTGTTGAAAAACGTGACGTTTTGCCCGATCCAGTTTATAACAGCAAACTCGTCACCCGCCTCATCAACCGCGTCATGTACGACGGGAAGAGGGGCACTGCCCAGTCCATCATCTACAAGGCCTTCGAGAAGATCGAAGCCAAGACTGGCAAACCCGCCATCGATGTCTTCGCCACCGCGATCAACAACATCATGCCGGAAGTCGAGCTGAAGGTCCGCCGCATCGGCGCCGCCAACTATCAGGTCCCGACCGAAGTCTCCAAGGAAAGAAAGCAAACCCTCGGCCTTCGCTGGCTCGTCACCTATTCCCGCCTCCGCGGCGAGAAGAGCATGGAAGACAAGCTCGCTGGCGAAATCATCGACGCCGCCAACGGCACCGGTGCTTCCGTCAAGAAGAAGGAAGACGTCCACAAGATGGCCGAAGCCAACAAGGCTTACGCCCATTATCGTTTCTAATTGACCTAGGAGAATCCCAATGGCTGAGAACGAAATCAAAGAAACCGAAACTTACGATCTCCCTCATACCCGTAACATCGGGATCATGGCGCACATCGACGCTGGCAAAACCACGACGACTGAGCGCATCCTCTATTACACCGGGCGCACGCACAAGATCGGCGAGGTCCACGAAGGGACCGCGACGATGGACTGGATGGAAGAGGAGCAGGAGAGGGGTATCACCATCACCTCTTCCGCGACCACTTGCTTCTGGAAGGGCACCCGCTTCAACATCATCGACACTCCGGGGCACGTCGACTTCACCGTCGAAGTCGAGCGCTCCCTCCGCGTCCTTGACGGCGCCATCACCGTCCTCGACTCCAAAAACGGCGTCGAGCCCCAGACCGAGACCGTCTGGCGTCAAGGCACCAAATACGGCGTTCCCCGCATCGTCTTCTGCAACAAGATGGACGCTACCGGAGCCGACTTCGATATGTGCGTCGAGTCCATCCATTCCCGCTTGGGCGAGAAGCACGCCGACGCCGTCCAATGCCCGATCGGCAAGGAAGGCAACTTCAAGGGCTGCATCGACGTCATCGAGCGCAAAGCCTATATCTATGAATCCGATAAGGACGAAGCCCCGAAGGTGACCGATGTCCCCGAGGAATATAAGGAAAGGGTCGAGAATTATCGCCAGATCCTCCTCGAAGACCTCGCTTCCTTCGACGATGAGATCATGATGCTCGTCCTCGACGGCGAAGACGTCCCCGTCGACATGATCAAAGCCGCCATCCGCAAAGCCGTTTTGACCGGAACCTTCTTCCCCGTCTTCTGCGGCTCCGCCTACAAGAACAAGTGCATCCAGCCTCTTCTTGACGCCGTCGTCGATTATCTCCCCTCCCCGCTCGATATTCCGGGCGAGAAAGGGACCCTCGAAGGCGAACCCTACGTCTGCGTTCCCGATGACAAGAAGCCCTTCATCGGCCTTGCCTTCAAGATCGCGACCGACCCCTTCATCGGACGTTTGGCCTATGTCCGCGTCTACCAGGGCGTCCTCAAGAGCGGCAGCTATGTCCTCAATTCCACCAGCAACACCAAGGAGCGTATTGCCCGTTTGGTGTTGATGCACGCCAACCACCGTCAGGAAGTCTCCGTCCTCCACGCGGGTGAGATCGGCGCCGTCGTCGGACTTAAGTCCACGACCACCGGTGACACCCTCTGCGACGAAGAGGAACCCGTCATCCTCGAGCAGCTCACCTTCCCCGAGCCGGTTCTTGAAGAGGCCGTTGAGCCCAAGACCAAAGCCGACCAGGAGAAGATGTCCATCGCCCTCACCAAACTCGCCGAAGAGGATCCGACCTTCCGCGTCCACACCGACGCCGATTCCGGTCAGACCATCATTGCTGGCGTTGGCGAGCTCCAGCTCGACGTCTTGGTTGAGCGTATGCGCCGCGAGTTCAAAGTCGACGTCAATGTCGGCGCTCCGCAGGTCAACTACCGCGAAACCATCCGCAAGACCGGCGAAGCCGAAGGCCGCTACATCAAGCAGACCGGCGGCCACGGTCAATACGGCGACGTTTGGATCCGCTTCGAACCCAACCCCGGCAAAGGCTTCGAATTCGTCGATGCCATCGTTGGCGGCTCGGTTCCTAAGGAATTCATCAAGCCGACCCAGCAAGGTTTGGAAGACGCGCTCCAGCGCGGCGTCCTCGCCGGCTACCCCCTCATCGACATCAAAGCCACCCTCTTCGACGGGTCCTACCACGATGTCGACTCCTCCGAAGCCGCTTATAAAGTCGCGGCTTCCATGGCCCTCAAAGCGGCCGCTCCGAAGTGCGACCCGGTCATCCTCGAGCCTATCATGAAGGTTGAGATCACCGTCCCCGAACAGTATTACGGCGACGTCATCGGCGATATCGCCCGCAGACGCGGCAACATGGTCGGGGAAACTCAGCGCGGAAACGCCAAGGAAGTGGAGTGCGAAGTCCCGCTCGCCGAAATGTTCGGCTACGTCACCGACCTTCGCTCCATCACCCAAGGCCGCGGCAACTTCACGATGCAGTTCGACCACTATGGCGAAACCCCGAGGTTCGTCCAGGACGCCATCATCAAGAAGGCCAACGGAGGCAAATAAGCTTCTGCGTTTAGTCCAAGGCACGGGGAATTCCAATACTTATTAGTATTGCTTCCCCGCCCCCCTTGTCCTAATATTTATTCGCCAATTTCGAAAACACCATTTTTGGAGGAAATAACAAATGGCAAAAGAAAAGTTCAACCGTGACCGCGTTCACATGAACGTTGGTACCATCGGCCACGTTGACCACGGCAAGACCACCCTTACCGCGGCCATCACCCACTACCTTTCCATGGTCGGAAAAGCCACCAATGGCGCCGAAGGAAACGCTGTCGACAAAGCTTATGGCGACATCGACTCCAGCCCCGAGGAAAGGGCTCGTGGCATTACGATCAACTCCGCCCACGAAGAATACGAGACCAAGAAGCGTCACTACGCCCACGTCGACTGCCCGGGGCACGCTGACTACGTCAAGAACATGATCACCGGCGCCGCCCAGATGGACGCCGCCATCCTCGTTGTCGCCGCCACCGACGGCGTCATGCCCCAGACCCGTGAGCACGTCTTGCTCGCCCGCCAGGTCGGCGTTCCTTACATTGTCGTCTTCCTCAACAAGTGCGATATGGTCGACGATCCCGAGCTCATCGACCTCGTTGAGATGGATGTCCGTGACCTCCTTTCCAAATACGGCTTCCCCGGTGACGAAATCCCCGTCATCAAAGGCTCCGCCCTCAAAGCCGGCCAAGCCACCTCTTTGGATGATCCCAACTGCGCTTGCATCAAAGAGCTCCTCGAAGCCCTCGACACCTATGTCCCCGACCCCGAGCGCGACACCGACAAGCCCTTCCTTCTCCCGATCGAAGACGTTATGACCATCTCCGGCCGTGGCACCGTCGTTACTGGCCGCGTCGAGCGTGGTCAGATCAAGATGAACGACGAAGCTGAAATCGTTGGCATCAAGCCGACCCAGAAGACCGTCGTCACCGGCCTCGAAATGTTCCGCAAGACCCTTGACTTCGCCCAGTCCGGCGACAACATCGGCGCCCTCCTCCGTGGCATCACCCACGACCAGGTCGAGCGTGGTCAGGTCCTTGCCAAGCCCGGGTCCATCATCCCCCACGACAAGTTCACCGCGACGACCTACATCCTCACCAAAGAGGAAGGCGGCCGCCACACTCACTTCCTCAACGGCTATCGTCCTCAATTCTTCTTCCGCACCACTGACATCACCGGCACCATCGAGCTCCCCGCTGGGACCGACATGGTTATGCCTGGTGACCACGTCACCTTCACGGTTGATCTCATCCACGCGATCGCCATGGAGAAAGGCACCAAGTTCTCCATCCGCGAAGGCGGCAGGACTGTTGGCGCCGGCACCGTCGCCGAGATTCTTCATTGATCCGA
Source organism: uncultured Bacteroidales bacterium (assembly GCA_963650805.1). GTDB lineage: Bacteria > Bacillota_I > Bacilli_A > RFN20 > CAG-826 > Alloenteromonas. Next base: position 40,830 of record CAVJMG010000006.1, read on the forward strand.
CGGCTTGATTGCCATCTAAGCCCCTCTTCGGAGGGGCTTTTCTAATGGCTCTTTAAACTTCGAGATGGTTTGGCCAAAATCAACCAAATAGAGCTTTAAACCCACAGTGGCTTGGGAAAAGCGGCTTCAAGGCCGCTTTTTCTCATGTTGCCATAAGAAGATGCCTTTGAAATGTGGGCCGTTCTCCGTTGTCTTAAACTAACCGAAACTATAAACAACAAGGTGGCCGGCGGAAATTTCAAATGACTTTATAATAAAAGAGTCAGATTTCCTCAGATTGATACTTTAAGATATAACAGATAAGACAATTTCTATTGTATTTAAAGCGTTAGGACTATATCCTAACTAAGTGGTATTTGCATGAGGCAAGTCAATTTGTTTTTAAGCGCAGTTTCCTCTTTGCCGTTCTTGTTCCGATCCAAGCTAGAGCAAAACCTTTATATGACTGCAAAAAGCCTTCGTTCTTTTGCCTCCTCTTATTGCGATTTCCCCGATTGGCGTGATTTAAATTGCTACTTTGATATTCTCGATTACAACAGCGGTGGCGGAGGGTTTGTTATTTATGGCTATGCCGAATAACAAATGTTTTTTAAGCCACACTCCAATTGCCCATGGGTTTTTGATACTAGGTTTGTTATTAATTTCGTGTGCTCCCGTGAAACCTCAAATTGGTTATCCCTTGGAGGGGTACTGGGTCGTTAAACCGACGTATGTTCACTTTAGTTGCTGTTTAGATAATCAAATGAATGCGTATGCCGGGGAACTTGCTGACATCTTTAGCAAAAATAAACTGCATTGTTCGCCTATGGGTGAGGCGACTTCGGACGTGTTTAGGCTCGATTGGAATGGACCTTATTACGTTGACGGCACATCGGGTGAGGTCGCGGTTACTTTTTGGTGGGAACTAACGGGTTTCATGGAGGGTGCCGTTTGGTCACAAACGGGCGATAGATTTGAAATCCATTTTTATTGTGATGATGTTGATTCAACTCGTTGGCTTTCAATCTTTTTCTGCTCTGAATCAGAAGATTCGATTTCAATGTGCGTTTATTCATCTCCAAAACGGAATATCTCCCCTTCCTTGTCCGAAAGTTCTTTCTCAAACAACGGATACGAATACGCGGATGTCCCGACTCTACTGGCGGATTATCGGTTGCTAATCATTCATTATGAATACGTCTCAAGACAAGAAAACTCCTCGTTTTCGCCTTTACTGCCTTTGTAAAAGCCAATCTTGCATTTGGTTCACTTGCGCTTAATTAGCGCCGCCCATCTTGACTCCTTCCTTGACAAAAATGGTCCCGATATAAAAATGACGTTATGATTTTGAGCTTAAGTCTTGGCGGGAGATAAATCCATGACGAAACGCGGCTTTCTGGTTCTTTTGCTCACTATCCCTCTTTCTTCGTGCTCAACGTCAGACGTTCAATACGTTTTCAACCTTCCGCAAGGGCAAAGCGAAGGATGCTTGTTTTATAAAGGACTTACGAAATCGTATTCAAATGGGTCAGGTTTATCGTATTTGGTAGAATTCGTTGACTATGATGGCAATCGTTACAATTTGACCAGCCATTCAACACAGAATACTTTTTTCGCATTGCCGGAAAATGAGCTTCTTGTTGTCAGCGCGTGTAAGGACGTTGGGAAATCTCTTATTTTTAAGTATAGGTATTTATTCGGGGATCACTCTATTCTTGCATCATTCGAAAACGCTTTCCTAAGCGTTGATTTATTGTCGGGAGGAGCGATTTCAATCAGCGATGATCAGACGTCGTTTGTTTTTGAAGGGGGCAATACATATAGTTTACCAGGCAGAGTTTTATGGCTAGGAAAAGATTACGCGTTGACGGTGCCACCACATTCTTCTTCGTCAGACTATAACTATAACGTTTTCACTTTGTACGAAAGATCGAATGGCGCTTTTCAAGAAAAAGGAGACATTCAAAAACCTACGGGGAATTGGCCTCCCATCGTCGTGAACTCCGATGCTTTATCCAATGAATGCGTTATTAAAAACGATGATTACAGTTCCAAATGTTATAGGTTTAACGCAAGCGATTTCGAAAAAGGATTTGTTGAAGATCAAACAACCAATTATATAAAAACATACTCCGGTAAACTAAACATCGCGTACCGCGGGTTAAGCAACGGATCCACCACGCCTGTAGACTATTATGAAACTTCTACTTACGCTATTAACGATGAAGGTTTAATCATCCATTGGCAAAATGGAGCGGAAGAGGCCATATCACTGACAAAATACGATGAAAGTGTTCCGGAAGTCGTGTATTTGAAGGAGGCCGATTTGCTGCAAATAAAGTACGATTACAAGCATATTTTTACTTATAATCGCAAAAACAAGGAGTTGTCACAATCTGGATGCTTATTTGACATTTGCCCAATGTCGTCTCGATACACTTTGTGGGAAAACGATTCTTACCGTTTCGTTGTGCAAAACCACACTTATAAGAGGCTGGGTCCCGGAGACCATGCTAGGGAGAGCTACTTAATAAGAGAGAACAAAGTCACAGGCGCCGTCGAAAGAATGCGAGAGCTAAGCCTTGGCTTTTTTGTGGATTATTGCTATCCGTATTCGTTTGACTACGTTGATACATCGGCGGAATAATCTAGCCTAAATGATTGCCATAAATTCAGTTTGTGTCCCGTTAGAGTTTTAAAGCAAATCGTCGTTGGTGCTTTTTGTCCGTTAAAATGAGAACATCCAAATAACGTTGAGCGAAGAGGCGGTGCTTTTTTGCTATGCGCATTCTTACTGAAATTCTTTTTCCGCACATATGAGGAGAACAATGCCTTGACAAAGAATTATTGCGTTTCAATATTTAATTATGGTTTTAGAATTTTTGGTAGTAGGGATAACCGCTATTTCTTCTGTTTTCCAAAGCGAAGTCGTTTTCTCTTCAAATGCCGACTTTTCGGAAGAAGAATCCTTTCATTCGGCCTTGGCAAATGAGGCGATGATTTCCGATTGTGCCTCGGTTACCGTTTTTATGCACGGCTTAGGCGGATCAGCCTATGATTGGATAAGCGGTCCGCAAGATGACGAATTTCCGCGTTTGGACAACGAGAAAAATGGAGCGAAAGATGATAACGGTAGTTATGTGTTTAAAAATCATGGGTATTTGCCGTTTGATCTTAGCAATTCTATTTATATAGTAAATAAGGATTCGATAATTGAAAAAGCTACGCTAGATGAGTATGGCTATTATCAATATGTGGGATCCGACCCCTTTCAGATTAATTTAAACGAGCATCTAGTAGTTCTTTTCGATCAAGGTTATTCTTCTGGATACGTTTCAACGCTTGATAAATATCATGATTTTGAAAAGGCTATCGACAGTTTGTTATATAAGTATTATGAAACAACGTCCATAATACCGAAGATCAATTTGGTCGGCCATTCTCTAGGTGGAACAATAAACACGATGTATGCTATTGAGCATCCTGCTTTGGTGTCGAATTTAATCAGCATTGGTACTCCGCATTTGGGTTCGAGATGGGCTGAGTCGCTGGATGCTTTTCAGAAGGTCGGAAACGCCAATCACGTAAGCAATACTAAGGACATCATTGACCCCTCGTTTTATTTGGACGTTTTGCAAAAGTGGCTGAAGGTGAAAGAGGAGAATCCCATCAGCGCCGTGGCGATAGCCTGCACCCAATCTTATGAGTTCTTCGCCGAGTCTATTGACCGCGCGATTGCGGAGCAGGACCCGATTCTCGCCAAGATGTGCAGCGTGTTCTCCCCGCTTCGCGACGTTATCGACATCTTTAAGATAAACGAAGTGTTCAACGTATTTGTCAATGAGTTTCTTTCGACCACCGTCCAGACGTTGAAAGACACGGCGAAGGCCACGGAGTTTGCGGCTAGGATCATGACCATCTTTGTTGGGGACGATAGCTACAGCAAAAGGCTGGCCGATGCCTTGGCCTCCTTCGTTCAGATATTGGCGTGCGATTTTCAGGATGATACTGTGATGGGTTCGGTTTTAGCCGACTGTTGCGTGGAGGCCGAATCGCAAAAAGGGGCGAAATTCGTGAACGGCCAGATGAGGGATTTCGGTTTCGATACAGTCTCCATTCATTTCACAAGCGGGGCTTACAATTACGAAAGGGCCGAATTCAACGAGCCGGGTTTCCTTCATAACTTTGAGCCAAAGGCCCCTGAAGTCGTTTCTAGGGTCCGTGCCATTCTAAAAAGGACGTCAGAGAATTTTCATGTTCATAACTTTGGGCTTGCTAAGGACGATTCGTCGCATTGGGCTTTATGCGATTGCGGCGCGAAAGTGCATGCTCGGAATCACAGCCTATTGGCAATCAACACAACGAACGATTTTGAATATTATAGATGTGGATGCGGCTATGAAACGGCCAGAAAACATGCGAAGAAATATCGGTCTTTCGATACAAATGAGCACGTCTTCTACTGCTCAAATTGCGGATTCGTTGGAACCGAAAGCCATTCGCTTTATTATTTGGATTCGACGAAGTCAAAACACATGGCGCAATGCGATTGCGGATACTCTGCCGAAGAGACGCACGCCTGGTTCAAGAGAAGATGCACTAAATGCAATCGGAGCAGCCAATCGCAGTGGGAGATAAAACCGTGAACAAACACGCTATTTTGCTAGCTCTCATGCTTTCTTCGCTTTCCTCTTGCCAGCCTTCTGGGGCCACGTACGCCGACAATCTTCCCCAAGGAGTCAGTGAAGGGTACGTTTTTTACACGGGACTTAATAGATCTCTGTCGGACGGGTCAGACTCGTGGCATTTGCTGAGCTCGATCGAGCACGAAGATTACATATACAACATAACGGATAGGCGCACAACGAATACGTTCCTTTCTGTGTCCAAGGATCAAGTGCTCGTCATCAGCGCAGATAGTAATATAGGCAGATCCTTAATTTTTGAATACAACTACGCGGATGGGAGTAAAACCATTCTCAGTTCAATCAAAACACCTGCCCCAAAAATCAGTTTTCTGTCAGGTGGTGCTGTGCTTATTTTCGGAAAAGAAACTTCTTACATTTACAAGACGGGAAGTCTTTTTGAAATCCCGGGTAGAGTGTTGTGGTTGGGGAAGAACTCGGTTTTAGTTGCGCCGACCCGAACGGGTCTGTCATCCAATTTGGACACCAGCTTTGCGCTGTATAGTTTTGACGGGGAGACTCTTTCGGAAAAAGCGGTTATCCCTAATCCGACGCGACGCGAAGCTCCAATTGCATTAGTTTCTGATGGTTTATCTAACAAATGTATTCTTAAAGAAAATGAATCTGCTAATCAATATTACGAGTTGGATGTGGATAATTACTCAAAAGGTTTTTTAGAAAGTGAAACAAAAAATTACATTGCAACGTATACGGCGGAGCTAAGCGTATCCCCATATGGGTTGGAAAATATAGTTTATGAGCCGACTTGCTCATATGAGACTTCGTCTTTCGCTGTGAGCAATAAAGGAATCACCATCCAATGGCAGTTTGGAGGCGAAGAATTCATTTCATTGCCAAGAGATGGCCAAACGGTCCCAAAAATCTCCTATTTAAAGCAAGCAAACCTAATCCAAATAAAATACGATTCGCGGAGCATTTTCACCTATAATCGAGAAACCAAAGAATTAATTTCCTCTGGATGCACGTTTGATGAGGTACCCATGTCATCGCAATACACTTTGTGGGAAAACGACGCTTATCAGTTCATTGTTCAAAACTTTACCTACAATAGTCTGGGCCCTGGGTATTCAGCGATTAGCTTTCTACTCAGAAAAAATAAGTCTACCGGAGTTACCGATAGAATGCAGAAAAAATACGTGAGTTGTGAATATTACTGTTATCCCTATTCTTTCAATTGCGTGGAAACAAAAGGCGATTTACACTAAATGGCGATTCGCATTTAAAATCGGTTTGACAAACCGTTTTAATTTCGCTGCCTACTACTGGCTGAGGAAAGAATCGTTTGGCTAAATTAAGGGTTGAATTTTATTTTCAATCTCTTTCCTATGTCGTTTCAAGAAGAAAATTCTTAAAAGCGGTTTCTTAAATTTTCAGGCTTTCCCTTATTCGTTCACCCTTTACAATAGGATTCCGGTTATGAAGCAATTCCAAAAGGGGAATGGTGGTATCCGTCATGGGGCCTCTATCCCCTTTTTCGCCATTGCTTAACCACCGTGTTCGGGGAAACCCAGAAAGGAAAAATTTCATGAAACACGTTTCGTCGAAATTCGCTGCGTTGAGCCTTCTCGCCATGACTGCTAGCTTAGTTAGCTGCGGTGGCAATTCAGAGGACAACAAGATCCATCTTCAGCTAGTTCCTTCCAATGATCCTACTACTCTTCTTAGCCGCGCCAAGGCTTTGGAGCCTATCCTTAAGAAATACGAGCCCAACTATGAATGGACCATCGACGTCGGCACCTCTTACGCCGCGACGACCACCGCTCTTGCCGCCGGACAGATTGATGGGGGCTTCCTCACCGCTTCCGGCTATGCCCAGATGACCATTGAGAAACCCGGGAAAACCAAGCTTCTCCTTTCCGCTTCCCGTGCTGGCTACAAAGTTCAGGCTGATGATTTCCCGGGTCTTAAAGCCGAGAACCTCGAGACTCAGCGTCAGGCTATGAACGGCAAAAATGGCTATGAATACCGCGGGCAGCAATCTGAGACCGAAGTCGATTTCTATTGCTCCGTCGTCATCACCTTAAAGGATTCTGAACGCAAGGCCCTTGGCCTATCCGCTCTTGACGCCGATGGCGATGGCGAAGTCTCGTTGAAAGAAATTCACGATGCCAAGGCGATTTGGGGCACCATGGGCGCCACTTCTTCCTCCGGTTACCTTTATCCCAACAAATATATCTACGAAAACGGCTATACCGGTGGATTCACCGATAAAGCCAGCTATGAGCAACTTAGCGAAACTGATCAAGCCAAGTACATGATCAACGCCGTCCAGGCTTCCTATCCTGCCGCTGTTGACAACCTCATGACCGGTGCTATCGACGTCGCTGTTGGCTTCTTCGACATCCGTTACGGTTCCGCCTTTGTTCAGGCCGATAGCAAATATAAGGGTGACGAAAGCCTTTTCACCAAGACTTACACCCAGGCCGTTCTCGACCCGATCATGAACGACACCATTTGCGCCCGCGGCGACCTCTCCGAGGCTAAGTCCGAAGCCATCAAGAACGCTTTCAAGAAAGCTGTTAAAGATGGCGATAAAGATACCGAAAATACCGGTGCTTGGATCCTTTATCAAATCTACTCTCACACTGGATACGTCGATGGAAACGATGAGAACTACGACGCCCAGCGCGAGATGTATAAATGGACTCTTGCCCACAGCAAATAAACTGATTTCTTGATTTTCAATCCACGTCTCCCTTCTTTTAAGGAGGGGACGTGGATTCTCCTTATCCGTTTAAGAAAAAAACGAGGATGCCCACATGCTAGAATTAATCAACGTAGATAAGATTTATCCTAACGGATATCAAGCCTTAACCGATGTGAATCTCAAAGTGAATGATGGCGAATTCATCTCCATCATTGGTCTTTCCGGCGCGGGCAAATCCACGCTTATCCGCTGCATTAATAAAATGCATGACATTCAAAATGGCCAGATTCTTATCGATGGGGTCGATATTTCAAAACTTAAAGGCAAAACGTTAAGGGAACAACGCCGAAACATCGGCATGATTTTCCAGTCCTTCAACCTCGTTAGAAGAAGCAACGTCTATAAAAATGTTCTTTCTGGTCGTGTCGGCTACCACAACACATTCGAAACAATATGCGGAATTTATACAAAAAGGGAAAAGCTCCTCGCTCTTCAATCGTTGGATAAATTTGGCATATTGGACAAAGCCTACGTGAGGGCTGATCGGCTTTCGGGCGGCCAGCAGCAAAGAGTCGCTTTAGCCCGCGCCCTTTGCCAAGAACCCAAAATACTTTTGGCCGATGAGCCCGTCGCTTCGCTAGACCCTGCGACGACCATCGCCGTCATGAATGATTTCACCCGAATCAACAAAATGGGCATCACCATCATTGCAAATATGCACCACGTTGATTTGGCGAAGAAATACTCTAGCCGCATCATCGGAGTCAAAGGCGGAAGAATCGTCTTCGACGGCAAGCCCGAGGAAGTTACTGACGACGTATGCTTCCAAATCTATGGACGCCATCTCAACCAAAACGATAACCTTGGTGCGGCTGTAGATGAGGTCTCTGACGTTAAAGAAGGCAAGTAGGATATGGCTTTATTTGGCTCGAAAAACAAAGGCACGTCCCCATCGGATTCCTCTTTTAAGAAATGGCTCGATGGCTGTTTCTATAAGGATGTGAGCGTGGATTTAAGCGATGCGCAAGATGGTAGCAACGTCAAAACAATTCGCAAGCCGCGCATCACCAAAACAGTCCTTATTTTGCTTGCGGTTGCTATAGTCGTGGGGCTAAGTTTCATTCCTTTTAACTACGAGAACAACCTCAAGATCAATTGGAAGGCTTTCGGCGAGAACTTTGCCGACATGTTTACTCCTAATCCTTATAGGACAGAGAATTGGGCCGGTTGGTGGTCGTTTGCTTGGGAGTCCTTCGCCGTTGGCATCCATTCGCCGTTAATTAATTCCGCCCCCTTCCTGCAAATCTTCTCTTTGAATTTCCTGGCAACGGCTCTAGGAGCCATTTTAGCCATACCTGTCTATTATCTTTGTGCCCATAACGTTAACCAAAACCCCTTCATCCGCGTCCCCGTTAAGATATTCTATGATTTCCTCCGTTGCATTCCGATGTTCATCATCTGCGTCATCTTTGGCCTTGTGATGGGAACTGGAAACACCTTGCCTTCTGTTCTCGCCGTTTCCATATTCACTTTGGGAATCATGTACCAAATGATGTACGAGTACCTTGAGACCTTGAATATGCGTCCCTTTGAGTCGATGCGCGCCTGCGGGGCCAACAATCTCCAATCCGTCTCCCTTGGCCTTCACCCTGAAGTGAAGCCGATGTTCTTCGCTTATTCCATATACGCTCTTGAAATAAACATCCGCGCCTCGGTCGTTTTGAGCTATGTCGGCATCACTTCGACCTATATGAACTCTTTGCAGATCTTTATCGAAAACGCTTGGTACGACTACGTTGGGGCGATGCTTGTTCCTTTGTTTATCGTTGTGGCGTCTTTGCAATTTGTCTCCAATATTTTGGTGAGGAAACTAAGATGAGCAGCAAAAAGAAAGAGAAAACGGTCAACCCCATCCGGAAAGCGGCTTATTTCTTCACCGCCGATACCAAGGGCATGACCCATTATAATGACCCTGTTTCCGCCTATACCGCCCGTCCTAAGATGTGGATCGTCAACATCTTCTTCCTTGTCCTCTTCCTTGCCGTTGCCGTTTACATGTGCGACCAAATCGGCATCCTCCATGCTTTCGACCGCCCCATTAATTGGAGCGTTGTCGGAGAGCGCCTTGGTTTGTTCTTTAGTCCTAATTGGGAGTACTTCTTCGGGTATGGGGAATACGCTTTTACTGAGAGCGTCGTCCATGGATGCTTGGTTACCCTGGGCATCACCGTCATTGGAACTTTGGTAGGTTTCTTGATCTCTATCCCATTTGGCTTTTTCGCCAGCCATCGCTTGTTCGGCAGGTGGGCTTACATCACGGAATTCTTGCTGATTCTCATCCGCACTTTCCCGGAGCTTCTTCTAGCTTTGTTCTTCGTTTCGCTTTCTGGCTACACTTGGCTCACCGCAATCCTTTGCCTTTCCATTCATTCGATCGGCATGATCGGGAAGCTCTATTCCGATCAGCTTGACGAGAACGACCTCGAAGCCCTTGAAGCCTTGGACGCCCAAGGCGCAGGCCCTCTTCAACGCATCGTTTTGGCCGTTGTCCCGGAGGTCAAGCCTTCCTTCCTCAGCGTTGGCTTATACCGTTTCGATATCAATTTGAGAACGGCGACGACATTGGGCTTGGTGCTTCAGACTAGCGCAGGCGTTGGCTATTCCATCCTTTTGGACCTCTCCAAGAACAATTATTCCAACCTTGGCGCGGATACTTTGGGAATCATCATCATGATCGTCGCCGTCGATTTGTTTTCCAGCTACCTTAGAAAGAAGCTTGTTTGACATGCATACGCTTATTCTTATGGCGGGAATCCCCGGATCGGGAAAATCCACTTGGTGCAAGCTCTACCAAAAGGAGCACCCCAACGTCTTTATCGTGGATACGGACGAGACACGTAAGAAAATAACGGGATCATACCTCGTTTTTCCAGAGAACATGGAAATCATCTTCGATGCGATGATTGAGGAGACCAACACCCTTTTCAAACAGCATGAAAATGAAGAATGCACAGTGATCGAAGATTCGATTTTCCTTGATGATTATCGGCGAAAATACTACATGGAACGCATTAAAGGTTTTGACCGAGCGATTTTATTCATGGTCAAAATGCACGATTACTCCATTTGTTACAAGCAGAACAAAATGCGTCAAAAAGACAAATGGGTACCCGATGATGTCATCGACCATATGCGAGAAATCTACGTGGATCCATCCCCTGAAGTGCGCGCTTATTTCGACGAGGTGAAAGTTGAGTGGTGGAATTAAAAACGCCCCTTCTTTGTTTTCGGATTGAGCGTGAGGGCTTTTTCTCATCTTATTCATTCATTGGTTGAATTGTTCTGCGCCTTTTCGGTGTCCTTTAGGACAAAAGGCGAATTTTAGCGATATGGCGGTTTGCAATGAGCCCCCTTTGGCGTTATATTACAAGCAGTTATGAGCCTGCCCACTTTTTTGGAACGGACAATGCGACAGGAGGACTATCTTTTATGAGGAAACGCTCATTGGCATTTTTCGCAATCTTAGCCCTTTTTGGCATTGGTTCCGCCGCTATTAGCCAGTCGAATGCTCTCGGGGTTTCCGCCGCCGAAGATCCCTCTCCCCGCTTTGAGGGAGAAACCGAAGTCGACCGTTCGGAACTCGCCTTCACTTTGACCGGTTCTTCCCTTACGGACACCGCCCAAAGCTTCTCGCTGACAATGCAATCGGTCAAAATCGAGGCTTGGAACAACGGGAACCGCTATAACGACGTCTTCTCCGTCATCGACGATGAGAATTTCACCGATGTTTCTTCTGCGAAAGAGGCTGCTACGACCGCCTATGAAAAGGCTCAGGCCGACGGAACCGAGTACACGCCCGTGACTTTCAATGGATCCGTCTTCAACATTTCCTACAAGAAGAACGCGACGATTGTTTTGCCCCAATGTATCAGCTACGGCTCCGATCCCACTTATTTCCGAATCGGATTGACAAGCATCAACACCGAGGCTTGCTTCGATTACAAGAACAACGCGGTGAGCTACGCCGGGATTTCGACGATCATCATTCCCGAAGGCTATGAAACCATCCACGCGGATGCCTTCACCGGCGCAAAAGAAGCAGGGGTTACCATCAAAGTCGCCGCTTCCGAAGATTTGGCCGGTTGGGAGGAAGGCTGGACCGACGCCGATGTTCAATATGGCTATGAGCTTTCCGCTTCTGAAAAGAGGCAGCTTGAGGTCAATACCACCGGCTCCACCTCCTTCGGCGATTCCAAAGATTTCTTTGTCGGCTATTTCGATTCCGAGGACTCCTCCAAGAATAAGCCTTTGACCATGGAATACTCCCTCATCAACGCGGATGGGACGAAGTCTTCCGAAAAGCATTATTATGAAGTTCCTTTAAACGCCACTCAGGTGAATTACGACGCCGTTGGTTCTATCGCCGGCAAAGGCAAAGATGACCGCAGCCTCGACATTGAGGTTCCTTCCGGCAGCCAAATCGATGAGTCCAACATTGTCTTCCATAATATTTACAGGCTCGTGAAAAACGATGAAGGGGGCGTCGTTCCCGATTGGGAGTCCGGGGCTTTTAAAGCCACGCCGACGCGCTCCTACAACAAAGTTTCCCATATTGAGGACTTCATGTCGGTTCAGGCGAGCTTCGCTTCCCATATTGGCCAATATTCTCGCTTCTCAATCGCCATCAATCCGAAATACGACATTTTCAAAACACTGAATCCGACTTCTTACGAATCGAATAAAACGAGCATCGAAAACGGCACTCTCCGCATTCGTATCCTCTTCTCTTCCTTAGCAAGCGCCAAATACCGCTTAGTCTACAAAAGCGATAGCGGTGAGAACGTGACGGTGACCGTCCCGGTGACCACCCCGATTAGCGTGTCCGAAATCCAAGGCGGCAAGTCGGTTTCCTTCGTTTTGAAAAATTCCGACGTCGCGCCGGATTTCTCAAGCGATGACGTCATCTCTTTCCAGCTTTGTGGCTTCTACCTCCAAACCGATTTGTTCAACCCCGTCAAAAATACCATTACGAGCAATTCGAAAAAATCTGTGCGTTTCGCCGCCCTCGAGCTTCTTCCCGACGGTATTTCCACGGTAAGGGACGTCAGCGTAGGCGCTTTCCTCGGCATCAGCTATGGCGTCTATGCGATCCTCTTCATCGCCGGAGCCGTTGGGTATTGGGTCTATTGCAAGAAAAAGTACAGGAATGATGAATTCCGCAGGGTCAACGACAAGAAATTCTTCCTTGCCTCCCTCCGCAACTTCTTCGGTTATGGCCTTATTCTCTCTTCTATCTTGTTCATCATCGCGCGCTGGGGGCTGTTCAACGACACGGTCGTTGTCTATAACCCCTTGGACGTGTGGGTCATCGTGTTCACAATCGCCGGGGCTATCTTCCTCGGGTTTGCGATAAAAGAATTCGTCGTCTCCACGAAAAAGACGTTGGAGAGGAAGAAAAAAGAAAAGCTGCACCTCGATGCTGACGTCGTCGACGACGGAACCAAATAAAGAAGGAGAACGAACATGGAAATCCGCATCAAAGATTTGACCAAAATATTCCCTGGAGACGCGAAAAAGGGAATCCGCGACACAATCGCCGTGAAGGATATGTCCTTCGTCGTTCCCGATGGGAAACTTGTTGGTTTGCTTGGCCCTAGCGGTTGCGGCAAATCCACGACCCTTTACATGATTTCCGGACTCCAAGTCCCTTCTTCTGGCGAAGTTTGGTTTGGCGATCAAGAAGTCACCAACCTCTCCCCTGAAAAGCGCGGCATTGGGCTTGTCTTCCAAAACTACGCCCTCTACCCGCACATGACGATTTACAAGAACATCGAATTCCCTTTGACCAATCTCAAAGTCGAAGTCCCCTTGGAAACCTTCTATGACTACAAGCTTTCTTATTCTTATGAAAAGAAGGCTGACGACATCGTTGCGGGAATCGTGAAATCCGCCCAAAGCCTTTGCCAAAAGCTCGGCTTGGGGAAAAAGAGCTACCTCGTTGAGGCCAAAGACGGCAATCCATTGGTCATCGACGTTACGTTGAAGTCCGTTTCTCCGAGCGTCGAATCTGCTTTCAAGAAGCATTTCACATCCATTATCCCTGCCACTTTGTCTAACGAAGAAAGTAAGCAGGTGTCTTCCCCTTTATACGATTCCACTGTTCGCGCAAGCGTTTTGAAGCCCTCTTCCCACGAGACTCTCAGCGTCTCAATCAAGGGGAAGCTCGGCAAAGGCTTCTCCACCTCCCATATCGATGATTGCATCTCCTCTTTCAAGGGCGCGGGGAAAGAATTCGGCAAAGTCATCAACGCCGCAATCGCCAAAACCAGCGAAGGCTATGAGCTCATGGCCAACATCAACGGCGTTAAGCGCGATACCCTTGATGCCTTGGTTGCGAGAATCACTGCTTCCTTCGCTTATCCGGGTGGCGTCTCCTATTCTATTTCCGCGGTTAAGGACGCCGCTTTCCAAAAGGAATTGAAGGCCGCTTTGAAGGCTAAGAAGGTCTCTTACAGCGATTTCAAACTCTATTTCGACAAAACGAACACCAAAGTCTTCTTCAAGCTTAAGAAAGTCAGCAAAGAAGACGCGAAAACCATTCTCGATGAGCTTTCTGAAAAACTTGGCCTTGGTGAATTGGAAGTCGTCACCGTCCAAGCCATTACTCATCGCTCTTTAACAAAAGAAGAAAGGCGCGACATCGTTTACGACGCCGCCAAACTCGTCCAAGTCGACGAATATCTGCAACGTAAACCCAATCAGCTCTCCGGCGGCCAGCAGCAGAGGGTCGCCATCGCCAGGGCCTTAGTCAAAAAGCCGAGGGTCTTGCTCCTTGATGAGCCGTTGTCCAACCTCGACGCCCGTTTGCGTTTGCAGACCCGCGAGGAAATCCGCCGCATCCAGCAAGAAACCGGCATTACCACCGTCTTCGTCACCCACGACCAAGAAGAGGCTATGTCGATTTGCGACCAAATCGTGGTCATGAAACTCGGTGTCATGCAACAAATGGATGCCCCCCAAACCGTCTATAACGATCCCGCCAATCTCTTCGTCGCCCAATTCTTGGGCAACCCCCCGATTAATGTCTTCGAAGGCAGAATCGAGGAAGACAAGGTTTATATCTGCGAAGAAAAAGTCATGGATCTTCCCTCCAAAACGGAGTCGAAGAGCGTTTATATCGCCGTCAGGCCCGAGGGCTTCGCCATCGCTTCTGAAGACGAAAGCAACGCCCTTTCCGCCTCGATTGAGCAAATTCAGGTCCTCGGCCGCGACATTTCTCTTGTCGCCCATAATCCCGCCTGCACCAAGCCGACTTTCAAAGTCATCATCTCCAGCGAACAAATGCAGCAGGGCAAAGATGTTAAATTGACCTTAAAAGCCAATAAGACTTATCTCTTCGACCACGAAACGGAAGAAAGGATCCGCTTCTAAGGAGGGCTTTATGCTATTTAAGAAGAAAGCAAAAGCTCCTGAACAACCCGTGAACTTGGCCGCCCAAGAGCTTTTCGCCGAAGAAAGGCCAAATTATAGCGAAGGGTATGACGCAGAAAGCGGAACTGTCGTCCGCTTGGTTTCGCGCCATCCTTCCAAAAAGGCGTACCAAACCCGCGGCATTGAAGACATCGGAGCTTCCAACAACTGGAAGGGCTGGCTCTACCTCGCCCCGGTCATCGTCTTGGTCGCCATCTTCCTCATCTATCCGCTCATCAACACCATCTTCATCGCCTTCACGGGCAATTATGAATACGCGACCGGTAAATTCGATTATCTGACGTTCGAGAATTTCGCTTACATCTTCGGCCTTACGACGAATGCGGCGGGCGGCACGGAATACAACTTCGTCCGTTACGCTTTGCCAAATACCTTCTTGCTCGTCATAATCACCGTTCCCGTATCCATATTCTTGGCCTTGATTATCTCGGTGGCTTTGAATTCGATTCCTTGGTTTAAGAAATTCCTTCAAACCCTCTTCTTCCTTCCCTACGTCACCAACGCCATCGCCGTCGGTATGGTCTTCTCGGTCATCTTCGACGACAAAGGCGTCATCAACTACATTTTCAATACGACAACGACGTGGATTTACGGGGCGAACCCGCAAATCGCGATGATCCCTCTTTGCCTTTATATCGTCTGGGGCAGCATCCCGTATAAGATTTTGATTTTCCTTTCGGGCTTGCAGGGCATCGATAAGCAGTATTACCAAGCCGCCATGATCGACAGCACCCCGCACTGGAAGGTGCTTTGGCGCATCACCGTCCCCCTTCTTTCGCCTCAAATCCTTTACATCATGATTACTTCCTTCATCGGATCGTTTAAGGAATACACGCATATCGTCGGCTTGTTCAACGGCCCCGGAACTTTGGGTACAAGCGGCGATCCCAACATGGAAACCATCGTTTATTACATCTACGAGAATCTTTCCACGCACACCTCTTACGCCGCCGCGGCCGCCGTGTTCTTGTTCGTCATCATCCTCGTCTTCACCGCTTTGCAATTCTGGGCGTCGAAGAAGAGGGTCCATTATTGAGGAGGGTAAGTCGTGAAAGAGCAAATCAAAACATACCCGGATTTCAAAAAAGTCCGCGTCAATGACAACCTCACCCTTTCTCTAGGAGAGTCAGGGAAAACGGTCGATGCGATAAAAAGAACCGAGAAGGTATCGAAAATCATAATGACCACGCTGACCTACATCTTCATTTTGGTCTTGGCCGTCATCGTGGTTTTCCCCTTCTATTGGATGATCATCACCTCGCTTAAGCAAAACGAGGAAATCCGCGCGGCCACCCAAACCTTCTTCCCCTCCATCGTCATGTGGAGCAACTACGTCCACGTCTTCCAAGTCTTCGATTTCGGAACCTACATGTGGAACACGATCGTCGTCGCCTTCTTCTCCACTTTGGGGACCTTGCTAACGACCATCCTCGCCGCCTTTGCCTTCGCTAGACTCAAATTCAAAGGGCGCGACGCCGTGTTCGCCATCTTCCTCATGACCATGATGATTCCGGGCGAAATGATGGTCATCTCCAACTACATCACCGTCGCTAGCTTTGGCTGGGTTGGGCAAACCCAAACTCTATACGAAGCCTATCTCGCCATGATCGTCCCGTTCATCATCTCCGTCTTCTACATCTACTTGCTCCGCCAGAATTTCAAGCAGATCCCCAACGAACTTTATTTAGCCGCCAAAGTCGATGGCAAAAGCGACTGGTCCTTCCTTTGGAAAGTCATGGTTCCTTTGGCCGCACCGACGCTTATTTCCATCACCATTCTCAAATTCATGGGCACGTGGAACTCCTATGTGTGGCCTAACCTCGTTACCCAGTCTCGCGATTATCGCTTGATTTCCAACGGTCTTCGTTCCTCGACCTTCGTCGACGTCGATCTTGGCTTGACCGATTACGGCTACCAGATGGCCGCGACGGTTCTAGTTACCGTGCCTTTGTTCCTGCTCTTCATCTTCTTCCGCAAATACATCATGAAAGGTGTTGGGCGTGCCGGCATTAAAGGATAGAATAACCAAGGGTTTAAGATTCTTAAGAATCTTGGATACAAAACGAAAGGAAAAACTTATGAAAAAATCGATCTATGTGTATTCGATGGCTGCGTTGCTCGCTTTGGCGGGCTGCTCTCAAGGCGGAGGAACGCCGGCTTCTAGCTCTTCTCAAGCTCCCGCTTCCAGCGCTCAAGAATCTTCTAGCTCCGGGGATTCGACCGGCATTATCAAAGAGAAGACCGAAATCACTTTGACCGCGACCCTCTCTTACACCGATCAGATTGAATCCTTTATCGAAAGCTTCAAGAAAGTCGAACCGAACGTCACTGTTACCTATTCGAAGGAATCCACCGGCTACGACGGGCTCAAAGACAAAATCGTTGAAGGCATCGCCGTCAATAACTACGCCGATATGGCCGTTTTGTATCCTGACGCGATCGGCACGCTCATCAATTACAACGTCGTCACCCAGCTCGACGACTATATGAACAACACCGAATACGGCTTCACCGCCGACGACATCGATGACATCGCCCCGGCCTACATCGAAGAAGGAAAGAAGTATTCCGTCGAAGGAACCTATTCGCTCCCTTTCTGCAAATCCACCGAGGCCATGTTCTACAACAAAGGGATTCTCGTTGGCTTGGACCTCTCCGCTTATGATGCCACCATCAATGAAGGCAAAGCCCTCAGCGAGACTTATCTCAACAACCTCACTTGGGACGAACTCTTCGACAAGCTTTGCCCCGCTTTGGTCGCCTATAACGAAGTCGCTGATTCCGACCACAAAATCCTCCAAGATAACGCCACCTATTCCAAAGCCGTCCTTGGATACGATTCCGACGACAACCTCTTCATCACCCTTGCCGAGCAATATGGCTATGGCTATACCAGCGTCGACGCCGTCACCGGAGAAGGGAAGCTTCTCTTCAACGTCGATGACATCGATTCCGACGGCGATGGGAAAAACGACACCAACGGCATGAAAGAGCTTCTCAAGAAGTTCAAGAAGGCCTACGACAAGGGCTATATCATCACCAAAGGCTCCAGCAACGGCGGCAACTACACCAATTATTCCTTCACCGCCGGATCCGCCCTCTTCTCCATCGGCTCCACCGGGGGCGCCAAATACCAACAGAGCGATACCCTCGATACCGGAGTTGCCAACATTCCCCAGGCCCCCAAGGGGGACGGACATAAATCCGCCGTCATCTCCCAAGGACCCTCCATTTGCTTGCTCAACCACAAAGACGCCAACAAGAGCCTTGCCTCTTGGCTCTTCTACAAGCACATGGTCACCACCAAGAATTCCTTGAAATGGTCTCTTGACACCGACTATGCTCCGATTCGCTACAGCGCCATGGAAAGCAATGAATATCTCGATGCCTCTTCCGAAACTGATACCGAGCTCTATAGCCTTGACCGTCTTAAAGCCAGGGTTCGCACCTACGTTGCTTCTAGCGACGTCAGCAGCTCCCTGTATACCTCGCCCGTTTTCAAAGGCAGCGATGCCGCGAGGACCCAGGTCGGCTCTCTTGTGACCACGCTGTTCAAGACCGACGCCGAAAAGTTCACCGACGAATTGGTCAACGCCGAATTCGCCAAAGCCGAAAACACCGTCAAAACCAAGATGTAATTTAGCCGCCAACGCTAGAAGGAGACCGATATGAAACCATTCACCAAATTAATTCTCGCCGCTCCCCCGGCCATATTAGCGCTTTGCGCATGCGCTTCCGGAGGCGGCGAGGCTTCTTCTAGCGGGGTGACCGTTGAATTCTGGACCACTTTTGGCCAGAAGGTTATGGACGGCATCGAGACCAAAGCTGCCGAATTCTCCAAAATCATCAAAGAGAAGGAAGGCGTTGACGTCACGATCAATGCCAGCTATCAAGGCGGGTACACCGACACCCTCGCCAAAATCGAAAAGGGCTTGGCCATCGGCAACACGCCGACCATGGCCATTGCTTATCCTGACCACGTCGCCAATTATCTGAGCGTCTCCGACGGTTCGCTTGTTTACAACCTCGATAATTACATCAACGATCCCGAAATCGGATTCGGCAAACAAAGCTATCTTGGAGACACCAAGGGAAGTGCTGTCTATGGCGAAGACGATTTCGTGGACTCCTTCCTCGATGAAGGAAAGCACTACGCCAAAAAAGGAACCTATTCGCTTCCTTTGATGAAGTCTTCCGAAGTCATGTTCTACAACAAAGAAGCGGTCGCCAACGCTTTCCGCCTCTATAGGCCCGACATCCTTTCTGATGATGCAAGAGATGAATTCCTCGCCAAGATGAGTTGGAGTGAGCTCATCGATTTGTGCAAAGTGGCCTATCAAAACAAAGACAAAGTCCTCACCACGATGGAAGAGCCTCTTTTCTATGATAGCGATTCCAATTTCATCATTTCCAAGATGTACCAGGAGAATATCGCCTATTCGAGCATCAATTCTTCGGGCGTTGGATCGATTGACTTCGAAAGCGGTGAAAACAGAACCAAGACCGAAGCCCTTCTCAACGAATTCAAAGCGTTGAGGGATGAAGGCATCCTCACCACCAAAGGCATTGAAGATACTTACGGCTCCGATTCGTTCAAAGCCGGGAAATGCCTCTTTGAGGTCGGTTCTAGCGGCGGAACGGGTTATGCAATGCCCGATGGCTCTGCGTTTGAGGTCGGCATCGTGAAGGTGCCCGCTTCCAATAACAATCCCCTTTATGTTTCCCAGGGCCCAACCCTAACTTTCCTAAAGTCCACGACGTTGTCTTCTGAAGAAAACGACCTCAGGATGCGCTATGCTTGGCAGTTTGCGAAGTTCCTCACCAACCCCGACGCTAATGACTATCTTTGCGTCTATGGGTCGGAAGGCTATTTGCCCGTGCGCTATAGCGCTTATGAGACCAGCGCCTACCTCCAATTCCTCGACGAAGGGGAAATCTACGCCAACTCCGCCAAAGTCTTGATCGATGACATCGATGGGCATTATCTCAACACAGACGTTTTCGTTGGATCGGCTGAGCTTCGCACGCAAATCGGCTCCGCTCTAACCCAAACCCTTTTGGGCACTAAGACCGCGACCCAAGCTCTTGACGACGCCATTAAGACCGCCAAAACCGCATTAAAGTGAGGATCAGAACATGAAAAAGAAATCTTTATTGCTCATATTAACCGGAGCCGCCGTGTTGGCGCTTGGTTCCTGCGCTTCGAATAACGGAGGAGATTCTTCGGGCCCAACCCCTGCTTCGTCCTCGAATAGCGGCGCTTCTAGCGCAGCCGAATTCATTGACTACGCTGGTAACGGAAGCGTCACCCTCTCTCTTGATTACGAGGGCAAGAATTTCTGGACCGACGGCATTGAGCAGGTGACTTTGTACAACACCGTCGATGGCGATACCGCCCACTTCACGACAAAAGAGAAAAACTCCAAGGGCGATACGCTTCTTAAGTCTCGTTTCTACGGCATCGATACCCCAGAGTCCACCGGCAAAGTCCAGCCTTGGGGCAAACCGGCCTCCAAATACACCTCCGGCATTTTGGAGAACGCCAACAAAAACGGAACGATCGTCGTTTCTTCTCCGCAAAAGGTCTACGGCGCCCCTTCTCCAGACTCCACCGGTTCGCGCTACGTTTCGCTGATTTGGATTAACGAAACGGTCAAAAACGCCCCCAAAGAGCAACTCAAGCTTTTGAACCTCATGATCGTCCAAGATGGCTATTCTTGGGTCAAAAACGTTTCCGATTTCCCGGAATACACCGATACGTTCTACGCCGCCGAAAGCCAAGCCAAGAACCTTGGGCTGCACCTTTTCGGAACGGAGAAAGACCCTTATTACAACTATGGGGACTATCAAAACGTTTCGCTGCTCGATCTGAAGAACGAAATGGTCGCCACCCTCAAAGATTCTTCCCACGAAAACGCCTACGACAACGCCAAAGTCACCGTTCAGGGAACTGTGGCTGGCTATTCCAACCATATCCTCTATATCCAGGATTATTGCTCTTACGTCGATGATTCCGGGGAGCCGCTTTACTATAACGACAAAGGTGAATCCATCTACGAGGACAAAATCAAGGCGGGTATCCTCGGCGAATACGCGGGCATCAACATTTTCGTCGGCATGTCCGCCATTCCTTCCAAATACACCACAATCAACACTTATATTCAGGTCTCCGCGTTAGCCCTTGAATCTCAATATGGCTTCCAATTGACCGACGCGACCTTCCCCACCCTTTCCTATGACGAGAATGACGCCCAAGTCCTCATCAAAGCCAAAGACAATACCGATGAGCATGCTTTGCATACTTTCGAATACACCTCAACGCAATTGAACCAGCTCATTGCTGATCAGAATTTCGAATCCTTGAATTGCTCCGTCAAGCTCACCGATGCGGTCGAAGTCACCGGCGGCTACGATTCCGATGGAAGCGTCGTGCTTTATACGGGCGACGATTCTTCTTCCTTCTCCGTCTATCTTGGCTTCTCTTATCAGCCCGATCCCGATGACAGCGTTCTGAAATGGACGTCTTACGAGAAATTCGTGGGCAATTCCTTCTTCTTCTCTGGCGTGTTTGGCTTGCATACGAGCTCTACCGGCACCCGCCACTTCAACATCTATCCTTCAAAATCGAGCGACGTGGTGTACCAGAAAGAGGCCTGATCAATGTATTGCTCCCATTGCGCGAAGAAAATAAACGAAAGCAAGATCGAAGCCAAAAAGCCTTCTTTCGACCCGAACGTCGAAATCAAAGAAGGCACGGGCGTCTCTTACGTTTGCCCCCGCTGCGGGCATCTCATTCATTCCGAGCTCGACGAAAAGGAAGTCAAATCCCTTTCTCAAGCTGCCCACGCCCAAATTCAAAGGGCTAGGAACAATTTCGCCTCTGGCATGGGCATGGTTTCCATTGGGGCCATTGCCTTAGTTCTGTCCATCCTCTTCTTCTTCCTTGCGAAGAAGCCGACGAACCAGTATCAGCTCGTCGTTGATTGCGCGGAGTTCTACGTCTTCGTGGTGCTCCTTGTTGCTTCGGTTATTCTCCTTGGCGTAGGAGGGAGTTTTGTCGGTATTGGCATCGTCAAAAAGCAACGCAACTCCCGTCTGCTCAAGGATATTAACAACCGGACCTTCGTTCAGTAAGTCCGGATACATCGTCGCTTAGCTATTTGGGAATTAGGAGGAATTATGAAAAAATCGTTTATCCCATTAACCGCTTTGGCGTTGTTGGCCCTCGTTTCTTGCGGCGGCAACAGCAACCAGACAAGCTCCACCGTTTCGGAGAGTGAGGTCTCTTCGCAGCAGGAAGTTGTCAATTCCGTCACCATCACCAACAAAGAGGAAATCTCCGCGGACTGGGCTCTTGGTTCTAGCGATCGCACTTTGAACATTTCCACCGATCCCGCCGGCAACGTCAACGCGCTCATCAACGCCGGCAAGATCACCATCACTTCTTCTGATCCCACCATCGTGGCCGTCGTTGGCCGCGTTCTCCAGGCTAAAGCCGCCGGCACGGCGACTGTCACCGTCGCTTATGGAGGCAAGACCGATTCCGTTTCCGTCACCGTCATCGGCGAAAAGACCGCCATCGACCTTTATGGAACTGTCCACGCCGGCACCCTTGCCGATCCTTTAGACAACGCCGATGCCCTCAAAGTCGCCGAAAAAACCGGTGAGACTGAGACTGAGAAATATTTCTATGTCTCCGGCACCGTCGATAGCTTCAGGGAGGTCCCTTCAACCCAAGGCAACGTTTCCTATTATTTGACCAAAGGCGCAAGCGATGCCAAGTCCTTCCTGGTTTATCGCGCGACTTTGGATAAGGATATCTATGGCACTACGAAAGTCACCGAAAACGATATTTGGGTCGGCGCTGAAGTTGTTGCCAAGGTTAAAATCGTTAATTACAAGAGCAATACCCCTGAGACCAGCAGCGGCGGAACCATCGTTTCCGTTAAAGGCACTAAGCCTGAAATCAAAACCATTGATGCGACCGTCGAGCAGGCTTTGATTGCGGCTAAGGCCCTCGGTGACAACAAAACCAGCACCGACAAATACGCCATCACCGGCTATATCGTCGCCGTTGAGGCTTCTGGTTTCTATTTAAGCGACACCAAAGGCGCCATCAGCGCCACCCGCGAGAACTTCTACGTTTATAACTATTCTGGCGATAATGCCGCTAAGTGCACCTTGAACGCGAAAATCAAAGTCACCGCTTACCTCCAGCATTACGTCTCTTCCACCGATTCCGCCAAATACAATTACCAAACCACGAGCATTTCCGCCCTTGAAATCCTCGAGGAAGGGGACGCTCCAGTCGCTGCTGAGGAAATCGATGTCGCTAAGGCTCTCGAAATTGGCAAAGCTCTTGCCGACAATGCGGATAGCACCGCGAAATACGCCATCACCGGTTATGTTGTTAAGGTCACATATTCTTATAGCGACACCAGCAAGAATATGAGCTTCACTTTGGGCGCTTCCGCGGATGCCACTGAAACCGTCACGGTGTTTAAGACTTCCCTTGCCGATGGGACCGCATCCACTTCTATTGTTGACGGGGCGAAAGTCAAGGTCACTGGCTATATCGAAAAATACGTAAAAGGTGATACCGCAACTATCGAAGTTGTCAGCGGAAGCACGGAAATTCTTGAAGAGAAAAAGGAAGAAACCAAGACCGTCACCGTTGCCGAGGCCGTTACCGCCGCAAAGGCTTTGGCATCTGGCGTCACTTCCTCCGACAATTACGTTATAACGGGCTATGTCACTAAAATTTCTGGCAAATATGACTCTCAATATGGGAATATGAGCGTCTATCTTTCTGACGAAATCGATGACCCCGAAGCCGTCTTTATTGCTTTTCAGGTAAAATGCGACGAGACGGTTGCCGCTAAAATCTTGGTTGGTGCAAAAGTCAAAGTCACCGGGAAAATCATGAACTACAATGGCACTCCCGAAACCGTTAGCAAAGGCGCTGCGACAATCGAGCTTGTAACTGAAGCTTCCGGGACCGCCGTTAAAGCCTCCATCGCATCCGAAACTTTGAAAGTTGGTGAAACCTCTCAGATTACTGCCACCGCCGGAGAAGGTGATACTTTCACTTATTCTAGCAACGATACTAGCGTCGCTACCGTTAACGAGACTGGCTTAGTCACTGGCGTGGCCGTGGGCAAAACCAAAATTGTTATTACCTCTAATGCCGGTAGAAAAGCTGCCGTTGAGGTTTCCGTCCTTGCTGATAACGCCGCTGAGGTAAATGGTTTCTCCGCGATTTCCGGCTCTATTGGCGATACCGGATACACCTACGTTTCCGATGTAGGCGCCGCCCAAACTAAACCGGCCGTTAACTCTGAGGCGATTCGTTTATACCAGGGCGGAGCCACCTTTACGCTTTCTGGCGATGAAACCGCTAAAGCTCTTGTTTCTTTGAAACTCACGTCCGATGGCGCTTCTGCTGGCGAAGGTCCGTTCAAATATGTGTACGGAGCTTCGGCTGATTCTGTTGGCAACGAGACCACTGTTACCTCTTGGGGCGCCGACCATTCCGTGACGCTCAATTTTGAGGGGACGGGCATTAAATATTTCAAATTAACGACGACCGGCACTTCGAAAACAACCAGAGTTTATCTAAAAGGGCTCACACTTACTTTCGCTGAGTAAAGTTAAATCTCTTCTCTTAAGGCCCCGGAATACCGGGGCCTTCTTTTTATACTTCTCTCAATACGTTAAAATCTTCCCGTTATGGAAGAGACTTCGAAAAAAGAGGAAATCCAAATTTACCCCTTATCCAAAGGGAAGCGTTTCGTGGCTTTTCTCGCGGACTTCTTTTTGACGTTCATTATTTCGTTCGCCTTTTTTCATTTGGCCATCTATCCCCTTCTTTCTTATTCTTTGAACCTCTACGGCGAACAAGAAACATGCTTACAAGCTCAAAAGGATAGAGACGGGGTTTTATATGGGAATTCCCTTTTAGTTTACGAAGAAGGGAAAAGCGACAAAGAACCTTCTTCTTTTACCACCAATCTTGAATATACCTGCAAATCCTATGTTTCTTCTTTGATTAATGGTGATTCTACTTATGATGTTTTTCATCATTACTTCGTTGATATCAGGAAGCAAGAAAGCCAATACGTGGAATGGCTGAAGGTTAAAGATACAGCGACGCAGTTCTTTTCCTATTCCCCTTCGGTGTCTTTGCTTTCCAAATACGTTGATGAATTCTCCCCTCTATTTGAAGAGGGCAATGCTCCTTCGAAGCAAGGCGAAGAAGACTATTCCCGTTTCCAAAAAGAATTCTTCCTGCCTGCTTATTCCTCTTTGCTTCAAGACGTGATCAAAAACGATTTGAGTTATCAGGGAGCTTCCTATAATCAGAAGCAAGCTGTGGTGACTGCTTTTTCTAACAAAGCCAATGCGATAATCGTTTCCTCCGCGGCGGTTGCGTATGTGGTGGGTGTCTCCGTCGTTTATCTCTTCACTCCTTTGCTTTCGAAAACCAGGAAGACCTTGGGGATGATATTCCTACGAAGAGAAAGGGTGCACGCGGCAAAATTGATGCCCCTAAGGAAGAGAGATCTGATTTTGCCTTACCTATACGCTTATTTTGCTAACGCAGGTCTATTATTTCTTCTCCCGTGGCCAATCGTCTCTTTTAATGAGCTGTTCTCCCTTCCGGGCCTATGGATTCTGTCTTTAATCTCGATCCTATTCGACTTAGCATCTCTTTTCTTTCTCCTCTTTGATAAATTGGACAGGACGCTTTCAGACAAAATGACGATCTCTGTTATGCTGGAAGAAGAGGAGATGGATGCGATATATAGGGCGAAAGGGTATGGAAAATAAACATGGCTTATTCATCTCATTACGACATTCATTATTCTTACCCCAAATTTCATAGAAGGGTATTCGCTAACCTCATTGACTTCCTTCTTTTTGCTTTCCTCTTTTTCGCTTTGTTTTTAGGTTGCAGGGCCGCCGTGACGAATATGCCGGGATATGTGGAGCAAGATAATGCCTTATTGGCCATTCGGAAGGATTCGGGGCTATATCGAGTAGATGGTAAGAAATCGACGGACATCGTCTCATACTTAGGGGATGATTCCAACAATTACACCGCTTACCAAAAAATGACGCTCTCTTCTCAGGCCATTGATCATTTCATCGCATACGTGGGCGAAAAAACGTCCTTAGAAGAGGCAAATAAAATCCAAGCGGATTATGACTCCTATCGGCTGAACGCGGATTTAAAATACGAGGGAGTCGCCTATTTCGTTAAAGACGAATCCGGGTCCATCATTAGAAACAAGGAATGTTCCGCGGACAACGTGACTTATTTCTCGAATGCTTATAGTCCCTATATTGATAAGCAATGCCAAGGCTATTTAGTTACGTTGATTCCGGAATACCTCGAAATCCTTAAATTTGAGGCGTACATGTTGTTCTTTTTGGAGATACCCATCGCGTTTTTGCTTTCTGGTGTCTTCGTCTACTTATTGCCTCCGGTTTTCTTTAAGAGAGGCAGAATGACTTTAGGCAAAGCCATGTATCAGATTGGCTTAGTGGATTCTCACCTTTTGTCATGCACGTTTCCCCGTTATTTAGCTCGCTGGGCCATTTTCTTCTTTGGCGAACTTTGCCTATCGTTATTCACTTTCGGCATACCCTGCATCATCTCTTTCTCCTTGATGGCTTTCTCCAAAGGGAAGCAAGGATTCCCTGATTATCTATTGGGCTTATTTGAAGTCGATGTCAGCCATGACAAAATCTATTCTAATTACGAAGAGATTTCTCTCGGCGGCGTGGAAGGCGAGAAAAAGCCTTTGGACTTCAAAGTCACTTACGATGATTGAGGGGTCAGTGAAGGATGATTCTTCTGACTTTCAATGGGCTTTAACCACGAATTGTTCAATGCTTTTGGCGGTTGGGCCTCCGACTCACGCCGAATTTTTAAAATCTTGTTGCCCCGTTTCGAAATGGGTAATAGAATACTCAAGCGCGCAAGCGCATTTGGACCGTTAGCTCAGTTGGTAGAGCAGCTGACTCTTAATCAGCGGGTCGCGGGTTCGAGTCCCTCACGGTCCACCAAATGGCAAGGAGACGAACTCCAGCTATATAATGGCTATCTGTTATATTTCTGGACACTTCGTTGTAAGGACAAAGTTAGATTTGCCCGTAGATAGAAAGAAGAAATAGCAGCGTTGATGCTGCTATTTTTTGTCTAAATTTATTTCGCCATTTATTTCGCCAGTGTGGTGATTCATTTCGTCAAAATGATACGCTTAAGATAAGTTGGAGGCTATTTTATGCTTGAGGATGAAACAGAAGAATTTAAGAAAACCACAGGAGAATTAAGCGAAGGCATTGCTTCTATTGTAAATATATTGAGCAAGCATCGACATGGAGAGCTACTTTTGGGGAGGGGGATGCGATCAAAAAGCAAGAATATTGATTAGCCATACTCAGAACTGTGTTTTCTATACCCCTATTAATATGGGCCATCTTTGACCTTCGTGACCAAAAACGGATAGCGTCCAACTTTGGTCATTTTTAGCTTAGAGTCAATTCCGCTTGTGTTTTGTTGCGTTTTAAATAATGGCTTCGCGGTTTTTAGAATCGCTTTTTAATGTTTTGCAAGCAATTAACCAAAGATAAATTGTCTAATAAGGCTTCCGCAATGCAAAATTGCGCCTCTTTTAATTTTTACGACAATATCTAAATTTATTGACCATTTGATTAAATTAAAATTGACGTTTTGAGCATACTGTTTGAAATTGCAACCTTTTCATGTATTATGGCTTTCAGTTTGCAAAAAAGGAGATACATTTATGCAAAAGAAACAACTGTTCCTTGGGATTTCGATGCTTGCTTTGCTAGCTTCCTGCGGCGGCACTAACCCCGGAACCTCTTCCTCGGCGTCCTCAAATAGCTCTACGCCAAGCTCTTCCGTGAGTTCCTCTTCGAGTGAGCAACCTAGCTCTAGCGAAGAATCCTCCTCTTCCCAATCTCAATTTGAGATCATAAAAGAGGCGGTTTATGCGTCCTTAGAAAAGATGAAAGAAGGGAACTTCACCTTGTCTTATTCAATCGGAGGCAAGGACTTAAAGGATGTTGTTACCCCAAATTATGTATACACGGGTTATCTAAATTCGGGATCTGTTTTACTCAAAACCTATTCTGAAACCGCTTATGCTTATGACTTTACATTAAATGAAGGGGCTATCGAGGTCCGCGGGCAAAGCTTCAATGAGGAATACACCACCCAAGAAGTGACGACCCTCGCCCATAAGAACAAATTTGCCTCTTACGAAAAGAAAGATTTCGATTTCTACAAGGAAGATGCTTATTTGGCTACAAAAGACAGCACTTTAATCGATCTATTCTCCGCTCAACTTGATTTCAGGGGCGTAAAGAGAATCCTGTTCTCTTTAAAGGGCGATTCGGTTATGGCCACGTTCCAAGGGACCGATAACCTTGGCGTCGGCGTCTATAACACCCTGTCTGGTGGAGAGGTCGTCATCGAAGGGCTTGGGGCTTCGTCTTTGCCTGAAGTTGATGCATATCTTAAGAATTTTGCTGTTTCTTCCGATTCCTTAAGTGGAAAGGCCGACAATCTCTTCGGGAATGCCTCTTTCGTTTCGGCAATTTACGACAACCTATTCCTTGATGAATACAACTCCATCCAACGCCAGGGCTATTCCAATCTCGACGTTTACGGAGATTACGTCCGCGTCACCGACGTCAGCGAAGAGGGCGCTTCAACCTCTCTTACCTATCATCGTCTCGATGAAGCCGGGAAACTCGAGCTCGTCGGCGTCAATGGCAAAAACGAAGAAGAAAGCACCCCGAGCAGTACCCTATGGAGCGATTTCGGATTCTTGGGCCTTGAGCAAGCTAAGCTCGATCAATTCCGCAAACTTCCGGGTGATGATGATTACTACGTCTATTTAGGGAGCGATGCGACGGGATTGGCCCTCTCTATTACCCAGCACCTCAATTTCGAGCAATGGAAAGTTCAAGAAATCAAAGCAAAAGTGGTGGACGGCAAAGTCAGTCAGCTCGTCTTCTCCACCGGGATGCTGCAAGATAGCTTCACCGGCAACTTCTTCTATAGGTACGCCGACACCCGCGTTGAGGCTACGCCTAACGTCATTTCCGGCGCCAAAAAGAAAGAAGCTTCCAAAGATGACGCCCAAATCAAAGGGTATCTTTCTTACTTGAACCAAGATTCCTCCGTTTTCACTAGCGTGGAAAAAGATTCCGCTTGGGAAGGCTCCCGAGTCACCAAGACGGTTAAAGGAGAGGATTTCTATCTTAAGGGAACCTACCTTGTTTCTTCCGAAGACGGCTCGCTTGGGAAAATGGAGTCTTTGGGGACGGGCTATTATCAAAAGGATGGAAGTCTCTATCGCTTCTCCTTTGACGAGTTCAACAAAATCACTCTTGAGAAGCAACCCGTCAGCAAGTCACTCTCTGATATCGTTAATTTCTCCATCTCTAGCGAAGTTCTAACGAAATCCGAGAATATCCTTTCTTCCTATGGCGACATCATCAACATTGGTTCCTATATCGGCAACGTCTACAATCCTTTGACCGTGGATGCCTCCTCCTTAAAGATGAATCTTTCTGAAGGGAAGATTTCCTCCATGGAGTTTGCCTATCGAGGCGGGACTGAAACAATTGACTTCGACTATTCTGCGACTGCCTTGCCGGTGGAGATGAAAACGAACCTTGATGAGGCCATCGCCGCCCTAAATCCGTCGGAAAGACCCACTTGGGCCGACGATAAGTCGGATACCGTCATTGATGGGTTGAAAGAAGCCTTTGGCGAAGAAACTGCGAACAAGGTGCCCTTCCTCTTCGATCAGTCTGTCTATGATAGCGGGAATAGTTTTGACGGCTGGTATTGCGATTACGAAGAAGAGCCGTATTACTTCATTGTCACGATGAACGACGGAATAGATGTGGATTACGTTAAAAAATACAAGGCTTATTTGAAGACTATTGGCTACACAAGCGAAGATGACGAGACTTTCGTCAATGAGACCGACAAACTCAAAATCGTTGTCTACGAAGTAAACGATTATAGCGAGTTCCTTCACATCTATAAGATTTGACATTCTTTAAATAACAACAGCCGCATACCTTGCCTTCCGTTTTCCCCTAGAAACGCGGAAGCGGGGTATGCTTTTTCGTTATCAATAAAACTTGAATAGAAAAAAACCTCAACAAAATATGGAAAAAAACCTCAATGAATTATGGAAAAAAACCATAACGAATCCAAAAACATTTATAATTACATCGGAATTATGGTGAGGTTATGGCATGAGCGAACATAATTATTATCCAAGAATTGTTGATAAACTTCTTGATTTGAAACTGAGAGCATTTGGCGCAACAAATATTGTTGGCCCTAAATGGTGCGGGAAAACCGAGACTGCTTTGCAAAAGGCAAAAAGCAAGATAATGCTGCAAAGGGATCCCAATAAAGATGAATTAATTTATACCGCAAAGATAAATCCTTCTGCGCTTCTAGACGGGGAACAGCCGCGTTTGATCGACGAATGGCAGGACGCGCCCAATATCTGGGACGCCGTCAGATCTTATTGCGATGAGCAGCATGGCCAAGGACATTTCATACTTACGGGTTCTACTGCGAGAACGGAAGAGACAAGGCACACTGGAACGGGGAGAATATCGACCTTAAAGATGTATCCAATGTCGCTGTTTGAGTCTAAAGAATCCAATGGTTCCGTATCCTTGCTCGATTTGTTTGATAAGAAAGATGCTTTGGAAAAAGGGTGTCGAACGGACTTAACTTTAGATGATATTGTTTTTGCCGCGTGTCGGGGCGGATGGCCAGCCAGCGTGCTGATGGATGACAAAGAGGCTCAGCTCGCTGTGGCAAAAGATTATTTCGAGCAGATATATTCCCGGGACGCTAGCGCAGTCGATCACACCAAAAGGAACCCCCAAACCATGCGAGCGGTATTGAGGAGCTACGCGCGGAACATTTCTACGCTTGCGAAAAAAGTAAGCCTTATCGAAGACGTCAACGCCACTAATCACATTTCCGAAGCCACCTTAGATGACTATATTGAGGCCCTTGAAAGACTTTTTGTCGTTGAAGACATTTATGGATGGTGTCCGTCCTTGCGTTCTAAGACGGCTGCGCGAAGCGGAAGGAAGAGAGAATTCGTCGATCCCTCAATTGCGGTAGCGGCTTTAGGGGGTTCGCCCACCGTATATAAGACTGAACTCAAAAGCTTTGGCTTCATTTTCGAGACGCTTTGCATCAGAGATCTAAAAGTTTATTCTCAAGCTCTTGGGGGTGAAGTCTCTTATTATCGCGACAAGCTTGGCTTAGAAGCCGATTGCGTACTGCATTTAAACGATGGCAGATATGCGCTGATTGAATTTAAGTTAGGGACGGATAGCATTGAGGAAGCGAGCTGCCATTTGAATAAGCTTGAGTTTTTGATTCAAGCACACAACATCGAAAAAAAGCCCCAGATAAGAATGCCTGATCTGAAATTGATCATTACCGGGACCAAATATGGATATAAAAGGGACGACGGTGTGCTCGTCGTCCCAATCGGATGCTTGAAGGATTAGTCAAATCAGTAAAGCGTTTTTGCTCCGGATTCGTCGTAATGCCAATAAGAGCAGTCAAACCCTTGTTCTTCTTCGCTCGGCTCAGTATCGCTATAGAAGGCGACGGTGACTTCGTTATTGTCCCAAGCCGCGGATAGGAAATCATCGAGCCAACAATCGTCTTCGTCCCAATAACTGTTGGCTTCGGAACGATAGGTGCTCAAGCTAGCGGCGAAGTAGATGGAGGAATCTTCTGAATCGGAGAAATAATCGAAGGCGGATGGCTCAATGCTGGTGCAAGAAGCGGGGATGAAAACCTCAACCTCGCCAAGAATATAGGAGAACGCGTTGCTTCCGATACTTTTTACGGCGTCCCCTAAATCGAATGAGGTCACAGTATAGGCGCTTTCTTCTTCGTCTCCGTAGAACGCATAATCTCCGATTTCTGTCGCGCCTTGGATGGAGATCGACTCCAAGCCGTTGGAGTAGCTGAACGCGTTGCTTCCGATCGAAGTGACTTTTTCGCCAAGCGCCACTTCCGCGAGAGAACAATGAGAGAACGCGTTGGAATCTATCTTCTCAGCGTTGTTCCAATTCACGGTTTTGACGGCTTTTTTGTTGATGAAGGCGGAAGCCCCGACTTCTTTGACGGAGTCGATGAAGACGTAGTTCTCCTCATTTCCCCCATAGCCGTAGATGACCGATTTGTCCGCGTTGTAGATCTCTTTTCGCGCATAGTCGATGGTCACTTCTTCCGGGGTGGCAATGTGTTCAGGCTTATATAAAGAGAACATGCTTTTGAACGCTTTGGCTTTCGCGGAATCCTTGATTACGTATACGGTGTGGTTGTAGCTTCCGGCTCCAATCTGGCGATAGAAAAAGGTTTCACTGGCTAGAATGGTTGGGTCGTCGTGACCGAATTCGATTTCCAAGACATTCGGATTGCTTTTGAAAGCATCGACTTCAATTGTGGTCACCGAGCTGGGAATGTAGATGTACTGGGCTTGTGACAAAGAAACGAAGACGCTTTTAGCGATTTTGGTCACCGTATCAGGAATGATGATTTTTGTAGGATTCTTAGATTTAGATACGTCATAACGAACAAGGGTTCCATCTTCGATGATGAACTCTTCTGAAATTGCCTGAGCGGTTTGAATCAGAGCGGCTAAATCCGGGCAGTTGCCCCAAGCCTGCTTCAAAGTGGCCGCGATATCTTCGCTATCGACGATGATGGAAGGCGTGGCCCCGATTCCGATGGAGGGGACGACGGGATAAACGGTGACGTCTTCATCGAAATGGAAGATAAGTTTGTCGATTGCGCTTTCGGCAAACACGCCGCTTTTGATTTCGGCTTGATTGGCGAAGGTCAATTCCAATTCCGAAATTGCGGTTCCCCTTAAGGCGTTGATTCCTAAATAGGCTAGAGATCCTAAAACGGTTAACGATGAAAGGCTGGAACAAGAAGCGAACCAAGAGTCTTGGATTGAGGCGATGTAGCTAGGCAAGATGACGCTCTCAAGACGAGAACAAGACGCAAAGACCATGTTTTCTGCTTCGAAGTTTATTCCTTCGTTTAAGGCGGAAGGGAAATCGATAGCGGTGAGGCCGGTGCTAGAGAAAGCGGCGCTTCCGATGCGGGTTAAGCAATTTCCGAAATGTGCCTCCTTCATCGCGGTGCAAGCGTAGAAGGCGTAGCCCTCGATGGAATGGACATGACTTAAGTCAAGCGTGCCGACGTTCGTCATGAAGAAAGCGTACTGCCCGATTGTCGCGACCGTTTCCTTCAAAACGAAGGAGGAAGCGTCTTTTGCCTGAGGAAAATTGATCAAAACCGTCTCGTCTTTGGAATAAAGCACTCCGTCCGCGGTTTTGAAATGCTCGTTCTCGGAGGAGATGACCCATTCTTTCAAGTTGGGCATGTCTTGGTAATAGGCGAAGTTTTCTAGATTTTTTGGCAATGTGAATGTTTCGAATGCTAAGCCCACGAATGCTTGGCCTTCGATTGTCGTCACTGTGTCCGGGATTGAAAGCGAGGAAAGGGAACTATTGTTGCCCAAAGCACCTCTGCCGATTTTCAGCAAACCGTTAGGAAGGGTTATCGATGTGAGCTTTTCTAGGCCGTTGACGGCGCTTGCGCCAAGCTCTTGGCAATTTTCCAAAACCAAGGTTTCCAATGTGTCGCACCCAGCCAATACGCCATTAGGGAGCTTCTTTTGATTGGTGATGGTGAGAGATTTGAATTTGGAGGCGTAATAGCTGGTCGCATTCTTGCCTGTGACGTTTCCGATGCCGAACATTTCACCAAGATAAGCGTTTTCCTCTTCCGCGCTTTGTCCAACGAAAGGGGTCACCAAGGAGGCCAAAGTGCTGCACAGGGGGCTCAAGGCCCCCTTTTCGATGTAAGTAACGGTGTTCGGGATGGTCAATTTGGCAATCAAAAGCGCGCTTTTGAAGGCCGTGCTGGCGATTGCCTTGACCGGGAGCCCTTTGTATTCGGAGGGCACGGCATAATCGCTGGCGAAGGTGTCCGGGCAGCTGATGAGGGTGAAGCAGGACTTGTCTTCGGATAAGGCGAAATGATCGTCGCCGACAACTTCTTCACTGATGGATTCCGACGAGCTTTCGCTTGAAGATTCTGATGATTCTTTGCTAGTTGAATCAATGGAAGAGCTTTCTGGTTCGCTTGATGAGAGAGGCTGGGGCGTCTCGCTTGAGGAGGCGTTCCCCCCAGAGCAAGAGACGAGGAGGAGCGAGGCCGATAGGGCCATAAGCCATTTTTTGTTTATGATAATCTCCTTGAAAGAAACCTATAGACTATCGAACTAAAACGAAAAAACGCAAGAGGTTTTCACCGCAAAGCGCATTGTCTGCGAATGAGCTTGAATAAAGCACGCGCCAACAGTTTTGCCGTTTTTTACGAAAAAGAACGGGGACGGGTGCCCTTATTCGCGTTTCGCCTTATAATCACATTGAATATGAGTAAGCCAACTAAACGCCAAGCCCAGAGGATCGCCGCCTCCTTGAAAAAAGGCAAGAAAAAATACATCGATCTAGAGGAACTCTCTACTTTGGTCGGGATCTATCCCGACGTGTTAGGGCAGCAGCTTTTGGCTTTCTCCCCAATGATACTTATGGACCCTTCGATTAATTGCAAAGAGCTTTTGCCTCAGATCGAAGAATACATAAAGAACTACGATGCCCCCAAGAAAGCCAAAGCGCCTTCAACCCCTCCGGTTAGAAAAAAAGACGTGCTTGAATACAAAGGCATCACCGACTTCGTCTACAAAAAGATGACTACGGCAGGCGGGCTTGTCGATCCGAGCTTTGAGCTTAATGACAAGGACTTGAAGATTCTTCACAAACTCGTTGTCAATGAGCGGAAGGCTAGAAGAGAGAAAGCGAAAAAAGCCGCCGCGAAGAAGAAAAAGAAATAAACGATCAAAGCCCTTTGCCGCAACATGTATGAGAGCGCGAGCAAAGGGCTTTTTGCTTTTTTGAAGCTTGCATCAATTGACAAAGAGATTGATGGCGATGCCGCCTTTCCAAAAGGCGTAATGGAGCCTTTTTTACGCTTAAAGATAGCCTTGGAATGACGATTTTTGGATAGAAAAAGAAACACAAAGGGGCGAAATAAAAGCGGTATATAAGTAAATAATACTTAACATGTATTGTCAATTAAACTCCCTTTTTCTACGTTAGCCCCCTTAGGGGGCTTTTCATTTCATTTCGTTGAATGCGCCCGTCAAAGTTCCTATACTAACGGCGTTAAGGAGATTTTGCATTCATGGCAGAAATCAAAAAGACGATGAAATCCGTCGACGGCAATACTGCTGCCGCGATGGAAAGCTACTACTTCACCGAAGTAGCGGCAATTTTCCCCATCACCCCCTCTTCCCCGATGGCGGAAAATGTCGATGTGTTCGCATCAAAGGGGCAGAAAAATTTCTTTGGACACCCCGTTAAAGTGGTGGAGATGGAATCCGAGGCCGGTGCTTCTGGCGCTGTCCACGGCGCGCTTCAAGGCGGGTCCTTGGCTACGACCTATACCGCTTCCCAAGGCTTGCTCTTGATGATTCCTAACATCTACAAATGGTGCGGTGAATTGCTCCCCGCGGTTATGCATGTTGCCGCGCGTTCCCTCGCTACTCGCTCTTTGTCAATCTTCGGCGACCACCAAGACGTCATGGCCATCCGTCAGACCGGCATCACCATGATCGTTTCCAACTCCGTTCAGGAAATTGCCGACTTGGCTCCTGTGGCGCATTTGGTCGCCATCGAATCCTCGGCTCCGGTTTGCCATTTCTTCGATGGTTTCCGCACCTCTCACGAAGTTCAGAACGTTGAATTCGTCGACCCCGAGGAATGGAAGAAACTCATGCCTTGGGAAAAGGTCGAGGAATTCCGTGCCCGCGCTTTGAACCCCCATTCTCACGCTGTCACCCGTGGTGGTGCCGAGAACGATGATATCTATTTCCAGGGCCGTGAAGCTCAGAATGAGCATTATTCTCACGTTATCGAAATTGCTCAGAAGTATTTCGACGAGGCCACCCGTCTCACCGGCAGGAAATACGCGCCGTTCGTCTATTATGGCGACCCCAACGCCGAACGCGTGATCGTCGCCATGGGCTCGGTCAACGAGACCGCCATGGAAGTGGTGGACGCCCTCAACAAAGCCGGCGAAAAGGTCGGCTTGGTCGAAGTTCACCTCTATCGCCCCTTCTCCAGCAAATTGCTTTCCGAAGCCATTCCCGCCTCGGTCAAAAAGATTGCCGTGCTCGACCGCACCAAAGAAATGGGCGCTGAAGGCGAGCCGCTTTATCTTGATGTTTTGGCCGCCCTTTCCAAAGAAGGCCGCTCCGACATCAAAATCATCGGTGGACGTTATGGCCTTTCTTCTAAAGACACCCAGCCCAAAGACGTCAAATCCGTCTACGACTTCCTCAATGCCGAGAAGGTCTGGACCGGCTTCACCGTCGGCATCAAAGACGATGTCACCCATCTTTCCATCCCCGTCGACGAATCCTTCAAGATTCCGCAGAACTACACCTCTTGCCTCTTCTATGGCTTAGGTTCCGACGGCACCGTCTCCGCCAACAAGAGCTCCATCAAGATCATTGGCGACGCCACCCATCAATACGCGCAGGCCTATTTCCAGTATGACTCCCGCAAAGCCGGCGGCACCACCAGGAGCCACCTCCGCTTCGGCAAAGAGCCGATCCACAGCGAGTATTACGTCAAAAACGCGGATTTCATCTCCTGCTCTCTTGATACCTACATCTTCAAGTTCGACATGATCGCCAACCTCAAAGAGGGCGGCACCTTCTTGCTCAACACCAACATGGACGATGAGACCCTCATCAAATCCATGCCCAACCGCATGAAGCACCTCCTCGCTGAGAAGAAGGCCAACTTCTACGTCATTGACGCCAATAAACTTGCCGCCGAATGCGGCATGGGCCGTCATACCAACACCACCCTTCAAGCTGCCTTCTTCAAACTTTCTCCGCAGATCATGGATTATTCCGAAGCCGAGAAATGGATGAAGAAATTCGCCGAGAAGACCTACGCCAAAAAAGGCATGGAAATCGTTCAGCAAAACTGGAACGCCATCGACGCCGGCCCCAAGGGGCTCCGCCGCATCGAAGTCGATCCCAGCTGGATTGAGCTTTCCTCCAAGAAAGTGGCCGCTGCTGATTCTGGCGACACTTATTACGACGAATACGTCGAAATCATCGATCGCCTCGATGGCGACGAATTGCCCACCAGCGCCTTCACCAAGCATGAGCTTCTTGACGGCACGATGAACGAGAACATCACCTTCCGCCAGAAGAGGGCAATCGCCGACAGGGTCCCTGTGTGGAATCCTGCCAAATGCATTGAGTGCAACCAGTGCGCCTTCGTTTGCCCCCACGCCACCATCCGCGCTTACCTCCTTGACGAAAAAGAGGTCGAAAACGCCCCCGAAGTGGTCAAGGCCAATCTCAAACCCGCCATCGGAACCGCGGACAAATCGCTCAAGTTCCGCATTTCCGTCGCGACTGAAAACTGCATTGGCTGCGGTCTTTGCGTCTCTGAGTGCCAAGCCAACAAAGTCGCCGATATGAAGGCGGTCAAAGAAGGCAAGAAGCGCGCTGATGCCTCCGAATACGCTCTTTACATGGTCGATGCCCACAAAGCCCGTTCCGAGCAAGAAGCCGCCGACTATTGCTATTCCAAGGTTTCCGTCAAAGCCAATCAATTCCCCGCTCCGATCGAAAACGGCGTCAAGGGTCTTGGCTTCAAGAAGCCCTACATGGAAGTTTCCGGCGCTTGCGCGGGCTGCGGCGAAGCTCCTTATTACCGCATCGTCAGCCAGCTCTTTGGCAAAGACATGCTTGTTGCTAACGCCACCGGTTGCTCTTCCATCTATTGCGGTTCCACCCCGCTTACTCCCTTCGTCAATGACCACGGCAAAGACGGCGTGGCTTGGGACAACTCCCTCTTCGAAGACAACGCTGAATTCGGCTTTGGCATGAGAATCGCCACCGATCAGAAGCTTTCCGCCATTTGCTCCACTTTAGAGGAAGCGAAGAAAGCCGAAGACGTCGAGCCTGAGCTCAAGCAAAAGATCGACGAATACCTCGCTAACGTCAAAAACCGCGATGAGGAAAAGCGCATCGTCCCCGAACTTCTTGAGCTTGCTTCCAAGAGCAAGAACGAGGCGGTTAAGGATATCCTCAATTACAAGAACGACCTCGTCGACAAATCCGTTTGGATCATTGGCGGCGACGGCTGGAGCTACGATATCGGCTACGGCGGACTCGATCATGTCTTGGCCAACGAAGCCGACGTCAACGTCTTGGTCCTCGACACCGAAGTCTATTCCAACACCGGCGGCCAGTGCTCCAAATCCTCTCAGACCGGCTCTATCAACAAATTCTCCGCTTCCGGCAAGAAAGAAGCGAAGAAGAATCTCGCTTTGATGGCCATGGCCTATGGGCACGTCTATGTCGCTCAAATCGCTCTTGGCGCCAACCCCGCCGCGGCGATCAAAGCCCTCAAAGAGGCCGAAAGCTATAACGGCCCCTCCTTGGTGCTCTGCTATTGCCCCTGCGCCGAGCAGCACATCAAAGGCGGCCTGGTCAACTCCATCAAAGAGGAGAAGATGGCCGTCGACTGCGGCTACTTCACCACTTGGAGATTCGATCCTCGCCTCAAAGAGCAAGGCAAGAGCCCGCTCCAAATCGATTGCAAAGAGCCCGATTTCTCCAAACTCCGCGACTTCATCATGCATGAGACACGCTTCTCTCAGCTCCCCGTGGTCAACCCCGAGCACGCTGAAGAACTCCTCAACAAGTGCGAAGCCTACGCGAAGCAGCGTTGGTCCGACATCAAGAAGTTCGGCGAATAAGAACTATCTTAAGCCCCAGGGAAATAACCTTGGGGCTTTTCTTACGTCTGCGCAAATTGTTGTCGCTGATTTCATGGGCGCTCGCGGGAAAGCGGATTGTTCCTTTTGCTTTAACCGCTGAAAGCGTTGTTGAAACTCTTGCGAAAGGGCATAAACTCCCCATTATGAAGCAAAACATGAGCAAATTCGATTTGATGACCAAGGGTAAGATTCCGGGTTTAGTGACTCGGTTGGCTTTGCCTTCGATTGTTTCTGTCTTGATCACCAGCATTTACAACATGGCCGACACGGCTTTCGTAGGGAGAATTTCGACCCAAGCCACGGCGGCGGTAGGGGTTGTATTCGCCTATATGGCCATCATTCAGGCCTTTGCTTTTTTCTTCGGTCACGGGGCGGGCAATTTCATATCGCGTGCTTTGGGGGCTAAGCAAGAGGAAAAGGCCGAGCAAATGGCATCGTTGAGTTTCTTCTCTTGCTTTATGTGCGGCCTCATTTTCATGGCCGTTGGCCTTATTTTCATGGATCCCCTTTTGAGGATGATGGGGGCGACGGAGACGATATTGCCCGACGCGAGGGATTATTTCCTTTATATTGCGATTGCCTCGCCCTTTATTATGACTTCCTTGGTTCTTAATAATCTCATGCGCTTCCAAGGCAATGCTTCTATGGCCATGATTGGCATATTGGCGGGCGCTATTATCAATATCGGTTTAGATCCCTTGTTCATCTTCGTTTTCAATATGGGCGTGGCCGGGGCTGGATTAGCGACCATGATTTCCCAAATCATTTCATGGGTATTGCTGTTTTTCCTTGAAAGACAAAAAGGCGGCGTCCCCATCCACATCAAATCCTTTAAGGTGAGCAAAGAGTTGACTTTGGAAATCGTTAAAGGCGGCCTCCCTTCTTTGGGGAGGCAAGGCCTTTTGGCTCTTTCTTCTGTGTTTTTGAACAACGCTGCGGCGCTATATATGGCTAGCGAAGAAGCCGATTCTGCAATCGCAGCGTTTTCCGTTGCGTCTAGGGCCGTCAATTTCGCTTCTTCCATCGTCATCGGCTTTGGGCAGGGATTTCAGCCGGTGTGCGGATTTAACTACGGGGCGAAGCGCCCTGATAGGGTGAAGAAGGCCTTCTGGTTCGCGATTGGGGTAGGAAGCGTTTACGCTTTGGCGATTTCGTTATTTGGCTATTTCTTAGCCCCAACGATTGTCGCGTGGTTTAGAAAAGACGATCCTTTGCTAATTGATATTGGCGCGGAAGCTTTGCGCTTTACTTGCATTGCTTTTCCCGTTTCGGCCATATCCGTGGTGACTGGAATGTACCTTCAGGCGGTGAATTACGTGGTTCCCGCCACCTTTGTTTCTGCGGCTAGAAGCGGCTTATTCTATGTAGCCTTTCTTTTTGCCTTCGGCGCATTATGGGGGAGAACCGGGCTTTGTCTTACCCAAATGGCCAGCGATTTCGCCTCTTGTCTAGCTTGCATCCCTTTTATTGTTTATGGCCTAAAAAGAATGGATAGAGAGATCGGTCAAAGTTCATCCGAGCAAATCGCCGATCCCGAAGTTTAATTTTTCTTCAGCACTTCCAAGATGTCGATCTTGGAGATGCGGAGCAGAGGAAGAATCGTGCTCAGTAACGTCGCCGCAGCATAACAAGCGAAGCCAATTAAAATTGACAAAGGGCTTATGGCGAGGACGTTGTAGGCAACGCCGAATACAGACGGGGATTTCAGCACTGCGTTTACAATATACAAAGAGGGGTACACTAGAATTAAAGCCACCAAGAAAGAGCCGAGTCCGGATATTCCATTTTGGAAAAGAAAGCATCCCTGTATCGATTTTTTGGAAATGCCCAACGATTCGAGCAAGGCAATTTCCCTTTTCCTAAGACCTACGTTTTCGCTGCAAATCATCATGGTAAAGACGGTTGAAAGAATTAGCAAGATGACCGTCGCTGCAACGATATAAGGGAATATCGGCGAGGTTTTTGTTGATTCCATGAAATAACTCGGCGAAGTGCCGTAAAGGGATGTGGAATAATCGTTTTTATTTTGGCTTAGGATTTTCGCTAATGAAGACGGATCGTTGTTCAAAGCGAAAGTTTCAATCTGAGAATAAGTAATTTCGTTTGCCGCTTTTTCAAAGTCTGCTGGGTGCATATAGACTTCCGAAGAGGTGTCGGTTGAAATTCCGACGATTGTGATTGAGGGGAACAAAAGGTCCATTCTCACCGGGATTTTGGATATGCTGCTAGATAAATCGCGGTAATGAAACGTTTTATTCAATATTGATGTTGGGTCATCACTATCTAAAGCGTATGTGGCGTGTTTAAAGAAAGCCTCTGAAATCACGGCTTCGCCTTCCTTTTCTGGCGCGCGTCCATAAGTGAGCGGTTGTGCAGCGTAGTGGAGGTAATTTACATCTTTGGTTACATAGGTCAAATCGTCGTAAGTATAGGAAAGGAGAAAATCGGAAGCGGGCAAAGTGACGGTGGAGGTACGGGTGAAAGCATCCCTGAAATCCTCATTGTTCAAAATTACGAATCCGTAGCCTTGGATATACGAAGATCGCTGAGAGAACCGGTAAAATTCCGAAGAGGAATCAATTTCTCCGCGCTCGTTTTTAGATTGGAGATACCATTCTTTTATTTGGTCCAAATCCCCTGATTCGATTATCTCGGCGGTTTCGAAGGCGCGATTTTTGTTTTCTCCCCAGTCAATCGAAATTGATTTTTCGGCGAGTTCGGAAACTAGGGAGGTTGTAACGCAACTGCCTTTTTCGGGGTTTTGAATTGCCCTTCCTTTGATTTTCATCCCTTCTTGGTAAGGGAATATTTGCAAGTTGAGTTTTGTCTGGTTTTCAGTCGAAGAAAGCGAGGACAAAAAACTTGGGAAGACGTCTTCTGCCTTTTCAATGGTTTTTGATGCTAAATCTTCTGGGTGGAGCGAGACGATGGGAATAAACGAAGACCCGCTATCTTTGAAGGCGTTGGATAAACTGCTATCTAATTGAAAAAAGGATAATGAAGAAAGCAGGGTGGCTAACGCAAAAGAAAAGCAGGACAAAAACAAGGAGCCTAATGTTTTTCCTGGGCGTTTCCAAATTGTTTTTTGAGAGAAAGACAAAAAGAAATGCGCGTGCATTTTGCTTTTTCTGCCTACATTATCGGGCGCTTGAGGCGCCAAGACCGCGTTTTCATCTGAAGCCGGCGTTTTAAGCGATGCTATTTTTCCTTCTTTCATTTCGTAGATGAAATCGCCGTATTTTTCTGCGCTCTCTTTGTCGTGGCTGACGGCGAGAACGAGTTTTGTCTTTGATAGTTCTTTTAAAAGATCGAAGACGTCTGTTGCGTTTCTTTTATCGAGGTTCGCGGTGGGCTCATCCAAAACTAGGATGGAGGCGTTTTCTAAAAGGCTCCGCCCGATTGATATCCGCTTTTTTTCGCCCCCGGAAAGATTTGCAACCTTTTGGTTTAATTTATCTTTCATGTGGAGGTTGGCCAAGACGCTTTGAATTTGATTATCGTCTTCGCAAACCAAAGAAAGATTTTCTTTGCAAGTCATGTCCTCGATAAGGTTATGCTCTTGAAACAAGACGGAAACCTTATCGGAGCGAAGCGACTGGTTAAGCTCTTGCCCATCAAGCGTTATTTTTCCATTAGTGGGAGTTAATAGGCCCGACAGAAGGCTTATCAATGTTGTTTTCCCAGAACCCGACCGCCCGACGATGAAAACAAAACCCTGGCTGGGAAGGGATAAATTTACATGATCAACGGCTAGAACGGTTTTACGGTCGCCTTCGAATGCTTTGGTAAGATCAGTAACGACTAACATTGTTAATAAGTATAGGACAATAAATCGCCGCAAACGCCATGGAATTCTCTTCCGTAATAATTGGCTTGATGTTTAACGGTAATGGAAACGTTTGAGGATGACGTCCTAAATGTGCAGAAACCGTAAAATTTCATCGTTGAATGAGACGCCGAATTCAAAACTGTTGAGTGGTAGTATGCTTCGAAATGATTCTTCGCGACGTTTGATTCGCTTTTAATCTCAACTGATTGGTTTGTAAAATTCACACTGGCACTTAATTGATATCCGGCGCTTCCAGCGGAAATCCCTATTGTTCCGGAATAATTGTTGGATAAATTTTCTGGAGCCCAATTGCACAATTCGTAATTGGCGGGGAAATCGATGGTTGTTTTGACGGAACTGCAATACCAATCGTCACCATAGCTCCCAATGCCCATAAATCCCCAATTTCTCCGGGTCGCCATCGGAGATTCGGTTACTCTATAAGCGAAAGCGTATGTGTCGCTAGCTTTGTTGTTTCTTAACAGAATTTGTTGAATGTTAGTTCTATATTGAGCTTCGCCGTTATCGTTGAATTGATAAGACGGAGTTTCAAAATCGGACATTTTATAAGGCACCCAATTGCTGGAAATCGTGAACCCATAGGCGTCACAGTGGCCTTGAAAAGCGTCCGTTGAATTCGCATTCAATTTCGAAAAGCGATAGGTGCATCCTTTTTCGACACCAAAGGAAAGCAAGCATGCGGCTAAAGCTAAAGGGCCAATTAATTTAAATTTCATATTTGAATTATATGGTTCGGTTTCTTTCATTGTCAATATGCGTCAAGCAAAAACATATCCATTACATGGAAATTTTGATTTTTAAAACCCGCGCCAAATGAGTTGCCCCACATATGAGCAAGAGCGATCCGATAGAAATTAAAGGAGTGGAGAAAACCAACGAATACACGGTTAAAAACCCGTATAATGACTGATTTAGCAAGAGAAGAACCAGCCCGGCGGCCAATGATCCCAGCAAACATGAAATAAGCGAGAAAGAAATGCCAAAAGATGAAAAGAATAGGAAAAGCGTTTTTTCGTTGACACCAATCAATCGTAGCACGCGGAACGCGTCTTCTCTATATTGGAACAATGAGGCGATGCATGTTGTGGCAGTGATGAGGGCTATAACGAGCGTCGCAAAGGCTCCGGCAAAAAGGATTTTGTTTATTGGGGATTCGGCGAACTGCTGAGCTTGATAAACTGGCGAAAAGGCGGTTAGAGACGACATATAACGAAAGGATGCCAATTTCTTCGGCAAATTGGCGGCGTTAGACTTATAGACCGCGACGCCTCCTGAAAAATAAAGAAGCTCATGCGATGTTTTTTTGGCGTCATCGGAGTTTAACAAAACGTCACACTCTTCGTTATCGGTTATGCCTACAATGGTGACCGAGCCCAAAACATCGCCCAATTCAATGCTTTGTCTAAAGTAAGGACTTGTTTTATCCGTATACTGCGACTTCCGATAGGAATATTCTTTGCCGATTATTTTGCTTTCCTCATTTTGCAAAGACATGCGGGATAAGAAAGCGCTTGAAACGATAACCTCGTTTTGCTGGGTTGGACTTCTACCGCTTGTGATGACTTGATTCGAAAAAACGCCGTACCCTACTTTTTCTTTGAAATAGCGGTCGGACGAAACCGTCGCATCGGCTAAAAAATTGGACGCTGGAAGCAGAACTGGGTTGGTTAATGCAAAAGTTTTCAGGAAATCGGTTTGATTAACGATTACATAACTAAAGTTTTGCATCAAATCTTCGTAATATGATTTTAGGTTTGAAGGATTATCGGGCGCTTGGGGGTGTTTTTGAATTTCGATGCTTTGAGAAACAATATAAGAAGCATCGACACTTGAAAAATCGTTAATGAGTTTTGTGTTCAGCTCTTTCGTTGCAAGAAAGGAAGTGCAAACGCATTCGCCCGTTTGAGGCTCCTTGATTTCTACGCCCTCGAATTTCATGCCGGCTTGGTAAGGAAAAACGAAAACGGGGAGGTTGGTTTCGCTTTGCGTTCCGATGATGCAGGGGGTAGCGGTTTTGAACTCATTCGCCATTTCGTTTGCTTCTTTTTGGCGTATTGGAAACCATTCTTCGGCGCCGCTACTTTGGCTTCCTAGATTTTCCAATAAGGGAACGAAAGAGATTTGACTTGATTCTAGTGCCGACGAAAAGGCTTTCTCGGATCCGAATAAGGTGATCGAATAAAGAACGGAAAAGGCGCACAAGGACAAGACTGAAGCCAATAAGCTGCCAAAAACTCTTCCTTTCTTATGCTGCGCTGTATGCAAA
Source organism: uncultured Bacteroidales bacterium (assembly GCA_963650805.1). GTDB lineage: Bacteria > Bacillota_I > Bacilli_A > RFN20 > CAG-826 > Alloenteromonas. Next base: position 85,758 of record CAVJMG010000006.1, read on the forward strand.
ACCAAAGGAAGCGCCACCATGAAAGGCAGCTTTGCTTTTACTGGACTCTCGGCAATCCTGTCACGGGGAAACCGCTCACATTGCACGGAATTTTCTATGATTTTCCCTTCGGACATAATGATGCGGCCATCGCAATAACTCTTAGCGAATTCGCTATCATGGGTAGTGAAAACAACAAGGCGAGTGGTGGATAGCTGCTTCCCTATTTCGAAAATTCTTTTTGCGTTCGCTTCGTCTAAATCTGCAGTTGGCTCGTCCATAAATACGCAAGGACTCTTCTTGAGGAGACAACGAGCGATGCAAATTCTCTTTTTCTCCCCGCCTGATAGATCGCAGACTTTGGCATCAAGTTTCGCTTCGACGCCTAATTGTTTCAACGTTTCGCTAACCAAAGTTGAGTCTTTTGCGAAAAATAGGAGATTTTGTTCAACGGTGAGGTCTTCTATTAGGCCACCTTCCTGGGGAACGAAAGAGACGTAGCGGTCACGGAGCTTAGTCGCGTTCTTCTTTGCGGCTTCAGTGTTTTCGTAATACACGTGACCACTGTCGGGTGTGTCTAAAAGAGCCAATTCGTTGAGCAGGGTTGATTTCCCGGCCCCGGATTCTCCTTCGATGGAAATAAATCCACGAGAGGGCAAAGACAGGCTTACGGAGTCCAGCGCTTTAAACGCTTCCCCGTTGCGAGAGTAACTTTTCGTCAGGCCATTCGCTTCTATCATTCGCCGGAATTATAGGCTTTGACTGTTTGGGGTGGCAAATGAGCTACTGTTGGTGGATGGATTGTTATGTGAGTTTCGGCAAGGGCGACTAAAGGCCATTTGAACTTTCAAGATAGCTTGTCTTCGTTTCTTTTTAAACCACATTCGCACTTCGATTGGGTAATGCAATAAAAAAAGCCTGGCGAATTACGCCAAGCCCATTTCTCCGAAAATGGTCGGAACGACGGGATTCGAACCCGTGACCCCTACCACCCCAAGGTAGTGCACTACCAAGCTGTGCTACGTCCCGGCGATGGTTATTATACTCACCTCCATCCGCTTTTCCACAAGAAATGTTGACTGGAAGGTTCGGGCGCCTATCCTTAGTGCCTCCCTTCGTGACTGACCGAGGCTGATGCATCCCGTTTTCTCAAATCAATCCCTTCTATTTAGACTAAGGAAGGAGCGTTACGTTCCTTTTTGGATGTGCGAAATTCGCCCGAATTCTTATAGTTAAGTCCGTTTTATGAAAACCTAGCGCGTTTTCGGAACTTA
>CAVJMG010000007.1:0-86977 GCA_963650805.1 uncultured Bacteroidales bacterium
AAGAAATCGCTGAATTTGTAAATGTAGTGCTAAATTTTCGATTAACTAGGGCTTAATAATATTTCTAATTTTGGGTTTATTCAATTAAATGCATCAAATCGGAAGTTGAAAAACCATAAAATTACATCAAATCGGAGGTTCTAAATCACAGAATTTGCATCAAATCGGGAGGTCAGCTATCTAAAGTATTTTTGTTCGTTTTTAATACCGTTTTGTAGTTTCTGGTATCCAACAGCCGTGGGGGCAAAAGGCACTAAAAAAGGTTTGACGTTTCCCATCAAACCTAGCATTTCACTCAATGGTGGACCTTACCGGATTCGAACCGGCGACCTCTTCCTTGCGAAGGAAGCGCTCTCCCAACTGAGCTAAAGGCCCGACGCGGACTAATTATATCTATCTATCCGCCCTTTACAAGGAAGGAAAAATCGGTGTCACCGGAATCCCTGAAAAGTTTTTCACGTTCCTTTTTTGTCTTTTTTCGTACAAGGTCAAACTTTCTTCCCTTTCCAAAGAAGCCATCGAAACACCCCTTTCGAAAAGAGATTCCCTTAGATGGATGAGCGGAAAATCAAGACTCAAAACATAAAAAACATCCTTTATTATAATAGCCTATGGATGAGGTCTACGCGGTCATCGACATGAAGAGTTTCTACGCCAGCTGCGAATGCGCCGCGCGCGGTCTGGATATTTTCTCCACCCCTCTTGCCGTCTGCGACCCCGAGAGGACGGAGAACACCATCGTCATGTCCGTGACGCCTTATCTCAAATCCAAATACGGCGCGAAAAACGTAGAAAGGTTAAAGGACCTCCCTAAGGTCGACGGGATGATTTACGCCGTTCCGCGGATGGAATATTATGTGAAAATGTCTGCAAAAGTCGTTTCTATCTTCTTAGATTTCGTTTCCATCGAGGATTTGCACGTTTATTCAATCGATGAGTCCTTTCTCCGTTTAACCCCTTATCTAGAGATGAACCACTGCTCCGCCGAGGAACTCGTCCAAAAAATCCAAAGGAAAATCAAACAAGAATTAGGCCTGCTTGCGACTGCGGGATTAGGGCCAAACATGTTCTTAGCCAAAGTGTGCATGGACCAAGAAGGAAAAAAGAAACCGCCATACTTAGCTAGATGGAGCATGGAAGACGTCCCAACAAAATTATGGAAAGTCCCCTTGATGGACGTTTGGGGGATCTCCTATGGGACGGTTGCCCATTTGAAGAAAATGGGGATATCTTCGTTAGAGGGCATCGCCAAAACCGACGTTTCCTTTCTTGAAAATGAATTCGGAGTCATGGGCAGGCAACTGCACGATTTAGCTAACGGAGTGGATTTAACCAACATCCGCGAGAAGTACGTCCCCAAGGAAAAGAATCTCTCCATTGGGCAGACGTTGATCAAAGATTATGATCTTGAAGGCACGAAACTCATCCTGCGCGAAATGTGCGACGACCTTTGCTTCCGTTTAAGAATGTCCAAGCAAAAAGCGAAAACTGTATCCTTGATGGTTCGATATAACGCCTCATGCAAATCTTCTGGGTTTTCCAGGCAATCTTCATTTGCCTATCCAACGGATTCGAATGATAGACTCTATGAGGCCATTCTCGGATTGCTTGGGCAATATTATGAAGGCATGCCCGTGCGGGGACTTGGGATAGGGTTTTCGAGTCTCAGCGATAGTGAATCGCAGCAGCTTAACCTATTCTCCACCCCCGAAAAGGAAGAAGAATCCAAAAACGTCATCAATGCAATGGACAAAATATCCGCGCTTTACGGTAAAAACGCCGTTTTAAGAGCAAGCTCTTTGCTTGAAGATTCGACTATTAGAGAAAAACACCAACAAATAGGAGGGCACAAGGCATGAACGAAAACTATGATCGCGGCATGATGAAATGGGCCCCTTATCAATCCTTGGTCGAGCAAGGGAAATACCTCGCGGAGATGCTGGAAAAGAAAAGCCGCATCCCCAAGCCATCAATCTCTTCCGACAGAGCGGAGGAAATCAATTGGATTCTCACTCATTACCAAAACGAATTGCTTAGAGCCAAGTATTGGGAAAGCGGTCATTTGTTCGAACTCGAAGGGACGATAAGGAAGATAAACGTGGATGAGCGCCGCCTTTACATCGGGGGCAAATCAATCGAATTCCGAAACCTTATTCAATTAGAACAGATTTAAAGTTCAAAGGCCCAGTTTCCGTCTTTGAAGAGTTGGACTTCTTCTCCGTTTTCCTTCGTCCCGACGATGTTGAGATCTTTCGACCCAATCATGAAGTCGACGTGGGACATGGAGAAATTGATGCCGAAGGAGCGGATTTCCTCGGGCGTGTATTTCTCGTACTCGGGATAAAGCTCATTAAACCCACGGCCCAACGCCAAATGGCAGCAGGCATTTTCATCGTATAGGGTGTTATAAAAAAGTAGACCCGTGTTGTTAATGGGAGAATCAAATGGTACCAAGGCGCATTCACCTAAATAAGCGCTCCCCTCATCTAAGGAAAGAATAGAGCGGAGGGCTTCTTCCCCTTCTTCCGCATAAGCTTCAACGGCTTTGCCTTCGTGGAAAACGATGTGGAAATTCTTAATGAGCTGTCCGTTGTAAACCAAAGGTTTCGCGCTATAGACGACGCCTTCGGCTTCACCTTTCCTAGGCGAGGTGAAGCATTCTTCCGAAGGGATGTTCGGCTGAAATTCGAAATCCGCGCCCAAAGTCTTCTCGCCACCCCCTTGGAAGATAACCCCGGGGATTAGTCCAACCGTAAGGTCGGTGCCATTGCTCGAAGTGTAATGTAGTTGCTTGAGTCGAAGTGAATTCAAATAGGCGCAACGCTTCTTCAAATCCTTGTTGTGCTCTTCCCAATTGGCGATTCCGTTCCCATCAGTGGCCCTAGAGGTAGCCAAAATCGCCTCCCAAAGCTTTTCCATCGCGGCGCTTTTACGCTCATTGGGGAAAACTTTTTTGGCCCATTCCGGAGAAGGGGCTCCAGCGATGCACCACTGATACTTGTTCTCCATGGATTCTTTGTATTGCCCAATCTGTTTGTATCTAGCAACGCGAATCGCGGCGGATTTTTTAGCGTCGATGCCTTTGTTCCCGTCCGGATCGTCAGAATCGATCCAAAGGAAGCATGGCAAATTTTCCGCATTCCATTTGGCTTCTTCGACTTCATAGGGCAAAACCTCAGATAAAACGGAGGTGTGCGCCCTCTTAAGAGCCACACGGGAGACTTTTTGGGAGCCCCATTTGACAATGACTTTCTTAGCGCCGGCTTTGTAGCACTCCTCCACCACAAGCGCGACGAAGTTTTCTTGGTCGCAGTTAGCTTGGATAATGACGTACTGTCCTTTCTTAAGGGCAAGGCCTGAGACAACAAGCAATTTTGCGTATTCTTTTAGATATGTTTTTTTCATCTTTTTTCGCCTTTCTCGACTATACTAATCGCTGGAAGGAAAAAAGAAAGAAACATGGCACAAAAACCTTTAGCAAACGAAAAACAAGTCAATTCATTCTGGACGATTTGGAACATCGTCGAAGCCGTCATTTTATTGGCCGCCGGAGTCGTATCCATCGTCTTCGGATGCCTGGATAACCAAAGCGCTGATTTCAAGGGCAATATGGGGACGATTTTAACCTATTCAGTCGCCTCATTCGTCATCCTCGACGGTCTTCTCCGCATCATCATGAGCTTCCTTAAAGAAGAAAATCGCATGGAGGAACCCGTGATGCTCGTCGGAGGCTTTGAAATTACTCTCGGCATCGTCATCATGGTCGTTTTGCAGGATGTCTTCATTCAGACCATGGTCTATTTCATGGCTATCGGAATGATGGTCATCGGCCTGCTGTTCCTTATTTTCTCAATTCTTACTCTCATCAAGAAAGCGACCGAAAAATACTTCATGCCGATTCTTGAGATTATCTTCGGTGCGATTCTTGTTGGCGTTGGCGTGTTCATCGTCGTCGTTTATAACGTTTCCAAAGAAGCTGGCGACAGGATTTCCCTCATCTTGACGGGCTCAGTCCTCGCGATTGCCGCCATTGCTCAAATCGCTATCGTCACCATCTCCGCCACAAAGCGCAAGAAGAAACAAAAGGCCGAGGAAAAGGGAAAGAAGAGCAACTCTGTTAAGAAGCAAGAAGAGCCCGCTCCTCAGCCCGAAGAGAAAACTGCAGCCGCAGACGTCATTGAATCCACCGAAGTGAAAGAGATTGAGTCCACCCCCGTCAAGCAAATCGAAAGCAAAGACGAAAAGGGCGAATAAGTCCGCAAAAAGCCATTCAAAAAGCGCAACACCGCAATATGTTGCGCTTTTTTAATTTACTTTTGCTTATTCTCGTAGGCTTTAACGAGGTTTTCCATTAAGGCGATTCTCGTAAGAAGCCCCACTCCACCAGGAACTGGAGTTTGTAGTTTAACCGGGAGATTAGGAACGGCATCGCCGTGGAGTTTCATATCCTCTCCGCGGTTAATTCCAACGTCTACGATAACGGCGTCTTCCTTGTATTTGAAGCGGTTATCCAAGAAGCCTTGCCTGCCGATGGCGACGACTATCAAATCGGCGTGCCCCAAATAAAAGGCTTTGTCTTCTTCGCTGGTCTTGCTATGGAGCACGGTCACGTTGCAATCCTTCGCTAGTAGCAATTTAGCCATGGGTTTCCCGACGATGTTGCTCCTACCAAGAACCACCGCATTCTTCCCCCTGAAGGAGAAACCAATCTCCTCCAGATAAAGGATTATCCCATAAGGGGTGCAGGGCAAAAACGAAGAAAGGGGATGGAACCCATCGACGTCTTTCTGTGGGTCTACCGTCCTTTTGACCTTCTCTTCAGAAATGTGCTTGGGAAGGGGGAGCTGAACAATGATGCCATCGATTGAATCGTCATTGTTATATTGTTCAATGCAAGAAAGGAGTTCTTGCTCGCTGACATCCGGTGAGAATTTCCTCATTTCGACAAGCGCGCCAATTTCAGCGCCGTCTTTCATTTTCCCCCGATCGTAAGAGGCGGAAGCAGGATCATCGTTAGCAAGAATAATCATCAAACGGGGCGGCCTCGCCATGGTTTTGATTTGGCTAGACAAAGCCTCTTTTCTAAGTTTTACAAAATCGCGAATTTCCATGGGGAAAGTCTATACCACGTAGGCAAAAAGAAAACCCCTTCAGACGAAGGGGCTAATAGACAAGGCTCAGAGAAGGGCGATGGCGGCTTCGATGGAAGCGCTTGAGCTGCTGTCGGTTCCGCTGCTAGATTTCGTCGTGACTGAGATCAGCAAGGCGATGAAGAGGAAGACAATCGCGAATCCAAACGTCAGATAGGTGATGACTTTCTCCGAACCACGTTCTTTCGTTTTGGCGAAGACATTAAGGCCGCCACCGGTGATGGCACCGGAAGCGCCTTCGGATTTACCGCCTTGGAGCAAAGCCAAAATGATGACGATCAAGGAAACGATAACGAAGACGATGTCATACCATTTCATAATTCTTGCTCCTTTCTCTTGGGCTAATAAAGGATAGACTTTTCTCAGGCTTGTTACAACTAAAAAACAAGTTCGTAGAGAGAGGCGATTTTCGTTCCGGAGAAATCGTTATAACGCCCATCTCTATCAAGGAGAATCCCTTTGACTCCGGCATTTAAGGCGCATTCATAATCTTGCAAAGAATCACCGACATAGCAAACCTCTTTGCTAGGGCTTAAACCGAGTTTTTGCAAGCAGAGCAAGCAAGGCTCAGCGTCGGGTTTCCCTTTTTCGTATTCATCAGAGCAAGACAAAGCGGAGAAATATCGATCCACGTTCTTGCTAGAAAGTGCTTTTTGAATATGGGAAGAGGTATTGCTTGAAACGATCCCTAATGGCAAACCCTTCCCAAAAAGGGTGGAAATCACAGCCACCGTATCTGGAAACATCTTCATGACAGCAATATTTTCGGGGAAGTCCAAAGCTTCGGTTATCGCCTGCAAGAAAGCGGAGAAATCCGTGATTCCCGTTTCCTTAGCGGCATAAGAAAGGTTATGGTGCATAAATTCCTCGCACAGCGCATCGGTCACGTTATCAACGCCCATTTTAGCAAAGCCGTATTTCCAAACCGGAAGCAAAGACTCACGACTATCGAATAGCGTACCGTCGAAATCAAAAAGGTAGGCTTTGAAAGGCTTCATCTTTTTTCCTCCAGAGATGCTTTCAGTTCAAACATAATATCGCGCAATTCCGCGGCTTTTTCGAAATCATAGGCTTTTGCGGCTGCTCTCATCTGCTTATCGAGCTCCGCGATGCGCTTCTGCATTTCCTTTGTCGACATCTTGCCCTGCTCGATTTTCGCAATTTCGCTTTCTTCTCCGCTATTATGCATCGGAGCGGAAATAGGCTTGAGGATTGTCGTTGGGACAATCCCATATTTTTCGTTGTATTCTTGCTGTATGCCCCTACGTCTGTTTGTTTCTTCAATGGCTTCTTTCATGGAGTCGGAGACGCAATCGGCGTACATGATAACCTTCCCATTTGCGTTTCTTGCCGCGCGGCCGATGATTTGAATCAAAGAACGGGTGGAACGTAAGAAGCCCTCTTTGTCCGCGTCTAAAATGGCAATTAAAGAGACTTCTGGGATATCCAAACCCTCACGAAGCAAATTGATGCCGACCAAGACATCATATTTCCCTTTGCGAAGCTGATAGATAATCTCGGTCCTTTCAAGGGTTTTGGTCTCGTTATGCAAATAAGTGACCTTGATGTTCCTCTCACGGAGATAAGCGGTCAAATCCTCGGCCATTTTGATGGTTAAGGTGACGATCATCACCCTTTCGCTCTTTTTAATTCTCTCTTCTATTTCGAAAAGAAGGTCGTTGATTTGGCCTAAGGTAGGACGGACAAAGATTTCAGGGTCAAGAAGGCCCGTTGGGCGAATGATCTGTTCCACGACCTCACCACCGCACTTTTCGAGTTCATAATCCCCAGGTGTTGCAGAGGTGCAAATGACGGAAGAAGGCATAAGGCTTTCAAACTCAGGGAAGTTCAAAGGGCGGTTATCCAAAGCGCTAGGCAAACGGAAGCCATATTCCACAAGCGTCATTTTCCTCGACCTATCCCCATTGTACATCCCGCGGATTTGGGGGATGGTGACGTGAGACTCGTCAAGGAGCAAAAGGAAATCCTTAGGCATGTAGTCTAATAACGTGTAAGGTCTCTGTCCTTCTTTCCTCCCATCGATATGGCGAGAATAGTTTTCAATCCCGGGGCATCTGCCGAATTCGAGCATGCTTTCGATATCTTGTCTCGTCCTCATTTCAAGGCGTTCCGCTTCAAGGAGTTTCCCCTCTTTCCGAAAATAGGAAAGGCGCTCTTCGAGCTCTTTATCGATGCTTTTGCAGGCTTTTTCGATTCTTGCTCTGGTTGAAGCATGGTCATAAGCAGGGAAAATAGGATAAGTCGCGAAGGTTCTTTGAATTTCGCCGGTGACGGTGTCGACTTGGGAAATAGACTCCACCTCATCGCCGAAGCAATCAATGCGGATATAGTAATCATGGGTCGCCGGGGCGATATCGATAACATCTCCTCTAACTCGGAATGTGCCAGGTTTGAGTTCGAGATTATTCCTCGTGTATTGGGCTTCAATCAACTGCCGGTAAAGGCCTTTCCGATCGAGTTCTTCCCCTTGGCGGATTTCGAAGATGAGGCCTTGGTACTCCGCGGGGTCGCTTAATCCGTAAATAGCGGCGACAGAAGCAACAACAATCGTATCGCGTCGAGAAAGAACCGAATTCATGGCCGAGGTCCGCATCATGTCGATTTCTTCGTTCATGACAGCGTTTTTATCAATGTAAGTATCGGTTTTCGGTATATAGGCCTCAGGTTGGTAAAAATCGAAGTTCGAAATGAAATACTCAACCCTGTTATTGGGAAACAGACTTTTGAATTCGCCGTAAAGCTGACTAGCCAACGTCTTATTATGGACCATGACCAAAGTGGGACGATTCAAGGCAGCGATGATATTGGCGTCGGTAAAGGTCTTCCCCGTCCCGGTAGCGCCTAAAACGACTTGGATTTGCTTATTTTCTTTTACGCGTTCAAGCAATTTGGCAATGGCGGCAGGCTGATCCCCTGTTGGCGAAAATGGCGCCTTGAGTTCAAAGGGCCGATTTTCGTAGCCTTGGACATCACTCATCTTTCTTGCCTTTTTTGCTCACAAGCGGAGCGAAGCCTTCGCCGTTAATCATGGAAGCTTGGGTAAATGAAACGAAAGCGCGAGAATCGGTCTCGGCGATAAAAGCACGGAAGCTCGTGAGCTCCTTTTTATGGAAAGCCACACGAAGGATTTTGCGTTTCTGGCCGGTATAGCCGCCAACAGCGTCGATGATAGTGGTCCCGTGTTCCATTTTTTGATGCACGTATGCCATTATTTCATCCGTTTTGTCGGAAATGATATCGGCGATAACATAGGTGTTAGAATGGACGTAAACGTATTGGACGACCAAAGCGCAAGTAAGCGCGGAAAGGATGCCAATAAGGCCGTTTGGGATATCCCTTAAGCAAATGATGCCAACGATAACGATGGTTGCATCAACAACGAAAGTCGCAGTCCCTTCTTTAACGGGGGTGTATTTAGCGGAAATCGCGGCAAGGACATCAAACCCTCCCGTAGAGCCATCGCCAAGGAATGTGATGGCCACACCAGCGCCGGAGAAAGCTCCTCCGAAAATGCCGGCGAGCAACGTATAGACGATTTGCAAATCGCCGGCGCCTTCAGGGGACAGCGACGATGAAATGAAATCCAAAGCGTGCGTGCGCATCAAAAGAGTCAGTAAAGCAGGGTAAAGAAGAGTCGCATAAACTGTATGCAGAGTGAATTTCTTCCCCAAGAAGATGAAGCTCACGATAAGCAGCAACACCTGAATCACCCAAGCAACGATGTCTTGAACGGGGAAGCCGACGATTGGCTCTAGATAATGGTTAACAATGACGGAAACGCCGCTAACACCCCCATTGACCAAATCTAAGGGTAATAAGAAAGCAACAGTACCTGCAGCCAAAACAAGGCACCCGAGAGTAATAAGCAAATAATTGATGACGGTTTTACGGACTTTTTGGTTATTCCACAACTTTCGCAGCGTCTGCATTTTTGGCCTCCATCTCCAAATAGGCGTAGATGAAGAGGTCGATGTCGCCGTCCATGACGGCTTGGACATTACCGGTTTCGGCGTCGGTACGGTGGTCTTTCACCATCTGATAGGGTTGGAAAACGTATGAGCGGATTTGGGAGCCCCATTCGATGTTTTTCTGAACGCCGATGATGGATTTCATCTTCGCTTCTCGTTCTTCAACTTTCTTTTGCATGAGTTTGTCCCTAAGCATGGCCATGCAGTTGGCCTTGTTCTTGGGCTGGTCGCGCTCGGCCTCGGAAGAAACAACGATGCCTGTGGGGATGTGGGTGATACGGACGGCGGAGGAAACTTTGTTGACGTTCTGCCCCCCTGCTCCTCCAGATCTGAAGATATCGATTCGTAGATCCTTAGGGTCGATGACGACGTCGGCAACAGGGCCGAACTCAGGAACGACGTTGACGGAAGAGAAGGATGTGTGCCTTCTAGCATTGGCGTCGAAAGGAGAAATCCTAACCAAACGGTGAACGCCTTTTTCGCCTTTGAGCATTCCATAGGCATTATGCCCAGAAATCTTGATGATGGCGGATTTGATGCCGGCCTCATCCCCATCTTCGATGGAAATGACCTGGCATTTGAAGTTATGCCTTTCGGCCCAACGGCCATACATACGAAGAAGCATCGAAGCCCAGTCTTGAGCCTCGGTTCCGCCGGCGCCGGGATGAATATCCAAAGTGCAATTCAAGGCATCGTATTCACCGGAGAAAAGCAAAATGGCGCGGAGCTCTTTCGAAGAGGATTCCAAATCGGATTCCATCGATTCGATGAGCTCAAGCATCTCCGTGTCTTTATCGTCGCAAGAGGAAAGAAGGTCATTGATATCCTTCAAGTCCGCTGAGGCTTTTTCGTAGCCGTTAACCTTCTCCTTGATGTCGGAGAGACGGTTTACGACCACCATGGCGGATTTTTGGTCATCCCAAAAGCCTTCTTGGTTTTGCCTGTTCTCGAGGTCGGCGATTTCTTTCTTCAGACTTGTGAGGTCAAAGAGAATCACCGAGATGCGAGACTACTTCGCCCAAATTGAGGGCTTTTTGTTTTAACTCGACTAGCTCTTTCATAGTATTCCTTTGATTCTTTGAGTGGTTTTTGCGGGGTTATTGATTTTCGGAGTCGTCTTTTTTCTCTTCGCTCGGCGTGTATTCAGGATGCTCGACTTCGAGTTGCTCGGACGTTCCGTCCTTCTTTTCCTCGCTCTGCTCCGCAACGACCTGTTCAGGCTCAGGCTCCTGACGGACAAGGCGGACGTTCATGAAGTTATAAACGCAGTCGACGGCGATGTTGGAATTCATCTCGCGGAAGAGGGCATAACCTTCATTGACGTAATCCTGCAATGGATTGGTCTGGGCGTAGGAACGCAAGCCAATTCCTTCACGTAGGTGAGCCATGGTGTCGATGTGCTTGGTCCAGTTCCTGTCGATAACGGACAAGGAGATGGAACGCTCAACCCTATCGGCTTGATCGGCGGGCCAAGTCTCGCGCTTCTTTAAATAAGCGGCGTACAGGTATTCGCCCAGGTCCTCGCCGCCTTCGTCAACGGCGGCTTCGTCATAAGCACGAGCAGGGAACTCCCCAACTGGGACAAACGCCGGCTCAATAAGCTTTTTAAGGGCTTCGCCGGAAATAAGGCCCTCGTCTCTACCGGGGTTCGTGGCTTTCTTGGCCAAGAATTTGCCCGTATCGGAGAAGAAGGAATGCACGAGCTCATTGATGTCGCCGGCGAGCATGATTTTGTCGCGGCGGTCGTAGATGATTTGTCTTTGCTTAGCCAAGACATCATCGTAATCAAGGAGGTTTTTACGAGTGTCGAAGTTCCTACCCTCGATTTGCTTTTGTGCGTTGGTGACGACGTTCTGGAGCATCTTATTTTCCAAATGGTCATCGCCGAGTTGCTTTTGGAACGTTTCCCGGATGTTGTCGTTAACGAAGCGGCGAAGCAATTCGTCGTCAAAGCAAACGTAGAAACGGGAATAGCCGGGATCTCCCTGACGTCCGGAACGTCCGCGGAGCTGGTTGTCGATACGTCTAGATTCATGACGCTCAGTCCCAAAGACGCACAAGCCACCGAGCTTCCTAACCTCATCGTTGAGTTTAATGTCGGTGCCACGGCCCGCCATGTTGGTGGCCAAAGTAACCGCGCCTCTTTCGCCAGCGTGAGAAATAATCTCCGCCTCGCGAGCCTGGTTTTTGGCGTTGAGGACTTCGTGGGGAACCCCAGCGGCCGTGAGCAATTTCGAGATTTCCTCATTGCTTTCGACTGAAACCGTGCCGATAAGAATGGGTTGACCGGATTCGTGGCGTTTCTTAACTTCCTCGATTAAGCCTTTAAGCTTAGCGGCATGGGTGCCATAGATGATGTCATCGTCGTCGATACGCTGAATTGGGCGGTTGGTCGGAATGACGATGACCTTCATGTTGTAGATCTTCTCGAATTCCTCTTCCTCCGTTTTGGCCGTACCGGTCATACCGGAAAGCTTTTTGTAGAGGCGGAAGAAATTCTGGTAGGTAATCGTGGCCAAGACGATGGTCTCTTGTTTGATTTCAACGCCCTCTTTGGCTTGAATGGCTTGCTGAAGGCCGTCATTGTATTCGCGGCCTTTCATGATACGGCCAGTAAACTGGTCGATGAGTTGAATCTGGCGTTCCGCGTCGACCATGTATTCGACGTCGCGAGCCATGATGAAGTTAGCTTTCAAAGCCTGGTGAATTCTGTGGACCAAATCCTGGTTCTCGGGGTCGTAGAGATTGCGGATGCCGAACATCCTTTCAGCTTTGTTGTTGCCTTCATCGGTGAGAGAGCAAGTCTTCGTTTTGATGTCGATCGTGAAATCCTTTTCTTTGCGAAGGGTTTTGACGAAGCGGTCGGCAACCATGTATTGGCTAGCGGCAGCCTTTTGGCCACCGGAAATGATGAGAGGCGTGCGAGATTCATCGATTAAAACGGAGTCGGCTTCGTCGACGACGCAGAACTTCAAGCCGCGGAGAACGCGGTTTTCAAGAGATTGCGTCATGTTGTCGCGGAGGTAATCGAAGCCTAGCTCAGAGTTGGTCGTGTAGGTGATGTCGCAAAGGTAGGCCTCTTTCTTTTCCGCGGGGCTTTTAGACGCTAAGTTGACGCCGACGGTAAGACCGAGGAAACGATAGACCTGACCCATCCAATTGGCATCGCGCTCGGCGAGGTATTCGTTAACGGTGATGACGTGGACGCCTTCGCCGGTGAGGGCGTTCAAATAAACGGCCATGGTCGCGGTAAGAGTTTTACCTTCGCCGGTTCTCATTTCGGCGATGTTGCCGTCATTAAGAACCAAAGCGCCGATGATCTGAACTTTGAAAGGGAATTGGCCCAAAGCCCTGCGGCCGCCTTCTCTAGCGACGGCGAAAGCCTCGAATTTGATGTCCTCTAAGGTCTTTGTCTTGGAACGCAAAGCCTCCTGAAACTCTTTCGTTTTGGCGCGAAGCTCATCGTCGCTTAACGCCTTCATTTGTTCCTCGTAGCTCATGACGCGGTCAGCCTGTTTGGCATACCGGTTCAATTCGCGTTTTTCGAGATGGAAGATTGATTCAATGAAATTACCCACAAAAAACTCCTCACAGAAAAGCCGACAAATTCTACCATTTCAAGAAATGGTAAGCAACGCGGTCAAAAGTCCTATTTCATAACCCCTCTAGACATGACCAAAAGGGCTAGTTTTTTCGGGTGTCTCTCAAGGAGCAAATCAAGGCAAGATTTCGCCGTTGAACCGGTCGTATAGACGTCATCCACGAAGAGGATTTTCTTATTCTTCAAACTATTCGGGCCAACATACGCCATGTATTTGCCGATTTTCGCCCTTTCTCTAGCGGAGAGGTCGCTTTGTTTTGCCTCGACGCGCTTTTCAAGGTAAAAGCCCATGGGAAGTTTGAGGCATTCGCACATGGCGACAACCTGATTAAACCCCCGTTTTTCGTTATGGCTTTTCGAAGAAGGGGCCGGGACGATCGTGTAGCCTCGGTAACGTAAATGCAACAAAAAAGCGGGATATCCAAAGAAAACATCCTTTAATTCATAGTCCCCGCACCCTTTGAATTGATAAAGAAGAGTCCTGATAGTCGAGTTATAAACGTAGAGGGCCAGACAAGGGATTTTCCGATATTTCCATCTGCGATAAACAGGTCCCATCTCCGCAAAGCAACGTGGACAGAGGCATCTGCTCCCTGAGGAAAAAAGCAAAAAGGATGGGGACGTGATGGCTTTAAAGCAAACTTTACAGAAAACTGTTGCAGTACTCGATTTCCTTTTTCGCTGCAACCATAGCACGAGTTTCTTTGTCGGCGATGAAAGTAACTTCCCCTGTTGGCGCATCGAATTTCCTCCCCGCCCTACCGGCGATTTGTATAAGGCTTGCCGCATCGTAAATCGAAGAATGGGCATCGAAAACGATGACCTGAAGGTCTTTCACAGTGATTCCCCTTTCAAGCACGGCCGTAGTAATCAAATAGGCATATTTCCCCTTTTTGAAGCGCTCGATAATCTGCGCTCTGCCTTCTCTTTTTGAGGAAACGTAGTTGCCGTTAGGGGCGAATAAGGCGACTTTTAGATAAAGCGAATCGCATAAATCGATGGTCGGAACGAAAATGAAGCATTGCTTCTTCGCTTTGCGATATTCCCGCAATTTCCGGACCAAATACAGCGTTTTTGCGGGATTATGCATGATTTTAATCATCGGAACCGGAATGGGATGTTTATGAAATCGGGTGTGCAAAGTAAGCATTTCATGCCCCTTTGTTTTAAATAGGGAAACCACTTTTTTCGAAGGCGTAGCTGACATCATCAGGCAATGGCCTTTGAGCGCGCGATAAAACATAGCAAGCAGCACGTCACTCCCCTTGAAAGGGAATGCGTCGATTTCGTCCATCACAAGCAAATCGAAATATTTTGGGTAACGATATAGTTGGTGTGTTGTAAGGATCAGGCAATCACCAGAAAGCGCATCGGAATGCCCTCCGTAAACGGCGACAATCTTATTTTTCGGAAAGGCTGAGGCTAACCGTTCGTGGAGCTCGATAACAACATCTCTCCTTGGCAAAGCAAAGCCTACAGACATCCCTCTTTCCATGGCATAGGCAATAACGCCATAGCTAATTTCAGTCTTCCCCGAACCGCAAACGGCGTATACCAAAGTGTCTATGCCATGCTGAAAGTTATGTACGATCCGCTTCGAAAGAGTTTCCTGCTCTTCAGAAAGCGAATAAGGCAGAGAGAAAACAACGCTCAAAGGCGTCGGGGCTCTTTCGGGAGCCTCCTTGCCGATGAAGGAAATGCATTTTCGGCAATAAGGTTTCCCCAATCTAACGCCGATATACTTCGGATCGGAATTCCCACACACGGGACATACAAAAGATTCTTCCACACCCCATTCATAAAGAAGAATGGGCCAAAAGGCGAAATTACTTTTCCATTTCTTCGATTTCCGCTACACGTCTATGGTGTTTTTCTAATGGAGAGAATTTAGCGAGCAAGAAGATATCCACTCTTTTAAGCACATCGGACTCTTTCATGTACTTAGCGCCGAAGCTGATGACGTTTGCGTCGTTATGCTCACGCAGCTTGGCGGAACAATCATCGTCGTAACCGATGCCGCATCTGACGCCCTTAACTTTATTAGCGACGATGCAGACGCCTTCTCCAGAAGTGCAGCAAACGATGCCTAAATCCGCGCGCTTGTCCGCGACATCTTTCCCGACTTTCTCGGCGAAGACCGGATAATCGCAGCTCGCTTTAGAATCGGTTCCCTCGTCAAGGACGTTGAAACCGCGGCCTTGAAGATGATTTCGAATCGCGCATTTTAAATCAAAAGCCCCATGGTCGCAGCCTAAGGAAACGTTCATTTTTGCTTCGTTATAGACCTTTTCAATCTCTTCGAAAGGAATCCCGCCTTCTCTAACGAGGCTAATTCCAATGCCCGGTTCCATCTTAACGATGGTTGAAGCCACATGGGAACGGCATTCCCCTTTGATGATGTAAGCCTCGTCTTTGAATGTCTTGAAGGTCTCTTCGAAAGTTGAAGAAGTCGGCTCTCCGGATCGATTCGCGGAAGGGACAAGCAATGGGCAACCGACTTTTTCGATCAGTTCAAGAACCTCTTCGGAATCTGGGACCCTTATCCCGATAAGCGGGGTGCCTAATGTAATCCAAGGGTCCAACTCTTTTCTAGCGGGAAGCAATACGGTGATTTGCCCGGGCATGAAAGCCTTCATGACCGCCAAAGAGCGAACGTCGATTTCACAGTACTTCGCAGCTTCTCCTAAGGAGGAGCACATCAACGTAAAAGGCTTTTCAGGAGGTCTTCTCTTGGCTTCAACGAGTTTTTTAAAGGCTTCTTCGCTACTAGAAATAGCCCCAATTCCGTAAACCGTTTCGGTGGGAAAGCAAACAAGGTTCCCCTCCTTCAGCAGTTTGGCGGCCTCATCCACGTTTTTCCAAAACATCACTTTGCCCATAATTCCTCCTTAATGAACGTTCACGAATAAGAAACGAGTCAATCCATTCAAATCTTCCTCAAAAGAGAATTCATAATCTTTGAGGTATTTCTTCATCAAATCCTTGAGATAATCTTCAAGATCATAACCGATTTCAAAGCACATCAAGATATCCCCGCGTTTGACTTTGTAGACGTCGCGGAAGATCTTCTCATAAACGGAATTGCCTTTATCAAGCCACAAAGCCAAACCCGGCTCATAGTTTTTAACCGAGTCCTGGGTTTCATCGCGGTTGAGGATGTAAGGGGGGTTGCAAACGATTATATCCAAATTCGTCTTATCTTTAATGAAGGGTTCAAGGGCATCACCTTGAAGGAGGTGGATGCCCATGTTGTATTTCTTAACGTTAATCGAAGCGACGTCTAAGGCGTCTTGAGAAACGTCAGAGGCGGAGACGAGCCAATTAGGGAAGAGGGATTTCAAGGCGATGGCAATCGCGCCAGAACCCGTGCAGACATCCGCGCAAACCAAATAATTCCGAGGGTCATACCATTTGCTTATCTCCTCAGAAATTTTGCTGACAAGCTCCTGGGTCTCGATTCTAGGAATGAGAACACGTTTATCCACATGGAGCTTAAATTCCAAAAAAGAAGCCTCTTCTGCGATGTATTCAACGGGTTCTCCCCGCAAAAGCCGCTCAAATTGTTTTTCGAATAAAGAGAGATTCTTCATCTCCGAATCTGCATAGAAGAGGGTATCGATAGGTTCTTTGAAGTTATTGTCTTTAGCGATAAGCAGGCGAATATCGTTAGAAAGAACATCGTGGCCCTTCCCCTTTATGACGGCTTGCTTGTAAACCTCACCGATTTTTGGCATCGTCATTCCCCTTTCGCTTCTTCAAGCATCTTCTGTTCCTGATCGAAATGCACCAAGGCATCGATAACGGGCTCAAGTTCCCCTTCCATCACGCGGTCGAGTTGATTGATTGTGAAGCCAATGCGGTGATCGGTAACGCGGTTTTGGGGGTAATTGTATGTACGGATTTTCTCGGAACGTTCCCCAGTACCGACTTTAAGCTTTCTCTCCTGGGCGCGCTTAGAATCCTCTTTCTCTTGGAAATAGGCAGCGACTTTAGCGCGGATCATTTGCATGGCGATTTCCTTATTTTGTAGCTGCGCTTTCTCGGTTTGGCAAGCCACGACCAACCCGGTTGGCAAATGGGTGATGCGCACCGCGGATTCGGTTTTGTTGACGTTTTGCCCGCCTGCGCCTTGAGAATGGTAAGTATCGATTTTCAAATCGGAGGGATTAATGTGAACATCCACCTCCTCGGCTTCAGGCATTACCAAAACGGTCGCGGTCGAGGTGTGAATGCGTCCTTGCGACTCTGTCTTTGGAACCCTTTGCACGCGATGGGCCCCGCTTTCGAACTTCATTTTCGAATACACGGCTTCGCCCTTTATCATAAACGAGACGGACGCATAGCCACCGGCCGCGCCCAAAGAAGCGTCGAGGAGTTTCAGACTCCATCCCTGCGCTTCGGCGTATTTGGCGTACATGTGAAGCAAATCACCGGCGAATAAGTTGGCCTCATCACCACCGACGGCGCCACGAATTTCGACAATGATGTTTTTGTCGTCGTTAGGATCTTTCGGAACCAAAAGAATCTGAAGTTCTTTTTCTAGAGACTCCATCTTTTCTAGAGCTTGCTTCCTTTCCTCTTTGGCCAATTCAACCAAATCAGGGTCGCCGGATTCCTCTAGCGAAAAGCTATCTTGATAGTCTTGCTCCGTCTTCAGATATTCTTTGAATTTGGCGACGGGGGCTTCTAGATTTGCCCTCTCCTTAGTCAATTTGGTGAGACGGGAAAGATCCTCGCCAATTTTCTCATCGGCGAGCTCCTGTTCGATTTGATTGAATCTTGACTGGGTGATTTCCAGCCTTTTACGCATGCTTTCTTCCATAGGCGGGGGCAATTATACCATGAGGAGGGAACCTCTCCTAATCTTTGATTAGGCCTAGGAAGAAAGGCCGTGGGAAGTTATAATTCCATTTGCCATGGCCTACACCGCTTTATACAACAGATATCGACCCCAGACTTTCGAAGAAGTCGCCGGGCAACAGGTCATTATCCGTACCTTAAGAAATTCCATTAATAACGGAAAAATTGCTCACGCCTATCTTTTCTGCGGACCCCGCGGAACGGGGAAGACAACAATGGCGAGGCTTTTCGCCAAAGCCCTCAATTGTGAGGAAGGATCGGGCCACCAATGCAACCACTGTTCAAACTGCGTTGCCTTGAATAATGGTTCACACCCTGACGTCATCGAAATCGACGCCGCCAGCAATAACGGCGTGGATCAGGTCCGCGAACTTATAGAACGGGTCAACTACGCCCCAATCCGCGGACGCTACAAAATCTACATCATCGACGAAGTCCACATGATGTCCCAAGGCGCTTTCAACGCTTTGCTCAAAACTTTGGAAGAACCCCCTGAGCACGTCATCTTCATTTTGGCGACCACCGAACCTCACAAAGTTCTTCCGACGATCCTCTCCCGCTGCCAACGGTATGATTTTGGAAAAATCGGCCGGGAGGACATGAAAGCCAAAATCAAAGAGATCCTCACTAAAGAGGGCGCTTCCTATGAGGAGAAAGCCATTGAAGAAGTCATCGATCTTTCCGACGGCGGAATGAGAGACGCTTTGTCCATCCTCGACCAAGTTCTCGCTTTTGGAGGAAACTCCCTCAAAGAAGAGGATGTCCTTTCAGTGTTCGGCTTGGCATCCACAAAAGAAAAAGTCGATTATCTTTTGGGCATTTGCAATGGGGACGTCGTCAAAACCCTCGCAAAGCTCAACGCTTTCCTTAATGCGGGCATTGACGTCAAACGCCTGTTAGCCTCGCTTCTAGACATTCTCAAGGATGTCTTAATCTATAAGAAGACAAAGCGAGTTGACCTCTGCACCAGTCTGCACGAGGAGGAAGCTAAGTCTTTGGTGTCCTTACTAAGCTACGAGAAAGCCAACAAAATGATCGATTTGCTTTTGCAAACCCAGATCGACACGAAATCAGTCTCTAACGTGCGTTCCTTATTTGAGCTTGCCTCCTTGCAGCTTTGCTCCATGGGCGAGTCTAAGCCCGTCACCGAGACGGTCGTTGTGAAAGACCCCGTTGTTGAACAGCCTATCAAAAAGCAATTTGAACCCAAATCTCCAATCAAAGAAGTTCCTCAAGGCGCACCGGCGGAAAGCGAAATCTACCAAGGCGAAGAGGCCCCGGACTTCCTCATGGCAGCCGCGGAAGCTCCCGCGCAGTCCATCGCGCCCCCTAAGCCAACGATGGCTCCGCCAAGCAAACCCGAGCTGAAGAAAGTCGAAGCGCCTAAGCCGGTTGAAAAGCCCAAAGAAGTCACCCCGCCAGATTCAGCCAAGAGCCTATCCTTAGACGGAGACGCCACCGTCTTGCCGGATGAGACGGTGATTCAAATCATGGTCTTGGGGGGCAAATTCAAGACCGAGCGGCAAGCCCTCAGAGCCAAATGGGGCGAATTCGACGAAATGAAGCTCGACCCCAAATACGGGGACGCCGCAGCCCTCATGTCGCAAGCCAAACCCTTCTGCCTCTGCCAAGACGCCTTGCTGATAAACTTCGACTTCACCCGTCTTAAAAACCGGGCGAATCTACAGCAAAACCAGAAAGTCCTCCAAAAGCTCGTGGAGAAGGTTCTCGGAAGAAAGGTGTTCGTCTATGGCTTAGACAGGCAAGATTCCAACAGAATTCAAAGCCAATACTTCGGCGCTTCCCAGCTTGGGAAATTGCCGAAAGCAGACTCTATCGAGCTCAAATTACCTCGTTAACCCAAAAGGAGAAAATACCATGAACCAAATGCAACAAATGATTCAGCAGGCCCAAAGGATGCAACGCGAGCTGCAAAAGGCCCACGCCGAATTAGACGCCAAGGAATTCAAAGTCGAGAAAAACGGAATGGTCGAAGCCGTCGTTTTAGGCGACAGGACCATCAAGTCGCTCAGCATCGATAAGGACGCCCTCGATCCCGAAAACAAGGAAATGCTTGAGGAAGCCATCGCTTTGGCCCTCAACGAGGCCTTCGAGCAAATCAACAAGGCCAACGAGGAAATCGAAGAAAAAGTGACTGGGCAAAGAGGCCTTTTCTAAAATGAAGGAACTCCCAAGCTATTTGGCTTTGGTGGACTCTTTTTCGAAGTTGCCCGGAGTAGGCAAAAAAAGCGCCGAAAGGATGGCTTACGCCGTCATGGAGATGCACAAAGAGGATGCCAAGCAATTCTCCAAAGCCATCGATGACGTCGTAACCAACGTTCATAAATGCCCCAACTGTGGCCTTTATGCGGAAGGAGAAACCTGCGAGGTTTGCTCCGATTGCGAAAGGGACCACTCAACTTGCATCGTAGTCAGCTATCCCAAAGACGCATTGCCCTTTGAAAGGCTAAAAGACTACCACGGCGTCTACCACGTCCTAAACGGGGTCATTTCGCCCTCAAAAGGAATCGGGCCGGAAGACCTTGAAATAGACGCCTTGCTCAGGCGAATCAAAGACGAAGGCATCAAAGAGGTCATCCTTGCGATGAACCCGAATATCGAAGGAGAAACAACCTCTTTGTTCTTGGCCAAATACTTGCAAAAGCAAGGCGTCTCCGCGACGCGCCTAGCTTATGGCCTCCCCATGGGAGCCTCCTTGGACTACGCCGATTCGTTAACGTTAGCGAAAGCTTTGGAAGGAAGAAGGAAACTATGAGTCTATTCATCACCTTTGAAGGCGGAGAAGGTTGCGGGAAAAGCACCGTCTTGGCCAAAATCAATTCGCTCCTTCAAGATGAGGGGTATCAAACCGTCGTCTCCAGAGAGCCTGGGGGAACCCCCATTTCCGAGCAAATCCGCAACGTCATCCTCGACAAAAGTAACACGGCCATGGATCCTCGCACCGAGGCTTTGCTTTACGCCGCAAGCAGAAGGCAGCACCTCGTTGAGAAAATCTGGCCCGCTTTAAAAGAAGGGAAAATCGTCCTCTGCGACCGCTACCTCGATTCCTCCCTTGCCTATCAAGGAGGAGCTAGGGGGCTAGGAATAGAAGAAATCGCAAAGGTCAACGAATACGCCACCGAAGGAACTTTCCCAGACCTAACCCTATTTTTCGACCTCGACCCGGAGATTGGGATGAAGAGGATCGCCGCTAACTCCGGAAGAGAAGTCAACCGCCTCGATTTGGAGAAAATGGCCTTTCATCAAAAAGTCAGGGAAAGCTTCCAAACCCTAGCCAAACGCTACAGCGACCGCTATGTCATCATCGACGCGTCCAAACCCTTGGACGAAGTCATCGAAAACGTCTATCAAACAATCAAAGCCAGATTATGAACGTCGGACCCTATCTGAAAGAAAAGCAACCGATTGCGTACGAAACGTTTTCGCGCGCTCTTTCAGAGAAAAAACTCGCCCACGCTTATCTTCTCGTCGGCGAGAGGGGAATACCCTTAAAGGAGATCGGGGAGTATTTCGCTAAATCCATCCTTTGCGACAATCCCTCCCCCTTAGCCGACGAAACGTGCGAGACCTGCTCCAGGATCAGCCGACTCGATTATCCCGATTACCGCTTTTATGACGGCAGCGACACCTCGATAAAAAAAGATGAGGTTCAAAGTCTCATCCGCTACTTCGAGCAAACCCCGTTAGAAGAAAAAGGCATCATGGTTTACCTCATCCACTGCGTGGAGGGGATGACCGTCGAAGCCGAGAATAGCCTCCTCAAATTCCTTGAGGAACCCAACCCCTGCGCTTACGCTATTCTTACCACCAAAAACGAATCCAAGGTGCTTCCGACCATCATTTCACGTTGCCAGGAAATCCGACTTCTTGTGAGTTCGAGGGAAGAAGTTTTGAATGCCTGCAAAACCGCAGGAATCGAAGAAAAGGACGCAGAACTCCTATCATTCTTCCTAAACGACGCGGAACTCATCAAAGAAGAGAGCCAGTCGAAGACGTATATAAACGCCAAAATGGCTTTTGAGGCCATCATCGAAGCCCTAAGCGAAAGCAATAAGCACGCCAGGTTCGTCGCAGAAAACGAGGCAATCGGCTATCTTAAAGAAAGGCCCTCGCTTCGCTATTTCTTCGAATTCATGACGGTGTTCTACCAAGATGTCGTAGCTTCGCGCTACCTCTCCCCTTTGAAAATGCCTTCCTATGCTAAAATAAGCCAGGCGATCGCTCAATCTTGCAGCGACCCAAGCCAAGCCCTCTTGTCTTTAATGAAGATGAGACAGGAGATAGACACGAATATCAATGGAGGATTATTGGTCCTCCATATGCTTCATACTTTGAATAAGGAGTGACGACCATGGACGAGCAGAACAAAGACGCATATTTCGTAGGGATCAAATTCAACGATTCGGAGAAATCCTACTATTTCTCAACGAATTTCTCGGATTTGAAACAAGGCGATTTCGTCATTGTCGAAACCCCAAGCGGAATCGAGATGGCCAGCATTTCGACTCCCTTGATGTCGCAGACCCTATACCACTCCCCCCTTCAGTTGAAACCGATTTTAAGGAAACCGACGAAAAGGGACATGGAGGACTATGAATTCAACCTCGAGCAAGACCGCAAGGCCTTAGCGATAATCGCAAGAGAAGTTCAGCGCCTTGGCTTAGCCATGGATTCTTTGAAGGCCCATTATAACCTCGATGGGTCGAAGATCACGATCACCTACACCTCCACCGAAAAACGGGTCGATTTCCGCGAATTGCTCCGCACCCTTCCTCCTTTAGTACACGCCCACATCGAATTCCGCCAGCTTTCCTTCAGGGAAAAAGCCAGGCAAGTTGGGGGCATCGGCATCTGTGGGCTTCCCTTTTGCTGCTCAACCTTCTTGACTTGGTCTCAACCCATCGGCATCGCTTTGGCCAAAAACCAAATGCTCACCCTCAATGTGCAAAAGCTTTCTGGTCCGTGCGGCAAATTGCTTTGCTGCTTGGCTTTCGAAAACGAAACCTATGACATCGAGAAAAAGGACTTCCCGCGCCTTGGGACCGTGGTCCATTTAGAGGAAGGAGACTACCACGTCGTCTCCTTCAACATCATTTCCAGGACGGTAAAGCTCGCCAACGCCACGCGCGACAATTTCAAAACCGCCTCTTTGGAAGACGTCCAAGCCATGATGAACGGCACCTACAAAAAAGTCGTTGAAGCTCCTAAAGAGGACAAACTCCCTGACTTCGATATCCCTGGGCTAGAAATCTCGCCTCTGCCAAAGGAAAGCAACCCCCAAAGGCAAAACAACCAGCAAAAGCAAAAAGGCGACAGGAATTCCTTCAAAAAGCATAAGCAAAATAGGAATCAGCCAAATTCTCAAAACAATCAAAATGGCCCAAGGAACGAGCAAGGCCCCAAGCAAAATGGAAATCACCATTATAGGCCCCACCACGGCTATCACTCCCATGGCGGATCGAAAGGCAACGGTTCTTCGAAATGACCCCTAGAGAGCTCAATTTCCAAGGCCCATCCCCGCTTCTGTACCTCATCGCCACGCCCATCGGAAATCTTTCGGAGATGAGTCCCAGGGCTTTGGAGATTCTCACCCAAACCGATTTCATCGCCGCGGAAGACACGCGCAACTCCGGCCAACTCATGGCCCATTTCTCAATTAAGAAGCCCTTCATTTCCTGCCACGAGCATAACGAAAACGAAGCCGCGGACCAAATCATCTCTCTCCTAAAGGAAGGGAAGAAGGTTTGCTATATGTCCGATGCCGGCTACCCAACCGTTTCTGACCCCGGCCAAAGGTTGGTCTCCAGATGCATCAAAGAAGGAATCAAAGTCTCCGTCGTCAGCGGACCCTCCGCGGCGATAAATGCTTTGTCCATCTCCGGATTAGACACCTCCCATTTCTATTTCGAAGGCTTTTTGCCGGCGAAAGAAAGCGAAAAGCGCGCAGAACTGATGGATTTATCCTCACGCAAGGAAACCATAATCTTCTATGAATCCCCCCATCGCATCGCCAAAACCCTTGCCGTAATGGAGGAAATTCTTGGAGATAGGCAAGCCACCATCTGCCGGGAACTCACCAAAGCCCACGAAGAGGTCATCCGCGGAACACTTAAAGAGTTCCTCTCCATCGATGAGGATTCCCTGCGTGGGGAAATGGTCATCATCGTCGAGGGAAGCAAAGAAAAAGAAGACGCTTTAAATGAGGCGCAGCTCATCAAGGAAATAGAGACGCGCGTCAAAGAAGGCAAGAAAGCCAAAGAGGCCGCCAAAGAAGTTTCCCTTCGCTTCGGCATCAGCAAAAACCAAGCCTACGAGCTTTATCTAAAAGCCAAAGGCGAATAAACGCATTAGGCGAGGACTTCCTCGCCTTTTTCTTTCTTCGCGTGCTTTAGGAAGGAATATAGCCCAAACCCAACGAGCGCGGATCCTCCCACAACGGCCAAGGCAACGCCTCCTTTTAGATATGGGGTGAGGTAAGACAAGGTATAGGTGACTTCACCTTTGGGGGCTAAGAAGCCCACCAAACCCCCGTTGAGTTTATAAACGGGGCAAGAAACGATGGTGCCGTCCTCTTTCTTGGCCTTGACCGACCAGCCTTTGTCGTAGCCAAGCTGGGTGACGACGATTTTGTCTTCGTCGAAGGACGTGGAGAACGAATATTGATTCGCGTTGTCCTTAACGACGTTTTGAAGCGAGGACGCGGCAAGTTTCTTTTGCCTAGCGACGATCTCGGATTTCCCGGTGACATACATCGTCAGATTGGTGGGGTTGACCTTGATGTCGCTTCCCCCACTAGGCCAAAGCAAGCAGACAGACGTGGCTTTCCCATTGACGTAAAGCCCAAACGTCGCCGACCTCGAATTGAAGTAGCCCGATTGCTTAGCGAGGCTTAATGCCCCGTATTCGAATGTCAGCAGCTGATTGGATTTGCCATCTTTCTCTCCAAAGACGAGGATGCGCGGAGCCCTATCGTTCCAATACTGGAATTCGATGTAGCACCCTTCTTCATCGTCGGAGAAGTACTCGCCCGAGCTCGGCTCGAACACAACGTGGCTTCTATCCGGCACGGCGTAAGTGGAAGAAGAAAGCCCCGATCTGCTGTATTTGGACGAATCAAGGAAATAAGCGGCGTCATTGGGGCTGCCCGTAAGACCGCTAGAAGGGAAAAGCCCCTCCCCTTCAGGCGTGGTCACGACATACCCTTTTAGGCCCGATTGGAAGCGCAAGGCCTTATACCCATAGGAAGAAAGAAGACTGTAGTCGCTTGAAACGTTAGGGACAGCGGAATATGTCATTCCGGAAGGAAGCTCTGCATCGTCTTCGAAGATGGCCCCATCAAGGAAAGTCTCCTCGGCCCTAATGAGGTTGCGGAATCCCGAATACCCGGTTGAATTGTCGAAGAAGGCGTTATTGATGTAGGAATCCTTTTCCTTGCCGATTTGATAAAGATGAGAGGAATCCACCGCATACCCAAGTATCGAAGAAACCTCGGAGCCTGTTTTATAGACGCGGTACTGGTCTTTGCTCGAATCCCCCTTCGCGGAGACGTTATAAATCTGCTCGGAACCGAAGGGAACGTTCTCGGGCATGAAATCGACCCAGTTGGAATAATCGTTTTTGATCGCGTAATAATGGAAGCCGAGCACCGAATCCGTTCCAAAGCGCTTATTGCTGTAATACCCAGACCAAGTGGGATTGAAGATTTCGGTGTCGTTATAGGTTTTGAAGGGATAATTCGAATACGGGGACTTCATGGTAGCTAAAAGGGCGAATTCTTCCGTATCGAAGTTCATCAAAGAGTGGAACGTGGAGGAGCTGCCAAGGCCTAGAACCGTGTTGTAGCTTTTAACCTCGGCGTCGCTGCCATTGAGCTGATCGATGTAAGTTCTAGAGAAAGGAAGGTTATCGCTTTGGATGGAGGAGGCGACTTTCTGAGCCGTCTGGAAGTTCTCGGTACCGCCCATGAAGCTTTTGGAATATTTGAAGATGGAATAGTAGTTCGATGAAGCCGCGTTGCCCGCGACGATGATTTCGACGCAGAGCAAGCCTAACATGGCCTTGGGCATCCATTTCTTCGCGTTGAACGCGGTGAAGACGACGCCTTCGGCAACGATATAGGCCGCCTGGACGTAGATGTACCAAAGGGCGTTGGAATTACCAACAACATCCTCGGGTTTCGTGTAATTGCTCGGCCAATAGGTCAAATGATGGGGATTTGCAAAGGATTCGGCGCTTAGGAACTTGTTGATTAGAAGCACCGTCAATAACGTTCCAAACAACGAGAGGGCGCTGCCAAGGAAGCGGACCCAGAAAGGCTCCTTCCTAGCTTCGTCGAAGGCCCAGCATCCATAGAGGATGATTTCGGGGATGAGCATCAAGAACCAGCGCCCATAGCCATTACCAGAAAAGGCATAGAAGAAGAAATAGGCGAAGTTGGTGAAGATGAGATAGAAGCATAACAAGATGGCGATGAGGTGGTCCCAACGCTGCCTCTTCAAAGAGATGATGACACCAGTGAAGAAGAGAATGATGAACGGCGTGTAGCAGAATATCGAAGCCGTCCAAGCGTCATACCCCGTATGGAGCAAAGGAAGATAAAGGTACCCGCCCGTAGGGAAGAAGAAGGAAACCAGGCCCATCAGCTCGCGGCTAGGGTGGTCGCCCACAGGCTCGAAGATCAAACCGAAGAAGGATTTGAGGTCATGGCTTTTAAGTGAGGCGAGGATCGCGGATAGATAAGCCGAGCCAATGGAAGAAGAGCGGCCCGATAGTGCCGACTGACGAATCGAGGGAAGTATCGTCCAAGAGCAAAGCATCAAACCCATTAAGAACGAGCACACGCCCAAGACAATCACTTGAACGTTCTCTTTGGCGTTCCTCTTTTTTATGGACCAGAAATAACGCCACAACGCATAGCAAACGCCCCAGATGCAGGAAACCACGAGGAAGAAGAACGAGGTGATTCCCATAAGGGCCAAGCCGATAACCAGGCAATAAGGCTTCCTATCGCGGATGACTTTATCAATACCAAGCAAAATAAGGGGGACGTATACGCAAGCGGAGACCGTCGTGGGGAAGCCGACCATGAACATCATGTAGCCGGAGAAAGCCAAAGCCGTCCCGCCTAAGCGCGAAGCCTCCTCGCTTATGCCTAGATAACGGAGGTACCAACGCATCAATAGCCCGGAGACCATGATTTTCAAAAACGTGGTCACCGCGAAAAGGAAGGGAATCCACGCCCTAGGGAAGAGCACGAGCACGACGACGAAGGGGTCGAAAAGGCTGTAATAGGAATTCGATCCGATGTTGTCCACGCCAATCCAAATCGTGGAATCGTATAAAGGGAACCGCCCGGTGGTTAGGAAAGACCTCCACTGGTCCCAGAAATCATAGGCAAAATCAACGAATTGCCATGTATAGTCCCAGCCCATGAGCATGGTGCCGGAATTCTCGATTAAAAGGTTCCCCGCCCAAGCGACGGCGAGCAAAAACAAAAAGACGCCGAAATAGAAGACGCTCCCCCAATCAAAGAGAAAGGGCATGTGGGCCCTGAACCATTGGGAATAGTCCTTCTTGTCCTTTTTCAGGGATTTGAGACTATTAGCGGATCCGGATTCATGTTTGTCCAACGCCGTTTCGGAGGCATTGCCGACTCCGTTATTTTCCATTTGTTCTTCCATAACGCCTCCTTCGCTTTGCGGGCAAATCATACGCCTTATCTAGAAAAAGACACCTCAACGCCCAAAAGAGAATTTCTTCCTCCTCGCTTGGCCCTTTTTGATTTTGGTGGCCGCGCGGGAATCGAAGACGTCCCTTGCCTTTTTCTTGTTCTCGGACTTTTGCTTCATTTCCCTCATTTGCTCTCTAGTCACGAAGAAGAGGGATTTGAATTCTTTCGGCATGGGGGATTTGATGTCATAGGCTTTCCCGTTGATGGGGTTCGTGAAGGAAAGCTCATAAGCGTGCAATCCAAGGCGCTTCAACGGATTGCTGGGATCTCCGTATTTGTCATCCCCGATGACGTAATGACCGATGTTGCCTAATTGAACGCGGATTTGGTTCTTTCTGCCGGAGGCGATATCGATGTTCAAAAGGGAATAGGGCCCTTTGGATTCGATGAGCTTGTAATGGGTGATCGCGAGTTTGCCTATCTTGGGGTTATTGGTGACCCTCATCAATTGGAAGCCATCCTGGACGAGATAGTTCTTAAGGGTATCCTCTTCTTTCTCCATCTCCCCTTCGACAATCGCGTAATATCCGCGTTTGGTCACGATTTGCTGCCAATTCTTCTGCAATTCCTCGCGGACTTCCTGGCTTTTGGCGAATATAAGGACGCCGGAAGTATCTTCATCCAAGCGATGGACGACGTAGATCCTGGCTTTTTTGTTCCTGCTGGTCACGTAATCAGAAACCAAGCGATAAGCCGTCTTCCCCTTCTCCCTTTCCGTAGCCACCGAAAGCAAGCCGGAAGGCTTATCGAGCGCGATGATGTCATCGTCTTCGTAAAGGATGGGCAAGTCGGTTCTAGTTTTCTTGCTGATGCGGTATTTGGATACGGTGACGACGTCTTCTTTGGTCAAGGGGTAATCGAACTGGGACACCGGTACGCCTCCAACGGCGACCTGATGATGGGACAAAAGGGATTTGACGTTCTTCTTCGGGGTATCCGGCATCTTGAAGAAAAGGAATTCGAGGAGGGTCGTGTCTTTATAAACCACGTAGTCTTTGACCGCGTTGGGATTAACGATCCCCTTGTTGCTTCGATGCTGTTTCTTATCGTTTTTGTTCATGATTCACTTCTCCAAATATTCCATCAAACTCCGGAGGTTATTTTGGGCAACCTCTCTGCCGCGCTCATAAAGCCCTCCGAGCACTTTCAAATCCGTTTCCGTCGGCGATACGTTAAGGGGCTCTAAGGAGCGAATGACCTTGAGCCTCCCCTGTTTTTCAAGCGAATACATCTCTTCCGTATCCGCGTTATAGACCTCATTGGTCTTCTCGTAGGATTTCAAGAATTCGGGGTAATCGCGGTATAGGCGCTTCGCAAGATGGAGATACGAGGGTTTCAACGCCCCTTTTCTATAATTCTCGTCTCTAGTGGTCACCACGACGATTTTATCCCATCCTTCCTCAAGGGGCTTTTTGAAAGGGATCGCGTCGCTGACTCCCCCATCAAGATAAGCTTTCTCAGAAATCATGACGGGCTTAGAAATCAAGGGAAGAGAGGAAGAAGCCTGCAAGCCCAAAAGGAAATCGGGGTTGTCCTTCTTTCTGAAATAAGCGGGTTTACCATCGTTTAGACAAGTCGTGCAGGCGTAAAAGTCAATCGGGCTGGCGTCGAATTCCTCTTGGTTGAATGGGACGACGCTTTTGGGGACTTGGAAAAAGAGATAAGAGAAATCGAACGCGCTTTTCTTGACGATGAGGTTATGGACGGAGAGGAATTTCTTGTCGTTGATGAGGTCGCAGATGATCTTCCTGCTCCTGCCGATGTCTTTAGCGACGTAGTTATACCCATTAAGCGCCCCGGCGGAAGTTCCGATGACGTAATCAAAGTAAAGGTCATTCGCCATGAAGACGTCCAAAACGCCCGATGTGAATGCCCCTCGCGTTCCTCCGCCTTGCAAAACTAAAGCCGCCTTGACCATGCACGTGATTTTACCTTAAAAGGTAAAAACATTCCACGAGCTCAAACCATGGCGATGATGAAGTCGACAAGCGCCTTTATGCCCAAGCCAATGAGCACCAACCCGCCGAAGAGATTGGCGATTTCATAATGCCCGCGGAGCAATTTGTTGATCCCCTTCCCCATGAAAACGCCGAAAAGGGAGATCAGGAACGTGCAGATGGAGATGATGCCGATGACCCAAAGGGTGGTGGCCATGCTGACGGCGGCGGGGTCGGTGGGATTGATGGTGACTTTAATCGTGATGCCAACGGCAAAGGCGTCGATAGAATCGGCAACGCCTTGAAGCAAAACGGAAGGAATGGAGAATTTTCCCTCCTTCTTCTCCTCGGGCCTGATGATGCCCTTAATGCCATCGAAGGCCATCTTGCCGCCGATGATGGCAAGCAATCCAAAGGCCACGAGCAAATGCCAAGGGGAGATATGGTCAATGAAGGTCTCACCCAGGAAATAGCCCGCTAAAGGGAACAAACCCTGCAACGCGGCGTAAACGAAGGCGATAAAGAAGGCTTGCCACACCTTGAGTCCTTTATAGACAAGCCCATCGGTTATAGAGAGAGCGAGGCAGTCCATCGCTAGAGCAATTCCTAGCAATATGGCTGTTCCAATCCATTCCATGCGAACGAGATTATGAATAAAGGAATTCGGTTAATCAATATAAACAAGCGGGACATGTGTCCGCGTTTGTCGAAATCAATCCTCGAAAACGCCGAGCTTGTCCAAAGCCTTCGCGATGCCATCGTCTTCAATCCTTGAGGTTACGTAAGTCGCCGCTTTCTTAACCTCATCCTTGCCATTCCCCATGCAGACGAAGCATCCGCAGGAAGAGGCCATCGATATGTCTTGCAAGTCATCGCCAAAGCCAATCGCTTTTTCCTTGGGAATGCTTAAATAATCCAAAACCGCGGATATGGCCTCCCCTTTCACGTGGGGATTGATTTGGATGTCCATGCCGAATTCGGCGAAACGAAAATAGGTCAGGCCCGGATTCTCCTTCTTTATGGTTTCATCGAATTCCTCCGGCCCGAAGAAAAGAACGCCCGTGCTCGGCTGCCCCTTATATGTCCTAATCGGGGGCATGCCGTCTTTGAAGACGTTATAGTAAGCAACCGTGTATTCGTCCGCTGGGCCAATCATGAACCTCGATTTAGGAGTGATGATTTCCGTGTTTCTGCCGAGTTTAGACGCGGTTTGGCATAGGTTTTTCACGATTTTGGGGTCGACGAGGTCTTTCTTCACGTAATGGTTGCCCACCACGGCTATCCCTCCCGCGCAACTGATGTAGCCGCTCCAAGGGATGCCCAATTTATAAAGCCCGAACCTGCGGATGCTTTGATAGTTCCTCGCCGAGCAAATGAAAACCTTCGCCCCCTCTTTAGCAAGGCGCTTCACGCTTTCTATCCCAGAGGGTATGAATCTGCCGGAGGCGTGATCGTAAAGCGTCCAATCCACATCGAAAAAAGCAGCTTCGTATTTCATATCACCATTTCATCTCCTCGTTCAGCAAACTCATCAGTTCAGGATCGACTTTGTTGATCTCCCTATCGTAGGTAACCAAGCCATTGGTTTCCTGCTCCACGTCGCTTAATTGGGTGAAGACGTAGCAGGAAATCATCTCTTTCTTGATTTGGGGGCCAAGCTGCTCCTTGAACAAAGAAGCGATACCCCTATTTAGGGAGCTTTTGTCGCGATAAACCTTGTAGCCGAAATTCTTCTCGGAGAAGCAATGCCCTTCGACTCTTTGGGAGTATCCCCCGAATTCAGAGAGATTCAGTATCCTTTTCCCGTCGTTTTTCATTTTTATGGGACGGAAATAAATGTGGTTCCCAGAAAAGTCCCCGCAGCCTTGGTCGTACCATCCGCTGTGGGAATCGATGAGCCTGGTGGAGTCGACTTCCCTTAGCAATCTCGTGAGCCTTTCTGCGTCGAATTGCCCCCAACCCTCATTGAAGATGACGTAGCTGCATAACGAAACGACGTTATAGAGATGCCCGGGTAGCTTAGGTATCTGCGTTTCGAAAAAGAGGCGGGACGTGGGGTCTTTTTGACCAAACCTCGCGTGGTCTTTCTTACCCGTGTCCTTGAGATGGAAGCCAAAGAACGGGGCCAAGGCGATTAATAAGGGCTTATAAGGATAGCCGTTGTTGACGAAATCCTGCATGACGAGCATCCCTTGCTGATCGCAATGGTAATACCAGCGCATCGGCTCAACCTTGATGTGCTTGCGGATTAAATTGAATCCCATCTTTTTCGCCAAAAGGATGTCGTTTAGCATCGCCGCGTCGCTAGGCGGGGTCAATCCCCCATCGGGGAAATAGCCTTGGTCAAGCACGCCCTTCAATAGGAAGGGTTCGTTATTAAGCGCGAACACGGTCCTCCCGTTAAGCGTTGTTTTGCCGAATTTCCTCATTCCAAAATAAGAGGAAACCTCATCTCCACCCGCATGGAGCTTCAAATCATATAGGCACGGAGAAGAGGGAGACCAAGGATGGAGGTTGTCCGATAAATCAAAGGAAGCGTTCCCTTCTTCGTCAAATCGAGCTTCCCCTAGTTTTTGACCTTTGTAGGAGATTTCGGCGTAGGCCTTTTGATAATCGCCCTCATAATCCATGGCCAATAGGATTTTCTTCTCATCGAAATCCGGGGTCGCTTTCAAGGAAAGGATTCTCTTTTCCGGGACCTTTTCCATCCATACGCTTCCCCATATTCCCGAGGTTGGGGTGTACCAAATCCCTTTGGAATTCAGACTTTGCTTGCCGCGAGGATAGACGTTAGAAGAGGTATCGTCGCTGACGATAACAACCAATTCGTTTTCCTTAAGTAAACGCGGCAATTCGATTTGAAAAGGCAGATAACCGCCTTCGTGGTGGCAAAGATACTGGCCGTTAAGATAAACGTCCGCGATTTGATCAACGGCTTCGAAATGGAGGATGACTTTGGAACTATCAAATCCTTCAGGGAGCAAGAAGCGCTTTCTATAATGGAGATAATCCAGCCCATTGACCCGTTGTTCTATCCCAGACAAAGGGGTTTCCACCGAAAAGGGGACGATGATGGTCGAATCGTAGTTCTCCGGGGGGATGTTGCTTTTGCTTATGGAGAATTCCCAACGCCCATTCAAGCTGAAATAAGAACTTCTTTGAAATTGGGGAGTAGGATGCTCAGGTAAGGGAGAATCCGGATTCAAATGCAGGCCTTCTTGGGTAATCATCGCGCCTCTATTCTATCAAGGAGACGCTTTTTTGCGTGGTATAATCTCGACGGAAAGCCGAGAAACCATGGAATTAAGTAGCATTCAAAACAGCATTGCAAAAGAGCAAGCGGAGGCCTGGGTCCTCGTCGATTACGAAAACCGCAACCCCGTGGTGGCCAAATTGCTCCTGCACAAAATGCTGACCCGCAAAATCATCGTCATCATCCCCGCTAAAGGAAGAAGCCAAATCATCTGCCACGCCATAGACCAAGTGTTCCTTAAAGATGGGGAGATCGCCAAAGACTTCGATCTCAACGTCTACAAAACATGGCAGCAGATGCTAGAGCTTGAACGCATTCTCCTCAAGCCATACAAACGCGTCCTGATGGACTGTTCCCCAAACGGCTTGCTTATGCGCGTCAGCCTAGCGGACTATGGCTCCGTCGACTTCGTCAAATCCCTTGGGATCGAAGTCGTCTCCAGCATGAACGTCTTGCAGTCATTGACCGCGATCATCTCCCCAAAGGGAAAGGAAGCGCAAAGAAAAGCCTGCGAACTCGCCCTGAAGATAAAAGACGAGGCTTTTGTGAAGATAAGAGAAGACATCCTCTCCAAAGGCGTTTCAGACGAATACGAAATCCAGCAATTCATCTGTAATAGATTTCATGAAGAAGGGATGATATACGATGATCCTGCGATCGTCGCCATCGGCCCCAATGCCTCCGATCCCCATTACGGCCCTACCAAGGAAACCCATTCGCCCATCAAGAAGGGAGACTTGGTCCTTATCGACATGTGGGCGAAATTCGACCAAGAGGAAGCCGTCTACGCCGACATCACTTGGATGGGTTACGTTGGCGAGAAGGTGCCAGAAATCTACGCTAAGCGCTTTGAAATCGTCAAAGCGGCCAGAGACGGCGTCATCGCCTTTCTGAAGGAACAATTGCCCCTTAGAAGCGTCAAGGCCTATGAAGCCGACGACGTGGCTAGGGACATCATCTCCAAAGCCGGATATGGCGAGTATTTCCTCCACCGCGTTGGGCACAACATCGCTGACGACGTCTCCCCCCATGGGCCTGGGGCCAACCTCGACGACTATGAGACCAAAGACGAACGCGCCTTGCTCCCCCAAACCTCCTTCTCCGATGAGCCTGGGATCTACGCCCCGGACTTCGGAATAAGAAGCGAGACCGACCTCTATAATAACGACGGTACGCTTGAAGTCGTCGCTGGGCTTCAGGAAGAAATCATCCCCTTGCTTGCTTAAGCGTCATCTAGGCCCTTCGGGGCCTTTCTTTTGAGATGCCTCTCCAATAAAAGGGCGCAAAAAGCCCGCCTAACCACAGAAAGCGGGGCAATTAGACGGGCTAAGGGATTAAAGGGCTTTTGCTTCGTAGCCAGCTTTTTTGACAGCCTCGACCAAAGCTTCGTCAGAGACTTCTTTGCTAGTCGAAACGACCGCTTTTCCCTCTTTTAGCGAGACGGAGACGGAAGTGACTCCATCCACGCCTTCAAGGGCGGATTTGACGTGGGCGACGCAATGCTGGCACATCATTCCTTTGACTTTGAGTTCTTTGTTCATGGTTTTGTTTTCTCCTTTGCTGCTTTCTTGAAATAAAGTTTCCAGCCCTCGGTCGTCATTGACGCGCTTTCTCTTGTGGGAGGGCTTATACAGATGGTAGAAGTTGATCCTCAAGGCGTTGAGGACGACGCATAGAGAGGATAAAGCCATCGCAGCCGCTCCATACCAAGGCTTAAGCTTGGCTAAGCCTAAGGCGGAAAAGGCTCCCGCGGCCACCGGGATCATGATGAGATTATAGAAGAACGCCCAGAAAAGGTTCTCCTTTATGTTCAATAACGTCAGGCGAGACAATCTAATGGCTGCGCAGGCGTCTAGCAAGGAGCCCTTCATAAGGACGACGTCGGCCGAATCGATGGCGATGTCGCTCCCCGCCCCAATGGCCACCCCTACGTCGGCGCTAGTTAGCGAAGGCGCGTCGTTGATGCCATCCCCCACCATCATCACTTTGCCCTTTTTCTTGAGCTCATTGATAAGGGAGAGCTTCCCTTCGGGCGTCACGTCGGATTTGAAATAGGCGATCCCCACTTTGGAGGCGATATAAGAAGCGGTTCTATGGTTATCGCCGGTAAGCATCACGGGGATTAATCCCATGGCCTTGAAGGAGCTTATCGCTTTGCTTGAATCCTCCTTAAGCGTATCGGCGACGGCGATGATGCCGATGGCTTTTCCGCCTTTTGCAAAATATAGGGGTGTCTTCCCTTGGTCAGAATATTCCCCGCCTTTTTCTAGCCATTCCTCTTCAAGGGTCAGCACACCATCGAAGGCTTTTGGCTTGCCCCCATAGGAAACTTCCCCGTCGACGATTCCTTTAACTCCCGCTCCGGGCAAAGAAGAGAAGGATTCAGCGCGCTTAACATCAACGCCCCTATTCTCCGCCTCTTTGCGGATCGCTTTGGCCAAAGGGTGTTCTGAGGATGCTTCAAGGGAAGCGGCGAGGCTAAACAATTCGTCCTCGCTATACCCGGGGAAAGGATAGACGTCGGTCACGACCGGGGTCCCTTTGGTGATGGTCCCGGTTTTGTCTAAGACGACAAAATCCATCTTGCCCGTCTCTTCCAAAGAAGAAGCGGTTTTGAAGAGGATCCCGTTTCTAGCCCCCTTCCCAGACCCCACCATAATGGCTACTGGGGTCGCTAACCCAAGCGCGCAGGGGCAGGCTACGACCAATACGGAAATCCCCCTTTCCAAAGAATAGGAGAATAAGCTCACACCTTGTCCGGACATAGAAGAGACGTAATTCCCGCCGAAGAGGAGCCATCCTAAAAACACCAACGTGGCAATGCCTAAAACCGTAGGCACGAATACGCCGGATACCTTATCGGCCAAACGGCTGATCTTGGTCTTTGTGGATGAAGCTTGCTCCACCATCGCCACGATTTGCCGAAGCGTCGTATCCGCGCCGACTTTCGTGGCCCTGCAGGTCAAAGCCCCATTTTGGTTGATTGTGGACGTATAAACGCTATCCCCTATTGTTTTATCCACGGGGACGCTTTCTCCAGACAAGGAGGACTCATCCGATGCGCTGCTCCCCTCCAAAACGATGCCATCCACCGGGAAGGATTCTCCAGGGCGAACAACGAAGGTATCCCCCACAATAACGTCTTCGGAAGGAAGAGTCACCTCTTTGCCCTCCCTTATGACATGGGCTTGCTTAGGAGCGAGGTTCAGCAACGATTTTATCGCCGAGGTCGTTTTGCCTTTGGAGTAGGACTCAAGCACTTTGCCGATTGTTATCAACGTAGGCACCATGCCCGCCGTTTCAAACGTCAGCCCCATGGACTGGCTCATCAAGCGGCTCCATCCCTCCTGCCCCATATTCGGGCTGAGGGTGGAAGCCATCATGAACATCGTCACGATGCCATAGATATAGGAGATGCCGCTTCCTAAAGAAACGAGGGTATCCATATTCGGACCCCCATGCATCAAGGATTGGAAACCCGAGACGAAGAAGGAGCGGTTCAGCACCAAAAGAACGCTAGAGAGGACAAACGCCAGCAAGCCATAGTAGAACGGATTCTCCCCTATTACGCCAAGAGGCCATCCCCAGGACATATTCATGTAACCCATGGAGAAATAGAATAGGGGAATCAAAACAATCAAGGAGAGAATAAGACGCCTTAATAGCCTTGGAGTTTCATGGTCCTCAAGTTCAGAAGCAGGGTCTACAGTTTTGTTTTCCCCCGTTTTTTTAGCCCCGTACCCGGCTTTCTCCACCGCTTCGACGATTGTCTTGGGACTTGCTGGGGAATCATAGCTTACGAGCATTGAATTCGTTAAAAGCGAGACGGAGACCTCTTTGACCCCCGAAACGTTTTTGACGGTCTTATCAACATGGGCGGAGCATGAAGCGCAGGTCATGCCGCTAATTTCGTATTTTTCGTTTTCAACCATAACTGCCTCACTTCAACCGCTTAATAAGCTCCATCGTCTCTTCGATGACCCCGTCCTTGCCTTGGAGGATATCTTCCTTCACGCAGGATTCCATGTGGGAGCCCAATATGAGGTACCCCAAAGACTGAAGCGCGCTTTCGACGGCGGCCACTTGTATCAAGACGTCTCCGCAATAACGGTCTTCCTCAATCATTGAGGATATCCCATTCAATTGGCCTTGGATTTTGGCGATGCGCGTTTGCAACGCTTTCTTCTCCGCGTCCGCTCTAGGCGTGTTTTTCTTTTTTTCGCAGCAAGGACATTTCTTTTCCATATGATACCCCCCTAGGGTATATACATATCATAGGCCGAACACTTGCATTTTCAAGAGCGATGCTTATCCAATTAGTAAAAGCCTCCGGTTTCCCAGGGGCTTTGAATCAAATAAATCTTATTCTTCTTCCTTGGTCACGTCGACAATCGTGGGCTTGTAGGAGAAGTTCTTGGAGCTCTGCGCGGCGGAGAGGGCGCGGTCCTTCGTCGGATAGGATTCGCCCATGACGAGGACGGAGCCGTTATCGGCGTAGACGACGAATTGGTAACGTCCTTGCTTATCGCAGGTAATGGTGACGTCTTTGGAGGAGAATTTCTTCTGAACCTTCTCTAACGCGCCGGAGACGCCGGATTTGGAGGAATAGGCCGAAGTGGCGAAGAGCAATTGGCCGTTGTTGGCGAGCAACCTGCCGCGGAACTTGTTGGCCTCATCGATGTAGATCTCGAATTTGCCTTTGTCGCTGCCTTCTTGATTGGCGAGGGCGATCCTCCATTCCCTGATCTCGGATTCGGGGATTTCGTCGAGGTCGACGATTTTGTCGGTCACGTAGAACTTTTCGACAGAATCGAGGGCGCTTTGGGCGCCGGCGGCGTTAGGATAGAACTCCCCGGAGACGATGAGGCGGGAATCGTTGGCGGTGAAGATGCGGAACTGGCCGTATCCCTTCTTGTCGATGATGATCCTAGGCAAGCCGGAAGCGACGTTCTTCTTAAGGGTTTCGATTCCCTTTTTGGCGCCGTCGCGTGTCTTATAGCCATTGGATACGATGAGGATCTCTCCGTTATTGGCCTTTAAGCGATATTTGAAGAAACCAGCTTCGGGATAGACTTCGTATTTGCCTTGGGCTTTGTTGACCTTGGCTTTGGCGACGGGCCTTTCTTCTTTCGGAGCGGCTTTTTTCTTTTCCATGATGGGTTTGTCCTCTTCTTTCTTTTCTTTGCTTAAATCTTCGTTCGATTCTTCTTTGTTTTCAACCTTGGGTTCTTCTTTTTCCTCGGTTTTCTTCTCTTCCTCGGCAGGTTCTGCGGGAGTTTCTTCCTCTTGCTTCTCCTCCCCGTGCTTTTCCACGGAGGGGATGGTGGAAGGGAGAGGAACGAGCTTAGGCTCTTCCTTCTTCTGCTCGCAGAATAGAAGAGGCAATAAAGCCGAGACAATGGCTAGCAAAGCCAAAACGATGCCTACGCCGAGGATGCCCGGATCAGCAGGGCGATAGCCAAGGTAGTTCGCCGCAAGCAATGCCACGAAAACCCCAAGCACGGCGGAGAGCAAATCAAAAAGCATATAGACGCTTCTTTTCTTAACCAAAGCGATGAGGGTCATAGCAAGGACATAGGCGATTCCCACGTAGATGGCGATGCCCCCGGCAAGGAAGGTCTTCCCGCCAGAGCAGGCAAACATCTGCCCTAGATACCCAAACGTCTCCGAAGAGAAATAACGGGAAACGCTAGAGGAAATAATGAAGGGAATGAACGAGCAGCCAACGGCGATAGCGCAGACGCACGCGAAGGCAATGGATAAGATTAGGGAATGGTTTTTGCTATTCATGTCTTTACCTCAAAAGTGCACCTATTCTACTAGTTCTCGGGGATTTGTCATTACCTATGCACGCGCACGCGAAAAAGAGAGGGGACGTATATCGATAATTCGATTTGGCAATTTATTGCTTAAATACCGTTAGGGTTCTTCTTTTGGAAATTGTAGGCATCGCGGCAGGCGTCGACGATGTTGTATTGGGCGACCCAGTGAAGTTCTTCTTTGGCTTTGTCGACGTTAGCGTAGTTCTCCGCGACGTCGCCTCCCCTGCGCGCTTCGATGACATAAGGGATCTTGACCCCGTTGGCCTTTTCGAAAGCGTGGACGAGCTCCAAGACGGAGGTCCCTTTTCCGGTTCCGAGATTATAGACGACTAAGCCCGGATTGTCCTCGAGGC
Source organism: uncultured Bacteroidales bacterium (assembly GCA_963650805.1). Classification (GTDB taxonomy): domain Bacteria; phylum Bacillota_I; class Bacilli_A; order RFN20; family CAG-826; genus Alloenteromonas. Next base: position 38,717 of record CAVJMG010000007.1, read on the forward strand.
GCTTCAAAGTGGCGACGTGGCCCTGAGCCAAATCCACCACGTGGATGAAGTCGCGGACGCCAGTGCCGTCAGAGGTAGGGTAATCGTCTCCGAAAACGTGGAGGGTCTTAAGCTTGCCGATGGCCACTTGGCAGACATAGGGCATCAAATTGTTGGGGATGCCGTTGGGATCCTCGCCAAGGAGTCCGCTAGGATGGGCGCCAATCGGATTGAAGTAGCGAAGCAGGGCGACGTTGAAGTTGGAATGGGCTTTGGTAACGTCTTCAAGGATGCGCTCGATCATGACTTTCGTCTCCCCATAGGGGTTGGTCGCGCTTTCGACGGGATCGCTTTCCTTCAAAGGGACGTGCTTAGGCACGCCATAAACGGTCGCGGAAGAAGAGAAAACGAGGTTGTTCACGTCGTATTTTTTCATCAAAGCGAGGAGGTTTAGGGTGGATTTGAGGTTGTTGCCGTAATAATCGATGGGCTTATGGACGGATTCCCCCACCGCTTTTAAGCCCGCGAAATGGATGACCCCATCGATGTCGTTGCTTTTGAAGACTTCCTCGAAAGCCTCCAAATCGCAGCAATCGACTTCATAGAAAGAAGGGTAAACGCCGGTGATGGTCTCAATCCTAGAAAGGACCTCTTTCTTGGAATTGGAGAGGTTGTCCACGATGATCGGGGTATACCCGTTTTCAATCAGCTTAACGACGGTTTCCGAGCCGATGAACCCGGTTCCCCCAGTGACTAGAATGTTCTTCATTTGGCTTTCTTCCTTTCTTTCTTAGGGCTTGGCTTTTTCTTTTCGGTTTCCTTATGGGATTCCTTTTTGCTTTCTTTTTCTTTCTTTTCCGCCCCAAGGCGCTTGGCTTCCTTCTTTTGGGCGCGCTCCTGATGATGGGTGGGCTTATCCTTCTCCTCGGCGTCTTTGACCCCCGCTTCCCCGTGCATGTCTTGCCTTAGCGCGGCGATGATGGAATCGGAGATCAATTTGTTGGCCTGGGCTTGGATGGCCAAACGCAAGGCGATGAGCCCTAGCCTAGCCCGGGTATCGTCCTCGGCTTTGGCTTTGTCCTTGGTTTTGTTCTCATCGTAGAAGCGGCTGATGGAATCCACCCTTCTGAAGGATTTCTCCGCGGTTTCGGAGAGAATCGAATTCTCCATGTCCGCCCAGAAGGCGTAGAGTCTGCCTTTGTCGGCGGAGACGTGGCTATCTAGCTCAAGTAATAGAGACATATCCGCCATGGAGATGGTCGACTTCATCAAGCAGATGGCCATCAAATAGCCGATTTGGTCCTTGGTGTAGCGTTTCTTCACCGGGGGATCGATCATCTTGGCCTTAACGTAGTTGTTGGCCATGAAGGAAGTGAGCATCTTCTCCTGCCCAAGGGTTAGGGAATCCAAGGTGCCGTTGATGTATTTGAGCACCTGCTCCATGTACAGCTCGACCCCAGGGAGTTCCTTGTATTTGGGGAACGCGAAAGAGGAGACCCCTTGAAGATACGCTTTCAAATCCTCGATTTCCTTCTCCATAGGTACCTCTTCTTATCGTTTTTTGATTTCCTCGACCATCATCTTGGAGACGCTGGCGGGATTGACTTTGCCTTTGCTCGCCTTCATGACTTGGCCCACCAAGAAGCCAATGGCCCTGTCTTTGCCGGCTTTGAAGTCGGCGATCGACTGCGGGTTGGCGTCTAAGACCTGGGTGACGAAAGCCAAGACGGAGGCGTCGTCGCTAGCTTGCTTTTCGATTTTAAGGGCGGCCCTAGCTTCTTCCGCCTCGCCTCCGTTCTCTAGGAGATAGGCGAAGATCTGCATCGCCTGTTTATGGGTGTAGCCATCGTCTTGGAGGTTGCACACATCCTTAAGCAAAGACGGGCCTAAGGGGAATTCGTCGATCTTCTTGCCCTCTTTGTTGAGGTAGGAATTGACTTCGACGATGATGAAATTGGCGACCGTCTTCGCCGATTTGGCCCCAACGAGGGCCTTTTCGAAATAGGTGGCCATGGCGAGGTCGCTTAGTATGATGGAGGCATCGGTGTCGGAAAGCCCGGAGGCGAGGTAGCGCCTCTTTTTGTCGTCATAGAGCTCAGGGCAAGTGTCAATCGCGTTCTGGACGAATCCGTCGGAGAGGGCGATTGGGGTGATGTTGGGCTCGCAGAAATACTTGTAGTCCACCGCATCCGTCTTGACCCTCATCAAAATGGTTTTGCCGCTAGCCTCGTCGAAGCGCCTCGTCTCTTGCTGAACGGGGACGCCGGTGAGGAGGCAAGCGCTTTGCCTTTGAATCTCATAATCGAGAGCCTGCTCGATGTTTTTGATGGAATTGAGGTTCTTGATTTCGACTTTGGTGCCGAACTTCTCTTCCCCAAAGGGGCGGAGGGAGACGTTGACGTCGCAGCGGAGAGAGCCTTCCTCCATCTTGCCGTCGGAAGTAAGGGAATAGACGACGATGTTGCGGATGGCCTCAACGTAGTGCATGGCCTCGGTGCCGGAACGGATGTCCGGCATGGAGACGATTTCCACCAAAGGCGTGCCGGCGCGGTTGTAATCTAGCAAGGAGCAATCGGAGAGATGGAGCTGCTTGCAGGTATCTTCCTCCATGTGGATCCTCTCGATGCGGATGCGCTTGGTGGCTCCGTCTTTGTCGAGGATGTCCAAATAGCCGTTCTTGCCGATGGGGCGAGCCTGCTGGGTGATTTGGAAGCCCTTGGGGAGGTCGCTGTAGAAATAGTTTTTGCGATCGAAATAAAGGGTGTGGTCAATGCTCATGTGCAAGGCGTTAGCGACCCTGATTGCGTTGATGACGGCTTGCTTGTTGACCCGGGGCATCGTTCCGGGGTAAGCCATGTCAAAAGGCGTGACTTCGGTGTTGGGGAGACGGGAGAAGGAATTGGGAGAAGAAGAGAACATCTTGCTCTTCGTCTTCATCTGAACGTGGATCTCAAGTCCGATGATGGCTTCGAAATTCATAAATTGCCCTCCTTCTTGTTCAAAACGGATAATCCCTCAAGACCGGTGATGTTCTCGAATTGCTTGGCGACGGAATAAAGCTGCTTCTCTTCGAAAGCCCTGCCCATGAAGTTGATTCCAACGGGGAGGCCCTCTTCCATGCCTAGAGGCAAAGTGATCGAGGGAAGGCCCGCGAAATTGCCAAGGGCGAGATGGTTGTCGGCGATGAGGTATTCGTCGGAGAGCTTATCGGAAGCCTCGCCGAGCTTGCTTGCGACCGAAGGGGCGGCGGGAACGAAGATGAAATCGTAACCGGAAAGAATTTCGTTAACCCTCTCGACGATTTTGGCGCGGTTTCTCTGCGCGCGGAGGAACAAATCTTCTTGGTTTTCCCTCATAAGAGCGAAGCTGCCGATGACGAAGCGCCGCTTGATGAGTTCGGAGAAGCCCTTGGTCCTGGCGTTGAACATGACTTCCTGATAGGAGTTTCCGCCATAACTGGGGCCGAACTTGATGCCATCGAGGTTGGCGTCGTTGCTGGTGGCTTCGGCGCAGGAGATGACGATGTAAGTCGCGTAAACCGACTGCAGCAAATCAAGCCCGAAGGGAACGGTTTCGACGATCGCCCCTTCTTCTTTCATTTTGGCGATGGATTTCTCAAACAAAGAGAGGACTCGCTCATCGGAAATCGAGTCGAGGATTTCCTTAAGCACGGCAATCCTTTTGCCTTTAAGGGGCTCGTTGAGCGCGGAGGTGTAATCCTCCACGGGTTTGAAGGAAGAGGTCGAATCCATGTCGTCCCTCCCGGAGAGGGTGTTGAGGATAATCGCGGAATCCTCGACCCCGCGAGTGAAGAAGCCCACGTGGTCAAGGCTCGGAGCGAAGGGGAAAAGACCGTAGCGGGAGATTCTGCTCCAAGTCGGCTTCATGCCGACCAGGCCAGCGAAGCAAGCGGGCTTTCTGACGGAGTCGCCGGTATCGGAGCCCAAAGCGAAGGGGACGATGCCCGCGGCGACGGAAGCGGCGCTTCCGCAGCTAGATCCGCCGACCATGCGGGTATGGCTAGGATCATAGGGGTTATAGGTGATGCCTTTATGGCCCGTCGTGCCGGTTCCGCCCATGGCGAGCTCATCCAAAGTGGTCTTGCCGATGAGAACGCATTTCTTCTCTTTGAGTTTGGCGATGACGGTCGCGTCGAACAAAGGCACGTAGCCATTCAAGATGTTGCTAGAAGCCGTGGTCTCGATGCCTTTGGTGGAGAAATTGTCTTTGGCTAGATAAGGGATGCCCCAAAGCAAATTGCCCTCTTCGGGCTCGCCCAAAGAAGAGGCGAAAGCGATGGCTTCCTCCTCAAGGATCTTCTCAAAGGCGTTCTCTTTGTTGGCTTTGGCTCTTTCCAAAGCCTCTTTCGTTAATTCCAAGGGAGTCGTCTTCTTCTCCACCAAAGCCCGGTGGATCTCCCTGATGCTCATATCCAAGTAGCTCATCCGATCACCTTCGGCAGTTTGATCTGCCCGTCTTCTTTGCTAGAAGCGTTCCTAAGCGCCTCCTCCGTGGTCAAAGGCTCATAGGGGATGTCCTCCCTGAGATAGCTGACCTCGCAGGGGAAGGGGAAAGTCATCGGCTCATAGGATTCAAGCCCCTGAATCTCGCCGATTTTCTCCATTTGGCTCTTCAAGATGCCGAACTCTTCGTAAAGGGTCTCGTATTCCTTCTCGCTCATCGTGAAAAGGAGACGATGGGCCGCGTCTTTAAGCACATCCATCGTAATTTCTTTCATGCTGCTTCCTCACTCTTTAATCTTTTAGATTACCCTCGCTATTATAGGCGAAAGGCTTCCTTTCTTACTAGCCACCTTCCTAGCTGCGCAAGGTGGAGAGGTGGCTAAGCGCCTCCTCTTCGTCCATCACCTTGATGCCGAGCTCATTGGCTTTGACGAGTTTGCTCCCGGCGTCAGCTCCGGCGATGACGACGTCCGTCTTCTTCGATACCGATCCGGACACCTTCGCCCCGATGCCCTCCAAAATGGAAGTGAGCTCCGAGCGGCTATAATGCTCAAGCGCTCCGGTTAAGACCACCGTTTTGCGGTAGAAATAATTGTTCACGTCGATAGCATCGGTGCCAAGATAATCGAAATTGACTCCGGCTTCCTTTAGTTTTGCCAGCATGGCGAGGTTGTTCTCGTCATGGAAATAAGCGTAAAGGCTCTTCGCGGCGACGGGGCCGATGTCGGCGATTTTGAGGTAATCCTCTTCGCTGAGGGAATAGAACTCCTCAAGGTTGCGGTGCTCCCTAGCAAGGGTCTTCGCCGTCTTCGAGCCGATTTCCTTGATTCCTAGCCCAAACAGCAATTTCTCCAACGAGCGCTTCTTCGAATTCTCAATCGCGACGGTCAAGGCCGTGAGGCTCTTATCCCCCCACCCGTCGAGCTCTTTGATCTGCTGGACTTTGTCGTAAAGCTTGTAGATATCGGGGATGTCTTTGATAAAGCCCTCTCCGAAGAGTTCCTCCACCACCGAATCGCCCATGCCGTCGATATCCATCGCATCGCGAGAAGCAAAATGGATCAGCCCTTCGATTTTCCGCGACGGGCAATCGGGGTTGAGGCAATAATGGAGGCCCTGAATCTTGGTCAAAGGCCCACCGCATTCGGGGCAAAGCTCCGACATCGTGAAGGGGACTTCGCTGCCATCGCGCCTTTCTACGACTGGCCTGACGACCTCGGGAATGACGTCGGCGGCTTTCCTTAAGACGACGTAATCCCCGATCATCAGCCCCTTCTCGCGGATGAAGTCCTCGTTATTGAGGGTCGCCCTCTGAACGAGGCTCCCCGCCACGCGGACGGGCTCTAGAACAGCGTTGGGGGTAATCCTCCCCGTCCTTCCGACGGAAAGGAAGATGTCCGTAAGCTTGGTGACGACTTCCTTGGGTGGGAACTTATAGGCCGTGGCCCATTTCGGGGTTTTGGCCGTATATCCCAAAATATCGTAATCGTCTATCGAATCGACTTTGAACACCAAGCCATCGATGTCATAGCCAAGCTCATCCCTTTTGGTGGTGTATTCTTGAATGTAAGCGAGCAATTCCTCGACTCCATGGAGGCGTTTTCTCTCATGGTTGGTCTTAAACCCAAGCGAATCGAGGCAATCCAAAGAATCGCTATGGACGTGATAGCCAAGCTCCCTGGCGTTGACCAAATAATACCAATAGGCGTCCAACCCCCTTTTGGCGGCGATGCTTGAATCGAGTTGGCGGATGCTGCCTGCGGCGGCGTTTCTAGCGTTAGCGAAAAGCGGCTCCCCATTCGCTTCCCTTTGCTCATTCAGCGCGTTTAAAGAGGCTTTGGGCATGAAAACCTCGCCCCTCACCTCAAGGGGCCGGGTCTCTTTGATGTGCAAGGGGATAGAGGGAATGGTGATGACGTTCTGGGTGACGTCCTCCCCCATCACCCCGTCTCCGCGGGTGACGCAGTACTGGAGTTCGCCCTTATCGTAAATCAGGCTCATCCCAAGCCCGTCGATTTTGACCTCGCCCATGTAATCAACAACGTCTTTGTGGAGGGCTTCCCTGACTTTGCGGTCGAAATCACGGACATCGTCTTCGTTATAGACGTTGCCTAAAGAAAGCATTAAGCGTTTATGGGGTATCTTTTTGAATTCCGATAGCACCTGCCCTCCAACCCTTTGGGTGGGGCTGTTCTTGAACTTGAGGTCGGGATAATCCTTCTCAAGCATCTGCAGCTCGTTGATGGCGCGGTCGTATTCGGCGTCGCTGACGGAAGGATTGTCCTTGACGTAATACTCGTAATTCCATTTTTCGAGTTGTTCCGTCAAAGCCTTCACGCGCGACTTTGCTTCTTCGTGGGTCATGCTTCCCCTCCTTTTTTGGCGATTCTATGCATCATGGGGTGGGTTCCCAAAAGGGTCTTCTTCTCCCCAGAATCAAACAAGACGACAACGATCCCTGAGCCTAAGGTATCCACGATTTTGCCATCGCCGAATTTGTCGTGATGGCATTTGTCCCCGACACCCCAGTCCTTGATGCCGTTGCTCGACACCGCAGGCGTCGGCTTGGGCTTTTGCTCCTCAAATGGGGATATGGCGTCCCCATCGGAGAAGAACGAAGACTTGACGTTGCTATAGCGGGAGCCCGGCGTATTGGTCCAGGTGACCTTCTCCCTTTTGGGGGCGTAAGGCTTAGCGTAGGCGGAGCGGAAAACGGATTCCTTGGGGAATTCGAGCCTCGCCTCTTTGAAGAACTGGCTTGGGATGGCGTGGGAATCGGTGACGTAGGAATAGCCGGAGTTGCAGGTCATGAAGAGGTTCTTCTTGGCCCGGGTCATCGCGACATAGCAAAGGCGGCGTTCCTCCTCCATCGCGTCGTCCCCCCTTTCATCGGTGGCCCTGCTTGAAGGGAAGGCCCCTTGGTTCATGCCGATGATGAAGACGTTATCGAATTCAAGGCCCTTGGCCACGTGGATGGTCATCAGCGAAACGTAATTGCCCCCGTTCATATCGTCTTGGGAGGTCAATAAGGAGACGTTCTGCAGATATTCGGCGAAGGTGGCGTCGGGATTGGTTGAAATGAAATGATTGATGTCGTCGAATAAGGCGTTGACGTTGCCCGCCCTATCCTCATCGACGCCTTGATCCTCGGTGATATAGACATAGTAGCCGATGTCGGTGATGAAGTCCTTTAGGACAGCGCTATAGACTTCAAGGTTGTCGGAGAGCTTTTTCTTCGTGGCCTCCATTTGCCCAAGGAGGATGTTCAATTGGTTGATCGTCCTTGCCGGGATATCGTCGTGGTCATAGCAAGCAATGTTAAGGCAATAATCGTAATCGGACACCCCTTCTTCCGCTGCATGGGCCCTGATTTTATCGATGCTAGCCTCCCCGATAGAGCGTTTGGGGACGTTGACGATCCTTTCGAAGGAGACATTGTCCAAAGGATTCAAAAGGACCCTGAAATAAGCGAGGACGTCTTTGACTTCCTTCCTTTGGTAGAACCTGAGCCCACCGAAAATGCGATAGGGAATGCCCTTTTGGGCGAATTCGCTTTCAAAGGGCCTTGTAAGGTAAGAAGAACGGTAAAGCACGGCGATGTTCCTATAATCGCCATCCTCGGCCAAGCAAGAAATCCTATCGATGACCCATTTGGCTTCGTCAGTGGCTTCGGAAAAGCGCTTGACGGTCACCGGGGATCCGCTTCCTTGGCGCGTAAACAAATCCTTGGGAACCCTCTTCTTGTTGTTGGCGATAAGGGCGTTGGCCCCACCTAAAATATTCTGAGTGGAACGGTAGTTTTCGTTGAGGATAATGTCCTCGTAATCCGGGAACGCGCGGGGGAAGTCTAGAATAATCCCCTGATTAGCGCCCCTCCAGGTATAGATGGTTTGGTCGGGGTCGCCGACGACATAAAGGTAGGTCGAGGGCCTCATGAGGAGCTTCATCAAATCGTATTGCTGGTCGTTGGTGTCCTGGAATTCGTCCACGAGGATATGGGAAAAACGACGGGCCCACTTTTCGCGGACTTGGGGAACATTCTTGAGAATAACCAAGGTCTGAAGGATGAGGTCATCGAAGTCGAAAGCGTACATGGCCCGCTTCCTTTTCTCGTATTCTGCGTAGAACTCAAGACATTCCTTCTCGTTAAAATAGAGGGCGTTATTGAGTTCGATATCCTCGGGATATATCCCCGCGCCTTTTTTGGAACGTATATATGAAAGAGCGGCTTTAACCATGGGGTCGCTTCTTTTCATGCCCTTATCGACGGCGATGTCTTTGACCGACTTCTCTTGGTCTTCCTCGTCGAGGATGGTGAAAGAAGAGGGATAGCCGATTTGGTCGGCTTCTCTTCTTAAGAAGCGGGAGCAGAAGCTATGAAAGGTGTACACCGAAAGGAAAGAGGAGGCCGAAGGAAGCAAATCAATGACCCTATTCTTCATTTCTTGAGCCGCTTTATTGGTGAAAGTGACCGCGAGAATTTGGCCAGGATCAACATTCTCACGCTCAATGAGATAGGCGATTCGATAGGTCAAAACGCGGGTCTTGCCAGACCCAGCGCCTGCGATGATGCGGACATGCTGAGAAGGGGTCGTAACTGCCTTGAGTTGGACGGGGTTGAGTAAATTTGGATAATCGATTGCCATAGCCTTTTTATTCTAGCTTTCGGGAGGCTCTTTATAAATAAAGAGAAGAGGCAATTTCCTAAAAAGCAAAAGGCCCCGACTATCAAGCCGGGGTCATTCCATCAGGGGAAGCCTATGAAAGGAGAGATAAGCAAGGCATCCTCTTCACCCTATCAATAAAAGGGGATTCTTGATTTTCCCCAAATTAATTTTCTTTTTCTTACAAAAATTGTTTCTTCCGCACATGGCGCGTTGAGTTTCGCACTTTTGCAAATTCAAGACACGAGCCACCTCAAGCACTTTTCAAACGAATTGCCATCATTTGCGTGCCTAGAAGCAAAGTAAACAGTAGCGTCGCTCGCAACACCAGAGTCTCCGCTCACTATGGATGAAACGCAATGGGCATGATAATCGTAAGTAGATCCCAAAACGCCACCAAGGTTGTAATCGGAAAGGTTAGACGGAGTCCCTCCATCAATGATTCCAATTTTAATCCCCGATCCTCTATATGTTCTATTTGAGAAAACGCCCACATCGCCAAACGCTTTCGCCGATGAATAAACTTCCTCTGGATCCACAAATGAAGAAAACTCTAAATCAGATAGAGGCTTCTCGTTTTTGCTTTGCCGTAGAAAGGAGGCGGAACTAATCCCAAAGGCAAAAATTAGCAGGGCAGTCAAAAATTTCATCTTCAATTTCCCCATTGAAAAATCGAACAAAATTCTTCTTTAAAAATTTGGGCGTCAATTTAGGAAGCTCTATATAAAAGACCAATTCTGTCGCGTAATCCATGTAATCGTCTTGGGAATCAAAATTAGCCGCGATTTGAGAATACAAAACGTCATCAATCAAAAATGTTGATATATATCTGTTCGAAATAACATTGGAAGAAAAAGACTGATGAACGATAAGCAAATTATGTTCGCTAAAAATGCCTTTCACGCTTGGGGATTGCTCCGCATAGCCATTAAAGCAAAATGACTGATACTCATCATAATTTTCAAAAAGATATATTTCGTCTTCCGCTCGCCAGGGGCTTGATTTGGCACCGATTAATCTTGAGGCTAAAGGGTTATCCAGAACGTCAAAGATTTGCTCGAAGTTGGATTTTTGATAGCTGACATTGATTTTGATTTCTTCGACATATTCTTTTGCGCAAAAAACAAATGAATACCCATAAGAAAGAAGAGCCTCAGAATAATCGTATACGGGTGCAATGAAAATGTTTTTGCTACTGCAGCTAACCGCAATGTCGGAAAATCGCATCATGGTATTGGCGCGAATTTCCAACTCATAGAGGGTTCCAACAACAAATCCTCGTTGAGTGGAGGTCTCGCCAGGGATTTTTGCGCAACACAAAAGCGAAATTTCTGAAGTTTCACTTTTGCAAGAACCGCTATCGTTTTCCGACCCATTCAACGAACAAGATTGCATACAAAAGCAAAAAAGATAGGCAAGAAATTTCAAATACGATTTCCGCTTTCTTATCGGACTCATTTTGCCACTGCCATTGTAGTTCTTTGTACTTACTTTTTAAAGAATGCTCTTTTTCGCCATTTAGGAGCGAAATTTAAAGAAAACAACACCATTTCGCCAATAACAGTTTGTGGAGGACCCATTTTCATATTATCTATACGCCTTAATTAACGCTCATTTGGGAAGTTCGCACTTGCGCTTTAGATTTGGGTGGCAGCAAAAGACATGAAATCTTGCAAATAAGTTAGAAGAAACCGGCGACGGCGTTCCGGTTCCATTGGGTGCAGCGATTTAATTGGGCAACGTCAAACTAAGCGGAATTCTCATCCTTCATTTATGGTTTCTTCATTCTAATAAAACTTTCTCGCTTCAAACGAATCCCCTTTGTTAAGGAGCAGCGCTTCTACCCTTTTGGTAAATGAGCCGAAAAATGGTTAAATTAGCCCATGGCTTTCTTTAAGAAGAAAGAAACTCCCGCCCAGAACCTCGCATTCTGCGCTCTCATGGCCTCTTTCGACGCTTTGCTTTCCCTATTGGGAGCGTTGCTGCCATTATCGTCCCTCTTCTTAATGATATTGGCTCCGCTTATCTCTTCCTTCGTTGGGTATTTCTGCAAAAAACGTTACTACGCCCTCTACATTTTCGCCGCATTGGGGGTCTCAATAGCCGTCTCCGCCTGTGACTTCCAAAACACGCTGTTCTACCTTTTGCCCTCTTTGCTCTCTGGCGTCCTCTATGGCCTATTCTTAGAAAGGAACGTGCCCACATCTTTCTCTTTGTTCATCGTCTCTTTGACTCAATTCCTCTTCTTCTTCGTTTCGTATTACCTCGTCAAATGGATTTATCAAATCGACATGGTCGAGAAGCTGCTTTCCTTATTCGGCAAGCCCTTGAACGAGCTTTCTTCTTCAGCCTTCTTATTGCTTGGGTTAGGCTACTCCTTTGGAGGAAGCGCGATCTCCCATCTCGTCTTCTCCTTGATCGCGCCTAAGTTAGGGATATGCGTTGAAATCGAAGGCAAGCTCACTTGCCTCCCCTCCTCGATGGGCCTTAGTTTTGGGGGCATCAGCCTCCTCTGTTTGTGTTTCCTCCCTCCCCTAGGTTATTTCTTCTTCGGGCTTTCCCTATTTTGGAGCGTATATAGCTTCCTTGAATTCGTCCCAAACAAGCTGAAATGGCATTACCTCCTGATTTTGGGTGGGTCACTGTTCATTTCTTTGATTCTTTTTGCCTTCCTTTATTCCAAATTCGACAAAGTCATATCCATGGGCTTCCTCGTCTTCTTCCCCTTAGGGGTATCTCTATCAAGTTTGATAGAGGTTCTTCTAGGAATGAGGATAAATGCAAACTAAAATGATTGAAGCAAAAGGGAGGAAAGCATGGAATTCTTGAAGAAATTCGGCATCGGAATACTGTACGCCCTCTTTTTCCCGTTGCTTCTAGTGGCGATTGCCTTAATCGCCGTGTATGGAGCTTTGACCTTCATCGTCGAATTCGTCATCATGGCCATCAATTTCTTCTCTGGAAAAAAGTGCTTCCCCGTCTTCGAGGAGGACATCGAAGCCGCAAAGAGGAAGGAAGAAGCCCTCTCTGCGCAGGCTCAGCCTCAGCCTGAAGAAAAGACGGAGAACAAGACTAATAACGTCTATGTTCAGCAGGTCTATTACAATTCCGATCCCAACAAGATGGGCTTCCCTAACCCCATGGGTAATCCCTTCGCCCAAACTCAGCCCGCTTCTCCTCAAGGACAACAACCGTTCAACAACCAAATTCCTCAATCCCAGCAACCCTCCGCCTTCCCTCAGAGCCCCTTCCAAAACGCGAACTCGCCTAGCCCCGCTCAAATTCCCACTAGCCCCACCCCCGCTAGCCTGACTCCCCCAAACGACATCCAAGAACTTTTAAATCGCGCGGAAAAGGAGGGAGACACCAATGACTAAAATATTGGCCACCATCGCCTTAAGCGATACAGACCGTCGTTTGCTCATCATTTTGATCGTCGTCTTATTGATCCTTTTCCTATTGATCGGCTTCTTTGGGATGGGGGTCCGTTACATCGTCCACAAGCAAGCCGAAAAGATGGACACCATCATGTCCGACGTCGCAAGGACCCACGTCGTGAACTCCTCCCGCCAATTCAAGCGCTTGGCATTTAGAAAGAACAATAGGCTCCTTTACCGCAAATCCCTCATCCCCTTCGCCATTTCCGTCCTAGCCACCCTTATCTGGGTTTTCTCGTCTTTGGCCATGGAAAGCTGGGGAGAAAACATCTTTTTGAACTTTCATGAGCTGTTCTTCCATTTTGAGTGGAACCGCTATGCCGACGTTTATCGCGACGATCCCTTGATTGTGAAGCTCTTCGGCATGGAACTGCTTGCCCGCTTCCCCGCGGTTAAAGAAAGCCCCAAGTTCGTCTTGGAGCATCTCCCCGCCTATATCGAGGTCGCTTTGTTTTACGTCTCTTGGGCTTGGTACGCTTTGCTTTGCCAAGGTTGGATCGCCAGGGCGGTCATGGCTGAAAGCAGAGCTAGGAGCATCTATTCCAAATCCTTGAAGGATTTCAAAGCGGAGCAGGACGTCTCCTACACCCCTAAGCACGCCGCCCCGCCAAGCGAAGACTAATCAAGCCAATTCTTAGCCAAAAACCAGCCGATGGAATAAACCAAGGCATCGATTTGCATGAAGGCTAGCCGCAAGGCGAAAGCTCCCCAATCGAAGCCTTCGTTTATCAATGAGCGAACGTTGACGACGAAATCAAAGAAAACGATGCCAAGCCCTATCAAAGCCGCCCAAGCGACCCAGCTGATGAAGGGTCCTTTGTCGCGGAGATAAGAGATGGCTCCGATGCCAGAAATAAACATGGCTACGTAGATGATCGGCCCAAAAGCGTCGCTCATCACGTCGACGATGTTGATGGGGGAATCCCAAAAGGACAACGGAGCGATGGCATCAGCCCAATCCGACCCAAAATTCACCCAATGACTAGCAAGACTTAGCGACCAATCAATGAGGGAGAAAACTGATCCGATAAGGAACAAGCCGGCTCCAATCGCAAGCAAAACGCGCCCAAGCTTAATCGAAAAAGGGACTTTGTTGTGTTTCCATTGAATGACTTGGGTCTGTTCTTTCTTTCTCATAACACGAGCTCGACGATCTCCCAAACGATGAGGGCAACCAAAACGACGATGAGGGCAAACACGACCCAAAAAGTCCGCTTGGCGGCAAGGGCCTTCCTTTGCTTTTCCGCCTCGGGAAGATCCTCTTTGACGAGTTCGTCCCCTAAAGGCGAAGCATTAGTTTGCCCATTATCGAAGTTTTGAGGAAAATCGTTGGTCATATCAGTATTTCAAAGCGGAGGAAGTCCTGGGGAAGGGTTCAGTGTCGCGGATGTTGTTAACCCCGGTCAGATACATGAGCAAGCGGTCGAATCCGATGCCGAATCCCGAATGCACGCATCCCCCGTATTTGCGGAGATTCAAATACCATTCAAGCCCTTTGGTGTTGCCAAGCTTATCCATTTTGGCTTTGAGGATATCGTAACGCTCCTCACGTTGGGAGCCCCCGACGATCTCCCCTTCGCCCGGGACAAGGCAATCGCAGGCAGCGACGGTTTTGCCATCGTCGTTCTCCCTCATGTAGAAGGCTTTGATTTCCTTGGGGTAATTGATGAGGAACAAGGGGCCTTTGACGACCTCTTCGGTGAGGTAACGTTCATGCTCCGAGCCGAGGTCTTTGCCCCAGAAGATGTCGGGATCCTCGAATTTGTGGCCATCCGCAACGGCTTTCTTAAGAAGCTCGATGCCTTCGGTGTATTCCATTTTGCGGAACGGAGATTCCAAAACGCGGTTGAGCTTATCGATTAAGCCCGGGGCGATCATCTTGTCGAAGAAGGCCATCTCATCGGGGCACTTCTCAAAGACCCAGCGGATGCACCATTTGATGCATTCCTCGATGCAAGCCATGTTGTCGTCGAGGTCGGCGAAGCAAAGCTCGGGCTCGATCATCCAGAATTCGGAAGCGTGGCGAGGGGTGTTGGATTTTTCCGCCCTGAAGGTCGGACCGAAGGTATAAACGTCGCGGAAAGCCAAAGCGAAGGCTTCGACGTGGAGCTGACCCGAAACGGTCAAGGAAGCGCGGCGTCCAAAGAAGTCGGTGTCGTTGAGCTTGCCGTCTTTATCCGTCGTGGCGATGGTGAAGACCTGCCCCGCCCCTTCGGCGTCATTGCCGGTGATTTCCGGAGTATGGACGTAGACGAATCCGCGGGATTGGAAGAATTCATGAATGGCCAAAGCCAAGGAGGAACGAACGCGGTAAAGCGCGGAGAAAGTGTTGGTCCTAGGACGGAGATAGGCCTCTTCGCGGAGATATTCGAAGCTGTGGCGCTTCTTCTGAAGAGGGTAATCCGAAGCGACGTCGCCAAGGATTTCCACGCTGGTTGCGTGGATTTCAAAAGGCTGCTTCATTTCCGGAGTCAAGACAAGAGCGCCGGAAACAGCGACGGAAGCACCGGTGAGAATATGGGAAACCGCGTCGTGATTAGCCAAATCCTGGTTGTAAACGATTTGAATGTTTTTGAAGCACGTCCCGTCGTTGAGGGCGATGAAGCCGATGGAACCGGAGTCGCGATTGGTTCGGACCCAACCCTCCAAGAAGACGTCTTTTAGGCAGGAGAGATCCTCTCCCGAAGCGAAGCGAGCATAGAGCTCAGATACAGTGATGGCTTTCTTTTGCATAGCAAAGGAATTTTACACCAAGCGGGCGAAATGGGTAGAAATTCCAAAGGCAAAGGCTAAATTGCGCTGACGGGGAACAAGTATGTGCCGTCATTAAGAACGGATACTTTATCGGCCATGCAAACGATAGCGTTGCCGCCCTTAATGTATTTCGTCGCAGAGAGTTTGGAAAAGGATTTGCTGTAGCCGGCGTTGAAATTAGTACCCGCTTTTATTTCAACGCAAGACAAAACGCCATCGCGGAGCAAAATCAAGTCAACTTCGTTTTGGTTGGAATCGCGATAGTAATACAAATCTTGCTTAATGCCTTCGTTAATAAACGACTTACGGATTTCATTGAAGACAAACGTCTCGAAGAACCGCCCTTTGAGAAAGCTCTTTTGCAGGGTTAAGGGACTATCGATCCCGCAAAGATAGGCGGCCAAACCCGTGTCGAAGAAATACATCTTCGGGCGTTTCGCAACCCTTTTGACAAGGGATTCCTCGTTATAAGGAGCAACCAAATAAATAATCCCGGAGTCAGACAAAACATTAACCCAAGACTTAACTGTGTTGAGGCTAACCCCCGCCACTTTGGCGTAATTGTCGTAGACCAGCTCTTCTCCGGTGTTAGAAGCCAATAAACGAAGGAAGTTGATGAATGCCGTCTCATCATTCAGCAAAATCAAATCCCTGAGATCTCTTTCGATGAAAGTCGTCAAATAGGAAGAGTAGAAAATCTGGCTCGACATCCCTTCATCCGCGTAAAGGCCGGGGAAAAAGCCTCGAGCAATGTATTTGAAAGCTTCTTCCTCGCTAAGGGAATAATCGTTTGCTCGCGAGGCAGCTTTGCTTAAATCCACAGCGAAAGGGGTATCCTCTCTATCTTTAATTTCATTAAGAGACAAAGTCGTCATATCGAGGATTCCCACTCTGCCAGACAAAGATTCTTGCGAACGGGACAAAAGGCTCTTCCTTTGCGAACCCGATAAAATATAGAGCCCGTTGCTCTCTAGGTTCCCTCTCTTAAGTCTTGACTCATTGACGATTCTCTCGAGTTCGGGGAATAACGACGGCGCTTTTTGAGCCTCATCGATAATCAAAGGGGCTTTGTGGATATTCAAAAAGCTGCGGGGGTCATTTTTCGCTAAGCTTAGTTCGAGCGAATCGTCTAGGGAAATGTAAGAAAAGCCTTTTTTCAAAAGCGAATTGTACAAAAGGGTGGATTTTCCAATTTGCCTAGGGCCTGCAACCAAAACGATAGGGAAGTGCTTGGCGGTCTCTTCGACTATCTTTTCGATGTTCCTGCGAATCATAAGAACCTCCGCTTCAGTTTTTCTGCAGTCTAACTGCAGTTTTTACTTATCTATTGTATCAATTGAACATGAGATTGCAAATTAAACAGCTTCGTTCAAAGAAGAACAGCTTCGTTTAACCGCGCATAAGACGGGAAATACTCTAAAATAGCGTCATGAAATTCAAAGTCGGTGACCCCGTTATCGTCATGGTTGAGCGTGGAATTGCAAAAGAGGGGGACGTCGGAGTCATCGATGCCGTCTTCAAAGACCACTACACCGTCGGTTTTTACGCAACAGAAGACGCCCTGATTGGAAATGGGAAATACTATGAGGATGAACTTCGCCCCCAAGAAGAAGCAACCTTGGAATCCCCGTTTGAGAAAGGGGAGAAGGTCATCACTTTGGAAGAAGTAGCAACCTATCCCGCCGGACTATTGGGCATCGTCATGGACGTTTACCCCGAAAAGAAGGCTTTGGCCGTCCAAGTCATAAAAGACGGGGATGAGTTCCCCGCCGTGTTGCCTTATAAAGAAGAGCAAGTGAAGAAGCTTTCCTAAAATTAGGAAAGGAAATCCATCCAGTGGTCGATTTTCCAGTTGGGATCCACGCCTAAAGTCAAAGGGGCGAATATTTTCCTTTCGTAGAGCCTTTCGGCGACTTTGGCGATCATGGCCGCATTGTCGGTCGTGCACCAAAGCGGAGGGATGATGAGTTGAATCGAAGTGCCTTCGAGGCGCTGCTTCATCTGTTCCCTAAGATAGCTATTCGCCGATACGCCGCCGGCCAAAACGATTTGTTTCACCTTGAAATCGTTAGCGGCTTTCAAGGCTTTCTCCACTACCATCCCAATCGCGACGTCTTGGAAGGAACGGGCCATGTCGTCGACATTGACGGTTTCGCCCTTCATCTTCAGCGAATTGACGAGGTTGATAACGGAAGTCTTCAGCCCGGAATAGGAGAAATCGTATTTGCCCGCGCTTGGGCCGGCGTCAGGAGTAGGTAAAGAATAGGTATGCTTCCCAAGCTTCGCATGCTGATCGATGGGTAATCCGCCAGGATAAGGCAAGCCTAAAACGCGCGCCACTTTGTCATAGCATTCCCCCACCGCGTCGTCTTTGGTTTCCCCGATGATTTGGAAATCCATGTCGCCCTTCATCAAAACGAGCTCGGTGTTGCCCCCAGAGACAACCACGCAAAGCATCGGATAAAGGAACTCCCCGACGTATTCGTTCGCGTAGATGTGACCCGCTAGATGATGAACGGGAATAAGGGGCTTATCGTAGAGCATGGCAAGAGTCTTCGCCGCCTGCAGCCCCACGTGGAGGCAGCCGATCAAGCCCGGCCCCCTAGTGACGGCGAAGGCATCAATCTCATCCAAACTAAGATGGGATTCCTCCAAAGCCTGAGTGAGGCAGACAGTGATGTTCTCCGTGTGCAAACGCGAGGCGATTTCGGGCATGACGCCCCCGAATTTCTCATGCACCGCGATTTGAGTGGCGACGACGTTGGCAAGCAATTTGCCATCGTCAGTGATTGCCACGGCGGTTTCGTCGCAGCTGGATTCGATTGCGAGTATCTTAGCCATGGATGAGACTCCTAACCATCGCAACGGCGTTTTCGCCATTGGAGTAATACGCTTTCTTGACCGTTATGGCCTGGAATTTATGCTTCTTGTAGAACTTTTGGGCGTTCTCATTGCTCTCCCTTACTTCCAAAGTGAGGAATTCCACGGGCTCTTCCTGCGATTCGCAGTCTTTGATGATCTGCCCGATGAGCAGATTTCCGATACCTTTCCTCCTGAATTCCTCTTTGACCCCGATTTGAGAAATGTAGGCCGAAGAGAAGGTGATGGAGAAATCGACGAAGCCCACGACTTCGTTATCGACCACCGCGCAGTAAAGATGGGCCACCGGATTCTCGTTGAGCTCATAAAGCATCTGCTGCTCGGTATAAGGGGCGACGAAGACGGATTGCTCAATCTTCATCACGGCCTCCATGTCGCTAGGAAGCATCTTCCTGACGATGGTCTTGAAGTGGCCTTTGTCGTAGTCGTCTTTCAAATACACCGGCCTAGCGCCAAGAGGCTCAGCGCAAAGGTGAGAAGGCGTATCGCATTTATTCAAAATAGAGAGGACGTCGAGCGGTTTTCCTTCAAGCCCAAGGTACCCCAAATCCCCGCAAAGCGAGAAATCGGGATGCTCGGCTACATAAGAAAGAACCTCTTCGTTGTCCTTGATACAGTCTTTAACAAGGGCCTCCTCGCCGGAATATACGGCGAAGTAGCTCCTTTTCCCCCTGGCGTTCATCAAGGTGACGCTCGTCCTCCCCTCTTCTTGGAGCACTTCCAAAGAAGAAGCCAAATACAAAGGAACATTTAGGGCAAAAGCAATGGTTTTAGCGACCGTTAAAGCAATCCTTACGCCCGTATAGGAACCAGGGCCTTTTGAGCAGACGACGTAATCGATGTCTTTTCCTTTTAATCCATTAGACCTCAAAAGCTTGTCGATTTCGTCGACGAGCAATTCGCTTTGCCTTTGCCAGGCCGCATAGGACACCTTTCCAAGGAAAGCGTGGTCTTTGGTCAGGGCGACGCTCAAGTTCTTGTCTGAGCTATCAAGCAGCACTCCAATCATCGTCTTTCCTCCAATTCGTTGATGAGCTCGTCGAACCTAGGGCAGGAGGACTTGAACTCGATTTTCCGTTTATCCCCGCCCATATTGCTTAAAACGATTTCCAAACGCTCCTCAGGGATCAAGGGAGCGATATATTGGGGCCATTCGATGAAGCAAGCCCCATCTCCTTCGATGTATTCATCCAAGCCAATCTCGATGTTTTGTCCTTCCAAACGGTAAGCATCGATGTGGTATAGGGGGAGCCTGCCATGGAAATAGCATTTCATGATGTTGAACGTCGGGGATATGACGTCTTCTTCCACGCCAAGCCCTTCGGCGACTCCGCCGGTGAAGGTGGTCTTGCCCGCGCCCAAATCCCCTTCTAAAAGCACGACGTCCCCTTCTTTCAGCAAAGGCGCGAGGCGCTTCCCCAGGGCTTTGGTTTCTTCTTTTGATTCAGTGAGAAAAACTTTATCCATAAGCGAGGCGATTATACACCTCTAAACAGGGGATTGAGAAAAAGGGGCTGTCTTAATAGAGGGCCCTTAGAATTTGCGTTTGTCCACCTGAATGGGCTGGTTCTCCAGCAAGAATTTGGAGTAGAGCCTTTTGATTTCCTCATCGACGAAGGGAAAGCTCCTTTTGGAGATCATCTCCTTCACCTCCTCGGTGGATTTGATGATGGCTTTCGTGAGGTTTAAGGGGTATCCATAGGTTTGGATGTGCCTCTCGAACTCATTCTCGTCGAGGGTCTTCTCCTGACGGTTGGGATAAAGCTTAACGTCGAGGTCGTAATCAATGTACTTGAGGTATCCTTGGTCAAAGATCGTCGGGGTCGCTATATTGACGTAATAGCAAATCCCCTGCCCTTCTTTGAACATGCAGATGACGTTCATCCAACGCTTTTTGAAAAGCAGGAAGACCGCCCTTTCCTTGGTCATCCATTTTCTCCCATCGCTTTCGGTGACCGAGCTCATTTTTGAGCACAACGCCCAATAATCCTCGGTCTCCTCCACCAAATAGGCAGGGGACCATTGCCGGTGCAAGGCACCATCGTGCTTATACGCCTGGACTTTCATCCAGCGGGTGAATCTGGGATCAACTGTATTCATAAGGGCTACCAAGACGGGACGAGAAGTCCCTTTGCGCCGTTATTATAAGCCATATTGAAATAGGGGCATAGGCGCAAAGAAAAAGGAGGGAATTCCCTCCTTGAGTTATTCGGAAACGACCTCGGTTGGCTCCTCTTTCTCCTCGGTTTCCTTTTTGCCGTGCTTATCGTAGAAGGCGTAGGCGAGGTTGAGGAAGAGTTCAAGCTCCTGCTTATATTCTTGGGTCGGTCCGGGATTGAACGGCTTCTGCATGGGGAGAACCATCAAGGAATCCTCATATCCCAAGGCGAAGTAGGTTTTCCCGGGTTTGATGGCGATGGCGACATCAACAAGAACCTTGTTCGTGTGGATTTCCTTCAAAAGGCTCCTGATCTTGGGCGAAATGAATTTCTTGTCCGCGGGGTTGCCGTAAAGTGCATAGGCTTTGTTCTTCTCGAGAAGATTGAGCTTCGGCAGGATTTCCGGAGGAAGCGCCCTTTTATTGCCCCTGAAATAGATGACTAAGCCATCCTCAGAACCCTCGAAGGAATTCGCGGTCCTAAGGTATTTCCCGACAAAGACGGTGGCCATGGCCTTGCCCGCGTCTTTTTGGGCCGCGCAGTCGGCAAGAGCGCAATCCATTTTGTTGTAGGTGAAGGTGATGTTGTC
The DNA here is from genome assembly GCA_963650805.1 of uncultured Bacteroidales bacterium. Taxonomy (GTDB): domain Bacteria; phylum Bacillota_I; class Bacilli_A; order RFN20; family CAG-826; genus Alloenteromonas. Next base: position 59,642 of record CAVJMG010000007.1, read on the forward strand.
TCTGCTCCCGATGGAAACGACGCCGGGATACATCCCATTGGCGACGAATTCTTCTTTCGAGACCTTGCAATCGACGTTGCCTTGGATGGCTTCAACGGGCAAGGAGGAGAAAAGATACTCATTGAGGTTGTCGTAAAGGACGGTGAAATAGGATTTGATGTTCTTGTCGTTTTGCTTGCGGCTGACGAAGCTCATGACGCCAAGGCCGATGAGGACCACCGCGGCGACGCCCAAAGAAATCATCATGGGGATCATCGTGTTCGCTCCACCCCATTTGAAGACGTTTGGCAGAATCCAGAAGACTACGATGAGGATCAAACCAACCACCGATATGGCGACCTTCCAGGCATTGAGCTTCTTGTATTGCTTATAGAATCCCAAACGGGCCTGTTCGATGTCGTTGAGCTTCAAATCGCCGTATTCGTAAGACGCCTGCTCAGGATAGGGATCGGGGAGGTTGTCGGCCTCTTCGGCGGCTTCCTCTTCTTCCTGTTTGACGGCCTCTTCTTCTTTTTTCTTTTCCGCCCTAGCTTTGGCTTCGGCGTTGGCTTTCGTATCGGCGAAGTCGTCGTCTGCGTCCTCAACCACCTCAGCCTTCACTTCTTCGGGCTGAACGGCTTCTTTATTTTCTTCTTCCATGAGGCATCTCCTTTATTGTCGGGAAGACTATAACACGCCAAGAAATTTATTCCTCTTTATTTATTCCCCGCATTTTCAAACAAGGCGATTTGCTCACGGAATAATCCTTTGTCTTAAAAGAGGAGTAACAAGATTTCGAATACACGCCCCTATGAAGGTTAGATGCGTAGAGGAAACGTGGTGGGTAATCCTGTTTTTAGGGTGATTTTTTTATCCTTTTGAATAGATTTTCACCCTAATTAGAAGTTTTTCCAACAATAGTTTTTCAAAAACGCCGTTACTTCGCCATTATCCTTGTCCTCGTAATACGCAACTAACAGCTTCTTGAATTCGGGAACTCTGTCTTCGGGTATCACCATTAGCCCAGCGCCCTTCGAAATCAGATAATGATTAGCGAAAATAATGGATGTGCGCTTATTTCCGTCATTGAAGATTTGCGTTTTCATGCAGTAAAGGCAAAGCGATATCGCGGTATCAACAGGGTCGGTGTTTTTACGAAGTATCTCTTCTATATTTTCTTTAACTAAGCATTCGATGGGCATCGGCGGAACATAGCTCGTGCCCCCAATGGTTACGGGAACGCTTCTGATCCTCCCGCCATAAGCGTAAAAGCCTTCGTTCACCAATGAAGCGATGTAGCACAAAATCGCATAGTTGGTCGGAGATGAAACGACATCTTTATCAAGAATAAATTCCCAAGCGTGTTTTAGGTTAAGTATCTTTTCTACATCGCTCGCGCGCATGCCGCTAACTTTCCCGTTCTCGATTATCGTCTCAGTATCGGGAAATGTCGTAGCTATACCCTCAAGTATCGCTTGATCATAAATGCTAGTCTTCAAATTTATCCGAGCAAAATCGATATTAAGCAAAATCCTTGGTGCCAGTTCTTTTTCCGCATACCCAAGTTTTGCAAGTTCGATGTTGATTTTCCGAATTTCTTTTTTGCATTCCTTTGACTCTTTAAGGAGCTTGGAAATGGCCGCGAATAAAGCGTCCGAATACAAATCGACATAAACCGATGTATATTTCCCTAAATTTTTCTTTCGCAAATAAATGTAGCTTTTGCCACTGATTTCCTTAATTTCCAAAGATCCTTCATAAGGAATAAGTTTTAAGCGAGCGGCGATTTCCGCTCTTTTATGCAGCAATTCCTGAACTTTGAGATAGTTAATGTATTCAGTCATAATCAAAATTCCTTTTAGGGTGATTTTTTATCTATTTTATATATTTTTTCACCCTAAATGTCGAGTGCTTGAAAACTAAAATCCAATGATTACGCGAACTGGTCGAATAAAAGAGCTTTCGCAGAGCGATTCCCAACCAAGCCTTAAAAAGGTTCTTCAACCAAATCGCGGAAGAAGGAAGAACACTCTTCGCACCAGCTTCTCGCGGATTTGTCTAAATTGTCGTAATTTGGGGTAACGCAGCTTTCCTTATCCCCTGTGGAAAGCCCATGGCCACCGGAAGAGAAGATGTGCAATTCGCAGCGGACGCCATGTTTATACAAAGCGGAAGCATAACGGATGGCGTTAGACACGGGGACGAGCTCATCGTTACCCGTTGAGAAAACATAGGCTGGGGGGTTACTGCCTTTAACGTGTTTCTCCATGGAGAGTTTTTCCCAAAGGATTGATTTCTCCTCATCGGAGTACCCCTGCAGCAAATTGGCGTAGGTCGAGGCTTCCCCTTCTTCGTGGGAGATAACGGGATAGCCCAAACCAATTCCTTTAAGCTTTGCGTCTAAACCAAACTCTTTTTTCAAATCTTCCTCTTCCATGGCGACGTCGGCGACTAAATGCCCTCCGGCAGAGAAGCCGACGGAGAAGATCTCTTTGGGGTTGATGTGATATTCTTCGGCGTGTTTCTTCAAATAATCAATAGAGGCGCCGAGCTCATTCTTTTGCTCGGGATAGGAAACCCCGTCGTTAGCGATGAGATATGACAAAACAAACGTTTGGAATCCCTGGGCTAAGAATTTCGCGGCGGCGATCTCCCCTTCTCGCGGGGAAACCATCCCATAAGACCCTCCAGGGACAACGATGACCGCCGGACGAAGCCAATGAGACTGAGGTCCATAGGGGTTCTGCCGAATTATCAACGGGCTCAAAACCCCTCCTTTCAAAAACGCATATGTCTTCTTCAAATCAATATCGTCCATTGTTTCTTCTCCATCAGTGATTGAACGTCCTTATTAAAACGCGCCTGTCCGCGTTTTTGTAGCAGAGACACCTCCTGAATAACCCTCGGCGACCAAAAGGGCTTAGAACAGAACTCCATTTTTATGGGAAATCAAAGTTCCAAACGCAAAGCAGCAAGACTTTTTTATACATTTTCGGAGTTGAACTCCGGAAAATACTAAAAGATGGTTCGAAAGTGCAACGGAAACGGAAATTTATAATGGCAATAACCGCAAGACTGAAATTTAACGTTAATTTCTTTGATGCAATCGATTATTTGCACCTTTTAGGCACAATTCATAGGTGTTTAATTGCACCTTTTCGGTGTTTTCCTAAGGGGTTTAATTTCACCTTTTAAGGTTTTTCATCTATTTACCAGCCTCCAAGGCAATAGAAAACCGCGCCCGGAAGGACGCGGTTTGATATGCGTATTTCAGTTTTCCTTCTTTTTCGCAAAGAAGCAGATCCCTATGCCAAATAGAAGCAAGGAAACGAATAGCCAAGCGAAATAGAACGGAACGGTCGAGTATCCCTTTACGAATCCCTTGATGACCCTGAATAAGGCGTAGACAAAGGAAATGGAGGAGATGCAGACCGTGCCGCCATGAAACAAGGCCCTTGTTTCTAAGCCTTTTGCCTTCCTATAGACCATATAGGCTCCTAAGCACATCAAGAAGAAGCCAAGGATGAACAAGAGGAGATAATCTTCGTTGAAGGAGATGCTCGTCCCATATTCATCCGTATAGTTCTCAAACGAGAGGATGTAATAGGTCAAGAAGCAAGCGAACATCGAAAGCCCCGTCGCCCCAGTAAAAATGCCTAAAATCATGTTATTTCTCCTCCTTTTTGCCCGTTCCCCTTATGTAGAGAGCGTCAGGATCTTTGAATAACGAGGGCACGCGGACGAACAAAACGATCAAGAACCCCAGGGACAAAGCGATGCAGGGAATGACGTACAAAGCGTTGTATAAGAAGCAATAGGCATACGGATTCATCCAATTCCAGGAGAAAGCGAATCCCGAGGGGTCAGCCCAGAATAAAATGCCGGAGAGGAAATGGGAGCCAAGCTTCAAGAAGCCCCCAAGCAAAGTGCCTAAGCTCAGGTAAAGGATCTTCTTGCCTTTGCTCTCCGCGTCGAGGAAAGGCTTCCTAAGCAAAGCGGCGAAGGCCACCAAAGGATAGGCGGCGACGTAATCTAGAAGCACTTGGACGAACGCTCTCCACGCTTCCCCGGGGATGATGTAAGGCCCCGTTGCCAAATCAAGCAATCCCATGACGAGCCCCGTCGCCAAAGCGGGGACGAATCCCCTCCTAAAGGCGATTAAGAGGACGCAAACCATCGCGATTCCGATGGATCCCCCATTGACGAACACGCCTTTGAACATGATGCCGGACAATTCATCGAGCACGAATCCCAAAGCCGCCATCACGCCGACTTCGGCCATCGTCTTAATCAGATCGCCCTTCTTTTCCTTTGCCATAAATACCTCCCGCAAAAAGAAAACCGTCAGAGCCAAGCAATGACGGTAAAGGACGTGATGGTCGAAAAGACCCTGTCACCGATTCCCTCCGCTAGCATTACCTAGTTCAGGTCCAGGGTCGCTGCCTAAGCAGCCTCTCAGCCAAATTGGCTCCCCTATCGGACAAAGACAATGCTAGAACCCTTGAGGAGGGAATTCAACCCTTCAATCGGATTTGCTCGCGACCAAAAGGAGCTTCCCTTCCTCTAACTTCAGCGTCCCCGTGTCCGAATTGAGGCGATTGGATACGCCTAAAGGGTCGTGCCTATGGAGGCGGTAACGCTTTAGAGGATAGGCGAATCCGCTTAGGCTCACCAACGCATCCTCCATGGCGAAGAAAGAGAAGAATTCATACTCTTCCTTGTCAATTTGATATTCTCCGGGCGCAAAGCAACGGAGATAGCTGTCGTCGTCTTTGAGTATGAGGCGAGAATCATTAACAAGGAGATCGATGTTGGCCAAAAGGTGCTCGACGCGCTTCCCTTTGATACCTCCAAGGATGGTTATTTCCTCATAGTCTTTAAGCAAGGATAAGGCATGGGCGGTATCGGTGTCGTCTTTGATGGGGTTGAGCTTAACCACGCCTTTGGCGGCCTTTTCTACTTGTGCAAGCTGCTTTAGGCTTAACGAATCGAAATCCCCGACGGCCAAATCCATTTCGATGCCGTTATTTAGACAATAAAAAGCCCCTTTATCCGCCCCAATTACGAAAGAACCGGAGCACTCTTTCTTCGCAAGCTCCGCGCTAAGGTTCAATCCGATGACGATGACGGCTTTCTTCATTGCTTATTCCCCCAGGAAATGGGTTCGACCCCACAAGACGAGAGAAGCTCATTGCACTTGGAGAATTGGTGTTTGTTGAACCATCCTCCCCGATTCGCGGACAAAGGGGATGGATGGACGGAGGTCAAAACGAAATGGTTCTTGTTTTTGACGTAGGGGATATACCTTTTGGCAAAGCCTCCCCAAAGCATGAAGACGATGGGCTGGTCCAAAGTATCGAGATAATTCATCACGTCAGAGGAAAATAGATCATATTCTTCCCTCTTATGGGAAAGGGGCTGATGCTCTCTTACGGTGAGGTAGGCGTTAAGAAGCAAAACGCCTTGCTTCCCCCAATGGGTTAAATCCCCATTTGAGAAATCCATGGGCACACCGAGGTCGTTTTGGATTTCCTTATAAATGTTCATCAAAGACGGAGGGAGGGGGATTCCCTTGGGCACGGAGAAGGAAAGCCCCATGGCTTCTCCGGGGTTGTGATAAGGGTCTTGCCCGATGATGACGACTTTCAAAGACGAGGGAGAGGTCAAAGAAAAGGCGTTGTACATCAATTGACGCGGAGGATAAACGACGTGAGAGGAATATTCCTCATCGAGGAATTCGCGCAGGGATTTGCAGTATTCTTTCCTAGACACCGCATCAAAGAATTCCTTCCAATCCGAAATCATAGGACGATTATATGCTTTCATGGGATAATATTGCCCGATGAAGATTTTCTGGCTTTTCAACCATCCCGCGCCCTACAAAGTCAATCTCTTCAACTTCCTAGGGGAAAAAGCAGACCTCGAGGTCTATTTTGAACGCGGGAACGAAAAGGGAAGAAACTTCCTCTTCTATTCCCAAAAGCCCATCAGCTTCAAAGCGAAGATGTGCAAAAGCCTTTCCTTTGGCAAGATGGACAACATTTCAAGCGACCCCGTGGATGCGTTAAAGCACAACAAATACGATGTCGTCGTGCTGAACGGATGGAGGACGCTAACGGAGCAAAAGACCATCCGCTTCTGCAAGAAAGAGGGTATCCCCTACATCTTCATGATTAACGGGGGCATCATCAGATCCCACGAGTTCCCCGCATTCAGGCGTTACAAAAGGCATTTCATCTCCGGGGCAAGGGCCTATCTTGCTCCCGATGAGAATTCTTCGGGCTACCTCGTCCATTATGGAGCCGAGGCAAGCAAAATCACCCTATACCCCTATTCCTCCATTTTTAAGCATGAGCTCGTCGAAGCTCCCTTAAGCAAAGAGCAAAAACTAAATCTAAGGAAGAAGCTCGGCTTATCCGGGGAGAAGATCTACATCTCCGCGGGGCAATTCATCCCCAGGAAGAATTTCAGCGAGTTGATAAGAATCTGGGTGAAACGCCCCCAAGGGGACAGCCTTTACATCCTCGGCGAGGGCAAGGACAAAAAGAAGCTCGATTCCCTCATCAAAGAGCTGAAGCTCACAAACGTCCATCTCCTGCCTTATAAAAAGCATGAGGAGATCCTCTCTTATTTCGCCGCCTCGGATTGCTTTGTCTTCCTTTCCAAAGAAGACATCTACGGCCACGTCATCAACGAAGCGCTGTCTCAGGCCTTGCCCGTTGTCTCCTCCACCTGCGTCAACGCGGCCAAACGCCTGATAAAAGATGGGCAAAACGGATACTTAATCTCATTAGAAGACGAAAAAGCGATCAACGAGAAGCTCTCCCTCTTCCCGGACGAGAAGCTCTCCCTTGGCGCATTGTCCACGGGAAGAGAGAACACCCTGGAAGAAAGCGCGGAGTTCTTATATTCATATTTCGAGGGTTATTGCCAATGAGGATTTTCTATTTAAGCACGGCTTTGGAAGAAAGCGACTTCGCCATTTTAAATAGCCACGCCCTGCACAAAATCAACCCCGCGGGGCAAAACTTTCACAATAAGCTTTGCCACGCAATCGCTTCGTTTACCCAAGCCGAGGCCTATTCCCTCATCCCAAATGGGGAAGGCTACGTCCAAGAGAAATCCTTCGACCCCTATGGCCCATTGCGCGTCACTTACGTCGCCCCAAGCCGCTTCAAGTTAATCAAAGCCGCCTTTGGGCCAAGCGAGTTCGCCAAATCCCTGCACAAGGATTTTCCCGATCTATCTTCGTCGGACTTCATCTTCTACGATTCTTTGAATTTGACCCTATCGAAAGCCGCGGGAATACTCGCGAAGAAATACCATTGCAAAAAGGTGGCCATTCTCACCGACTCCCCCTATAACCTCTCCGGGGCTAAGAAGGCCTACCAAAAGCGCTGCCTTGCCTTGTCCTCTGCTTGCGATGGCTATTTCAGCTTAACCAAGGGTCTTTATGACCTCTTTTGCAAAAACGGAGCGCCTTGCCTCATCAAAATGGGCATCGCCGAAAGCACGGGAAACGAGAAAATGAAGTTCGATCGCCCCTACATGTATTATGGGGGAGCGCTCTTCGTCAAAGACGGAACAAAGGCCCTTTTAGACGCCTATTTCCTCGCCAAACCTAACATGGACCTCTACATCTCCGGACACGGGGCCTACGAAAACGCGGTGAAAGAAAGGGCCAAGCTCAACCCAAGAATCCATTACCTTGGCCAAATCTCCAAGCAAGAACACTACAAATACATCAACGGGGCCTCTATATTGCTTAACCCCCGCATCTACAGAAAAAGCCTAGACGAAGTCTCCGTACCCTCAAAGCTTATCGAATATCTCGCCTCCGGAAAGGAAATACTTTCAACATATTCAACCCCCATCTTCGAGGAATTCGGAAATTCCATCAATCTCCTAGAAAGCAAAACCGGCGATCCGACCCTCGCCTTGAAGCGCTTCTTTGAAAATAACATCGGCCAAGACGCCGCATTAAAAGGAGTGAAGAACAACCTCTCCCCGAATAGAGTCATCGAGGAACTTGGCGAATACGCGATCGGCAGCAGCGTCAAATCTTTCTGTGAGTCTCTAATTTCGAAGTGATCGCGTCCACCGTTTTCTTGAATTCGAAATGGGCGCGATAATAAGCGAGATTGCTGCGGCCCATCTCGTCTTTTTCGCTTTCGCTTAAGGCGAGGAAATCGCGGATGGCCTTCGCGAGGTCTTCCGGAGATTGGCTGGAAGAAAACAGAGCTCCGTCAGATTCTTCGAGGACTTTCCTTCCATCCCCTCCTATGCAGGCGAGGATGGGTTTGCCGTAGCCTAGAGAAGAAATAAGCTTGTTCGGTATCGTTTTTCCTACATATCCCTCGTCTTTTAAGGTTACGAGGACGCAGTCGCAATTCTTGTAATAGCAGCTCGTCTTCTTTCTAGGCAATGGACCGACGTATTCAACTCTATCCTCCAAATGCTTTTTGGCGATTAGCTCTTGGATGGCCTTGCTTCTAGAACCCATCCCAATGAGGGTGAGATGAGCTTCTTCGGGATTAAGCAAGGAAAAAGCCTCCGCGAGGTTCTCCACCAACTGCAAAGAGCCGAGATTGCCCGCATAAAGGAAGTTGTTTTTCTTTGGGTAAACAACATCCTCCCCTTCTTGTTTAACCAGGAACGGGGGCTGGGGAACGTAGCTGATGTTGAGTTTCTCTAGTTTTAGCACATCCCTAAAATAGCCTTCAAAGGAAGGGGAAGAGACCAATACTTCATCCGCTTTGGAATAGATGGCTTTAGACCAATGCAGCAGGATTTTGTAGCCTAGGCTATTCTTCCTCATGGCCTTCGTGATCAAAACCGACTCCGGCCAAAGGTCAAGGCAATGCAAAACGTGATGGACGTAGTGTTTTCTTTTGTATTTGTTGGCCCCAGAGGAAGCAATGACGGGAGACAAAGAGAAGGAATAGACCACGTCGAATTCCTCTTTGAGGGAACGGAGATAGGCGCAGGAAGAGAAATAAAACGAAAGGTAATTGGCGATGATCGAAATGCGGCTGCTCTTCCTAGGGAATAGGAAACAACGATGGACGCGGACACCTTCAATAGTCTCGTCTTTGACGTGCTTATATTCCTTCGGTATCCCATCAAAGCCGTAATTGGGCTTATCCGTGACCACCAAAACCTCATGGCCTTGCTTCGCCCAAAGCTCACAGATGGAGGTGATGGAGAAGCCTTCGGGGTAGTAATGCGGGGTAAGCACAAGGATTTTCACCCCGCTATTATCCCATAGAAACAAAGAAGGGGGCACGGGGGTGTATAATAATGCCTGCTATGCCCTTGGCCACTCAAAAGAAAAACAACCCCCTCAACGTTAGGGCCAACGTCGTTATCAACCTCATCCGCACATTGACGATGACCGTTCTTTCCTTTTTGACCTACCCCTATATCACCCGCGCCTTGGGCGACTCGGTCTTCGGGCTTTACAGTTGGGCAAACGCCTTCGTCTACTATTTCCTGGTTTTGGCCAAAATCTCGATTCCGAACATCGCCATCAGGGAATGCGCGAAAGTCAGGGACGACAAAGAAAAGCTCTCCAACTTAGCCCAAACCTTCTTTTTGATACAAGGCGTCACGACCCTCATTTCCTTCGCCTTGATGTCTGGGATCGTCTTCTCCACGTCTCAGCTATATTCCTCCAAAGAGCTCATCTTCCTCCTCTCCATCAATTTCCTCTGCGGGGCGTTCTCCTTCGAATGGATTTACATCGCCCTAGAGAAGCATTTCTACATCACGTTGCGCTCCATCTCCCTATTGGCGTTAGGGGCCATGTTGACCTTCCTTTTCATCAAACGTTCCGACACCCAAGCCATTTTGGAGCAGGAGCTTTACATCTACGCCTCCATAACGGTTTCCTATACCGTTCTCACTTCTTTTATCAATTGCCTCCTCTTGCCAAACTACATCAGCTTCAAAAAGACGATGCCCTACTCCATCGCCCCTTTGATCAAACCCTTGCTCGTGCTCTTCTTCATCTCCTTTGCTTTGACCTTATATAACCAAACCGATCAATTTCTATTGGGCCTGCTTGACGAAAGCAAAGCCAGCGTCGGAGCATATTCGGTTGGAGTCAAGGGGGTCGACATCGTCATCACCTTGACCACGAGCCTCTACGCGGTCTTCTTGCCTAGGGCCACATACTACTACGGCAAAGAAGACAAACGCTTCTACCAAAACCTCGTCAATTACTCCTTCAACATCACTTTCTTCATCGCCATCCCCGCCATAGCGACCATGGCCACAATGGCTAAGCCCATCACTTCTTTGATTTCCGGAAGCGAGGACGTGCTCTCTTCAAGCAACATGTACATGGACGCCGATTGGATTTTGGTGTGTCTAAGCTCGATGATGCTCACCTATTCCATCGGGGATAACGTCTATAACGAAATCTTATTGCCTAGCGGCAAAGAGAAGCATTATCTCTACGCGATGTTGCTAGGTGTCGTGATGAATATATCCTTATCCGTTCTATTCGCCTTCACCCTCTTCAAATCCTCCCCGGGCATCGGGGTGGCTTTAGCCACGGGGATTACCGACGTCGTTTTAATGACCTACCTCATCTATGCCTCTTGGGCTTATTCCCGTAAGGCCGTCTTTAATTTCAACACGCTTAAAATCGTCTCCGTGGGCGTCATCATCGGGATCGCTTCCTATTTCCTCTGCCCTTTGTTCCAGAACCTCTATTCATCAAGATTCCCGACCTGGGAAGTCAATCTGCTGAGCCTAGTCAGCGTCGTCGCCATAGACGCCTTCATTTACATCGGAGGACTGTTCCTTTGCAAGGAAAGGCTCGTGTCCTCGTTGTTTAGAAAAGGAGGCAGCAAGAATGAGCAACCCCAATCTGAAGGAAAATAAGCTTAAACGGGCTTTGGGGGTTTCCACCAGGAGAGTCATCAAGGCCATTTCGCCCGTGGCCTACGTCAAACTCCAATACAAATACATCACCCACCACACCCTTCATCTCAATCCACCGGTCCGCTACACCGAGAAGCTTCAATACCTCCGCCTCTACGTTTACCCCAAGATGGCGGAAGCCTCTAGATGCGCGGGGAGAGTAACCGTCAGGGATTACGTCAAAGAGAAAGGGTACGGGGACACCCTCATCCCCTGCTTAGGCGTCTACGACCGCTTCGAAGACATCGATTTCTCCGCCTTGCCTAAGCGCTTCGTCATGAAATGCACCCATGCCTCCGGATGGAACATCCTCGTCAAAGACAAAGACGTTTTAGATAAAGAAGACGCCAAAAAGAAATTTGATAGATGGCTTAAAAAGGATTACGGCAAAATGACGGTAGAACCCCACTATTCCCCCATCAAAAAGCAAATCATCATTGAGCAATGGATGGGAGATGGGGAAACCCTGCCCACTGAATACAAAATCCACGTCTATAACGGAAAGGCGAGGAACCTCTACGCGGTTACGGGGAGAGGCAAAGACATCCGTTACACCGAGCTCTACATCGACTGGACGCCTTTTGACGGAAGCCAGTTCAACGGCTGGAAGAAAGCCGACGTCTGCCCCGAAAAGCCAAGCCAATGGGAAAGGATGGTCAAAATGGCGGAGGATCTATGCTCGCCATTCCCCTTCGTCCGCTGCGACCTTTATCAAATCGATGGGAAAATCTACTTCGGCGAAATGACCTTCACCCCCGCGAAGGGAACCTTAATCCTCGACGACGACCAGTGCGATTTCCAAATGGGCGAGTGGCTCGATATTTCGTCTTATTTGAAGAAGAGTCGCTAAAAGTTTGACCATCATCAAAGGCAAAAGGCCATATAAACGGGCATGCAAACTACCCCATCACCCTTTATCGACAAATTCTTTGGGTGAATTACGTAAGATTTATCGATTCTGTTTTTAAACATGCCTTTGAAGGCGTCTAAAGAATCGGTTTTGTAGGATTTCGAGAATTTGACCTCAATGGGTATCAGTTTTTGCGATACTTTGCTCCCTGTGGTGAGCAAAAAATCTATTTCGATATCGTTCCTATGTTTCTCTTGGGAATAATGGGTGTAAAAATATAGTTTGTGCCCGCCTGCAACAAGCATTTGAGCGACAACGTTTTCGAAGAACATACCCTTGTTTACAGAAAGCTTTCCGCCTAGAAGCTCCCTATAAAAATTGGTCGCTTCATCGCTATTCTCATCAAAAGTATGGGAAATAAGCAAACCCGTATCTCCCATGTAGCATTTCACGAAATTCCTTTTCTCGTTCAAAGACAACCCGACGTTAGGGTCGGTGCAAAGGAAGCATTCGTTGCAAATCATCGAATCCGCGAGCCAGAAGAATGTCTCTTCGTAATCTATGGCGCCCGCTTCATCGGAAATCGAATTGATCCTCACTCTTTTCTCATGTTGGGAAAGGAACGACGGAATTTGGTCGAACACCGATAGGACCTTCGCTTTGTACGCGCGGTCGATTTTGTGAATATCGTCACGGTAAATATCCAAGATATCTCTTTTTTCCCTTTCGCATTTCGCAAATTGTTGGTTTTGAGAAATGAATTGATCCACGGCCTTTGGCATGCCTCCAACAAGCATGTATTGTCTAAACAAAAACATCGCCTTTTTATGCAACCCGTCTTCTAAAGGGATTTTCTTTTCAAAGCAGGACCTAATGTAATCAATGAGCATCGATTCGCCCATGGCCCAGGCGAATTCCTCAAAATCCATCGGATACATACGTATCTTCCGTTCTTCGGAAGGAATGAGGATGTTTTTGGTGTTCTCGCGGATGGAGATGAGGGAACCGGTTTCGATGTAGTCGTAACGCCCATCCTTCACCAAATGTTTAATCGCCTCACGCGCACGCGGGAAATCCTGAACCTCGTCGAAGATTAATATCGACTCCCTAGGATAAAGGGTGACCCCATACTCTAAGGAAAGCACCATGAAGAACGAATCCAAATTAACCAAGAGGTTGTTGAACGCGTCTTTCACGCGAGAGCTGGTGTTGGAAAAATCAATCAATATATAGCTTTTGTAGTTCTTCTTCGCGAACTCCTCGGCGACGGTGGATTTGCCAATGCGTCTTGCCCCTTCGATTAAAATCGCCCTCTCGCCCTTGGTTTCGTTCTTCCATTCAAGTAGTTTATCTGCAACTTTTCTCTTAAACACGGGCGGAACCTCGCTTTCTAATTAAGGCAATTTTAGCATTTTCTAGAAAAAGCGCAGTCATCAAAATGCCAAAAACCTAAAAAAGCGCAGTCATCAAAAAGCGAAATTATGCAAAAAGCGCAGTTATCGGATATTTCTAAGCAACGTTTTTCAGTTCGAAAAGCCCCTTTAAGGGGTTGATCGTCTTTGCTTAATACCAAGTCGAATCGGGGAAGAGAACCTCCAAAAGCATCAAACCCGTATGGTATTTCTCCCCATCGTCGAAGTCGTCGCTAGGATGATAGGTCTGCCCTTGGAAGGTGATTTCGTCTTCCTTAAGCGAATAGGTCATCGACATTCCGACGACTCCGGAAGGATCAAACCCCACCTCATCGAAGTAGAAACCAACCAAAGAGGTGTCTTCCGCAGAAATGTTGGTTTCTAAAGGAACATTAGACAAAGAGAAGCCATATCCCACATATCCGGTCTTTTCCAATTTGTAGAAGGTCACCTCAATGTCGAAACGGGAGAGTCTCCCGCATCCTGCCGGGGTGTCGCTGCCTCCCCTTGCGGCGAAGGCAAAATAGGAGGCTTCGTGCAATTCGCATGGGAAAAGCGTCCCATATCCCGTTTTATCGAGTTCAACAAGGGAATAGCTCGACCAAGCGTCGCATTGGATTTGGCCGTTGTATAGCTTAGAGAGATAGCCCCTAGAGAAAGCTTTGTTGAGGCGGATGAGCTTTTTGTTCTGCCCATAGAGGATCTCCTCTAGGCCCGACTGATCGGCCCATTGCCCCACCCCATTATTGACGATGTCTAATCCCCCGGGGACGAAAGTGCCGTCGCTCAGGGTGACTCCGCCTGAAGGAACGGTCCAATAAAGAGTTTTGTCCCCGTTAGCCAAGGCTTCGGGGTGACGAGATTTGAGCTGCCCATAGCCATAGCAAGTGTTTCCCTTTATCTCGCTTCCGGAGAAATAGCAGCCCTTCGTCGAACCGTCTTCGTTGACATTGCTCAGAGTCTTTTCGCTGATTATCGAGGCCTTTTTGAGGCCGTCTTCCCAAGTGTTGTAACGGTTGGCGAGGAAATTCTGGCTGATGTAGGCGTCCCCTTTGTAAAGCTCAGACGTGTCCGCGCAGGAAGAAAGGGCAACGATTGCCACTAACCCAAGAAACATCTTCTTCTTATTCATGGGAAACCTCCTTTTCCTTATGGGAATAAACTAACCCCGAGAGGAAGCTGATGAGCAAAACGATGGAGTTCCTGCTCAAAGGAAGGAACGCGGTTTGATGATGCAAAGGCGCTTCGTCGTCGAATAAGCTGAAATAGAGAAGGGCTCCGAAAAGGATGGCCACGATGACGATTTTGCCATCCATCCTTTCTTTATCCTTCAATAGGAAGAGATGGCATTCCCTGACGAAATAGAGGATGTAGAAGATTAAAAGGGCGAAGGCGAGGAGGCCGTTTTGCCACAGGAAATTGATTTCAAAGACGCGGGTGAGGGAATCGCTATTCGCGGAAGAGAAGCTCACCCCGAATAGCATCCCCAGGAGGTTCAAATTCTTCCCGGACGCGGTCTCTTCCACGAACACCGATCGGATGGCCTTAGCAAGCTTATAGAGCACCCCATTCGCACTATTCCTGTTGTTTCTAATCCTAGCGATGGGGAAATTGCCCAAGATCGCCCCCGTGAAAGCGTCCACCACCAGCAAGGCGACTCCCAATAGAAGCAAGCTAGCGAAGACCCAATAAAGGACCTTAAGCACCCCGTCCGCCTTTTTTTGGCATTGTTTAACGTCTATCGCGTGACGGATGAGCACGTAGATGCCCGCTAAGACGTAAATGAAGGCGACGAAGACCAAGGCCTCGTAATAAGGAACGAAGACGAGATCCAATAGGCCCAATAAGCCAAAGCCAAGGAAAAACAGGAAACGCCTCAACTCCTTTTTGGGGGAGATATAGAAGCACCCTATTCCCGATAGGCTGAGCAAAAAAGCGGGCGCCTTCCCATAACGGAGGGAAGCTTCGGCAAAGGAGAAGCCATTCAATATCTTGGTTTCGGTGTCCACTCTAAAGACGACGCCTTCATAGTAATAGACCATTCCTTTGTATCTAGCCGCATAGAAGAAGCCATAGCGAATCAAAGAATAAAGCCCTGGCACGATCACCATCAAAGCCAAGGTGGCCCCAACGGTCAAAAGGATGATGTCTCGCTTCAAAATGGGGATGTTCTTCAAGCTTTGGCCCAACAAGAAGAAGCCAATGAGCCCAAAGGAAACGGTCAAATCGGAGACGAAGCCAGCGAAGGCGTTGCTATAGCTGCCGATGAAGAAGCGAGAAATCCCAGTGAGCAACGCCAAAGCCAAGAAAGGCGCAAGGCAAATCCAGTAACGCTTTCTTTCCTTCTCGCTTTGACTTGTCCGAAGGTAGCCGATCGTGACGATGCTTAGCAAAAATCCAAGCATCCTGAAAATCGTCAATCCCGCGCTTCCTCCCAAGGCAAAGCTTCCTAGGCAAAGCACGTCAAGGGAGAGGAAAGAAAGAACGGTGTCGTAACGGGAGAGGAAATTCTCCGTTTCCTTGTTTTCTTTTTCTTCCATCACCAATAGGCTCCTTTCTCGATTTTTACATAGCCCTCGGGTTTTCTCGAAGGCCGGATCCAAGAAGAGTTCTTATATTGTGCCACGTGGGGGCGAGTTTCCCAACGCCTTCCCATGATTCCGAACAGAGTCATCGTCGCCCCGCCGGTTTGGATGGCTTGCTTGCCGAGGCTTTTCGCCTTCAAAGCCAAGAAGCTTCCGTACGCCCCAGCACCAATGAGGGCGATGTCGAAATCCATCCCCTCCATCCGCTTCTCCATTTTCTCGAGTTCATCGAAAAAGCTCACAGAAGCGGGTTTGGCGTCAGCGCAAGTCAATGGGGCGGGTATGGTCAAAAGAGTGAATTTGGGGAGGATGGAACTGCCTTTCGGGAACAGGGACTCCCTTTTGAGATATTGGGAGCGGATGTCTTCCTCGAATGGGGAAATGACAAGGACCTTCTTCCCATTAAGGTGGCTTGACCAGCTTCCGCGAAGAGGTTCCATGGCCTCGTATAGGGCGATTTTCGCATCCGGGCAGTAATGGAGTTTGAAATACTCCTCCATATGGACCCCGGAGATGCCGAGGATATCGGTTCCCTTCAATAAGGGCAGCAATTCATCCCCATAGCGTTTCAACGAGGCTTGGTCGACGGGGAAATAGCCCGCGTTGTTCTTCATCGAATAGGAAACGGAGCTTTTGTAGGATTTCTTAAAGCCCAGCTCAATCTTTTCGTGGTTGTTGAGGCAAGAAAGCTCCACCGCGCCAAAGCGAATCGCGCAGAAGGGCTTGTTCGAATCGATATAGGAGATTAGAAGAGAATCGCTGTTGCTGAGGTTAATCCCCTTCTCGTTCATGAAGCGGTCGGTCCTTTTGCCTTTATGAAAAAAACGCATCTTCAAAGAGGAAGGGATGTTATGAATAAACCAATGGATATAGGAGAGTTTCTTGCCCATAGGACCTCACTCAAAAAGTTTGGCAGCGATTTCAGGATGATCGATGAAGGCATTGCGGTTCCCTTGGTAGGCATAGACCCTTTCGTTCCTTTGCCTTTCGTAGTCATCCACGGGATCGGCCTCATTCCAAGCGAGCAAGACGCTTCTGGCACCCATTTGAACGTAGGATTCCTCGCCAAGCTCCTCGACGATTTGAAGATTCTCGTAGGTCGCGTACATATAAAGCACCGTTCTAGCGACGTCCCCCCGGAAATCCCCTTCGCCTTTATGGGGGAAGGGAATGCGGGTGGAATCGAAATTGGGATAGAAGACGTTGCTGGAATCAAGCTCTCCAAAAATCTTATCCGAATGCTTGGAATTCATGTCTAAGCAAGCCGCGTGCAGATTGAAGAGGTCGGTCCCGATGTTCCTCGTGCTTTCGCTTGGCCTGACGTCGACATCAGGATCATCGTTCCTAAGGTGAGAGCAAGCCCATACGTGTTCCCTGTTCCAGCTGTTGTCCCAAATGCAAGGCAAGTCATCCCCGTCGTAAAAGCCAACCATATAGCCTGGCTTATCCGGGTTCTCATCGGTGTAGGGAAGCATCGTCTTCGCGGAGGAATATTTCTGCAATTGCTTGGAAGAAGACATGGCGATAAGGGATGAGCGCAGCTCCTCACCCGTCTTCGTCCAATCGAAATCCCCATAATATTCTTCCGCGGTTTTTGGGGAGAAATTGACCGCGGGGACGCCGTTTTCCCCAGGGACGACCGCGGTGGCGCTACTTTCGTCTCCGCAGACGGAGAAATCCAGCTCATCAAGCACCTCGAAGGTGAGCGAAAGGGAATATAGGTAAATCGCGCTGCTGCCAGAAGAAGCCAAACTCAAAGAAAAACTCGACCCATACAAATCGGAAAAGGAGACTTTCTCCAAGGTTTTGCTAGAGAAAGTATAGGAAGAGGAATAATCCCCGACCATGACGGAACTGCTCCCGGAATCCCCTTTGACGTAATATTCATATTCGGTGACGAAGACGCCTTCTGGCAAAGCGAAATCGAGTTTGAAGGCATCTAATTGGGGCTGCTTCTTCGAGCCGATTTGAACGCCTTCGCTGGTTTGCCCAATATAAGGGGAAACGGTATAGGAAAAGCTGAGCCCGTTAACGGAGGCAATTCCCCCGGAAGAATAATCGGCAAAGTCGGTCTTCTTGAAGACGTGGCTGAATTTCTCTTCCCTATAGGTGGGGAACTCGCTAGAAGAAGAGGAGCTAGAAGAAGAGCTTGAGGAAGAGGGTTCCTCGCTGGAAGAAAAAGAAGAAAAGCTTTCGGATTTGGGGTCACCCCCAGAAGAAGCGCAAGAAGCGAATACGGGGGCCAAGACAAGCAAAAGCCCAAAACCTTTTTTCTTCACCATGAGACCTCCTTTGGGGCGAGGGGGTGGGGATTCACCCCGTCCTCCACCAAACGTCCATCGGCGATGCGGATGACGCGCTTAGCGATGGTCGCGATTTTAGCGTTATGCGTCACGAGCAAGACGGTTTTCTTGTAAGTTGAGGAAACATCGTAGAGCAATTGGATGATCGAAGCCCCAGTTTTCGAATCCAAAGCGCCCGTAGGCTCATCGCAAAGAAGAAGCTCGGGGTTTTTCACCAAGGCGCGGGCAATCGCAACCCTTTGCTGCTCGCCTCCAGACAATTCTGAGGGGAAGTTATTGAGCCTTTTGCCTAGCCCCACTTCCTCCAAAGTCTTTTTGGGGTCGAGCCCATTTTCGACGACGGAAGCGGCCAGGGCGACGTTTTCAAGCGCGGTGAGGTTGGGCATGAGGTTATAGAATTGGAACACGAAGCCGATCTTCGTGCGGCGAAGCATTTGCAGCTGTTTGGCGTTATATTTGGAGGCGTCTTCCCCACCGATCAAATAAGAGCCCGACGTGGCGACGTCCATTCCCCCAAGGAGGTTCAACAAAGTGCTTTTGCCAGCGCCCGAAGGACCGATGATGACGATGAATTCCCCTTCATCCGCGGAGAAAGAGACTCCGCTGAGGGCTTTGAC
This sequence comes from uncultured Bacteroidales bacterium, assembly GCA_963650805.1. Classification (GTDB taxonomy): domain Bacteria; phylum Bacillota_I; class Bacilli_A; order RFN20; family CAG-826; genus Alloenteromonas. The sequence goes on from CAVJMG010000007.1 coordinate 78,317, forward strand.
TTCGTTTTCTTTCCCCTGGTTATAGACTTTGCAAAGGTCTTTGACTTCGATTTTGGCCATAACTCACCTCATTGATAATTCGGGTCGAGCTTCATCCAATGACGGATGAGGGCCCGAAGCAAGAAATGGACAAGGAAAGCCAATAGGCCAAGCCCCGCCACGCAAGCCAAAACAATGAGCCAAACAAGGGCGAGAACGTTTTCGGGTTTCTCCGAATAGAGAATCCCAAACATCAGGCTGCCGATGGCCCCAAGCGTGAATGAAGGGAAGAAGAAGCGCAGGCAAAAGAGGTCGATTTTGGTGAAAAGGGCAATCCTCCCTCCGTACTGGTATTTGGCCTTACGGGGTTTCTTCTCTTTCTTTTTCTTATCGCCGGAAGGCTTTTCGATGGCCTCGACTTCGATGATTTCCTGTTCTTCTTCCATAATGGCCCTCCTATTCTAGAAGTCCGATGAACTGATAGACTTTCTGCCCTCCATCAAGAGGGTAGACTTCTAAGAAATCGGACCGTTCCTTCGCCTTTTCGGCGCAAGAGAGTTTTTCCTCCTCGCTTACGCCTTCGCCAAAGAAAGCGGTGAGAACTTCTTTGTCCTCCATGTCTTCCACGCTATCAAGCAATGCGCCTAGGGCTTCGAGCAAGGAAGGGGCGCTGCCAACTGCTTTGCCGTTGATGAAACCGATGTAGTCGCCGGATTCGACTTTGATACCATCGACGCTGGAGCTTTTGGTGGCCTTCCCAATCTTTAGGGACAAGCCATGGGCAAGGGCGTCTTTGGCGGCGTTTAGATTCTGCTCCAAAGGCAAGTTGTCCGCGTCCATGACAGAAATGGCGGAGACGCCTTGAGCGAGGTCCTCCGTCTCCAAAACGTAGCCCTTCCCGTTTTTGAAGGCATCGCAGGCTTGTTTGGCGACCATGATCTCATTTTTGTTATTGGGCAGCACGAGAACCGTTTTGGCCCCGGCTTTCTCCATGGCATCGAGGAAGCTTTTCGAAGAGGGGTTCATCGTTTCCCCTCCGATGATGACCTCCGCGGCCCCATAATCCTTGAACCGCTTGGCGATGGTTTCGTTGGGCGCGACGGCTACGATGGCGAGGTCTTTCTTCCCCAAAGGCTTGCTCAAAAAGGCGCGATGTCGGGATCTATCGATGAGGGTTTCGTTATGCTGAAGGGTCATGTTCTCCATTTTGAAGGTGATGAATTCCCCAAATCCCCTGGCGTATTCGATGACCTTCTCTGGCGTTTTAGTGTGCACGTGGACTTTCACCAAATTCCCTTCCCTTAAGGCCACGATGGAATCTCCTAAGCCTTCTAGATAAGCGATGCACGCTTTCAAATCGAAATGGGATGGGCCTTCTTTTGAGGTGGTCAGTTGGAGGATGAACTCGGTGCAATAGCCATAATCCAAAACGGAGTCCTCGTTGAACGCGGAGAAATCGATTTTATTGGAGCCCCCATTATCCAAATCCAAGGACACGTCCTCGATGATTTTTCCTCCGATGGCCTGCCCCATGCCTTCGACGATGTAAACCAATCCCGCTCCGCCGGAATCGATGACGCCGGCTTCTTTGAGAACGGGCAAAAGCTCCGGTGTCTTGCGAAGGCTTTCCTTCATGGAAGCAATGAGGGCGGTGAAATAATCGGCGAAGGTGATGGATTCCTTCTTTTGCGCTTTAGCCCCAAGGCAGCCTTCCTTCATAACGGTCAGAATCGTCCCCTCAACCGGTTTCACGACGACCGAATAGGCTTTCTTAACGCCCTCTTCCATGGCGAGGGCGAATTGCAAAACGTTAGGCTCAGAATACCCGGAGAGTCCTTTGGACAAGCCGAAGAAGAATTGGGAGAGAATAACGCCGGAATTCCCCCTAGCCGAAAGCAGCATCCCCTCGGCCATCGATGCAGAAAGAGCGGAAACCGAGTCGTTCTCCATACTGGCTATCGCATCGACGCCGCCCCTCATCGTGGCGTCCATATTGGAACCGGTATCCCCGTCGGGAACAGGGAAAACATTCAGGTCGTTGACCTCTTCAAGATGCTTCCTCAGATTGAGATAGCCGTTATTTATCATCGCCTTAAACAAAGGCGCGTCGAGACGGTCCATCTTTTATTTTCCGCTGAGGCAAGAAGCCATCGTGGCTTTCTCCGCCTCTAAGTCTTCGCTTATCCTCTGCCCGTAGAAGAACACGGCCACGAGGCCCGGGCCAATATTCGATCCGCAGAACATGTCCACGGAAGAGACGATGATTTCCTTCGGGCCGACCTTCTCCTCCAAAATCTTTTTAAGGAGATCGGCTTCTTTCTGACGGAGAGAATGGGCGAGGAACATCGTTTGGGAAGAAGGGTCGATGGCCAAGCGGGAAAGATAATCGACGCAGGCTTCAAGGCTCTTCTTCTTGCCCTTGCCTTTGCCGATGACCGAGCAGAGCCCGTTGCTGGAGAAATCCGCCATCGGCTCAACGCCGACGAGGCTTCCCATCAAAGCGGCGGCCTTGTTGACCCTGCCGGTCCTAGCGAGGAAGAAAAGGTCGTCCATGATGCCGATTTGGTGGAAGCATCCTTTGTTGCTTTCAATCCAATCGGCGACCTCATCGCAGCTTTTGCCTTCATCTCTCATTCTGGAGGCATAAGTCAAAAGCATTCCTTGGGCGGTGCTATAACGGAGCGAATCGACGATTCTAATCTTGCTCCCGGGGTGTTCGGCCATGACTTTTTCGGCCGCTTTCAAAGCGAAGTTGTAGGTTCCGCTGAGCCCGTGGGAGATGGTGATCATGAGCACTTCCCTGCCTTCGTTGACGAAGGGCAAGAAAAGCGCCTCGATCTCATCGATGTTCGGGCAGCTGGACTTGAGGATGAATTTCTTGTCCGACATGGAGGAGAAGAATTCTTCTGGGGTGCGTCTGCTCCAATCCAAATCGGCTTTTTCGGTATGGCCATCGGGGAAAGTGACGTTCCCAGAGACGTAACCGTCAATTTTGAAGCGTTCCCGGAGGTCTTTGGTCAAAGCGCAGCCGGAATCGGTGACTAATGCGAATGTGCTCATGATGAATTTCCTTATAACGGCTCAAATTTTAAAGCATTGTTCCCCTTTGGGGAAGATAAACCAAAAACGGCTGTAGGTTTACTAACTCCGCCCCAAAAAGGATAATACCCGCATGGATTGGTGGATTTACTTAATCATCGCTTCGCTCGTCTTCGTGATCATTCCCGTTTTCGTCATGCTTTTCATCGTGCCCATTCCCATATTCGACGCGATTTTGGTGCGCAAAAACAAAGAAAAATGGAGCAGGAAAGCGCCAAGCGACACTTCGAACGAAGAAATGCTCCGCATGTGGGACATCGCTTTGGATTTTCAGGCCTCTTATCACAAAAACAAAGAGGACGTGCATCTATTAACCGAAGACGGACTCAACCTTTATGGCGAATATTACGACTTCGGGAGCGATAAGGCCGTCATCATCATGCCCGGCAGGCCCGAGACGCTCGTCTACTCCCTTTTCTACGCGGAGGCTTACCGCAAAGCAAAAGTGAACGTGATGGTTTTCGATTCAAGGGCACACGGTCTTAGCGACGGGAAATACCATGGCTGCGGATACATGGAGAAATACGACATCTTCGCCGCATGCCAGTGGCTAGAGCAAAGCAAAGGGATCAAGAAAGTGATACTTCACGGCATCTGCGTGGGATCCTGCGCTTGCGCCACCGCCGCCAGCGACCCCAATAAGCCCAGCAATATCGCCGGCCTCGTGACTGATGGGGCATATGCGACCTTCTATGATACTTTATGGATAAGAATCCGCAGAAACGCCAAAATAAACCCCTACACATGCATCACCTATTTTAGGAGACGCATCAAGAAGCTATATGGCTACGACATCAAAAAGGATGGACCCCTGTATCGTTTTCCCCAAGTTAATGTGCCCACTTTGATGATGGCTAGCAAAGAGGATATCTTTTCTTTGCCGCCAAAGACGCAGGAACTCTATTCTAAGCTGCCTGAGAATATCCAAAAGAAGCTCGTTTGGTTCCCCAAGGGAGCCCATAGCCATCTGCGCATCGTCAACCCGGATTTATACGATACCTCCGTGGGAGAGTTCGCCGCCTCGCTAAGCAAAAGAGAGAACGCTCAAAAATAAATCGCTTAGCCGCACATCCATCAATTTTTCAGGCAAACAATGGGAACGACGTATATTCCGTCTTTTCGGTAGCAAGGACCGTGGCTGGTAAGGACCATTTTGAATTTCGGAAGTTTCAAGTTATTTTTCCGCATTTTGTTTTCAAATCTATTTAGGGACGCCATCGCTACATTAACGTTGGCCTCGCTGTGCAATTTGACTTCCACCGCGCCATATTCTCCGTTGTCCAAAGAAACTACCGCATCCACTTCTTGATCAAGGGAATCTCTGTAATGCTTTAACTTACCGCCAAGCGATTCAGCGTAAATCGAAAGATCCCTCACGCACAAATCTTCAAAGAAGAAGCCAAACGATTTCATGTCGTTAAGAAGATCCGAAGGGGTGATGCCCAAGCAAGACGTTGCAATCGAGGTATCGACGAAATGGTGGGTCGGCGCGCTTCTTACCGAAACAGTCGAGCGCAGATTGAGATTCCAGGCTGGCGTATCGAAAATTATGAAGAGATCCTTCAGCGTTTTTTCGTAGGAGGAAAAAGTTTCGTCATCAAGCGTTGCCCGCGCGCCGGACTCCAAAAGGTCTTTAATCATGGCGGTTTTCTTCGCCTGCGTTGAAACGTTTCTAGCGAAGCAACGAAGCACCATTTTGAGCAATTCGACGTCTTTGTTTTTGAGGAAAGCGGCGAAGTCGTCATTCTCGTCTTCGACGGTAAACAGACCATTGAAATAATTTTTCGTAGTGAGCAAAGCGTATTCTTTCTTAGCCATCAGAGAAATCGGCCACCCTCCGCGGCAAATGTAGAACGCTATGTCCGAAAGCCCCACTTTCGTCTCCGTAGAAAAGACCTTGTCCGTCGAATTGTCATCACGATCAAACAATTCCCTTAAAGAAATCACGCCGCTAGATTCGCCGGATTCGAACAAAGAGAATGGTTTTAATGAGATTACCGAAATCCTTCCGGCGCCAGAGTGCTGAATCCGAGAAGGGTCTACGGGAGTCGTGCTCCCCGTGATGATGTACTTTCCAAAGCGATAATCCTCATCAAGGTCGCTTTTAATCTCATTCCAAATCTCCGGCGCTTTTTGCCACTCATCAATAAGGCGAGGGCTTTCTCCTTCGAGCATGGCGGAGGGATCAGAATTCGCCAAAAGGATAGTGTCCGTGTTCTTAAGCGAAACCGAAGACTTGGCAAATCTCTTGCACAACGTTGTTTTTCCGCAGAATTTAGGCCCGCTGACCAATACGCAGCCTGAAGAATTCAATTGATCCTCCAAATTCTTTTCAGCCAAACGTCGAATATAGGCAAAGCTCATAACCGAAGGCCTCCTGTCCATCCAATTAAACCAAAAATAATGCCAAATTAAAATGAAAACCGATATTTTGAAGGTTTTTCTTCCGACGTTTTGAAGGTTTTTCTTCCGACGTTTTGAAGGTTTTAGTTCCGACGTTTTGAAGGTTTTGCGGCATAGAGAAAAGCCCCCTCCGCGAAGGCAGGGGCGAATTCAATTAGCAAATCACCAAATGGAAACTCTCTTGTCCGGGGGAAGATACATCCCATCGCCCTCTTTAACCGAGAAGGCGATGTACCATTCTGAGAAATTGCGGGGCTGCATATTGGCCCGCAGCTCCGCCGGGGCATGGACGTCGTTGATGAGGAGGTATTGGATGTATTGGGACTTGGCCTTCATGCACCACACCTTGGCCCAATTGATGAAGTATTTCGTATAATCGGGGCGATCCAAGGTCTTCATAATGGCTAGGGTCACGCCCATGCCGCCATTATCGGCGATGTTCTCCGAAACGGTGAGCTCTCCGTTCACTTTCCCTCCGCATAGAGGCAAGCCGTCGAATTCCTCGATCATCGCTTTCGTGAGGTTTTTGAAGGAGGCGTAATCCTCCGGCGTCCACCAGTTGGAGAGGCTCCCCTTCTCGTCGAAGGAAGCGCCGTTATTGTCGAAAGCATGGCTGATTTCATGTCCGATGACCGCGCCGATGCCGCCAAGGTTCTCCTCAGGTGCTTGATCCAAGCCGTAGAAAGGCTTTTGGAGGATGGCCGCGGGGAAAGTGATGTCATTCATGAAGGGGTTGTAGCAGGCGTTGACCATATGTCCTGGCATCGCCCATTCGCTGCGGTCCACCTCTTTATGGAGTTTGTCCCAATTATGCTGGGTGAATTGTCCTTTAATGGTGGTCGCATTCTCGAATAAGGACAAGGACGGGTCGACTTTCAAAGTCGAGAAGAAAGGATCGACTTTGTCGGGATACCCCATTTTAATCTCGATCGTGGAAAGCTTAAGGATGGCCTTTTCCTTCGTCGCGGGAGCGAGGAAGGAATTCTCGGACATCCTCTTCTTATAGGTCTCAATGATATTTTTGACCATCGAAACCACGTCTTTTTTGGCTTCTTCGCCGAAGTAGGTGCGGCCATAGTAGACGCCGATGGGATCGGCAAACAAAGAGGAGGCGAACCTGAAGGCCTGCTTTTCGAGCACGGGATCCTTATCAACGCCGAACATCGCCCTAGAGAAAGAAGTCGCGAGGGTATGGGCTTCTTCGCCGCAGAGCTTGGCCCCAGACATCAATAGGCGCGTATAGGCCCAATGGAGGTAACAAGAGAAATTCTCCGCGTTGAAATAAGAGGAGAAATTCTTAATGGCCTTGGGATCATAAACGATGATGGTCGTGGGAATGTCCTCCCCGAAGATGGAATGGAGGTATTCCTTGAAGGGGAAAGGAGACAATGAGGCGACGACTTCTTCCAAGGGTGTCGGATTGTAATTGTTGACGTAATTGGACCACTCAACCTGGCTCTTCACCTGTTTGGCCACCAAAGCGTCGAAAGCAAGGGTGTCCTTAAGATAGAGCTCTTGCTCTTCCTCGCTCAAAGGAGTCAGCTTAAGCATAGAGGAAAGAATGCTCGAATAAAGTCCAAGCAGCTGTTTCCCGGCGGAATTGCCTTCTTCGTAATAGGTGGTGTCGGGAAGAATGATGCTTGGGCCGGTGATGACGAAGCAATGCTTGGTGGCGTCTTTGTTGTCTTCGGCCACGCCTGCGCTGAATGGGAGGTCGATGCCGCTTAATTCGAATTCTTTGGCTTTGGCGCCGAGCTCTTCCACGCTTTTGACGTTTTTGATGGCTTCAAGGCTCTTGAGCAAAGGGGACAAGCCCTCCTTGTCCCTCCGTTCCACATCCAAATAGAGGGAATAGAGCTTCACCGCTTCTTCGACTTCTTTCGAAGGCAGGGGCTTGTTGCCTGAGGCGAACTCCCCGAAATCTTTTCTAAGGGTTTTCTCCACTTGATCGTCGAGGTCGGAGAACCCGCCAGCGGTCGGCCTATCCTCCGGGATTACGGCGTGCTCAATCCATTCGCCGTTGACGGCTTGATATAAATCGTCTTGAATTCTTGCTTTCATAAAGTGCTCCTAGCGGTGTCATTGTAAGCGGGGAAAGAAAACAATCCATTATTTTTTGTTAATTTAAAATAACTCGCCTTTAAACGCATCGTTCAAGCGCGATAAAAGAGGCGCCCTATGCTATTCTAATGCCATGAAAATCTGGATTATCCGCCACGGCGACCCCGACTACTCCATCGATTCATTGACGGAGAAAGGGTGGGAACAAGCGCGCTTGTTGGCCCCCTATCTCTCCGCCTACCATTTCGATGAAATATACCTTTCCCCATTCGGGAGGGCCAAAGACACCGCGAAGCCCTATCTTGAGCTTACGGGAAGAAAAGAAGACGGCATCTTCGATTGGCTTAAAGAAGCCCCATGGGTATGGGATAGAAAGCCAGACATATGGACTAAGAATCCGGATTGCTACGATCCAGAGAAATGGATCGACGCCCCCGAAATGGACGCCGCGGAGTTCAAGGATTATTACAAAAATGTCGAAGAGAGCCTCTATAAATTCCTAGAAGAGAGGGGCTACGCCAAAGAAGGCGGCTATTTCAAAACCGATGGCTCCAAAAACGAAAGAAGCGTCCTCTTCTTCTGCCACTTAGGCTTAGGGAGCTTCCTTTTGAGCAGGCTCATCAACGTCTCTCCCGCGGTAATGTGGCAGAATTTCATGATGCCGACTTCCTCCATCTCCCTCGCCCAAACCGAGGAAATGGAGGCAGGTATTGCCCATTTCAGAATCCGTCAATTCGGGGCTACCCCGCACCTAGAGAATCACCAAGAGCTCCGCAGCGAAGCCGGAGCATTTAGGGAATCGGCGCAAAGCGAAGGAAGAAAAGACCGATAAAAAACATCATTGAGAAACAATCGTGCCGAAATCGCACCGATTGTATGAAAAGCATTGTTCCAAACAAAAGGTTTAAAACTCCACTAATTCTAGGCGTGACCCTTCTTACCTTTGATTGCTTCCTAGCCGTAGTATCTTTGGCCTGGTTTACCCTCACCGGACGTATCCCGGCGCGAAACAAAGAAGTTCTATAATAACAATGGGTTTGTTGCCCTCGTCGTGTGGCTGAAATAAAACAAATCTCATCCACTCTTTGACATTCGAAAACATCTATCCAATCAGATAGA
>CAVJMG010000008.1:0-75182 GCA_963650805.1 uncultured Bacteroidales bacterium
GTTGCCGTCCGTGAGGCACTGCTGAACTCGCTGGTACACCGGGATTATTCTTTCCGAGCCAGCACGTTGATCAGCGTTTACGAGGACCGGATTGAGTTTGTGTCCATTGGCGGGCTGCTTCCCGGCTTGGAATTGGACGATTTAATGATGGGCGTTTCTGTTTGCAGAAACCCGCACCTTGCCAATGTCTTTTACCGCTTGCAGCTGATTGAGGCATACGGCCCGGGCATGAAGAAAATCATGGGGGCTTATACAGATACACCGGTGCAGCCAAAGATCATGGCAACCAACAACGCTTTCAAAATCATTTTGCCGAATATAAATGCCGCATCAAAAGCGGCAGAAGCCTACGAAGAAATTGAGAAAACAGCAGTTCCGATCTTGAATCCAAACGAAGGAAAAATTCTGGAGTTCTTGACGGAATATCAAGTCATTACTCGTAAAGAAGTTCAGACATTGTTGGATGTCAGCCAGTCTACTGCTGGCCGAATTTTGAAAACAATGGTGGATACCGGACAAATCAAACAACTCGGTGGAAGCCGTACCACACGGTATGAGCTATCAAAAAGGTAAGCACAAATAGATTGAAGATTCCTTTATGAGCAGAAAACTGGTTGCATTTTTCTCTGTGTCCGGTACCACTGCTCGGGTCGCAGAAAAGCTGGCTGAGGTTATCGGGGCAGATATTTTCGGCATTGAGCCGGAGGCTCCTTACACAAATGCAAACCTGAACTGAATGGAAAAGAAGGCCCGAAGCACGGTTGAGATGAATGAACCGAACTCCCGCCTGGCGATTGCCGAAAAGCGGGATGATATGGCTGAATAGTTTACTGCTTACTCACCTCGAAGCCTTACCGTCCCCGCGGGAATGACGCCGGAGCGGATACCTATATCCCAGAATACTCTAATTACCAAAAACTACTTAAAAGACTTGCTTTTATAAGTGTTTTGAGATATTAAAGGTAATATCAGAGGTGAAGTAATGGGTATATTGCCTATACTAATAACAAAAGAAAAAGTTATTTCGAAGTTCAAAGACGAGAAGCAATATTCTAATTGGATTGCGAATAAGCTCCGTTCAGGAGTTTATGTGAAAATACGCAACAATCTGTATGCTTTGATAGACCCATCTACGAATGATGTCTACGCAACGAAGTTCGAGATTGCTAGCAGTATCTCGGAGACTTCTTTTATTTGCTTCCATTCGGCACTTGAATATTATGGTCTTGCAAACCAAGTCTTTAATGACATCACGGTCGGAAGCCTCACGAAATTCAATAATTTTATTTTTAAAGAGAGCGAGTATATCTATAAGCAATCTAGAAGGAGCGCATTCGTAAAAGAGGTCGTGAGCGAGGGGATAAGGGTCACGACACTAGAGAAAACAATCGTGGACTGCATTGATGAGATAAATCTTGCAGGTGGAATCGAAGAAGTGCTTAACGCCCTTGAACAGGTGAAATATCTCAATGAAGGAAAATTGCTTGATGTTCTGGAAGAGCAGGGGAAGATGTTTTTGTATCAAAAAGTCGGCTATTTGCTTGAGATATATAATGATCAATTGAAACTGTCTGAAGATTTCTTCGATAAGTGCAAATCTCATTTAACTAATAAGACGAATTATTTTATGAAAGGCGAATTCAAAAAAACGAGTCTTGATAAAGTCTGGAACCTGATGGTCCCGGAGAACATCAAGTCGCGTATCAACGGAGGTTATTGATGAATTATACGAAACGATACTTAGCAGAGCTTGCATCAAAAACAAATTTTATCAAGGAGAATCTAGAAAAGGTTTTAAGGCTATCGGAGATATTGAGGTTTCTGAATGATGATCCTGATTTGAGAGGGAAGCTAGCTTTAAAGGGTGGAACCGCAATCAATTTGACATCGGTTGATTTGCCACGCTTCTCGGTTGATATCGACTTGGATTTCACAAGCAACTTATCAAAAGAAGAGATAGAGGAGTGGAAATCCAAATTGAGCACAAGGCTGACTGATTACATGTGGGAGGAAGGCTATTCCTTGAATGCTGAGCCTAGAAAACATTATGCTTTGCTTTCTTTTGCCTTTGCTTACTTAAACAATGCAGGAAACAAGGATAGCATAAAAGTGGAGATTAATTTCATGGATAGATGCCACATATTGCCATTGGACTATAAGATGATAATGGGCAAAGGCATCATCGATAGCCTTGAGATTTTGGTTTTAAACAGCGTTGAATTATATGTGAGCAAGATCAGTGCACTGCTATCTAGGGCCACGCCAAGGGATTTATATGATGTGAATAAAATGATTAGCAACGAAAGAGTTAATGATAACGACTTGTTAAGGAAATGCCTGATCTTTTACAACATGGTCGGTGGTGAGCAAGGCATAGACGATATTTCGCTTGGAAAAATTGAAAGCATAAATTTCACGAAATTCAAAACTCAATTAAGGCCTGTCCTTGCCAAGACTGATAAGTTCAATTTGGATGAGGCGAAAACCAATGTCATCAACTATTTGAAGGCCTTGATAACAATAGATGAAAAAGAACAAAGATTCATAGATGAATTCAGAAATAAGAACTATAGACCAGAGTTGCTTTTTGACGACGAAACGATAATCAATAACATCAAATCCCATCCGATGGCATTATGGCGATGCCAAGACAAAACTCAATCACCCCATCGCACTAGAGAAGCAGAAATGGATTAAGGATTGTCATCTCAAAGGAGATAAGAAATAATCGTCCTTATAACGCAATTCGCTTTTTTGGCGAATAGGTTCGCTAAATCGGTTATTAAAAAAATTCGCTGATAAAGTGAATATATCAGGGAAGGAGGCATCCGTTTATGACGTTTGGACAAAAACTTAAAAAACTAAGAATTGAAAAAAACTTAACCCAAAAAGATTTGGCGGATCAATTGCACGTTACTTTCCAAACTATAAGCAAGTGGGAAAGCGATACTAACGAACCTGATTTTTCTACTTTAAAAGAATTATCAAAGATTTTGGGCTGCTCTATTGAATATCTTTTTAGTGAAGATGAAGGGCTAGAAGAACTTCGCGGAGAAACGAGCAAAGAAGAAGTTACTTTAGTTGCTACCACAAAAACAAAAATTGGTACTTGTAGAGACTGCGGTAAAGAATTGTTTGATGGTGATTTGATTCATAACGTGGAAAGAAAATCCCCTTCCGGTGTTAAAGAAATGGTTTTAGTTTGCGATCGCTGCTTCATAAAACATGAAGAAGAAATCGACAGAAGAGTTAAAGAAGTTGAAGATTCAATTAAACCAGTTCCTAAAAAGGTGCAAACTGATTTTTTCCATAAAATTACTTATAGAAAAGATTCTAAACCCTTAATTTGGTCAATTGTTGTTGGAATTGTCCTTCTAATCATCGCGTTAGTTGTTTGCGTTATTAATGTTAAGAAAGTGGGGATCGGTTGGACTATTGCAGCCCCAATTTTAATTGGTTATACGGCCATGGCTACAATCTACTGCATTTTCACAGCCTCTTATGTGAGTGATGTTTTTATGGAAGTTGCTTCGTGGTCGATTAAATTCCCTGGGCTGATTTTTACATGGGATTTAGAGGGCTTTATGTGGCTAATGGCCATGAAAATTTTATTCTTTATATTAGGAGTTGTGATTAGCGCAGGCGCACTTTTGCTGGCGCTTAGCTTGTCGGCGCTTTTATCCTTTTTCTCGTTTATACCATTCCTCATTTATAATAAGACCCATTATTAAGGAGGCGAACAAATGAAGAAGAAACTATTGTTCTTGGTTCCTGCGTTATTAGGGCTGTTCTTATCGGCTTGCGGTGGTGGTGGAGGCTCGTCAACATTAAGCGATAACCATGATGAAGGAGCTAGCGATTCTAGCGGTTTAGAATCTGGAGGAGATCCAGCGGAAACAGATTTCACTGATGTGACATTCGAAAGTGCGTCATATGTATATGACGGACAACCACACGTTCTTGCTGAGGTGACTGGTGCTCCTGAAAACACAACAATTACCTATATCGGTAGAAATGAATACACGGATGTTGGCACCTATAATGCCTCTGCAAAATTAATCAAGGAAGGTTATAACGACAAAACGTTAAATGCCACTTTAACAATCACGCCAGCCGCATTTGCTGGATATATCTATGAAAGCAAATCCGTTAAATATGATGGCGCTGAACACATTAACGACATTCAGTTGGTCGGAACATTTCCTCAAGGAACAACCACTAGGGAAACTGTTAAAAACTCAAACGGAGAAACGGTTACGAGCGCTATTGATGTTGGAACCTATACTTATACATGCGTTGTCTCCAATGGTAATTACAACACGTTAACTTTAAATGCCGCTTTAACGATTAAGGCCCAAAAGAAAGATATGCCTGTATTCGCAGCGAGCGATGGAACAGTTTATTTTGCTAACGGATTACATAATGGCTATTTATATTCTTTAAGTGCTGGAGAACTTAAACTTATCGATTACTGCTCGCCAAAAGAATTTAACAAATATAGTGCTTCCTCAGTTGCATTCATCGCTGGTTCAACTTTATTAAATTCAGTGAAACAAGTTAGTGGCGGTTCCGCTAGTGTTTTATACACCGATAGTAATATTGATGACTTTGTAAAACAAAGCGATAGCGTGTATTACTATTCATGCAATGCTTTAAAAACTGCTAAATCTGGTATCTACAAAGTAGACGCTACCGATTCAAGCAACGAACCAGTCGTTACTAAAGTTTTTGAAGGCAGGAGCGATAATTTAGCCATTTATGGCGGAGACCTCTACTTCACAAATGGTAATGATCATAATTATTTATATAGGATAAACCTTTCTAGCGGCGCAACGTCTTTGGTTATGGAAGAAAGGGTCCACGAATTCACGATCAATAGCGATAAGCTTTATTGCACGGTTAATGGTTTGCTAAATGATTATATTGGCTATCTTGATTTATCCGGTTCGGCAACCGAGCCAACCAAACTAACAAATGCCGCTGGCGAATTCTTAACGGTCAAGAATGGCTACTTATATTACAACTACACCGATTTGTTCTCCGCTATCAATGATTCTGTCAAAGGCATTTGGAGAATTAACACATGTGGTGGTGAGCCAGAACAATTATTAGCAAATGATGGCGTTAATGGTTTTGATGTAGAATCCTCCACATCATTGGTCTATGTTGATTCAACAAACTTACACTTATGCCGCTATAACACATCTACAAAAGCATCCACAGACTTATTAAGCGGGTTTGTTGCTCCTGAATCAACCCCTCTTAACACAGGTGGTCAAACCATCTCGTTAGGTACAAAAACATATTATTTGAATATGCATGCTGGTAAGACCCTCTATTGCTATGATGAATCTAGCAAGAAGAGTTCTCAATTAACAACCAACAAAGTCGAAGATTTCTATATTTATAACGGAATCATGTATTTCAACCAAGTCACAATGTTAGTCAATAACGATTTATATGCTGTTAACTTAGCAATGGGCGGCGAGGCAGAAAAACTCAATTCTAATGACGTTAGAAATATGGTTAGTGATGGAACTTATTTATACGCAACTCACTACAACTGGGCTGGAGCCGCTGGCGGTATATCAAGAATGAGACTTGACGGTAGTGAATATGTTAAGTTCTCTGAAGTTAATGGCGCAAAGAACCTTACCATCAAAGATGGCAAGCTTTATTACATTAATTGCACTACCGGCCAAGATAATGGCTATATCGAATATGTCACATTAAGCGATATTACATCCGCAACCGATGATCTTGCTTCGACAAGGCTTTCTAGCAACATTAAAAACGTTAAACAATTCGTGTTTGATGGAAACAACATCTTCTACATCTACAATGGTATGATCGATAATTCCGTTAGAAGAACAGATTTCACATCATTAGGCGAAGGAACAAAACTTGCCTCTAGTAAGACAAATCCAAACGAAATCTTATTAGATGGCAGCTATGTTTATTATTACTCTTATGCCGTAACCGCATCTAGTAGCGCTGGCTTTTACAGAGTTAGCAAAGACGCAAGCGCTGATGGCGGTCAAGAATTGTTGGTTGGTTACGATTCCAAATACTACGCCTCTAACTTATCGATCTCTGACGCTGGTAATTTATACTTCTTAAATTACATCCCCAAGTTAGTCTTGGGCGATGCCCATTTTTATCAAATCAAATTAAGTACAAAAGCAGTTGCAAAAATTAACTAAGGAAAAAAGAATGAACATTGAAACAAAAACCGTTAGAAACAACGTCGAAGAATATTTGAAATTTGGGTGGAAACATACCGAAGATACAAGAGTAAAACAGGGTAGAACTCATCATACAGAGCATATTCTTGCGAGAGATAAAGATATGGAGAACTATCGGTTGATTGCCACTCTTGAAGCCAAATACTTCAATCTAAAATCACAGCTTAAAATATACAAGCCAATGGATGTGGGAGCATCAATTTTTGCGTTTCTATGTTTTATCATCCCGTTTGTAATTTACGCGGGTGTAAAAAGCAATCAAAAGAACAATATTGAAGCTCATAATGCAAATATACACAACCAAATGGATGATGTTTTGAAAGAAGTTCGGTCATTATTATAAAAAGCTCTTTCCTCCTATCAATCGTGATTTTATAGCCCAACGATTCCTTGATTCTTCTCTCCCTGAACCACGTCAGATATTCTTCCAAATAGGGAATGAATTCCTTGACCGTCATCGCCAATTCGCATTCGTTGTAGAACATCTCGTTTTTGATTGTGCCGAAGAACCCCTCGGAGGTCGAATTGTCCGACGAGCAGCCCTTTTTGGACGCGGAGCGAACGAACCCGCATTTCCTTCTCTCTGTACAAACTTATTGTCATTCCCCCTGCAACTCTCTTGTCACTCCCAGCGAAATGTAAATATCGGTCAGCTTATCTAAGAAAAAGCGGTCAGTGCTTTTTGAAAATAAGGGTCAATAACATTGAAAAATATGGGTCAATAGCATAGAATTGTGCTGGATTAGATTTAAAGGCGCTTGAGTGCTATGAAAGAAAGCAAATACAGAAAAAGAGTAGTGGATGCAAAAATCAAAAGATATCTCGATGTTTTTGGCGCAATTTGCATCGAAGGACCCAAATGGTGCGGCAAAACATGGACTTCTAGGCATCATGCAAACAGTGAGTTTTTAGTTGGAGACCCTAGAGGCAATTTTTCCAACCGCGCATTCGCTGAAATGGAGCCATACACCGTACTCGAAGGAAAAACGCCACGTTTGATTGACGAGTGGCAAGAAGTGCCAGACCTTTGGGATGCAACGCGCGCATTCGTTGATAATAAGCCCGAAAAAGGGCAAATCATTTTGACGGGGTCCTCAACCCCGCGAGAAAAAGGTGTTTTGCATAGTGGGACCGGAAGAATAAAAAGCCTCAGGATGAATACGATGTCTTTGTATGAATCCGGCGATTCATCTGGTCTAATTTCATTGAAAGACTTATGTGAGCTTAAATTTCAAGCGAGCATTTTAGAAGCAACCAATCTTGAAAAATTAGCGTATTTAATTGCAAGGGGAGGCTGGCCGGGAAATATTGATGTGGGTGTTGGGGAGTGTGGCGAAGTTGCCATTGGCTATATGGAAAATGTCATTAAGACCGATTTGAAGAAAATGGATGATGACATCGGCTACAATGAGCATAAGGCAAAACTAATACTTAAATCGTTAGCTAGAAACGAGTCGACAACAGCGTCCAACCAACGCATTCTTGACGATATTCTTGAAAACGATAAAGAATCGATGAGCAAAAACACTTTAGTTAAATATTTCGATGTGTTAAACAGGATGTTTCTGTTTAACAATCAAGAACCTTTTTCTCCTAATATCAGATCCTCGCTTAGGGTGAAGCAAATGGAAAAGAGGCATTTTTCAGATCCGGCAATGGCTTGCGCAATGTTAAAAATCACCCCAAAGAAGATGCTAAACGACCTAAATACGATGGGGTTTTTATTCGAAAGCATGGTTGAAAGAGATTTATCGATTTACGCCGATGTCATTAACGCCAAGCTTTTCCATTACCGAGATTATAAGGGAAATGAAATTGATGCCGTTGTTGAACTTGAGGACGGCTCTTGGTGTGCTATTGAGATAAAGCTTGGTATAAATAAAGCTGAAGAAGGGGCAAAAACCCTCGTGAAAGTCTGTGATGATATAGTGAAGAACGGTGGGAAAACGCCTTTGCTTAAATGCGTTATCTATGGCGTTGGAGATAAAGCTTATAGAAACGAAGATGGGGTTTATATTTTCCCCATAACCGCTTTGAAAGATTGAAGACTCCAGGGCTTGATGGTTTTGGGCGTTATCGCTCCTTTAGCGTTTGTTATTTGGCATGTGGCTTTCCCATCTTTTAAGAGGGCTTCTGCGATAGGTTTTTTGAAAATTTAAAAGATGTTTCAAGGCGATAAGCGAACATTTTCTGAAAACGAAGAGCAAGGCTTTTATTGGTAGAGGCATAGTAAAAAACGTTTTTTATTTAACGGGGGGAGTTGTTACATATCACTTGACAATTGCGGGGGGGTAAAATTTAGAAAATCTTGAGGAGGATTTTATGAAACATTGTGTCTCTTGTGGCGCTGGAATCGCCGATGACGCGAGGACTTGCCCAAAATGCGGGCATTTTGTTGAGATGACTAAGAAAGGCAAGACGTGGGCCAACGTATTGTGCGTGTTTACTCTGATTTTTGGAATTTTGAGCACTTGCATGGGCGGGTTATGCTGGATTCCGCTTCTTGGCGTGGCCATTGCTTGTCCAGCTTTGGCCCTTGCCGTAATCGGCTTGGGCGGCTCAATTGTCTGCCGCGTATTTTCATCGAAAAAAGGCGTTTGCGTTACTGGCATCGTCTTTAGCGCGATTGGATTGATCCCATCGTTAATTCGAGTGATTATGCTCATTGCTTACGCCGGAATCGCCGCTACTAACCCTGGGGCAAGTAGCTCCATTATGATGTGATTAGATAAATCGCTTTAATCAAGGGCCTTAATTGGTCCTTTTTCTTTTGGCTATAAATTGAGAATTTTACAGGTCTCCTGATTCTGCGCGAGACACCAAAGCGGCTCCAAACGGGGCCGCTTTTTCGTCAATCGAAGTCCTTTTTCCTATACGTCATTATCGGCAATACCCTCTTTCTGAGACTGCTGAGCGAAAGGCATCCGTTCGATATTTTCTTCAGGGTCTTCGTCCTGCTGTTCAGCCCTTCCGCGACGGAGTTCGAGAAGCGCTTGCCCTCGTCGTTCGCGGCCATGCCGTTCGTTATCTCCACGTGCCAACGCATGCAGGTGGCAGCCGCCTTTCGGAGCGTCGGCGAGGCCCGTGCCGTTCAGCTTCGCGGCGATGCTCTCCACGAATTTCTACGCCTCCGTCCAAGCCGAGTATTCCCTCCATGTGTAGAGCGCTTGGAGGCAAAGCATCAGCACGCCGAAAGCCTCATCGAGACGCCGTCGGACCTGTGGGTGTAATAGCATTCCGGTATCTGCCGCTTTTTCATCGTGAACGCCCTCCACCTCGACTTCATGAAGGAATAATCGAAGTCGCCTTTGAGCTGGGTGGCCATCGTCTCCGCCCGGATCCTCTTGGCCGCGTCAACGAACAACTTTTCGCTGCTAAATACAAAACGTATCTCCCAAATGAAGAAGAATTGAAACATAAAATCGAAAGACGAAAAATGTTCTTTTGCTTTCAAAGAGCGAAGGAAGCGGATTTGTTTAACTGTGGATGGTCTAATTGAAACCGCGAGATTAAGGGAATGCCGCTGTCGTAGCTATTTACTTATTTGTCCGCGTTTTACATAGAACATAATGGCTCTTTTCTGAAAGGGTGCATGCTGCGCTGATTAGAATCGTAACGATAGTGGCCATTACCATAAATTACTACCTAAAAAGACTAGCAGAAAAACAATAAGAAAATATTTAGAATTACACTCTTTAAGATATGGAAAAATCAATTTGTGCATCGTGCACTAGATAACAAAAACTGAAAGCGCTATCATATTTCCACATTTCTTGGAGGAAATAAAACCAATGTACGAATCTGACGTCGAAAACACAGTTGAAACTGCCGAAACCCCGGCGGAAGAACCCAAAGAAGAAGTCGTAGAGCAGAAGGAACAAACCGCTGCTGACGAAGGGTACGTTGTCTTGCGCCACATTGATAAGGTCTATGACAACAATGTTCAAGCTGTTTTTGATTTCAATCTCAATATCAAAAAACACGAATTCATCGTCTTCGTCGGGCCCTCTGGCTGCGGCAAATCTACGACGCTTCGTATGATCGCCGGTTTGGAAGACATTACTCGTGGCGAGCTTTATATCGACGGCGAGTACTCTAATGACCGCACTCCGAAAGACCGCGACATCGCCATGGTCTTCCAGTCTTATGCACTTTATCCGCATATGACCGTCTACAACAATATGGCCTTTGGCTTGAAGATTCGCCATCTTCCCCGCGCCGAGATCGATCGTCGCGTCCGCGAAGCCGCTAAAACACTTCAGATTACCGAATATCTTGATCGCAAGCCTAAGGCCCTCTCCGGCGGCCAGCGTCAGCGTGTCGCCCTCGGCCGCGCCATCGTCAGGAACGCCAAAGTCTTCTTGATGGACGAACCTCTTTCCAACCTCGACGCCAAACTCCGCGTTCAGATGCGCTCGGAAATCATCAAGCTCCACGAAGCCCTTAACGCCACAACCATCTATGTAACCCATGACCAGACCGAAGCTATGACCATGGCTTCCCGCATCGTCGTTATGAAGCTTGGCCGCGTGCAGCAAGTCGGGTCCCCGATTGAAATCTACAACAAGCCCGCGAACCTCTTCGTCGCCACTTTCATCGGCTCTCCGGCCATGAACGTTATGAAAGCCACCTACAATAACGGGGCTATTGAGCTTCTTGGCGACCACAAGATTCCCCTTTCTAAGGAAATCATCGCCATCCATGACGCCCACTACCAGGAAGAAGTGGAGAAAGGCGAAGCTGAACTCGCCGCTCTCCGCGAGAAGCAGGCCGGCCTTAAAGCCCCTGACGCCGCAATCGAAAAAGAAATCGCCGAACTTTCCGAAAGAGTTCAGAAGGATCGCGCCGCCCTTACCGGCCCCCACGACATCATCTTCGGCATCCGCCCTGAAGACATCATCGAAGGAAAAGGCGAAGGCGAGGAATACAATATCCGAGTTGCCGTCGCCGAGTTGCTTGGCCATGAATATTATGTCCACACCGACTTCGGTGGCATTGACCTCATCGCCAAGATCCCTCTCACCCACGAAATCAAAATCGGCGATGAGATGGGCATCTCCTTCCGTGTTGAAAAGGCCCACATCTTCGACGCTTGGACCGAAGCTCGCATTTATTGATTCGATGGTTCAATCGCCCTCTCCGAAAGGAGGGGGCTTTTGATTCGCCACAAAGCGGCCTTAATTGCCTTATAATCAGGCCATGCCTGAATTCGGTAGCTACAAAAAGAAAAGCGACGAAAGCAAAAAGAAATCCGGCGAAGTCGTCAGCGCGTATTCCGAAGAAGGGAAGAAACGCCAGAAAAAAGCCGAATCTTTGAACCGGCTCTATTGGGGGATTGGTCTTGCTCTGGGCTTGCTGGGCCTTGCCCTTTTGATTTATTTCGTCGTGAAGAACCCTTTTTGATTCTCTTAAATCCCTTATCCTCCTTTATTCAATGAGTAGAGGAGGTTTTTTCATGGAAGAGAAAACGAAATCGGCGAAGCTGGTAAAGCTTCTTTGCCTTGTCTTGGCATTGGCGTTGGTCCTCGTAGGCGCTATAAGGGCTTTTAGGGGCGATTCTTTATCCTTGGCCGAAGATGGCTTGATTGGGTTAGGAATTGGCGTTCTAGGGTACTCTATTTCGCTTATTTTGAGCCAAAAGGAAGAAACGGGGGAAGAAAAAATGGGCGATGAGGGGCTTTGACCCCTTAATCGCCCTCATTCCCGCCGTCTTTTTTAAACGGCTTGGAAGATTTATATCCGTATTTGCGGTCTCCGTAACCCGACCTAGGCTTTTTGTAGCCTCCGCCGTGGAAGGAATTCCCTCCCTCTTTGGAATAGGTCTTCTTATACGGCTTGTCGGCATAGGAACGTTCTTTCTTGAAGTAGGGCTTGTCGCCATAATCCCTGGGCTTGCGCTCGTAGGATCCGCCTTCTTTGGAATAGGGTTTATCCCCGTCGCGGTGGAAGTCCTTTTTGTAAGGTTTATCGCCGAAGGAACGTTCTTTCTTGAAGTAAGGCCTGTCTCCGTAGGAGCGGTCCTTCTTGAAGTAGGACTTGTCGCCATAGCTCTTTGGTTTGCGCTCATAGGACCCGGAATCGTTTGAATAGGGTTTGTCTCCGTATTCCCTCGGTTTCCTTTGGTAGGATCCTTCTTTTGAATAAGGGCGATCCCCATCGCGGTGGAAGTCTTTTTTGTAGGGCCTATCCCCATAGGACCTTTCCTTTTTGAAGTAGGGCTTGTCACCGTAGGGGCGCTCTTTCTTGAAGTAGGGCTTGTCACCATAATTCCTGGGTTTGCGTTCGTAGGATCCGCCTTCCTGGGAATCGGCTTTCTCTCCGTCTTTTTGGAAGTCCCGCTGACCGTATTTTTTTCTTTGGTAGTCGGCGTTTCTTTCGTAGGAGCGTTCTTTCCTCTTCCAAGTGGGGTGGTGGTATCCCTCTTCGGAAGCCGGTTCCTCCCCGTTTTCCTTCGCGGCTTCTTTGGCTTTGATTTCCGCGGTTCTTTCCTCGACGATCGCGCGTTTCCTCTTTTGCATCTCAATGAACTCGGGGAGATCGTCTTCCGACATCACCCAATAATCAATCGAGCTAAGAAGCGCGGCCGTGACGCCCATGCCTTTCTTCAGCTTCCCAGAGAAGGAGCCGTCGTGGATTTGGTAGACGCCGCAAGCGGGGCTTTTGTCCTTCAAGATGGCGATGTGGATGTTGAGGAGTTTGCATAGCCTAAGGGCTTTCTCGGCCCCGAGGTTGTATTGTTTGGTCACATTGGTGCCGTCTTTTGAATACACCCGCCCCGCTTTGATCTCGCTGGGGAGCCTTGGGGTGGGAAGCCCGCCTTCGACTTCGGGGCAGAAGGGGACCAAATCGAAGTAGCGGTTCAGTTCTTCGACCAAGGGGTTTTTGCAATCTTTGCCGTCGTAGCGGCAATGCTCGCCGAGCAGGCAAGCGGAAATGAGGATCTTGTCCATAACTGCGATAGTCTAATCTTAATTCGGCCAAGAAGGAAGGAAAAAAGCCCCCGAAGGGGCTTGAATCGTCTTAACTTCGCTCAATCGCTTTCCAAGGGGTAATCGTCGGGATTGAGGCGGGCGCCGGAATATTCTTCGTATTTGTCGACGGGGTCGAAGTCGAAGGTGTTCTCGGTGGTGATCATCATCTGCATCTCGCCATCGATGTAGTAGCCGATGACTTTCTCCACCTGGCAATGGACGATTTTGCCATTGCTGAAGGCCATTCCGCCGGAAACGACGTATTCATAGCCAACCGTGTAGCCAGAAGAAGTCTGGTTATTGACCATGTAGGCGTAGGCGAAGGTCTGGCCGAGCTGAGAGGCATCGAGCTGGCTCGGATCGATCTCGGAGATGTAGTAGTAGTCGCCAACGTAGCTCGTGGAGAGGTTGGCGAGGCGCTGCATCTGCTTCCCGGCTTTCAAATAGCCGTAAAGCTGGTTGATGTAGCCCATGAAGTATGAGGAGAAATCGATGTTGAGCGCGGTTTCGGGCTTATCTTGGGTAAGGGCGGTCACCGCTTTGTAATCGATGTTCGAAGACTCGTAATTGGGGTTTCTGGTGTTGTAGGTGACGACTTGATAGAAATTGTTGTTTTCATCAAGGGTATCTTGTTCCGTCGACCACAGATTCTCCGCGTTGAGCTCCTCGGCGGTGTGCCCGGCCTTCTTCTGATCCTCGGTGAGGTCGTCGTCGGTCGCGTAATAATCCGGGGAGTAGTTTTTGAGGATGGTGATGTCGGTGTAGCGATAAGCCTCGAGATGGGTTTTCCCGGTGAAGACCCTATCGGAGGCGTTGGCGTACCAAAGCTGGGTCTCGATGTCGGCCTGGACGTGGCCGACGAGGGGGCAATACCTCTGCACCTTGTCTTGGTATTCCTTGACGATTTGGGTGTCGCTGAGGTCAGCCATCAAAGTCCAGTGGGCGTAAAGGGAAGAAGGGGCAGCGCTATTGAAGTAGAAGGGGTTGCCTCCCTCTCTTTCGGTGTACCAGCCCTGGAAGACGCGGTTAGCGGAGACGGGCTCTATGGGCTCCTCCACGAAACCGGCCGCGTTGGGGCTAAGCTCTTTGTAGACGGTGAGATCAGTCGAAGAGAGGTTCAAATAAAGCTTCACCTTATTGGCGATGACCTCCGAAGAGGATGAGGAGGATGAGGGCGATGAAGAGGAAGCCTCGCTGCTATCTTGCCCTCCCCCCTGGGTGCAGGAGGAAAGGAGCAAAGCGCCGGAAAGCAGCAATATCGGAGTGAGCTTCTTGGCCATTATAAGGACTCCTTGGTGCCGTATTTGACGTTGACGGTGGTCGAGCCCATCAAATCGCTATCGAAGTACTTCCGGATGGCGTCTTTGGAATAGGCGAAGCTTACGGTTTGAGAAGCGGTCCAGCCATTGAAGAGCCTCCTGCCGAGATCGGTGGCCGATTCGGGGATGGAGATGGAAGCGAACTTGCAGTTGCTGAAGGCGTATTCGCCGATCTTCTTGAGCCCGTCGTTGAGGGTCAAAGAGGCGAGTTTGGCGTTCTTGCTGGAGAAATAGGCGAAGGCGTAGGGGTCAATGGTCCTGACGGAGCTAGGCAAGGTGATGGAAGTGATTTCGCTGCCGGTGGCGAAGCCGTAAACGCGGGTCTTGCTCGCGTCCATGATCATCTGGTCGACGACGACGTAGGCGCTGGAATTGCTCTTGAATTCGGGAACGAGGCTGCGCTGCTCGGAGAAGGCACCTTCCCCTAGAGACGTGAGGGTGCTAGGCAAGGCGATGGTCGAGGAGATGCTGCAGTTGCGGAAAGCCCTGTCCCCAATGCTGACCAACCCTTCGTTGAGGGTGATGCTCCCTAGCGTGAAGATGGAGGAGAATGCTTCCTCGCCGAGGGTCTTCAAAGAGCTTGGCAAGGTGATGGCGTCGTACTTCTTGCTGCCATCAACGGTGGTGGAAGCGATTTCGACGAAGGTGAAGGCGTTATCGCCGATGCTCTCAAGTCCTTCGGAGAAGGTGGAAGAAGAGAGGGCGAGGTTAGCGAAATAGAAGGCTTCCTTATCGATGGTCTTGACCGAGGAAGGTAGATTTAGCACCGTTCCGGAACCGTATTTGAAGGACTGGAGGAAGGCCCTTTCGTCGATCTTCTCTAGCCCTTCGGGGAGAGAAAGCCCCGTGGCGTTCTTCAAATAATAGCAAGCGTAGGGGAGGATTTCCTTCGTGCCGGAATGGATGTTGATCGTCCCGTTTTTGGCCGGGGAGACGTAATAGAGCTTTTCATAGCCCGTGGAATACAAAGCCATGTCGTCGATGATGAAGCTGGCTTTGGCTTTCTCGGAGAGAGTCATGTTGGTGATGGAGGCGGTACCGAAGGGGGCGCTGCCGAAGTCGGTGAGGCCGGCTCCAAAGGTGACGGAGTTAAGCGCGTTGGTGCCGTTGGTGGCGAAGGCGCTTGAGCCCAATGACTTCAAAGAATCAGGCAAAACAACGGAGGTCAAAGCCGCGCTGCCGGTGGTGAGGCCCTCATCGTCGCTGCTGGGGAAGTAATAGAAAGCCATCGAACCGATCGTCTCGATGCCCTCGCCCAATGTGAGCGAGGTGAGGGACGTGCCCATGAAGGCTTCCCTTTCGATCGTCTTGACGTTTCCGGGGATAACCAATTTGGAAATGCTCTTGCAATCGTAGAAAGCGGCCTCGCCGATGGTGGTGAGCCCTTTGCCGAAGCTGACTCCGGTGATCGCGCAGTTCATGAAGGCCTCATCGCCAAGAGCCGTCACCGAATCGGGGATTGCGACGGTTCCTTTGAACATGGAGTTGTAATGGAAGGCGCGCGGCTTGATTTCGAGTAGGGTTTCGGGCAAAACGATGGAAGTGACGAACTTCACGTCGGAGATGCTGTGGCTCTCTAAGGACGTGATTCCAGAAGCGAAAGAGAGGGTATCCTCGCTGGTCTTAACGGACCAGTTGCCGGGGACGTAGTAGACTTTGGTCCCATCGGCGGAATAAAGGATGTCGTTAACGACTTTGAAATGGCTGTTTTCTCCGCCGAATTTGATGGTTTCGATCCCGTAATCTTGGAAGAAGACGGCGTCGCCGAAGCTCTCCAAAGAGGCGGGCAAGACGACCGTTTCAAGCGCGTTGAGGCGGGAGAAGCAATAGTCGCCGAGGACCTTGATGGAGTTGGGCAGGACCATATCGCCCTTCAAATAGACGCCGGAGAAGGCCGAATCCCCGATCTCCTCAAGCCCTTCCGACCAAGTGATCTTCATGGTGACGGTGGAATCGAACATCAAGAAGGCCTTTTCCCCGATTTTCTTTAAAGAGGAGGGGAAGCTGAGGCTAGAAAGGGCGAGCTGCTCATAGAAGGCGCAGGCGCCGATTTCTACGAGTCCTTCGGGGAAGGTCACGGTGCTAAGCGTCGCGTCTGCGGCCACGAAGGAAGAGGTGTAGAAAGCGTAGGGCCCGACCTTGGTGACGCCGCTAGGAATGGCATAGGTGGAGAGGGTGCGCGATTTGGTGGCGGCGAAATAAACGAGCTCGGTCCCGTCTTTGGTGAAGATGATGTTGTCTTCGGCTTTGTAGGCGGGGTTAGCGCTGTCGACGGTCACGGTGCTGATCTTGTAGGCGCCAAGGAAGGCCTTGGGGTTGATTTTCGTGACGCTTGCCGGAATGCTCACGGATTGGAGGTAGATGCGGCTTTGGAAGGCCATTTCGCCGATTTCGGTGACGGCCTTGCCGTCGATTGAAGAGGGAATCGCGGCAACGACGGTGTCGATGTCGAGGAGCCCGTTGATGCAGATGGTCCCGTCATCCTTGATGGTGAACTTATAGTTGAAGGCCTGGACGGTCCATTTGGCGTAGATTCTGTTGCCGGCGATGTCGCTTCCGACGTAGCCGGAGAAGGAATATTCGGTCCCGTCGGAATCCTTGTAATACCAGCCGGAGAAAACCTCGCCTTCTTTTTCGGGGATGGGGAGAGTGATCCTGTCGCCGACGAAAGTCTCGACGGTGTCGCTAGTTCCCGCGGGGAGAGTGCCTCCGTTGGGGTCGAGGGTGAGGGTGACTTTCTGGTCTTCGTTGACCTTATATTTGGCGACGAGGGTGACGTCGTCCCAGATTTGGGTGTGCCAAGAGAAGGCGACGCTATCGCCAGCGGCGTACCAGCCAAGGAAGGTGCTATTGGCTTTTGTGGGGGTTTCCGTTGGCTTCTTCGCCCAACGCCCCTCCTGGACCTTCTGAGAAGCCATGGTCGTGGAACCATCGCTTAAAGTGCCTCCGTTGAGGTCGAAGGTCACCGTGTGGTAGACGACGGCCTCGGAGGAAGAGGAAGATTCGCTGGTGGAAGTTTGGCTTTCGGAGCTCGCCTGCTCAGAAGAAGACGAACTCGCGGAGTTCCCGCCTTGGTTGCAGGAAGCCAAGGCCATGGCCAAGGAGGCGGAGAGGATCAATAGGGATTTCTTTTTCATTTGTTTTTCCTTTTGTATTCGTTTGATTTAAACGCTTTGATGGGTTTAGGCAATTTTGAGCTCTGTGTTTTTGCTCCCCATGCCTTGGGGGACGCTGCTGTCGACCACCTGGGTGAAGATGAGCTTTTCGGGCAGTCCGTCGCTATTTCTTTCGGTAGAAACGTTGAGCTTCCATTCGACGTCGCCGCGGTCTTCGACTCTTCCCGGAGCCGAGAAGGTGAGGGTGTTCGTCGAGGCGTCGAATTTGTATTTCTTCGTCGTGGTGCTTATAAGCGTGCTCACAGCGGACTTCTCTAGGTGCTGATAGCCGGTGAAGGGATTGAAATCTTTGCAATCCCAATCTCCCCAATCGTCGGTTTCGTAATAATAGGTGACTCCCCAGGTCAGCATCCCGTCCCCAGAGAAGGAAATCGTGATGGTGGAAGTGTAAGTGGTGTAGTCCGTCGTCGGCGTGTAACTGTAGGTTCCAACGTAGGTGACGGCCTTGGTGAAGGGGTCATCCTCGCTCACGACCGGCTTAGCTTCGGTTGGGACGGAGATGGTGACGTTGCCTTCTGGCATGTAGAAGTAGTAGCTTCCCTCGCTGGCGCCATCCTTGATTCCAACACTCTTCGTCCCAGAATCTTCGGACGAGACGGACAAATAAGTTCCGCTGATGCTTCCAGAGAGCATGTAGCCCTCTTCGATGGCAATGGAGAAGCTGATCGTCTTCCCGGATTTGTAATAGGCCTGCTCCTCTTCGATTTTGTAGGTGAAGTGGTTCCCGGAGAAAGAGACGGAATACAATCTATCGCTTTCGACGTTCAAGGTGATGTCGAAACCCGGCATCAAGAAGGAATAGGCGCCTTCTTGATTTGGTTCGAGGCTAACGCGCGGGTAATTCGTCCCCTTCTCGACGTAATAGACGCTTTTCAAGGAGTAGTATGCCCCTAGGGAAGAAAGGGTGAAACTAACTTCCTCCCCGGCTTTATAAGAGGTCGCTCCTTTAGAGAAAACCACGCTGTAGCCGCTAGTTTTCGTCGTTATCGAATGGGCCACCTCCTCCAAGCTGGAGGACTCCTCGCTAGAAGATTCTTCGCTGGAGGAAGATTCGGAGGATTGATGGGAAATCGATTCGCTAGAAGAGCTCGATTCCGTGGATGATGATTCTTGACTGCTTGAAGAGGAATAGCTGCTCGTTTCACTGGATGAGCTCGTTTCCTGTTGGCTGCTAGAAGAGCTTTCGCTCTGAATAACTGAGGATGAAGATGTTTCGCTTGCTTTGCTTTCGCTAGATGAGGCCGAGGAAGAGGGCGCGCCCCCTGAGCCTGAGCATCCAACTAAAACCAAGGAAGACAAAACTAGGATCAGCCCGGCTTTGCTTCGCTGCATTGGCAACTCCTTTCATCGACGGAATGCTTATGATTTCCGCAGAATACTTTGCAACTTCTCTTTTATATACGCGCGCAGGAAAATAGCAAGTTTTTTCTTCATAACAGAAAAGCCCCTCCGGAATGGAGGGGCATGAGATTGGCGTCAATTTATTCGGCGCTGGTGTCGGTGGATTCGGTGGTTTCGGTGGTGAGCAAGGCCTTCGCGGCGGCGGAGACGTTGTCGGTGCCGACGTCGGAGATGGTGTATCCCCAGGTGTAGTAGATGGAAGAGCTCACCTGGAAGACGAAGGAAGCGGTGAGCTTGGTGCCGTCTTCGGAGAGGATGAAGGAATTGGTCACGTATTCGGCCCATTCCTGGAGCTGGATCCAAATGGAGGTGTAGAAACCGGCGGTGCCAAGAAGCATCGAGGCCATGGACATAGTGCCGACGTTATAGCCATCGGAGAGGCCGAACTCGGAATCGTCGCCGTAGGTGTTGAAGTAGTAGGAAGTGGAGTTGTCCGCGTTGACGGTCTTTTCATAGAAGGAGGTCACGTCGAGGAGGGTCACGCCTTTGGAGATGACGTCGCTATCGAAGGCCTGGCCGAGCATGGTGTTCTTCGTCCAAAGTTCGGTTCTTGAGGTTTCTTCGGTTTCGGTGTGCTCGGCGTCGTATTTGTAGGTGTCTTCGGCCGCGTCGTAGGTGCCGGAAACGGTCTTATAGCTGCCGTTTTCGATGAATTGGACGTTGGCGGTGCCGGATTCGCCGACCTCCTCATGGTATTGATAATCGTCGTCCATGGAGATGACGGTCTGCTCATACATCGTCGCGTTGGCGGCGATCTTCAAGGAATAGTTCCCGAAGACGCCCTTCTCCGTGTCGCTGAAGTGCATGTTCTCAGGGCAATCGATGTTTTTTCCATCGCCATCGGTCCACTGGCCATAGCCTTCGAGGGTCATGGTCTTTTGCTCGATCATGTTCTTGAAGAAGGTGTTGATCGGGCTGATGTCGATTTGCTCGGGGATGACGGGATCGGCGGCCCAAGCCTCCAAAGCGGGGATTTTCACTCCGTTGACGTTGCTGACCATGACGGTGGTGCTATAGGTGTGTCCATCAGAGTAGCTGAAGCTGCCGATAAGTCCGCCATCGTTAGCCGGGACGACGTTGAGGACGCCGGAATCGGGGAAGTAGAGGACGACGGCGTAAGTGGCATCCAGGTTCCTTTGCAAGAAGCTCCAAACGGGGGCGCCGATGCCGGAATAGAAGTCGCTGATGACGGTGCTGGAAGTGGAGGTCTCGGCGAGGGTGTAGACGTAATAGGGGTTGCCGTCGCTATCGGCTCCGATGACGGGGACGCCTTTGTCGGTCAATTCCGCGAAAGCGCTGGAAGAAGTGGCGAAAGCGGTGATGCCTTCGCTGTCTTTCCCCCCGGCGTAGCCCGGGTTGAAAGTGGCGGAATCCTCGAAGGTGACTTCGTCGTTGTCATCGATGGAGGCATTGATGGAGAAGCCATAGTTCTTGGAATCGTTCTTGTTGTAGACCGAACCGGTGAAGACGTATTTGCCGGTGGTGGCGTCTTTGCCGGCGAGGCTCGCGTAGTAGTTGTCGGCGAGCATGTAGTAGCCGGCCAAAGAGCTGTAGGATTCGAGGTTAGCGCCGATCGAGTCAATGAAGGCGTTGAATTTGAGCTTGTTCTCGGAAACGACTTTGCCGGTGATGGCCCTCTTGGTGGTGCCGGCGACGATGGTCACGCTGAAATCGCCAAGGGCAAGGCCGATGACTTTGTGTCCGTCGATCTGGACGGTGTCGGAATCGGTGGTCAAGCTCCAAGTGTCGACTTTGGTGACGGTGACGTATTGCTCGAGGTCAAGGGCGTTTTTGGAACCTAAAGCGATTTCGCCGGGCAAATTGTCGTAGTCGACGCTGATCTTGCCGGCGACCTGCCTCTCCTTGACGGTGAGGACGACCTCGCGGGTCGCGGCGCCGTTAGCGATGTTGGCAGTGATTTTGCAAGAGCCGACGCCGATGCCGGCGACAAGACCGGTCTCGGAAACGGTGGCGATTTCATTGTTGGACGAGCTCCAAGAAACGGGGAGCTGAGCCGGATCGGTGGTGACGGTCAATTGCAAAGTGGAGCCTTTTTCGACCTCAGGGTTTTCCTGGTCGATTTTGGCACTGTTGACAACGATCGAAGGGGTGCTGCTGGAGCTGCTGGATTCCCCGCCTTGCTGATTGCAAGAAGCCAAGGTGAGCGAAGTCGCGCCCACAGAAGCGACCAATGCGGCAGCGGTGAGCAGCTTAACGCAAATTTTCTTCATATTCTTTTCCTTTCTTTGCGCGTTTTTCGCACGAAAGCGCGCGCACTCACGTAGAGTTGCCTATGTACCATATAACGCAAATAAAAGATTGCAAGCCTTATTTTTTCTTTTCATTGACGCAAACGAAGTTTAGAAATGCTTTTGTAAGCGCTATCAAATTCATTTTGTATTCCTGTTCGTTTCTCATCATTTTGCCGACTTTGAAAATGCGAAAAACGCAACAATGAGCGGAAAATAATTTTAGATATATATATTCCTATATATATGAAAAGGCCTCGGTAGTCCCGAGGCCTTCTTGCTTTTGTCTCACGCGTCGATATTGACGAAGTGGATGGTGATCGAATCGTCGGTCTGCCCGGTGATTTCAAAGTTCCAGTTGAGCTTGCTGCCGTCGTTGAAGGTGAGGCCGTTCATGTAAAGGCTGCTCATCTTGAAGTTGCTGTAGGAGCTTCCGCCGTACTTCTTGTTGCCATCGTCGGCTTTCGGATCGCCGCCCCAGGTGAGGCTGTAATCATCGTCACCGAAGACGTTGACCATGTTGCCCATGGTGCTGTAGTAGGTGCTTCCGCCGAAGCTATCGACTCCGGAAGGGGTGATGGCCTTGACGTGGCGAAGGGCGGTCGGGGAGACGACGCTGCCGTCTTTGATTTCTTGGGACAAACGCCCGGAAGAGGTGCCGTCGTTGCTGGCGTAAAGAGTAGCGGCCTCTTCGTAGGTTCCTTTGGTCGTATCTTTATAAGAAGACGCGCGCGGAGTGTCGGTATAGGCCAAAGTGCCCTCGCCCTTGGAGCCATCCTCATCAAGCTTCCCTTGGACGGATGCGGTTCTAGCGTCGATGTGGAAGATCTGCAAGCCGGAGTGCTCATAGGTGCCGCCGTGGCCGTAGGTGGCTTGCCCGGAAGAGCTCGTCGCGTTGGACCATTCCGGATACCCGGTGGAATCCATCTTGTTGACGCCGGTGGGGGTGTAGTACTCAAGGACTAAATATTCGTCGTAGGGGGTTTCGTTCCAAGCGTCGGTGGTGGTGTTGCGGAGAAGGATGAATTTGCCGGTGTCCGTATAGGAGGGCAAGGTGATTTCGAAGTTGTCCAAAGAGCCGTCGACAACCATCGGCCCGACCCAGTTGTAGGCCATCTTCGTGTAGGCGTTATGGTCGCCGACGTTTTGGTCCATCATGTCGACGCATCCGGCGGCGCCTTCGAGGTGGTCATAGGAATAGTAGTCGGGGGCGCCCATCATGTGCCCGGTTTCGTGGATGATGGTGTGGGCGTCGACGGCGTTGCCGTTGACCCTGTTGCCGATGGGGTTGCCGGACTCGTCCTGAACATCAGCGTAGTAGCTATTGGTCAAGAAGTCGAAGCGGGACCAGAAAATGCGCCTGGCGCCGGGCTTTTTCACGTTCTTGGTGCCGCTGACGTTGGTGGTGAAGTTCCACCACAGGTTGCCGCTTTTCTCGCTGGTTCCGAAGCCGCTTGTGGGGATGCTCTGGGAAGTGTAGTAGACGACTTCGATTCCGTCGATGTAGCCATCGCCGTTAGCGTCGTATTTGGTGGGGTCGAGGTCTCCGGATTCGGTCAACTGCTTCACGGCGTCGAGGGTGATTTTCTGAGCTATTGAGGTATCGTCTCCGTTGAGCTTGGAATCGTCGGCGTCGTAAGTGACGATCGGGGTGACGTCGCCGGTGATGTTCAAGGCACCGAAGCTCGCTTTGTCGTAATAGGAGTGGAGAGATTCCCAAGGGGTGTCTTTCCCATCCTCGTTCTTGGCGAAGAAGGCTTCCTCAAGGACGTCATGGACCTTTTCTTCGCTGATGCCGGCGTTGCTGAATTTGGCATTGTTGAATTGGACGGGGATGACCAAAATATTGACCGTTCCGCTGCTAGGCATGCCCGACCCGCCGAGAGTCTCGATGCCCGAATAGTTTTGGTAGGTGTATTGGGAGAGGCTTTCCTTAGAGACTGTGTGGTAGCCTTTGCCTTCGCTGGCTTTCTTAACGTCCTTCTCTTGGACGGTGAAGTCGATCGTCTTGGTCCACTTGGCCTTCATGTAGCGCACTTTGGCGGTGTAGGAGCCTTTTGGGAGGACGTCTCCGGCTTCATAGACCTTGGTGGAATCGTTTTTGTCGGTGATCGTGTAGGTGGTCTGGAATTTGTATTCGGTGACGTCTTTGTCGGTGCCGGCTTCTTCGTCAATGAAATGGACGCTGGGCTTGGCGGCGTCGAAGAAGCAGGTGCCCTCCGGGATGACCGTGTTCCCCAAGGAGACTTCCACCCTTTGCTTCGAGGGCGTAGAGCTTATGGATTCTTCGCTGGATTCCGAGCTGGATTCGGAACTTTCGGTGGATTCGATGGCGCTGGAACTCGAGGATGAGGAGTTTCCGCCGGTTTGTCCGCAAGAGGCGAGGGCCAATCCGAGAACGGCCCAGGCGAGGTATTTCTTTTTCATGCGTGTGTTCTTCCTTTCTTAAAACCTGCTTAATATAAATATGGTAGGGTTTTTGTCAAGGAAAAGCGTTCTGGAGCGCTTGTTTCTATTGCCAGAAATCCCTTTTGATTTTATCCTTCAACGCATGGATCCGCGCAAAAGGAAAACGCTGCTTCAACTCCTCTATTGGGGGATAGGCTGCTCTGCGGTATTTTGTCTCGTCTTTTTCCTTCGTCCTCCCTACACCATCAAAGGGGCAAGCGACGCTTGCTTCATCGCCGGAGCCTTGGGCTTGGCGGGAATCGGAATGACGTTCGCGATACGTTCTGGAAGCTTCGACGTTTTGAACTATGGTGTTTATCGCCTCTTCGAATCCTTCCGCCTCGACAATAAGAAGCGGTGGGACACCGCGGGCGACTACAAACTCGACATGGACGCTAAACGCCACAAGAACAAAGCTCTCTATTGGCCCGCACTCATTGTTAGTGGAGTCTATCTAACCATTGCCCTTGTTTTGACGGTTTTCGTCCTCGTTGGGTGAAACTCGCGTTAGTTTCGCTTATTTTTATAAAATAACGCTTGCCTTTTTTTCGCCGTGTGGTTAGGTATAGCAGCGCTTGCAGTTTTTTAAGCGTGATTACGTCAATGCAAAGGAGAAAAGCTATGAACAAAAACAAAGCGTTTGCCCTCCCTCTAGTTGCCTTAAGCCTCATCCTCGCCTCTTGCGGCGGTAATGGTGGCAATACAGGAAGCAGTTCCGCCAGCAGCAGCGGTGGCAAAAGCGATTCAAGTCAGACTAGCACCAGCACTAGCCAAAGCGGGTTCACCCCCGATCCCTCCGCCGTTTTGCCCGAGACCCCCACGGGGAACCTCGCCGACGGCGCCTTCGACTATTCCGAGCTCGACTGGAAGGAGAGGTCCAAGATCCTCGCCTCTTTGGAATACTACGCCCTGAGGAACCACACGGCCGGCATCCCCCTCTACGACGACGCCAGCTACGAGCAGTTCTCTCACCGCATCACCCTCCCCTCGACCAAATACCTCACCAACTACGGCTTCGGCACGAGCTACGGCACCATCGACGCCGGCGGGCTCATGAACGACAAGACCATCGACGAGCCGGTCGAGAAGTGGAAGAGCTACTTCCACGGCTACACCAGCACCGACTCCGGTACCTTCAACGCCTGGAACTCCAACGGCAGCGACGTCTCCGAGCGCTCCTCGATGATCACCTCGAGCTACTTCGGCGTCAAAGCCAACGCGGACAACACCTCCTACAGCTGGGTCGGCTCGCTCTCCAAGACCGACGCCCCGATCATGCTCGACTCCGAGGGCAACGTCGTCGACAGCCCCGCCTCCGACGCCACCTCCAAATACTGGAGGGTCAAGGTCAAGACCGGCGGCGACCTCATCTACCACACCGCCGCCACCAGCAAGTGGAAGTCCAAATACGACGGCACGGCCGTCAAGCTCGAGGACTATTTGACCCCGTTCAAGGCGCTCCTTATGTCCAACATGGTGCGCACCAGCACCCTCGTCTCCGACACCTCGGGCTTCGAGGGGGCCATGGATTTCTTCTACAACAACGAGAAGTCCAAATACCTCAACGACTGGGCCAATTCCGGCGTCGGCATCCAGCTCAACGAAAAGGAGGGCGCGATCGACTTCACCTTCATCCAGCCCAAGAGCGCGAGCTACGCCAGGACCTCCTTGGCCAGCAGCCTCTTCTCCCCGATGCCCCAGGAATTCCTCGAGGACCTCGGCGAGGGCTCCTTCACCAAAGGGACCTCTAGCTACGGCTTGATCGGCACCTCTAGCGACAACAGCTACACCGACGTCTTCGACAACATCCTCATCCTCGGCGCCTACATCCCCGAATTCTGGCAGCAGAAGGTCAAGCTCGTCTATTCCGCCAACAAGGATTACTTCGAGGCCTCCGACTTCCATTACGACGGCTACTCCGAGGTCATCTTCGAGGGCACTACCGCGGACGAGGACGCCTACAACGCGTTCCTGAGCAACAAGCTCGACGAGGTCACCATCCCCCTGTCCCAGCTCACCAACCACAAGAACGACCCGACCGTCCTCCGCACCGAGGGCTCGACCATCATCAAGCTCAACCTCAACACGACCACCGCCGAGGAGTGGGAGTACTACTTTGGCAAAAACGGCACCATCACGACCCACCCCGAGAACAACTACTGGAGCACCCAGGCCCTGATGAGCAACGACGACTTCCTCGACGGCCTCTATTACTGCATCGACCGCAAGGAGCTCGCCGACCTCGCCGGTAAGAACCCGGCCGCCAGCTACCTCTCCAGCGCTTACATGCTCGACCCCGAGGGCGTCGTCTCCTACCGCGACTCCTCCTACGGCAAAGGCGTCCTCGCCAACTTCCAGAAGGCCGCCAACAACGAGTACTGCTATTCGCGCTCCCTGGCCCAAAGCTACTTCAAGCGCGCCGGCGACGCCTTGGTCGCTAGCGGCGAGTACGAGAAGGGCGAGGAGATCACCCTCCAGGCGCTCTACCGCTACCAGAAGACCATCGACAACCTCGGCAGCTACATCAAAAAGTACGTCGAGGAGGCCTTCAACGAGGCCAACAGGGGCTCCTCCGGGCTCACGCTGAAGCTCAATCTGAAGACGGCCGGCAACAACTACACCGACTGCTACACCAAGATGGACAACGGCGAATTCGACTTCGCCGAAGGCGCCATCACCGGCAACGTGCTCAACCCGCTTGAGTTCATGAACACCCTCTCCACCAACAAGACCCTCAACTCGGGCTTCTGCCTCAACTGGGGCAAGCGCACCGACAGGCTCCACGAAAGCGGCTCCAAAGACCGCTATGCGGCCACCTACAACGGCATGGACTTCAGCTACGACGCCCTTTGGAACGCCTCGCAGGGCTTCACCCCCGTCGACGAGGGCTTAGCCATCCCCGTCGGCGACGAGGCCAAGATCGAATACAACGCCTCCAAGAAGACCGTGGACTTCTCCGCGAAGTTCTCCTCCAACGTCACCGACGACAACGGCAACTTGCTCTACAGCTTCTCCTTCGGCGACAGGATCGCGGTCATCACCTCGAACCAGGCCGGCGGATATGACGGCGGCTACTACACCTCCGCCAACTCGGCCCTAAAGGTCGACCCCAACGGCAAGCTTTCCTTCTCCATCCCCACCTCGGAGATCGAGAAATTGGCCAAGATGGTCGCCGGCTCCGATGAGGTCAAGAAGACGCAGAATTACTTCCGCCTCTACTTCACCCTCGTCTATTCGGTCAACCGCCCGAGCGGAAAGGTCACCAAATCGACCTTGATCGACGTCTCCGGCGCACTTGCCGACTACGGCATCTCCGCCGTCTACAAAGCCGAGAACTAATCCTTCGGAATTGCCTTGATTGCCGCCCCTTAAGGGGCGGCTTTTTCTTGCATTGACGCCACTAGGGGCGTAATCTACTTTCGTTGCCGTTTTGCTGCGGCTAGTTTTGGAATTATAGGAAAGGGAATTGCATGAAAGACAGCGTCAAATACGTCATCCAAAGGGTCCTCTTCATCCTTTTGACGGCGTTCATCATCCTGAGCTTGACCTACATTTTGCTCCAGCTCATCCCGCTCACCCCGGGCGGCACCGACATTGAGCGGTGGACTTTCTGGGAAAAACAGGTGGAACTTGGCTATTACGTCCGCATCACCGACGTCATCGAAGCCCAAACCAAAGGCTACGACGTCTCCGTTTCGGTCAATGGCAGAATCACCTATTACCGCGCTCAGCCAATTATGGTGCGTTATTTCTCTTGGCTTGCCGCGGTGGCCAAAGGAGACTGGGGAGTTTCCTCCTCGGAGTATTGGAAAGGGCAAAGCGCCCTCACCATTTTGATGACCGGGCTTCCCTATTCCATGAGGCTCAACCTCATCTCCATCATCATCTCGATCCCCTTGGGCATTGGGCTTGGCGTTTTGGCCGCTTTGAAGAAGAACACCTGGGTCGACTCCCTCATATCGACCATCATCATGATCTTCATCTCCGTCCCTTCCTTCGTTCTCATCTCTTTCCTTTTGATTTGGTTTGGCAAAGTCAATGGGTGGCCGCTTAAATGGCCTAGCGACGCCGACGCCACCGCCGATCCAATCCTCGCCGTCAAGGCTTACGTCATCCCCGTTATGTCGCTATGCTTCGGCTCCATCTGCGGCTTCGCCCGTTACACCAGGGCCGAGCTGACCGAGGTCATGTCCAGCGAATTCTTGCTTTTGGCTAGGACCAAAGGGCTCACCCGCTCCCAATCGGTCGTTCGCCACGCCTTGCGCAACTCCATGGTCCCCATCGTCCCGATGATCATCGCCGAATTCATCGGCATCCTCTCGGGCTCCATGGTCCTTGAGCAGATTTACGGCATCCCCGGCATCGGCTCGGTGCTTGTCAACGCGTTGAACGCGACCGACGTCCCCGTCATCATGGTCGACATGGCCATTTACACGGTCATCGGCCTGGCCGCGACGCTCATCATCGACTTAAGCTATGGCATCGTCGACCCACGCATCCGCATGGGCGCTAGAAAGTGAGGTTAAGGCAATGGAAGACAAAAAACTCGAAAACCAGGAAGCCGCTTCCTCCCTTACGAACGAGGATTTCACCTTCGTTCAGGACAATGAGCGCCTCCACGATCAGAAATTCGAAACCAAGCCGACCACCTTCTTCAAAGACGCGTTGAAGCGCTTCGTCAAATCGCGCTCCTCCGTCGTTGCCGCCTCCATCCTTTTGGTTCTCATCGGGATGTCCATCATCGTGCCTTTCGCCGACGCTAACGACATCAACACCCCTTTGGGCCAGGCCAGCTACCTCCCCCCGAAATGGTTCGACGGCAACCTCAACGGCTTCTTAGACGGAACCGATTGGGTCGAAAGCGCGATCCTCAACCCCGAAACCGGCAAGCTCCCCGAAGATAGCGACTACAAAGAATTCGCCATCGTCGGCGACATCACAACCCGTTCCTCCTATAGCGACGTCTATTCCAACGCCGTCGCTAAATACGGCAAAGGCGGCTATCTCACTATCACCAACGCCGGATATAAGGAAGACGGTGTTTTCCGCGCCGTTGACGAGGGCATCCGCTCCAAGGAAGTCACCCTCGACCTTTCCTCCTCTTATAACTACAAAGTCAATTTCTCCACCGAGCAAAGCGTCGTTTGGGACGGAACCTCCCTTTCGACTTACCTCGCTTTCTCCTCGACCTTAAGCGAAGAAGCAGGGGAGATCCTCATTCCCTTGACCGCGGAAACCGCTTGGGGCGAAAAAGGCATCGAAAGCCTGGAGGTTTCTAACGTCTCCTCCGCTTTGACGACCTATATGGAAGAGAACTCCATCGCGGTTCCCTCCTCTATTTCCGGGCGTTTTGCCATCGTCGTCAGCGCTCCCGAAAACGAGGCCTCTTCGGCCAACTCCCTCGCCGTCGGCTCCGTTGAGAGCAACGTCTCGGGCGTCACCTTCTCCGCCGGGCTTGACGCTAGGAAAGCGATGGCCGACAAATCTAGCAATGCCTATTCTGGCTTCCCCGACGCCCACTTGCCCACGATTGGGGTCAAGCACGCCGAAGTCGTCTACGGCAGCTTCCGCTACGATTTCTACGCCGCGGCATTCGGCGACGTCGATTACGAATTCACCGAAATCGACATCCAAAACTACATCGACAAAGGCTGGCTCGAATATGAGTGGGGCACCGGCTCGGAGCCGGAGAGCTGGAGGCTCACCGAATCGGGCGAAACCTATTGCCCCCTTCGCACCGTCGATTACCAAACCGTCGTCGAGAACCCCTTTGAGCCCGATTTGAACACGCGCTCGGTGCATGGCAAGCGCTCACTCTACCGCCAGCTTTATTTCGAAGGCAAAATCGGCAGCTGCGCCGCCCCGAAATACATTTTCGGCACCGATAGGAACGGCAAAGACTTCTTCAAAGTCGTCTTCTCCGGCCTTCTCACTTCCCTTGG
Organism: uncultured Bacteroidales bacterium; assembly: GCA_963650805.1. Lineage (GTDB taxonomy): Bacteria > Bacillota_I > Bacilli_A > RFN20 > CAG-826 > Alloenteromonas. Next base: position 29,752 of record CAVJMG010000008.1, read on the forward strand.
CTTAGGCGCTTTGGCCTCGGCCATCAACATCGTCATCGGTCTCATTTGGGGCGCGGTTTCCGGTTACTTCGGAGGCTGGGTCGACATGATTATGGAGCGCCTTACCGAGATTCTCGGCGGCGTCCCCTTCATCATCGTCATGACCCTCGTCGCTTTGCTTTGGAACAACAACGGCGGAGGCACGACCTTCTGGACCTTCCTCTTCGCCCTCTGCCTCACCGGGTGGATCGGCATCTCCGGCACGACCAGAAGCCAGTTCTACCGTTATAAAGGCAGGGAATACGTCCTTGCTTCTAGGACCTTGGGCGCAAGCGACGCGAGGCTCATCTTCAAGCACATTTTGCCTAACGCCGTAGGCACGATAGTCACCAGCGCCGTCTTGATGATCCCCTCGGTCATCTTCACCGAGGCCAACATCTCTTACCTCCTTCCCGGCGCCCTTGCGCTTAAGAACAGCTTCGGCGTCACCATCGAATCCGTCCAAAGCGACATCTCCAAAGCCCCTTACCTCATCGTTTCGGCTTCGCTCATCATGGCCTTGCTCATGATCAGCTTCAACCTCTTCGGCAACGGGCTTCGCGATGCCTTCAACCCCTCATTGAAAGGAAGTGACGATTAATGAAAACGATCGATTACCCCTATTCCGTCGGCTCTTCCGAAAACAAGGAAGCCGTCTTGTCCGTCCGCAACCTCGCCATCTCCTTCAAAACCGACGCGGGCTACGTCCACGCCGTCAGGGGCGTTTCCTTCGACCTCTATAGGGAAGAGACCCTCTGCATCGTCGGCGAATCCGGGTCCGGCAAATCCGTCACCAACAAAACCATCATGGGCATCCTCCCCAAAAGCGCCCGCATCGATTCGGGCTCGGTGATTTACGAAGGGGAGGACCTCACCAAAATCTCCGAGGATGAGTTCCATAACATCCGCGGCAACAAAATCGGGATGATCTTCCAGGATCCGCTTTCCTCCCTCAACCCGATCATGAAGATCGGCAAACAGATCACCGAGGAGATGATCATCAACGGACATCACCTCCAAAATCTCTACCGCTCTCTTATCAATGAGGAATTCATCGCCTACAAAAACGACCTCCGCCTGAAGCAACTCAACGAAGAGGCCAAAAAGAGGGCGAAGAAAGAAAAAGACGCCTCTTTCGACATGGAGGCTTACTCCAAGAAAAAAGAAGAGCTGTCCCTCAAAATCGAAGAGGACAAGAGGAAACTCTCCGAGAAGAAGAAGCTCGCCAAAGCCCAAGTCAACGCCAAGCGCAAGGAAATCCAAGACGAGCACAAGGCAAAAGTCTCCGAGATAATCAAGGGGAAGGGGAGCCTCAAGGAGAAATACGACGCCTTCTTGATCGAGCATCGCCGCACCCTCAGCAAAATCCGCGTGACCCATAAGGAAGCTAAGGAGAAGGCCCTCAAAATCATGGAGGAAGTCGGCATCCCCAACGCCGAGCGCCGCTTCAACCAATACCCCTTCGAATTCTCCGGCGGCATGAGGCAGAGGATCGTCATCGCCATCGCCCTCACCGCCGAGCCCGACGTCCTCATCTGCGATGAGCCGACCACGGCCCTCGACGTCACCATCCAGGCCCAGATCCTCGAACTCATCAACCGCCTGAAGGCCACCCATCACATGTCGGTCATCTTCATCACCCACGACCTCGGCGTCGTGGCCAACATGGCCGATAGGGTCGCCGTCATGTACGCGGGCAAAATCGTCGAATACGGGAAGGCCGAGGAAGTCTTCTATTCGCCCGCCCACCCTTACACCTGGGCCTTGCTTTCCTCCATCCCCGACGTCGATTCCAAAGAAAAGCTAGAAGCGATCCCCGGCACCCCGCCGAACATGCTCTTCCCGCCTAAAGGCGACGCATTCGCGGCCAGAAGCAAATACGCCCTGTCGGCCGACTTCAAGGAAGAGCCCCCGATGTTTGAGATTTCGCCCACTCATTACGCCGCCACGTGGCTCCTTGATGAGCGCGCGCCCAAAGCCGAGATGCCCAAAATCGTGGCCACGCGCATCCGCAACAGCCTTTCCAAAGGCTCCTCGGAGAAAGGAGAATGACCATGGCAGAAGAAAACGAAAAGAAACTGCTCAAGGAATCCCTGAAGCAAAAGAAGAACGCTCTTTCTTCCTTCAAGCTCGCCCACCCCAACAAAAAAGCCTGGACGGAGGAGCAGAAGAAGGAATACGCCGCCCTTTGCCAAGACATTGATGACATCAAATTCCGCCTCGGCAATTACGGCATCACCTTCGATCAGAAGCTCGTCGACGACCGCGCGATCCTCTCCGTGCGCCACCTCAAGCAATTCTTCCGCTCCGGAGAATACAAGACCAAAGCCGTCCACGACGTCAGCTTCGACGTCAAAGAAGGGGAGTGCTTCGGCCTCGTCGGCGAATCCGGATGCGGCAAAACCACGACCGGAAGGTGCATCATCGGCCTTTACGACATCACCAGCGGCGCCATCTACTATAAAGGATATAGGATCGCCGCCGGCGACAGGTGGAACCGCAAGGAAATCAAGTGGAGCAAAATCCACACCCAAGAGAAAATCACCGCCCTTCGCGAGCAGGAGCATTGCGACCTCTCCGACGCCTCCGCACCGGGGGAAGCCGAAGCCATCAAAGCCCGTTACGAAGAGCAAATCGCAAAGCTCCAAAGCGACGAGAAAGCCCACGTCGACGAGCAAAAAGCCCTCATCCGCCAGATCCATTACGATTCCAAGCACGTCAATTCGCGCCTGAGGAATCAAATCCAGATGATCTTCCAAGACCCCATCGACTCCCTTGATCCGAGGATGACGGTCGAAGACATCATCACTGAAGGCCTCCACATCCAAGGCAAATACAACAAGGAAGAGAACCGCAAAACGGTTGAAGCCGCCCTTAAGCGCGTCGGCTTGATCCCCGAATACGCCTCTCGCTACCCCCATGAATTCTCCGGCGGCCAGCGTCAGCGCATCGGCATCGCCCGCGCTCTTGTCATGAATCCGAAGCTCCTCATTTGCGATGAGCCGATCTCGGCCCTCGACGTCTCCATCCGCGCCCAGGTCCTCAACCTCTTAAACGAGATCAAAGAGGAGATGGGGCTGACGATGGTCTTCATCGCCCACGACCTCTCCGTCGTCAAGTATTTCTGCGACCGCATCGCGGTCATGTACTTCGGGAACATGGTGGAACTCGCCTCTAGCGATGAGCTCTTCGCCCACCCTCTCCATCCTTATACCAAAGCCCTTCTCTCCGCCATCCCTAAGCCCGACCCCCGCAGTGAGAAAAACCGCATCCGGAAGGTCTACGATCCAAATTCCGCTCACGATTACAGCGTCAACAAGCCGACCTTCCGCGAAGTTTTGCCGGGCCACTTCGTCCTTTGCAACGAAGAGGAGGAGCAGAAGTACCGCCTTGAGGCCGCTAGCCTCGACAAGAAGAAAGAGGAGGAAGCAAAATGAAAGAGAAAACGCGTTTCATCCTAGTCATCGTCTTCTACGGCGTCTTGCTAGGACTCCTTGTCCCCATCTTCGTCTACGCTCTCTTAGCCTTCTCCAACCCCCCGGCCTACAATTACCGAATCGATTACCTTGAGCCCGGGGACGACCCCGCCGGATACCTCCATACAGGGGAATACGGATTGTCGCTCGTCTTCCTTGGCTTGCTCTTCGTCGGGTTGCTGCTAGGCCTTCTCCATTGGATCTTCAGGAAAAAATCGACTCAGCTCGTCATTTCCTTGCTCCTAGGCCTCATCGCCTGCGGATACGCGATTGCGCGTTCGGCGTATTGCTTCGGGAAGGGCGGAACCTCTTCGCTCCCTGGAATCCTCTACATCGTATCCGCGCTTGCCATGGGCGCCTCCCTCTATTTCTTTGTCAAGAAGACGCTTGACGGGGATTGCTCTTGGCCTTATTACACTTGTCTCATCGTCGGTGCCGCATTGCTATTCGTGGCCTCCTGCATGAAGTATTCCTACTCCGTCTTAAACGCCATGGGGCACCAGAACGACATCGTCTACTGGGGCTCTTACGGCATCAGCCGTCTCGTCTTGCTTTCCTATCTCCTTGGGGGGTGGCTCAATCTAAACCTCGATTACGATCCCACCCCAAAGCTGGAGAAATAAAAGACAAGTCCCTTAAGCCGCGCAGCCGCGCGGCTTTTCATTTGCCTCTTTTAACCCTCAAAATCAGTAGTATTATTAACTCGGAGAAAACTGAGTCAGTTTTTACCGAGTAAATATGGGATTCGTTGCTAGAAAAGAAGAAATTCAGAAATTGAGCCGGAATTTCTCTTCCGACAAATTTTCGTTCTCGTTGATCTACGGAAGGAGGAGGGTGGGAAAAAGCGAGCTCGTCAAGCGCGTCCTTAAGGATTGCGACGCGTTCAAGGTGTATTACGAATGCAAAGAAATCTCCGAGGAAGGGAACGCCTTAGGTTTAAGCCAAATCATCGCCGAGCAGCTTGGTTTGCCGAAATTTTCCTTCAACGGGATTGAAGACGCCCTTCGTTACGTTTTCGAGCTATCCAAGACTAGGAAAGCCATTTTAATTCTTGATGAATATCCCTATCTCCGCTCCTCCGTCCCCGGCATGGACAGCATTTTGCAGTCCCTTATCGACAATTACAGGGGAGAAGCGAAGCTCTCTATTGTGATTCTTGGCTCTTATGTCGACACAATGCGTTCCCTGCTGCTTCATTCAAACCCTCTTTATGGCCGCGTTGACTTATCCCTTGAGCTGAAGCCCATGGATTATTACGATTCTTCTTTGTTCTACCCTTCCTTCTCCGACGAAGACAAAATCAGGCTTTATTCCGTCTTCGGGGGTATCCCTTATTATAACTCCCTCATCGACGAGAATCTAACCGTAGAGGAAAACATCGTCAACCTCATCGCTTCGCCTTCCTCGCGCCTGGAGAACGAGGTGTTGTTCTATTTGCATTCGGGAATCGGGAAAATAACGAATGCGAATGAAGTTTTCAACGCGCTTTCGGAAGGCTACAGCAGATTTTCGGATATCCTTTCCCAATCCCATGCCTCGAGCAGCCCAGCTTTGGCCGACGTTTTGAACAAATTGCTGGGAATGGGTGTGGTTTGCAAAATCGCCCCGATCAACGATGCAAGCAACAAGAGGAAGATGGGCTACTACATCGCCGATAACCTATCGTTGTTCTATTACAAATACCTTTTCAGATATTCGTCCCAAATGCAGGTGATGGATCCGCGTTTGTTTTACAAAAGGTACATCGAGAAGGATTTCGAAGAGCAATACGTTCCCCATGCGTTTGAAAAGGTTTGCCAGCAATATTTGATTCGCCAGAACAAACGCTCACTAATCGATCCTTGCTTCGACAAGATAGGGAAATATTACTACGACGATCCCGTAAGCCATTCAAACGGCGAATTCGACATCGTCACCGAAGACCCTGAGGGTTACGTCTTTTATGAAGCGAAATTCAAGAAAAGCAAAATCTCTGCCCAAGACATCGAAGAGGAAATCCGTCAAGTCGAAAGAACCGGGCTGAAGTGCCATAGGTACGTTTTCATCTCTAGAAGCGGCTTTGCTTGTTCCGCTCAGCAACACGTTGAATTTATAGATCTATCCTCTTTATATAAAGAATAGTGTTGCGACATTGTCTTAACGGCCTTCTAAAAGCTGCATAAAAAACTTGCTCGGAAATTGCCGAGCAAGTTTTGACTGAGTGAATTTTAACGAGGATTCTTTTAATATTGGCATTAAAAAACGGCCGTCTTTATGGCGTCCTCCCTTCGTTTGGGAAGATGCCTTCTTGACGGCCGCTTGTCGTTGAGGGATCAGGAAACTTTGGTTATTGAGGAGAAGTTATAAGTCTCGTAATCGTATTCGTAGGTGCCGCTCATCCTGCCGGTTGACTCATTGTAGGTGAGGGTGACGTCGGTGTCGCCGGCGGTGAAGGTGATGGTGGAGCCGCTGACGGAGTAGCTCATCGCGGTGCCGTTGTAGGTCCCGGTCCCGTCTTCGTTGAGGACGATGATGAAGCTTGACCCGTAGGAGTTCGTGGCTTTCCAGGTGCCGACGTATCCGGCGGCGGTTTTCTCCTCGACTTTTGTCATCGCAAGCGCGGAGACGACGTTGTCGCCGTATTCGTCCTCAAGGTGGACGGTGACGCTTCCATCGTCATTCCAAGTGATCGTGTTGAGGTCGCTATCGAAGGCTCCGAAGGAAGAAATCTTTCCCTTTTTGGTGGAGGAATCGTAAGTCCAAGTGAAGGAGGTTCCGTCCCAAGTCCCTGTTCCATCGGAATTGAGGACCATATCGATCTTGGTCGTGGATCTATAGGTTCCGCAGATTTCCTCGGGGATAGAAGGAGTGGGGGCTGGCTCTTCCTTAACGGTCAAGTTGGTGCCGGAGACGGTGTATTGCTTGCCGTCGATGGTCACGGTCGCTCCGTCTTCGAAGGTCCCCGAGACTTCGACCAATTCGCCAGAGCTGATGCCGTAATTAGCGCTAGAAGTGACGTAGACCTTGATTTTCGAATCGGAGGTGGAATAGGTAGAGGTGATTTCTTCCTTAGCCCCGAAATACTCGCTGCTATAGAAGACGCCCTTGGCTTCGTCGTAATTGAGACCGTCGGCCATCAAAATCATGGGGACGCGGATGTTGAACAGCCCGCTGCTTAGCTTGGTGAAGCCGCCATCGTATTGAGTGCCCTTATCGGAATTGCCGAAGGCGGTTCCGTCTTCGTTGAGGGTGACTTTCTTCCCATTGGAGAAATACCATTCGCCGATAAAGGATTGCCCTTTGTAATCGGGAAGCACGAAGGTGGAAGAGCTCCTTGTGCCGGTGTAGGGATATTCCGAGCTCGTCGCGGTGTCATAGCCCGTGATTTGCCCGTCTTCGTATTTGAAGATTTCACCTTCGTAACCTCCAGTGCCTTCGCCGATGAAGATATAGGTGCCGTCGAAGGTGTAGGAATAGGTGAAGGTCTCGTAGTAGCGGTTCTGCCAATAGAAGGTGTCTTCGGTGAAGTGCCAAGTCCCGGTCACGGTATAGCAAGTGTAATCCCAAGTGCCGAGGATAAGGCTTAAGTCGCCGTAGCTAGCGTAGAGACTCGTATCGGTGAACAACGGGGCGAAGTAGCAGAAGGGCTGGGTTCCTTCTTCGTCGTAGAATAGTCCCGCATAAGAATATCCCGAGCGTTTGAACTCTTTGCTCAAAACCGCGGAGATGCCGTTTTTGTCGAATTCCCCTTTGCTCCAAGGAAGGGTCTGGTTCTGGCTTTCGCCGCCTTCGTAATTGCTAGAAAGGGTGACGCTGACTTTGCTCTCTTCTCCTTTGGGGGCGAGGCTGATCTCCCCGTCGACGATGGACCAATAGGATGATAACCCTGCGTCTTCGATGGCCTTAGCGCCGCCTTCAGAGGCCAACCCGTTGACCCCGACGCTATCGGAGGAGGGGGTGATGTCCTTGGCGTAGTTAGCGTAATTCACCGTGCCTTGGATATTGCTCGAATATTCATATCCGTTGCTATAGGCGTAGCCAATCGAAGTCCCGGCGTAGGATTTGTAGTAGTTGTTGCCGGAGGGGGCGGCTTTGATCGAGTCGAAGGAGGAGAAGTTGTGGAGGACGGCGGTTTCGTAATACCCTTGCCCCAAAATGCCTCCGACGTAAGAAGCGTCGGTGTCGGTGGTTTCAAGGGAAGAGCCTTCGGCGTAGCAATCGACGATGCTGGTATAGCTAGAGATGACCGCGGAGATGCCTCCGACCACGCTTCCGCCTTTCAAATTGCCGGAATAGTAGGAAGAAGTAACGGCGTAGAGCCCGATGCTGGAGCTTGTCGATTCGTTGCTGATGGCCCCAACCACGCCGCCGACGGCATTGGTGGTGTCTGAAGAGTCGGACATGTCGCAGGTGATGTTGACCGTGGAGACGGCGTTGGAAAGCCCGACGTAGTAATTCTCCCCGGCCCCAAGCATCCCGGCGATGCCGCCGACGACGAGGACGGCGCTGGAGTTTTGGGCAGAGGAAAGATTGATCTCGCCGCTGACCATGACGTTTTCGATGACGGTGTTGTATCCGCCTCCTAGCAATCCGCCGACATAGACGTAGCTTTTCGCGCCAAGGGGGCTGAATTCGTAGTCGATGCTCACGGCGAGGTCATTGATCCTGCTAGAGCTAGCGTAGCCGAAGAGCCCGTAATAGCCGTTTTCCTTGGAGAAGTTATAAAGCGAGACGCCGGTGATGGAATGCTTCTTCCCATCGAAGGACCCATAGAAAGGGGCGTCCTTGCTGCCAATGGGGGAAAGAGTCTGGCCTTGGAGATCGATATCCGCGCCCAGGGTGTAATAGACAAATTCGCTCTTTTCCGTCAATATGTTGTAGTTTTTGGCGAAGTTTAGGAACTGGGTTGAAGTGGAGATGACGTAGGGGTCCTCCTTGGTGCCGGAACCCGTCATTACCTCGGGAATAGAAGAGGACTCGCTGCTGCTAGAAGAGTCAGCTTGGGACGAAGAGGATGAGGATGAGGACGATGAGGAAGAAGCGGAACTGCCGCTTTCTCCTCCGCCTTGGTTGCAGGCCGCAAGCATGCCGGTGAGGGCAAGCGAAGCGAGAACCAATAGGCCTTTCTTACTGCTGTTCATGATTTACTCCTTGTTTAGAACGCGCGGATTATAAAACCTCTAGCAAAATTGAAAAGACTTATTTTCTCTCGATTGGGTCGAACTTTTTTCAATTGACGTTTTTCAGTTCGATCGACTTTTCGGCTTAGAAAAAAGGAATGCATCATTACGTCAAACTGTTATTTGGACGAAATGCGTCAACGTTAAGGAATTCCACTTCAATTTCGTCTAATAAAACTTTCGCGATGAGCTTAAAAACTAGCCGAAAGAGAGGTTTTTTGGTAGCTTTGATTGGCTATATAAGTTCCAAACTTTCCAAAGCAAGTTCTATCGAGACGATTTTCTAAAGTTGCTTTCTTCGTCGATGGAAAACAGCCTATGGAGAGAAAAACCTCGTCTTCATAAACTCATTGGCGTTAAACTGACGGGAATTCCCCAAATTGGATTTGCTTTGATTCACGGGCTCCCTTCTTTCTCAATACCTTCTTGATTCGTTTCCCTCGCCTCGCCGTCTTTGCTTTATAATTCCCTAGCCATGGGAAAAGAGCCGTTCATCAAATACAAGGGGAAGAAATACTCCGTCTCCATCGTTAATGATGAGCAGGCGAGAAACTACCTCGTCACCCTGGATAAAGAGAAAGACGCCTTAACCGTCTCTTGCCCTAGAAGAGGGAATGAAGCAGGGGCCTTAAAAGCGGCGAAAAGCTGCTTGCCCTCGCTATATTGGCTGAGGATTAAACAAATATCCCCATATAAAGATGGATGCATCTACCTTTTCGGCGAGAAAGTCTACGTCGGGCAGATGAACGAAGAAGACCTCGATATATTCATGAAGGAAAAAGCCCTTCCCTATTACAAAGAAAGAGTGGCCCATTTCGAAAAGGAAATGGGCGTAAGCGAGCCTTACCGAGTCAGGGTCAGGACGATGAAAACCCGCTATGGGGTCAATTCCAGGCGGACTCACTGCATAACCCTGCAGACTCAACTCATAAGCTTCCCTCCGGAGATCATCGATTCGGTCGTCGTCCATGAGCTCGCCCATCACTTCGTCTTCAACCACAGCAAGGCATTCTACGACGTCGTTTACCGTTATTGCCCCGATTACAAAATCCTCATCGAGCAACTAAGGACCAAACAATATGAAAGAAAGACTGACCTCGGTAAATAACCCCCATATCAAAGAGCTCTCTTGCCTTAAGAAGAATAATCCCGAGCTTTTCCTCGTCGAGGGCTTCCACCTCGTGGAGATGGCTATCCGGCATGGCGACCTTGTCGAAGTCCTTTCTTCGTCCCCTTATGAAGCGAATTGCCGCTGCGTCGAGGTGACTCCCCAAATCATTGCTAAACTGGCTCAAAGCAAAACCCCCGAAGGAATCATCGGAGTATGCAAGAAGAGAGAGGAGACTACGCTTTCTAACGATAGGGTATTGTTTTTAGACCGCGTCCAAGACCCAGGTAACATCGGAACCCTTTTGCGGAGCGCCCTTTGCTTCGGCTATAAGGAGATCATCTCCATTTCCGGAAGCGCCTCTTTCTACAACCCCAAGGCCATCGCCTCTAGCCAAGGGGCGCTATTCGCACTTTCCCTCCATGAGAATTGGAGCCAAGAGGAAGCGGTGGAGACCCTGAAGAAAGAAGGCTATTATCTTTTGGGCAGCTCCTTAGCTAACGGAGCCGACTTCCATTCGCTTCCTCCTTTGCCAAAGAAAAGCTGCCTCATCCTCGGCAACGAAGGCAAAGGCATGAGCGACTACCTCTTATCCCAAACCGACGCCAACGCCTATATCCCCATCGAGGGCATCGATTCCCTTAACGTCGGCGTCGCCGGGGGGATATTGATGGAGCGTTTCCGCTGACTTTCTTTTAGAAAAGAAAAGCGGTGCATTTTTTTCTCGTTGGTCCATAATCAAGGCATGAAAAAGATCTATGCATTAATCGCCACTTCGCTTCTTCTTGCTTCCTGCGCATCTGGAGGCAATAAAGAAGGGGAAGGTAAAGCCTACATCGCCTCCTTAAAGGAAGCGACCCAATCTTCCTTGAAGCAGGATTCCTATTTCTTCTCCAGCAACGGGTCGGGCATCAAATTCGCCGCGGGGGTCAAAAACCTCAACGACACCTATTACCATCTCTCCGGCTCCTCCATCCTTTTCGAAGGCGGGGCCAAAGGGCTTAAGTCGAAGCAGCTTAAGGATTACCAGGGCGAATTGCTCCTGCAAGGCGGGACCATCAGCTTAGACACCAACATGAAGGAAATCTCTAGTTACAAGAATTTCCTCAAGCTCTCCCCGCTTAAAGCCAAACTCTATTTCTCCGACTCGGCCGTCTATTTCAACGCCTCCGGATCGCAAGGGGAGACCAACGCCACTTTGGGGTTGCTCGTCCAAACCGCGATTCAAGGCATCACCGGCGATTCCTCTTACGTCCTTTACGGGGGAGGCAACAGGCTCGACAGCCAAAACAAATACAAAGGGAAGTGGACCCTCTCTGCGGAAGACCAGGCCACGATTTCGGAGCACCTCCCCTTGGTGGATGAGAATAACGATTATTCCTCCGCGATCGCCTCGCTTTCTTCTTTCCTAGAAGGGGCCTATAGCGATTCTAACGGCAAAACCTCCTTCTCCTTCGAGACCAAGGAAGACGGCCAAAAGAAAATCGCCTTCGAATCCAAGGACAAGAGCGTCCTCGCCTCTTGCTTTGCCTCCGCTTTAAGCAAAGGCGACCTCAGCTCCTTCACCTCCTCTTCGACCTCCTATACCTACGACGAAGCCAAGCAAAAGGCCGACAAATTCCTAAGCTACGCCGAGCCAAAGGCCTTCAAGATCGAAGTCTATTTCAACGCGACTTCTTTATTGCAAACCCGCTTCGACGTCAATTTCGCCCTCGACGAAGCCAAAATCAAAGAGCTTTACCCTAACGGCATGATCGACGCCTCCGAAGGCATCGAAGAAGGGGAAGACCCCAAGGATTATCGGTTTATCCTCGATTCCTCCTTGTCTTTCTCCGGCTCCATCATGAGCGATTTCTCCTCAACCTCCCCCTTCACCCTGCCTGATCTCTCCTCCTACTTGGAATTCCCCGAGGTCAAGCTTTCCTCTAACGAGCCCGAAGTCGCCTAATTCTTTGGCCCCATCATTCACGGGGCTTTTTAAAAGTTCGGATTGGCCTTAATAATTCTTTTCTTTGAATAAAAACAAGCTTATGAAATTCCTTTTTTTCGACATCGAATGCGCGAATTGCTTTAACGCCGAGCCGAAGGTCTGCGAATTCGGCTACGTCCTCACAGACGAGAATTTTACCGTCCTCAAAAAGCGAGACATCCCTATGTCCCCTGGGAAGGGGAAGGGGACTTCTTTTGACATGAAGATAAGGAAATTCGACCCTAACTTCGACTGGGCCTATGACATCTCCTATTATTATTCTTGCCCGGAGTTCCCGACTTATTACGAGCGTATCGCGAGCTTATTGAAGCGGGAGGATACCCTTGTCTTCGGCTTCTCCGTTTTCAATGACGTCACCTACCTCGATTCCGCCATCTCCATCTATGGGCTAGAGAGGTTCGATTACAGGGTTAACGACATCCAAAAGCTGGCCTCTTGCCTATTGAAGAAGAAGGCTTCTTTTAATTTGGAGGGGCTTTTTTCTTCCCTTTGCGGCAAGCGAGAGCTCATTCGCCTTCAACCCCATCTTTCCAGGGACGACGCCTACATGAGCATGAGGATCCTCCAAACCCTTTGCCAAAAGGAGAACCTCTCCCCAAAAGAGCTTTTCCAGAAATACCCCCATTGCGGCTTTTCGTCTTTGGAAACCCTGGAAAAGCATTATGAGAAGGTTGCCCACCAGCAAGAAAGTACGGAGAGGCTTAAAGAAGGCAAAAGGCGGTGGGAAGAATTTTGCCGGGAAGGGCAAAGCAAGCACCCCTGGGCTTGCCCCAATTCCTCGCTTCTTAAGAATCCGGAGAGATTAAGCACCTTGATCGCCCTTTGCCAAAAAATGGGCTATGGGGGAGCCTACAAGCTTTTTAGAAGCGATGTTTTCCTCGTTTCCTCCAAGGTAGAGGCGGAAAAAGCCAAAAGCTCCTTGAAGGGGGCTTACGGCGGGAAGATTATGACCCTTGAGGAATTTCTAAAGTCCTCGGACTCTTCCCCTTCTTCCTAAATGAGGGTTTTTCTTGAAAGGCGTAGGGAAGGGGATAGAATGGAACCGTCCAATGAAGCGGAGCAGTAGCGGAGCTACTTCCGGGCACAGGGAGGGATGAACAGTGAGACCATCCCCGATGGAAGCCGCGAATTCGCCGCCGAGGACGGGAGGGTGACCTCCCCGGCCCCGCCGTTATCGGGAGTGAGAGCGATTTGGGAAAGTCCAAATCGAAGTGGGATGGCACCGCGGAGTTATCCGTTCCCGCCGGGCCGTCTTTTATTTTTAAGGAGTATGAGCATGGATCCCATCCAAACGGCATCCTCGGTCTTAGAGGAAGCCAAAAACGCCGAGAAGGAAGTCAAAGACCAGAATTCGCTGTCCGAGTATTTTAACCGCTTCCTTTCCAAAAAAGGCAAAGCCAGCGGCTTGATGACCTTGATGAGAGAGGTCTCCAACGAGAACAAGGCCGCCTTTGGGAAGAAAGTCAACGAAGTCCGCGCCTCCATCGCCTCTTTCTACGAAGCGAAGAAGAAGGAGCTTGAGCAGAAGGAGCTTGAGGAAAAGCTCCGGAAGGAAAGAATCGACATCTCTTTGCCCCCTAGAGGGAACCTTTCCGGCAGGAAGAATCCCTTCTACCAGATCATCGACGAAGTCGAAGACGCCTTCGTCTCGATGGGCTACCAGGTGGTTTCCGGCAGGGACGTGGAAACCGATCATTATAATTTCGAGCTTTTGAACGTCCCCAAGGACCATCCTTCCCGCGACATGCAGGACACCTTCTATTTCGACGCGGAGACGCTGCTGAGGACCCAAACCTCCGCCGCGCAAGCCCACGCGATGGTCAACAACCTCGAGAAGACGCCGATTAAGATCATCTGCCCGGGGAAAGCCTATCGCCGCGATGACGACGACATGACCCATTCCCATCAATTCGCCCAAATCGAAGGCTTGGTGGTGGACAAAGACATCTCCTTGGCCAACCTAAAGGCCACTTTGGAGCTCTTCGTTAAGAAAATGTTCGGTGAGAAGCGCGAAATCAGGCTCCGTTCCTCCTATTTCCCCTTCACCGAGCCTAGCGTCGAAGTCGACGTCTCTTGCTTTAATTGCCAGGGGAAGGGCTGCCCGATGTGCAAAGACACGGGCTGGATCGAAATCCTCGGCGCCGGCATGGTCAATCCCAAAGTTTTGTCGATGTGCGGATATGACCCCGAAATCTACTCCGGCTTCGCCTTTGGCGTCGGCGTTGAGCGGGTCGCCATGCTCCGCTATGGGGTAGACGACATCCGCCGCTTCTACCAAAACGACATCCGCTTCCTTAAGGAATTCCCCGGAAAGTGAGAGCTAAACATGAGAATCAGTTGGAAATATCTTACCAGCGTCCTTCCTTTGGAAGGGCACACCCCCGAAGAAGTCGGGAATAAGCTCACCTTCGCCGGAGCCGAAGTGGAGGAGATCCTCCACTTGGCCAGCGGAGACAACCTCGTCATCGGGGAAATCCTTTCTTGCTCCGCCCACCCGGATTCTGACCATCTGCATATCCTCCAAGTCGACGAAGGCAAAGAATTCGGCGTCCATCAGATCGTCTGCGGCGCCCCTAACGCGAGGACCGGCCTCAAGGTCATCGTCGCTAGGGAAGGGGCGAATCTCCCTGGCGGCAAAATCATTAAAAGCACGATCCGCGGCGTCGAAAGCGATGGCATGTGCTGCTCGTTGGCGGAGCTAGGCGTGGATAAAAAATACCTTTCCGAAAAGCAAATCGGCGGGATTGAGGAGCTTCCTAGCTCCGCTACAGTCGGAGAGACCAAGGTTTTGGAATACCTTGGCTTAGACGACGTCATCATCGATTTCTCCGTTTTGCCAAATCGCCCCGACCTTTACGCGCTTAAAAACATCGCCGCCGAAGTCGCTTGCCTTTTGGATTTGCCCTATTCCACGAAGGAATACCCCGAATTCGAAGGAAGCGAAGAGGATTTCCTCATTACGTCCAAAACCGACAAATGCCCCCAATTCGACGCGATTCTCGCCCATGATTTGGTCACGCAACCCTCGCCTAGGGAAGTCTCGTCTCTACTTGAGGCCGAAGGCATCCGCAGCATCGATTCCACGGTCGACGTCGGAAACCTCGTGATGCTTCTTTCCGGGCAGCCGTTAAACATGTACGACGCGGATAAGCTCCCAAGCAAAGAGCTCACCGTCACTGACGATTACGAAGGCGATTTCCTCGCGATGGATGGCAAAACCTACGCCCTGCAAAAAGGGGATTTGGTCATCACTAGCGGCGGCGTCCCCGTTTGCCTTGCCGGCATCATGACCGCCGAAGCGGCGAAAGTGGACGAAACTACCCGCAACGTCGTCGTCGAATCCGCCAACTTCGCCTACGCCTCCATCCGCCACACCAGCAATAGGCTCGGCCTGGCTTCGGATTCCTCAAGCCGCTTCTGCAAAGGCATCAACCCCGATCAGAGCAAAGACGTCCTCAAAATGGCCGCCTATTATTTGAAGCAATACTGCGCTTGCTCTAGCTTTGGGAAGGTTCATTGCTACGACACGCTTTCCCACAAGCAAAAGGAAATCCCCGTCACCCTTGCTTACATCAACTCTCGCCTTGGCACCAGCTTCTCCAAAGAGGAGGTCGTCTCCATTTTGCGGCGCGACCGCTTCGAGGTTAAAGAAGATGGGGATACCCTTCTTCTTGGCGTGCCCTCTTACCGCATCGACATCGACGGGAAAGCCGACATCTCCGAGGAAGTCATTCGCATCGCCGGCTATTCCTACGTTCCAAGCACCCTCCCCGTGACTCGCCTTGCCTGCCAAGGGCTAAGCGAAACGCAGCAAAAGGAAAGGCAGATCCGCAGCTATTTCTATGGAGAAGGCGTTTCCGAGGCTTTGACTTACACCTTAGTCTCCAAGCAGAAGAGCCTTGCTTTCCCTTATCTCACCGACGGGGATCCCTTGATCCTCTCTAACCCCATGACCGACGAAAGGGAAGTTGTTAGGGAAAGCCTGATTCCTAGCCTACTAGAGGCTGCTTCCTATAACTTCGCTAGGCAAAATAAAGACGGCGCCTTCTTCGAGATAAGCGACGTCGATGGGAAAAGGCTCCAATCCAGGCGCCTCGCCTTCGTTTTGTTCGGCGAAAAGCAGGAACAGGGCGCCCTTAAGAAGCGTCCTTACGATTTCTACGACGCGAAGGGGCTGTTCCTAGGGCTCCTCGATTTGCTCTC
This sequence comes from uncultured Bacteroidales bacterium, assembly GCA_963650805.1. Taxonomy (GTDB): domain Bacteria; phylum Bacillota_I; class Bacilli_A; order RFN20; family CAG-826; genus Alloenteromonas. The sequence goes on from CAVJMG010000008.1 coordinate 45,706, forward strand.
CATTCAGCCTAACCGCGTTTCCCTCAAACCTTGGAGCCTTGGGAAAGAAGAGCTCCACCCCGGCAAATCCGCCGAAATCACGATGGGTAAGAGGCTGCTTGGCTATATCGGCGAGCTCCATCCCTTGTGCTTGAAGCAGTGGGGGCTTAAATCCGCCGTCGTCGGGGAAATCGATTTGCAGGCGTTCCTCGACATGAAGGTTTCGCCTTTAAAAGCCGGCGTTCCCTCTCGCTTCCCAAGCGTTTCCCGCGACCTCGCTTTCCTCATCGACGAAGACGTCCCCTTCGAAGACATCGCTAGGGAAATCAAAAAGAGCGACAAGCTCATCGACAAAGTCGAAGTCTTCGACCTCTACACCGGGGCCAACATCCTCCTAGGCAAGAAATCGATGGCCATCACCATCACCTTCCTCGATAAGGAGAAGACCTTGAAAGACGAGGAGATCAAAGCCTTGATGAACAAGATTGTCGCCTTGTTGGCTCAGCGCTTCGGCGCCGAGGTCCGACAATGAAGATCTACCGCAACCTCGTCAAAGAAGGCCATCCCCTTGAACTGGAGGAAGACATCGCCTTCTCGAAGGAGGACTGCCAAAACGATTACCCCCTTCTAAGCGTCCCTTCTTGCCATGTGAAAATGGTCTTTGAAAACGTCGACGAATTCCTCACCTGCGACTATTTCCTTGAAGGGGAGATGGAGCTCTCCGATTCAAGGACCGCCGAACCCTTCCTTGAGAGCTTCGAAGACGATGACCTCATCGACCTCCTCCAAAGCGAAGAGGAAGACGGGGAGGGGTATATTTTCCCGGGGACCTTCCTCGAGAGCAAAGACCTCGCCCATAAAATCATCCGTTCCCTAGTTCCGATTTCTCCGCATAAGGAAGGCGCGTGCCTGCCAGAATCCGGGGAAGGCTATTCCTTCTACCAAGAGAACGAAGTGCCTCTTTCTGAAGAAGAGCCCGCGGATAAATGAAAAAGATAAGAAGGCAACCGAAAGGCGGCCTTCTTTTTTTGTTGCCGTTATAAAAAACTAACTTAAAAAGACAAGCAAAGAAAAAATAAAAATATGTTTTATTCTCTTACAACGGAATTTCGGTCTGCCTCATTTTTGGATTTCCAGTTTTAGGGTTTCCCCAAAACGCTTGCTTCCCTGCATAACGAATGTCGAACTTATTCTGTTTCCTCATTCTTTCCGGCCCCATCGGAGTTTTTCGATTCCTTCTACACGGGCTTCTTCCAAAAAATGCTAAGAAGTCGTTGCCAAGAATTAACACCGGTGGTAAATTGTGGTAGCCGAGGTGGTAAAAAGTGGTAAGCATATTCTATGGAACTTATTCGCGAAACCTCGACCCCAAAGGCAGGCTGATGCTTCCTAAGGAGCTCGGGATCGTCCCTGGAGAGACCCTCTACGTTATGAAGGGCTTCGAGGGATGCCTTAGCATCTATAAAGAAGAAGCCTTCGAAGCGATGGTGAAGAAGCTCTCTTCATTAAGCTACGAAAACGAAGAAAGCCGTGCCTACATCCGCCTAGCCTGCGCCTCGATGTTCAAGATGCAGCTAGACAAAGTCGGCAGGGTGTTGCTTGGGAAGGATCTCCTCTTCGATTATTCGATCGGTCGGGAAGTCACTCTCATCGGCGTCCTCGATCATCTCGAACTCTGGGATGCCGGGGCCTACGCCAAATACCTCCTTGCCAACGCGACGAAGTACGAATCCCTCGCAGGAAGGAGCCATTAAGGATGGGAAGCCATTACCCCGTGTTGCTGCATGAAGCGTTTGAATCCCTGAACGTCAAAGAAGACGGGATTTACGTCGACTGCACTCTCGGCAGGGCAGGGCATTCCAGCCTTATCCTCTCCAAAGCTAAAAAGGGGCACCTGTATTGCTTCGACCTCGACGAAGAGGCGATGGAAGAAAGCAGGGCCAAGCTTGAAGCTATCGGCGACAACTTCACCTTGATTCATTCCAATTTCGCGAATTTGAAGCAAGAGCTGAGCTCTAGAGGCGTTTATGCAGTCGACGGCATCTTAGCTGACCTTGGCGTCTCTAGCCCCCAATTCGACGAAGGGGAAAGAGGTTTCTCCTACAAAGAAGACGCCCCCTTGGACATGAGGATGGACCAAACCCAAGCCCTCACGGCAGCGGGGGTGGTCAACACCTACAGCGAGGATTCCCTTGCGAAAATCTTCTACGAATTCGGGGAAGACCCCGATTCGCGGAGAATCGCAAGAAACATCTGCCTTAGGAGAAAGCAAACCCCGATCAAGACGACCTTCGAACTCGTCGACATCATCAAAGCCAGCAAATCGGAAAAAGAGCTCCGCAAAAAAGGGCATCCGGCGAAGCAGATCTTCCAAGCCATCCGCATCGAAGTCAACGGCGAGGAAAAAGCCCTCGAAGCCTTGCTCCAAGACGGGCCCGAATTGCTGAATCCCAATGGAAGACTCGCCATCATCACCTTCATGTCGCTAGACGATCGCCTTGTTAAGCGCTCCTTCATTAGCCGCAGCAAAGCTGTCGTGGACCGCCACCAAATCTCTCTCCCCGGGCAAGAGGAGATGCCATATCGCTTATTAAGCCCAAAGCCGATTCTCCCTAGTGAAAAAGAGCTTGAGGAGAATAGGCGCTCCCAAAGCGCGAAGCTGCGGGTTCTTGAAAAGAAATAACTCCCAAGAATAAAAAGGAAAAAGGAAGGAGGGAGCCAAGATGAAAGACAAACTCTACAAAACCGGTCACAAGAAAGCCTATTACCGCATCCGCGGCGCCGCCAGGGCGACTTTGTTCGCGCTTGCTTTGGGGCTTTCAACGGCGACCCCGATCCTCATCACCTATGGCGTGGAACAGTCTCGCGCCGAAGCCGCCAAAGAGAAGGAGAGCGTCAGCGAGACCGTTTCCGAACCCACCTCCTCAGAGGAGATCCTCTCCTACAACGCAGCCCTAATCTAAAGCGAAAAAACGAAGCCGCTTTTAGGGCGCTCCAAAAAGCCGAAACGAAGAAAACCGCGGTCACAAGCGCGGTTTTTATATATAAAAAACGACTAGAAAACTACTAAAAATAGGCTTGAATTTGTCTTGTCAGCCCTCTAGGAAAATAAGTAGGGGTATATTAAAATATACCCGATTATGGAAAACAAACTCCGCGCCTGCTTCGAAATCACCCAAAAAAGCATTAAAATCCTCATCGGCCATTGCCTTGGGGAGCAGCCTTTCGTCGTATACACCACCGAAAAAAGCATCGAGGGGCTCGTCAAAGACGGCCTTATAAAGGACAAAGCCGCGCTGTCTCAGTGCCTCCAGCAGTATTTGAAGGTGGAGGATGAAAGCGCCAACGTCCGCGTCACCATCGGGGAGATTGCTATCGTTTTGCCTCCCTTTGGCTTGAAAATCTATTCCAAAGACGAATCGACGACTTCCGGGGCCGCGGATAAGCAAATCACCAAATCCGACATCAACACCGTCCTCAACAAAATCAAAAACGAGGAGATCCCGGGGGCCAACGAGCTCGTCGACATCATTCCCACGAGCTTCGTCGTCAACGGCAACCAATCTTTCCTCAATCCTCCCATCGGGGTGGTGGGGCCTTCCTTGAGCATGAGGGCCATGATCCACACTTTGCCTAAGCCCATCGCCTTGGATTACCCAAGCCTCGCCAATTCTTCGGGCTTCCGGGTGAAGAAATCCTGCGTCGCCCCTTATTGCCAGGCGCAGCTATTCGCCACTGACCCGAGCCTCCCGAACACCTACATCCTCGTTGACCTCGGGGCCAAAACCACGAACGTTTCCATCGTCATCGGCCACCAGCCCTATAGGACAGCGACTTGCTATCTCGGCGGAGACACTCTCACCGAGCAGATCGCCAACGATTTGGGCGTCGATTTGGAGAAAGCCGAGGAACTCAAGACGAAAATCGGCTACGACACTCGCCCCTTCCTCTATCGCCCTCCCCTGGCTAAAGGCGCCGACCCGATGAACGGGGCCGACAAATGGGTCGTTCAGAAAGACCTCAACAAGGCCATCGAATCCTATTTCAAGGCTTTCTTCGAGAAATTCGATGCCTGCCTTTCCTCCCTTTTCGACGGCGCGGAGAAGGATCTGCCCATCATCCTCACCGGAGGCGGCAGCAAATTGAATGGAATCGGAACCTTCTTCTCCGCTCACCGCGGCAAAAACCAGATTCTCAATCCCCATCTTAAAATCGTGGGAGGGGAGGACCCTCGGTATTCCGCTTGCCTTGGCTTGCTGATTGCCTGCGGGCATTATTCCGGGACTTTGGAGGACAACTACCACGGGGTGGCCTCGGTCTCGAGGGTTGAGGAAGAGCCCTCAAGCGAAAAGAAAGACAGACGCGCCTATAGAAGGCAAACGCCAAACGAAGACACCTTATGAGAGGAGCTAATCGATGAGCTACGAACAATCCATGGATTTAGATAATTTCGAACCGGTCGCTAGAATCGTCGTCATCGGCGTAGGCGGTGGGGGGAATAACGCGGTCAACCGCATGATCGACGAAAACATCCCCAACGTCGAATTCTACGTCATGAACACCGATAAGCAGGCTTTGGCGACCTCCAAAGCCCCCAACCGCATCGCCTTGGGCGAAGAATTGACCAACGGCCTCGGCGCGGGCGGGGACCCTGAAATCGGAAGGAAGGCCGCCGAGCTTTCGGTTGAGGACATCCGCGCCGTCGTCAAAGGGGCGAAGCTTGTTTTCATCGCCGCCGGAATGGGCGGCGGGACCGGGACCGGGGCGGCGCCGGTAGTGGCTTCAATCGCTAGGGAAGAGGGAGCGTTGACCGTCGCTATCGTCACCCGTCCCTTCACCTTCGAAGGGCAGCGGAGAATCAAGAACTCCGTGCAGGGGCTAAGCGACTTGAAAAGCGCGGTCGACTCCATCATCATCGTCAGCAACGACAAATTGCTTTCCGCGGCGGGGAAGGCGCCAATTTCCGAGGCTTTCTCCTCTAGCGACGCCGTTTTGGCCCAATCGGTCAAGACCGTGACTGACCTCATTTTGATGCCTGCGATCATCAACCTCGATTTCGCTGACGTTTGCTCCACGCTGAAGGATTCCGGCATCGCTCTTATCGGGTTCGGCTCTGGATCTGGGCCAGACAAGGCCGAGGAGGCGGCGGAGAACGCGATCAACTCGCCTTTGCTGGAGGCTTCCATCTCCGGGGCGAGGAAAATAATCGTCTTCGTCACCTGCGGGCCCGGCGTCTCCTTGTTCGACGCGCAGGAATGCGTGACCAAAATCCAATCCACGGCCGGGAGCTCGGTGGACGTGATGTTCGGGGTGGCGATAAACGACCAGCTCGACGACACCATCCTCGTTTCGGTCATCGCCTCCCATTTCGCCGAGGAATACGATTTCACCTCCGTTCCCAAATACGTCCCTCCCCGGAAGGACCAAGTCGGCAGCGGAGTCGACGAGACGCGTTCCAAAAACATCCAAATCATCGAGGCTTCCGAAGACCAAAACGCCCAAAACGAAGAGGGCATTGAGAAGAAAATCGTCCCCAATTTCCTCAAGGAAATGATGGAAGGCAAAGATTCCGGAAATTAATTTGACGAACGAAAATAAGGGCGGTGGCGAAAGAAATCGCTAAACCGCTCTTTTTTTGGTTGCCTAAGATACAGCAGAGTTTTATATTCTAAGATATGCGCAAAAGAAAAGCCCCCGTTTACTCACAGAATCATCCTCGCTTCGCTTACGACGTTTTCCTGCAGGGGAAGACGCTATACGAAGAGGGGAAAGCCTCCATCACCTATTTCGATCCCCTTTCCTATGAAGTCCACGGCAACGTGGACGAAGACGGAAAGCGTTTCGCCATCGGGATGAGCTTCTCTCTTGACGGCGCTTTAAGCGGGGCTTCTTGCTCTTGCAAGGGCAATTCGTCCCATCCTTGCCGCCACATGGCCGCGGTTTTGCTGAAGCTTGAGGAGCAAGTGGGGGAAAAGGCGGAAGCCTCGCTCCCGGATTTCCTCTTCTACGTTAAATCCCAGGCCCCCCTTTGCCTTTCCAAAGGCCCCATGAGCTACCTCAAGAAATGCGTCAAGGAGCTTAAGAAGAGGAAAGAGAAATGGAATTTCGATTCCAATAGCGTCTACGAAGGCTTCAAGGCCATCCTTTCTTCCTCCCCTAGCTATAGCGGCTTCGGGGGAGAAGAGGAGGGGGAGGCGATCCCTAGCTTCCTAAGCGAGCTGGGGATGGGGGTCGACATGGTTTCCATGGCGATGTCGGAATTCCCGTCTTTGCTATCGGTGGATGCGAGGAAAGGGCTCTACATCGGCCTGCTTTCAAGCGAGGATTGGAAAGAACTCGCCACCGAGCGGTTCGAAGCCGGCCTCACCAACGGGGTCTCTTACGACGTTTTGCGGCTATATCTAGGGCAAGAAGAGAGCCTTCTTTGCTTGCTTAATTCCTATAGCCTCCATTTGCTTTGCCGGGCCGACTTCCGCTTCAAGGGGTTTGAGAGCTTGGCGAAGATGCTTTTGGAAAGGGGGGACGCGCAGGGGCTCTCCCTTCTTTGCGACAACGCCCATTGCGACCTGAGCTTCGCCTCCTGGAGCCAAATCGGCACCTTCTTGGAGAAGGAAGGCGACGTCGAAGACGCCTTATGCTGCTATAAGAAGATGTTCGGGAAAGGGGAGGGCGACCTTCCGGCCCTATGCGAATATTGGAGGGGCCTATCCGAAGAGGAGAAAGCCCTTAAGAAAGAGGATTTCACCGCCTCGCTTAAGGGGTCTGGACTATTGGCCCCGTTCTTGTTCCTATTAGGAGAAGGGAAAGACGAGGACATCGCCTCCTTCCGCCTTGGGGATTTCCCCGCGCTTAAGAAGGAGCTTGAGGGCCATCCTTACGAGAACTATCTGATCGCCAAAATGAATAAGGCGCTCAAAGAGAAGGAGGGGGCCCACGAAGCCATTTGGTCTTGCTTCAGGGATTTCCCCTGCCTAGAAAGCACGCTTCTAGGGAAAGAGGCCGAGGAGCTCTCCTTGACCTCGCCTTACGACCGCTCGATTTACCTATATCTTTTGACGAAGAAGAAGCTTCTTGACCGCAAAGGGCTATCGCTATGGGAGGGAAAATGAAATGTATTTGAAGAACATTGGGCAAGAAACCCTCCAGAAATGGGAGGAGACCCTTTCGAAAAACTCCGATTTCAAATTAAACCTCGCTCTTCTAGACGATAGGAAAACGAAGATCGTCTACCGCTTCGACCTCGATTCAAAGACGCTTCTTTACGAAGCCTTCACCGGCGGTGGGGATTACCTCAGCTGCCTAATCGGCTCAGGCAAAACCGTTTCCAAAAACCCCGCCTTCCCCTCCGAAAGGGAGGATAAGAGCCTGCTCCTAGCCTATTACATCGCCAAAAAGGAAGAAGCGATGTCGGAGACCGAAAGGAAAGCCGTCTATGGCAGCGATTACGTTTTCCTCCGGCAAGACGCCGATTTGAGCTTGGAAGAAGCCAACAAAATCGCCTCCAGCAACAAAGAGCTCGACGTGCTTTCGAAGAACCTCTATCAAAGCCTGCCGACTCTAGAAAAAGCCAGCAAGCCCGTTTTCTCCTATGTCTTCATCCGCGGCGAGGGAGGCATGGTCAAAGCCTGCATGTACCTCATGCAGGGGAGCGAGAGAAAGAAAATCTCGAGCCCTGCGATGCTACTAGATTTCTATAAGAAGAGAAAGAAAGTGACTCTAGGCGGAGCGGCCATCGACTTTGCCTTGCTTAGCGAAGTTCCTTCCTTGGATTTCCTCTGCTCTAGGGCGGAGACCTCCTCAACTTTAAGCGACACCTTCTCGATGCGCGAAGAGGACTTCCCCCTTTTCCTAACCAAGCTCGTCGGGCAAAGCGTCGGCTATGGATTGGTCTTCTATAGCGTCAACGAGCCCGTCAAAGGCAAGTTCATCGCCGAAAGCGCCTCTAGCTTCTCTCTTCCCCATCCCCCGACTTCGGACATGGACTATTTCTCCTCTCCCTTTTACGGGGCCTGCTTTGACAAAGCCAGGAAGGAGCTGACTCTTTACCGCTTCCATTCTTTGGCCGCCTCGAAGTCCTACACCTATCTTTATTCCCATCCGGATTTCCCTTACGACAAACTCGGCAGCAAACTCGCGACTTCCTTATTGCCTTATCTATCCAAGGAAGAGCTTGAAGGGGAGGGGTATCACCCTCTCTCCATTTCCTATAGGCTCGCCTTCGAGCCTTCAAAAGGCATCCTCTGCGAAAGCCATTATAGGCGCGGAAATAAGGAACTCTCCCCTTCTGACTTCCTCTCGATGCCCGAGAAGCGCAGAAAAGAGATTTTCCAATCCTCCTTGGTTTCTCTCGGCTTGCTTGAAAACGGGCTCATTTCCGACCCTAAGCGCATCAATGCGACGATCGAGAAAGACCTCAACCCCCTGAAGGCCCTCTGCGACGCCGAAATCGATCCCTTGCTCAGCGCCGGGCGCCCCAGAAGGCTCCCTTTGCCGACCTTCCGCTTGGAGAAAAGCTCCTTCGGCGAGTGGTTCGACCTTAAGCTCTCCAGCGAGGAATTCACCGAAGAAGAGCTCAACTTGGCCTTATCTAGCTACGTGGAGAAGAAGAAATACATCCCCCTTAAGGGGAGGTTCTATTCTCTTTCTTCCCTTGATAGCAGCCTCATCCCAACGTTGCTTGAAATGAGGATCAACCCCTCGACGTCGTGCAAATTGACCCTCCCCGAGGCCATGAGGCTCCGCGGAGAAGGGGCAGAAGGGGCGACGAGCTCCGGCGAGCTTAAAGGCATCCTCGAAGACGTCATCGACTACGAAAAGCTGACCCTTCCGAAATCCAGCGCCCCCGCGTTTAAATTGCTCCGTCCCTACCAAGCTAGCGCGGTCAAGTGGATGAAGGCCCTATCCAACCATGGACTAGGCGGCATTTTGGCGGACGAGATGGGCTTAGGGAAAACCCTTGAGAGCATCACTTTCCTCTCCTTGCTCGATAAGCCTTCCCCAATCCTCGTCGTCGCGCCCAAATCGGTTCTTTGCAATTGGAAGGAGGAGTTCGCCAAATTCGACCCCTCCATGGAAGTCACTTTGCTCCCTTCCCCCCAAAAGGAAAGGGAAGACACCATCCTCTCCATTAGAAACGACAGGAAAGTCGCCTATTTGACCTCTTACGACTCCCTTCGAAACGACATTGAGTATTACAAAGGCAAGCATTTCAGCTGCGTCATCCTCGACGAAGCCCAGACGATCGCCAACGCCTTTGCCAAAAAATCCCTCGCCGTCAAGGAAATTGAAGCCGATTGCCGCTTCGCCCTCACCGGCACCCCGATCCAAAACTCCCTCCTTGACCTCTGGTCCATCTTCGATTTCCTCTTGCCGGGGTATTTCGCCGACTACTCTTCCTTCAAGGGGGAATACGGGTCTGGCGAATTCGCCAGCCCCTCCCAAAGAAAGAAACTCGAGGCAAAGATTTCACCCTTCTTGCTCCGCCGCACCAAAAAGGAGGTCCTCATCGACTTGCCTAAGCGCGAGGAGAAGGAGTACTTCCTCGAATTGCCCGAAGAGCAAAGAAAAGTCTACGACGCCTATCTTGCCTTGGCCAAAGGCGAGCTTAAGAAGGCCCTTTCCGGGGAAGGGGACAGGATCTCGGTTTTGGCCGCGATCACCAGGCTCCGCCAAATCTGCGTTTCGCCTTCCCTTTTCCTAGAATACGATGGGGAAGCCATCAAAATCGATTATCTCATGGATTCGCTTCTCTCCTTGCTTGAGGAAGGGCATAAAGCGCTGGTGTTCTCCAGCTTCGTCTCCGCTCTTGAAATCGTCAATGGAAAACTTGACGAAGCCCACATCAAGCATGGCTTCTTGCAAGGATCCTCGTCTGCCGAAGATAGGCAATCGATGGCCTCTTCCTTCAATAACGATCCCTCCGACAAGGTGATGCTCGTCTCCTTAAAAGCGGGGGGGACCGGGCTTAACCTCACCGGCGCGGACACCGTTTTTCTCCTCGATCCCTGGTGGAACCTCTCCGCGGAAGAGCAGGCCTTCGCCCGCGCTCACCGCATTGGCCAAGACAAAAACGTCACGGTCTTCAAGCTCATCGCGATTGGGACGGTTGAGGAGAGAATGCTTGCCTTGCAGAAGAAAAAGAAGGATTTGGGAACCGTTCTGGGAGGCATTACATCCTCGACGTTCACCAAAGACGACTTCGCATTCTTGCTTTCGTAAATCCGATGAACAACGAGAAAAACGGGATGCAATCCCGTTTTTTTGTTAATAAATAATGTTATTAAAAAAGTTAACTTTTCTTTGCTTTTCGGATAACTTACTAGTATATTGAGTTCATAAGGTGAATAATCGGCTCAAGGAGGCACGATGTTAAGTACGTTGTTTTTAGTCGCGGGCGCTGCATTAAGCTGTGTCTATCGTCTGAGGGAAAATCCGCCGGCAAATGGGCGCAAGACACCGAGAAAGCCGTGGTGGAAATACCTCGGTATTACAAAATAAAGAAGAACATCATCGGAAGTACTAAATACGTGGAAAACTACCATTGGTGCTTAAATACTTCTTATCTTTGCAACGGCGCCTTGCCTGAGAACGAATGTTTCCATCACGAAGGAACGAAGTTCTACTCAACGGTCGTCTCCAAAGGGAACGGAAAGACTTATTACGGATGTCTTAATCTTCTTTACGGGGATGGCGCTTTAGAAAAACTCTTTGAAAAAGAAGCGAAAAGCCTAGATGAAATTTAAGAGGAAGAAAAAATGAAAAGCAGCAATAAGGCAATAAAATGGATTAAAAATCCGGAGAATTGGATTCCTTGGACGGTTTTCGGCGGCATATTGGTGGCCGTGATTCTATCCTGGATGACAATATTCTTCGTGGAATATGGGCCGTATTTTGATCGTGGCTACCAAGAGAATCTGTTCGATTGTTTGGCTTGGAACGAAAAAGGGGAAAGAAACGATTATATATTAGATGATTATACAAAAGTGTTGGTGAATTAAACCCCGCAACCCGGAGGTTGAGCCTATAATCAAACCGCTAGATAAACGGCAAGGGTAGCCGCCGGGACGGTTTATCTAGCAGTATCCCTTTCTCCGGCGGCTACCCTTGCTCAAGAAAGGGATTTTTTGATGCTTGGGAAATTGATTTGCCCGCGGTGCGGCTCCGCGGACGTCGTCTCTTATGGGAGGGCAAAGAAGAAACGTGCCAGAATGCTGTGCAAGGCCTGTGGCCGCACCTTCTCGAGGACCACGGGGACCGTGATGTTCTCGCGGAAGCTGAGGGCGGAGAAGCTGGCCGCGATGGTCAATCTCATGGTGAACGACACGAAGCTCAAGGCCATAGAGGATTCCGTCGGCATCACGCCGAGCACCGCCTACCTCTGGAGGATGAAGGCCTACGCGGCGGCGAGGAAAATTCGCGACGGAGCCGTCCTTTCCGGCGACGTTTGGATCGACGAGAAGCTCATCCCCGTCAACGAGGGCCTGATATGGCGAAGGCCGGACGGCAAAAAGCCCAGGGGGATCTCGAGGAACCAGATCGTCGTCGCCTGCGCCGTCGACGGGGAGGGGAAGCGCTACGCCGAGGTCGCCGGGAAAGGGCACATCAGCTCCCTCCAATGCCTCAAGACGTACGGCAGGCACATAGCCAAAGGCTCGACCATCATCCACGACGGGATCTTCAGCCACGACGCCCTCGCCGCCTCCGTCGGCGGGGCGTCCAAGGTCTACAAGTCGACGACGCGCGAGGCCCACGCGAAGCTCCAGAAGGTCAATTCGTTCATAGCCGAGATAGAGAGGTTCGTCACGGTCCATCCGGGCCTGAAGAGCGATTACCTCGACCTCTACGCCGCCTGGGTGGCCTTCAAGGCGTCGCTCAAGGAGGGGAAAATGGACCAGAAGATAGCGGAACTTCTGCAAATTTGCGAAGAAACGCCTGCCGAGTTTTGCCGTAAAACTCGACGGCATCGAAAATAACCCATCAACACTTTTGTATAATCATCTATTATATATCAATCGAAATTAATAACGACTTCTATTGGGAAATCTCTATGACCGTTGATTTTGACGGGGACAGTTCTTATGGGAGCCGCGTGATCAGCAACGATTCCAAAGGCAACGGCGTGGCCTATAAAATCGAAAAAGACGCGGCCGTTATGGACTGCTATAAAGTCATTAATTCCGAACTAAAAGAGAAAACCAGCGGAACGCTTCTTTCATCGACAGAATTTGCTTCATTTTGCATTGACCTGCAATTGCCTTCATCCGAGATGTCCTTTAAACCCAAAATGGATAACATCTCCGTTTTCAAAAAAGACAACGCCCTTGTCAGCGAAGCCTCGATGCCTCGAAACAAGACCTATTCACTTTGCTGCGCTGGTTGGGAGAAAACGATTGAACTTTCTAACGTCAAGGTTTCTTGCTTTTCCTATCCTTGGAAGAGTGAAACGGGCTCTTATATGCAGAGCTTTTCAGTGAAGGGCTATAGCCAAGGGTCGCTTATAAACGCTCATTGGACTGCGGCGTGGGCGGCCTGATGAATGTTTGCGGTTGCAGCGGGCTTTTTTGAAGGTCGCCCTGATCCAATGGTTTTACAAACCGGCCTTTGAATGTCTTTAAAAGTGAAAGAAATGAGAATGAAGAACGAGAAGAAAATCATCAAGTGGATGAAGAAACCCGAGAATTGGATTCCCTGGACGGTTTTCGGCGGCATACTGGTCGCTGCCATCTTGTCTTGGATGACCACCTTCTTTGTTGAATATGGGACCTATTTCAACTCGGATTACCAAATCTCCTTATTCAAAGGAAGGGAACGTAGGCAAGAGGGGACGCTTTTTGAGATGGGCCATATTTACGTTGACGGGTAGCTTACTTGGGACGCAGATTCGACTTTCGATATGAAAGTCGGAGGATCGACATGGAACTTCATTAGAATCGCCAACGCGAAAGGCGACGGTTATTCATATAGGGTCGATGAGGAGAAAGGCATACTCGTGAAAAGCCAAATTTCCAGTGGAGAGAAAAAGGGAATCTCAACGCAAGGAATCCCTTCCAGAAAGGATTTCATGGACATGGGATTTAGTTTTAATCTTCCCGTGGAGGAGATGTCCTTCAAACCGAAAATGCAGAGCATCTCACTTATTAAAAGGACAACGCCTTGGTAAGCCGAGCCAAAATGCCCGAAAACAAGGTTTATTCTATGAAACTAGGGGGCTTTGAGAAGACGTTTGAATTGTCTTCCGTATCCCTTTCTTGCGTGGCTTCCCCCTGGAGCGAAGATCAAGACAAGGTAAGCTCGACGACGTTTAGATACAAAATCAGCGGCTATTTCGAAAACGCACATATCGAGATATCGCGCTGGATGTGCTGGAGCTACGCCTGATAGGCCTCGCACCCTAAACGCCTTTTCCTTAAGGAAAACCCGTCTTGTTTATACCTTGCCGCGGCATTAAGATATCCGTGGCGATGACGAAGACGCGCCGCTTCCCAAAGACAGAGAACCCCGCCGAAGTTGAGAAGGGGGAAGGGAAGGGGACATCACTTCCGAGCCCGTTCTTCGAGTCCATTTGGAGGTAGGGGAGCCCGCTTCTTGCCGGGAGCAAGATTCAATGAAGCGCTTGGGCGATGCCCAAGAAGCAAGGTGGTACCGCGCATTGAGCGCCCTTGCGCAAGCAGGGCGCTTTTATTTATCCAAAGGAGAAAACTATGGGCTACAAAGAAACGCTGCACATGATGCAAACCGAATTCCCCATGAGGGCGGGGCTCGCTAGCAAAGAGCCGGTCCTCGTGAAGAAGTGGGAAGAGGAAAAACTCTATGAGAAGATGAACCGAAATAGGGTCGATTGCCCCGAGTTCATGCTTCACGATGGCCCTCCCTACGCCAATGGGGACATGCACTGCGGCCACGCCTTGAACCGCTGCCTCAAGGATTTCGTCATCCGCTACAAAAACATGTCGGGCTACAAAACCCCCTTCGTTTTCGGCTGGGATACGCATGGCCTCCCCATCGAAACCCGCGTCACCAAATCCGGAGTTGATAGGAAGAAGACCCCGCTTCCCGAATTCAGAAGAATCTGCGAAGACTACGCGAAAACCCAAGTCGATAGGCAAAAAGCCCAAATCAAGAGGCTTGGCTGCCTCGGCGATTATTCCCATCCTTATTTGACCCTTCTCCCCGAATACGAGGCAAGGCAAGTCGAAGTCTTCGCCAAAATGGCTTTGAAAGGGCTGATATTCAAAGGCCTTAAGCCGGTTTATTGGAGCTGGAGCAGCGAGAGCGCTTTGGCCGAAGCCGAGGTCGAATACGCCGATGTGACCGCCAAAACGATGTACGTCGCTTTCCCAATCAAGGACGGGAAAGGCGTTTTGCCGTTAGATTGCTCCATCGTCATTTGGACCACGACCCCTTGGACCATCCCAAGCAACCAAGGCATCACGGTCAATCCCGCTTTCGAATATGGGCTATTCGAAACAGAGAAAGGGAAGTTCGTCTTCCTTTGCTCGCTTAAAGAGAAGCTGCAAGCAGAGCTCGGATTTGAGAAGTGCGAGCTTTTGAAAACCTTCAAAGGCGCCGAAATGGATGGCATCTTGGCTTTCCATCCGCTTTATGATGACCGCGTTTCCTTGGTGATGAACGCCAACTTCGTCACCGAGGATTCCGGAACCGGATGCGTCCACACCGATCCTGACCACGGCTTAGACGACTACAACACCTGCCTCAAATACGGCCTCAAACCCCAAGAAACCGTCGATGAGAGGGGCATTATGCACTTCAACGAAGGCGACCCATGGAATGGCGTCTTCTACGAAAAGGCCAACGACCTCGTCATCGAGGCCTTGACCCAAAGGGGGAGGATGCTCAAAGAACAAGACCTCGTCCATAGCTACCCCCATGACTGGAGGACCCATAAGCCCGTCATCTTCCGCGCCACGCCGCAATGGTTCTGCTCCATCGAGCCCATCCGGAAAGACCTGCTCAATGAGATTGAACGCATTCAGTGGCTTCCTTCCTGGGGCAAAGAGAAGATGGTCAACATGATCAAAGACAGAGCCGATTGGTGCATTTCCCGTCAGCGCGTTTGGGGCGTCCCTCTCCCCATTATCTATAACGAAGACGGTTCCCCGATTCTAGAGGAGGCTGTCTTCGCCCATATTCAAGAGCTTTTCAGACAATATGGTTCCAACGTGTGGTTTGAAAGGGAAGCCAAGGACTTGCTTCCTGAAGGCTACACCAACCCCAAGTCTCCCAATGGGCTCTTCACCAAAGAGAAGGACATCATGGACGTTTGGTTCGATTCCGGCTCGTCTTGGAACGGCGTCCTCAACGAAAGGGGCATGTCTTGCCCGGCCGACCTCTATTTGGAGGGGAACGATCAATACCGCGGCTGGTTCAATAGCTCGCTCATCCTCTCCCTCGCCGTCTCTGGTCATAGCAGCTTCAAAGCCTGCCTCACCCACGGCTTCGTCATGACAGAGGATTGGAAGAAGATGTCCAAGTCCGCCGGAAACGGGGTCGACCCCAACAAAATCGCCGGCGAATACGGGGCGGACATCCTCCGCCTTTGGGCCGCGACCGTCGACTATCAAGCCGACGTTAGAATCGGTGAGCGCATCATCGCCACGACCGCCGATAACTATAGGAAAATCCGCAATACGTTCCGCTTCTTGCTGGGCAACCTCGCCCATTATCAAGGGGAAAGCGTTGATAATGTCGAGCTTTCTTTGATTGACCGTTATATTTTAGCCGAAGAAGAAAGAGTCAAGAACAAAGCCCTCGACTGCTATGACCGCTACGATTTCTCCGGCGCGGTCAACGCCATCATCGCCTTCATGGGCAATGACCTCTCTTCCTTCTATTTGGACATGGCCAAAGACGTCCTTTATTGCGACGCCATCTCTTCGCCTAGAAGACAAGCCGTCGAAGCCGTCATCTATTCTTGCTGCTATGAGCTTTGCCTCCTTCTTAACCCGATTCTCCCCTTTACCATGGAAGAAGTTTACGGGTATCTTCCGCTTAAGAAGAAAGAATCCCCTCAGCTTGAGGACATGCCTAAGCGCACCCATAGTTACGGCGAAAAAGAGCTAAGTGGCTACGCTTCTTTCAAGAAGCTCCGCCTCTTAGCCAACAAATCCCTTGAGGAAGCCCGCCGAAAAGGGCTCATCGGGAATTCAGAAGACGCTAAGCTCGGGCTTGTTGTCTCCGACAAAGATTTCTACGAAGTCTTGTCCAAAGAGGGAGAAGAAGCCCTTTGCAAAGCCTTCATGGTGTCCTCTATTTCCCTTAGCCAAGGCGAAGACAAAGCCGTTGTCGAAGTCGACGCTAGGCCCCTTTGCCCAAGGTGTCGAAACCACGTGGACGAACTCCATGGGCAAGGCGAGGAGGCCATTTGCCGCCGCTGCGAGGAAGCCGTCGCGGAAGGGAAGGGCGAATGAAAACCCTTTTGGAGAAATGGAATAAGCTTACAAAAGAGGCGAAGCTCGGAATCTATTTCGGGCTCGGCGCCTTTGGTTTGTTCCTACTCGACCTCATCAGCAAATGGGCGATTGAGAAGACCCTCCCTGTTGGGGGCAGTATCACGATCATCCCCAATTTCTTCTATTTCACCAAATCCTACAACACCGGCGCAGCCTTCTCCTTAGGCGCCTCTTGGGGTGTCTGGGGAAGAGTGCTCGGCATTGGGATATCGTTAGTGATGTCCATCGCCATCGTTTGGTATTGGGTTGTATCTAACAAGAAGATCAACAACGCCGAAAGAGCCGCCCTGATGCTCCTTTCTAGCGGAGCCATCGGCAACCTCATCGACCGTTCCTTCTATTGGGAAGGTGTCGTCGGATTTAATGGGGTCATCGATTTCCTTCAATTCTACCTCGGGGGAGGACCTTCGAAAGCCCCCTCTTCCATCAACCCCTTCGCGACCTTCAACGTCGCTGACGCTTGCCTTACTTTAGGCGTTATCGTCTTAATCGTCGCCATGGTCGTCGACGCGCTGAAATCCAAAAACGACCCCAATGAAAAAGACCCCAGAATCGCCGAAAGCAAAGAAGGGCAAGACGAAGCGGAAAAGAAGGAGGGGGATGAATGAATTCCTTTCTCGTCGGCGAAAGTTTCGCCGGAAAGCGCCTTGATGAGGCTTTGGCCGCTTTTGGGGCGTCCTTGTCCCGGGCCAAATGCCAAGCGATGATCAAAGAAGGCAAGGTGAAGGTGGACGGGAAATCCGAAAAAGCCTCATTGAAGCTCAAACTCGGCCAAAAAATCGAATTTGAGGACTATGAGGCCCCAAGCTGCCAACTCACTCCCGAAGACATCCCCTTGGACATCATTTACGAAGACGATTTGATCATCGTCATCAATAAGCCCGTTGGCCTAGTCGTCCATCCGGGCAACGGGAATCCGGACGGAACGCTTGTCAACGCGCTTCTATATCATCAAAAGCTCCTCGCCCCTTCTAGCGACCCCCTTCGCCCGGGCATCGTCCATCGCATCGATAAAGACACCTCGGGATTGCTCGCCATCGCCAAAACCGAAGAGGCCTTGCTCAGCTTGCAAGCCCAACTCAAAGACCATTCGATGCATAGGGAATACCTTGCCTTGGTGCAAGGGATAATCCCAGAGGAAGGAGGGGAGATCTCCGCTCCGATAGGCAGGGACAAAACCCATCCGACCAAGATGGCGGTGGTCCCTAACGGCAAAGAAGCGAAAACCTACTTCTCCGTCAAAAAGCGCTTCGTCAACGCGGATATGACCCTTGTTGACTGCGCCCTTAAAACCGGGAGGACCCACCAAATCAGGGTTCATATGGACTATATCGGCCATCCCGTTATCGGCGATCCGCTTTATGGCAGGGGCAATCGAAAGCTTTACGACAAGGGGCAATTGCTCCATGCCTATAAGCTCACGCTGACCCATCCCAAAACCGGCGAGCTCATGAGCTTTGAAGCCCCAATCAACCCTGAATTCGGCGCATTTCTAAAATCCTTATCCTGAGGGAAGCCTCAGGATTTTTCATTGCTAAAGAAAGAGACCTTATTTGGTCTTGAATCCCGTGTTCCCGTCGGAAAAAGACATGTTTTTCTCTAGATTAGGATACTTCGTGTTGTAAGTCGCGGGGGAAGGAAACCCGACTTTGCCAATGGCTTTGGTATCGACGTAGACGCGGCTACGGGCAAATTCTTCTGGCTTGGGGGAATCGCTGATGGAAGTGAGGCTCGAGGGGATGGGGTTTTCCTCGTAGAGGTCGGTGATTTCGTGAAGCAGCATCGCCCCGCGGGTTAAGGAAGTGGAGACTTTCTTGAGGACTCCGCTTTTTAAATTGTCCCTTATGGCCATCAAGGTGCCCAAAGCTAGGATGAAGCCGGGGATGTAATCTAGGGGAACCCCGTTGAGATTGACGGGCTTTTCTTTAGAGCCGTTTCTTATGGAAAGCCCGGTGATGTCCTCTGCTAATGGCGCCCAGCCTGGGCGAGTTTTCCACGCGCTTGGGGAGAAGCAATTCAAGCTCGAGTAGATGACGCGCGGATTGAGCTTTAGGATTTCCTCTTCGGAGAGCCCGAATTTATCGAAGCACCCGTTTTGATACGAATAGGTGATGACGTCTGCCTGCTTGATGAGCTCCTTCATTTTGGCGAGATCTTCGCCCCTATTGAGGTCAAGCTGAATCGAGTCCTTGCCCGCCCAGCCATCGAGCTCGAGCATGGCTTGCTCTTGATGCTTGAAGTCGCCTCTTCTAACGAGCAATACGTCGGCCCCGTATTCGGCGAGAATCCTCGAGCAAGCGGGCCCGGCGATGATGTGGGTGAGGTCAAGCACCTTGATTCCGCTTAAAGGGCCTTTGGACAAGGAACGGGGGAGTTCCATTTTGCCGTGTCCGGTTTCTTGAAAGGAAATAAGAGGCATTTCCTTCACGGCTTTCCCGACTTCTGTGGCTTCCCATTCGTCCCTGCTGCGGAGAACGCAAGCGCAGGCCCCACAAGAGAAAGCAAGTTCTTCAAGTTCGTTGGAATCCCATTTGGCGACTTCTTTTTTGAGGTAGCGGATATCCCTTTTCGTCGATAAAAGGGTGAATTTGTCGTAGCTTTTCTTTAGTTTCATCGCCTCGACGAGCTTTTTTTGCTGAGATTGATAATAGGTGTGGAAGGAGATGTAACGGCCGTCTTTGGTTTTGTATTTATAGAAAGAGCCGTTGATCGCATTGTCGACGCGGATCGCGGAGGCCAATCGGCTTTTCTTGAATTCGCGGTCGTAGTAATTGGCCATGTAGAGGCGGATGGCCTGCAGCCCCGCGTAGGAGATGTCACAGTCGATTTTAGACCCCTGGATATCCTCGCCCCGAAGCTCTCCGATTTCTGAAGCGAGGTTGCTGCAAAGAGACAAAACGGCGGCGATGACGCCGGTTTGGATGACCTTTTCTTCGCTGAAGAGCCGCTCAACGGCTTTTTTCCTTAGCTTAGCCAAAACAACGGCGATGACGTTGGGGAAGGGATTTTCCTTAAGGTAATTCTTCTTGAATTCTTTCTCCGCGTCGGTTGAAGCGATGAAAGTGACGGGCAAAGCGGGGTCGATATGGAGAATGTCTGCTAGATAATCGTATGCGATTTGGGCTTGCTTGGCCTTTTGCTCAAGCACCTCTTTACTGCTCATGGAATGGCTCCTAAATATGTTAAAGTCGAACGAGCTTATTCTAGCATGAGCAGAAGAACTAAGAACATCGAAAGAAAGGAAACTAAACTTCTGCTTTCTTGAAATTCAAAGGGGAGCTTCTAGCTATTGAAAATATAGAACAACATGAGCAGGGTTTTGAAAATAGAAAGCCATGTCAATTCTTTTAATTGAGATCAAAAATTAATTGGAAGCGTCCAATGTTTCTTTGATGGTTTTGAAATTCATCTTCGCGACTTTTGAAAGCTCTTGCTCACCGAAGTTAGAAACGAATTCCTTCAAAGCGCCTTTTGCTTGTTCACCCGCGCCGAAAGGGAAAATGAAGGAATATCTTTTGCTAATGGCGTCCATTTTCTGCAGGAAAGAATAACGGGCGATGATCGAAGCGCAGGCGACGCTTGGGAAGGCAAGCTCCCCTTTGGTTTTGAAGATGATGCCTTCTTGGACCTCGGGCTCGTCACGAAGATAGGAATAATAGAGCCTAGGCTCTGCGAATTGGTCTTGGTAGATGTTGGAATTTGGATATTTCTTAGAAAGGTTCAATAAGCAGCGATTGTGCATCTTCGCCTTAATCGAATTGAGGTTCTCGCCCTTTTGGTATAGTTCATTGTATTTTTCTAAAGGCAAGGAAAGCGAGGAGTAGGGTATCTTTTGGATTAGGACGACTCCTATTTTTCTTATTCTGTCGTCGGTCAATTTTTTCGAATCGGTGACGCCTAGCTCTTCTAGCAAGGGGAGATCTTCTCTTTTGACGTAAGAGGCCACCACGCAGACGGGGCCGAACAAATCGCCCGTCCCGACTTCGTCTGAGCCGATTTGGGGGTAGAGGTTTTCAAAGCCGTCCTTCCTTTGCTTCGGGGCGATTGAAGCGGATTCGAAGAGGCTTGGCTGGACTGAACGCGCTCCCCAAATGGAAGCCTCTTCTTGGCTGCCCTTTCCCTGGAAAACGACTTTATGGGCCCCGTTATGGACTTTCGAATAAACCGAAACGCTGACGCCATCCTCCGTTTTGGCGAAGAATTGGATGTAGGGGTTTGGGCTGGGCAAGCGATTATCGCTATAAAAAGCCTCTAATTCTGCTAGGGCTTCTTCGTTAAGCAACAAGGCGGAGATAAGGCTAGAAGAATTTTCCATCGCCCAATTTTAAGCCCTTCGAATCCAAAGAAGAAGAGCGACCCTGAGGGGTGGTATAATCTCCCCGTTATGCAGAACGTTTACGAAGTGCTTGAATGGGATAAGGTCAAATCTCGCCTTGGGGGATATTGCAAAACCGAAATCGGGAAGAAGAGGGCCGCTAATCTAACGATGATGAAGGAGGAGGAACTCAAAAAGGAGCAATCCTTCCTTTCCGAGGCCTCTTATTGCTTATCCTTATACGGCAACCTTCCTTTGGACGTCTCTAGCGACCTCTCCCAGGAAGTGAGGATGGCCAGCAAGGGCTATACCCTTTCGATCCAGACCTTAGAAAGGGTCGCCACCGACGTCGCCACGGCAAACGAGGTCAAATCCTTCCTTGGAAAAGGGGAGGACATCCCCCTTTTGAAGGAATACGCTTCCAAAATCCCGGACCTCCTCTTCCTTGAGAAGGACATCCATAAAGTCATCGCCCCGGATTTGTCCATTTACGACAGCGCCTCTCCGGCTTTGAAGCACATCCGCATCGCGATTGCCCGGCTAGAAAAAGACATGGTCAGCAAGCTAGGCTACGTCTTAGAGCAAAACAAAGTTTATCTCTCCGACACGACTCTCACCATGAAAAATGGGCATTACGTTTTGCCTGTTTCCAATTCCTACAAAAGCAAAGTCAAAGGCATCGTGCAGGATATCTCCAGTTCGGGCAACACGACCTTCATCGAGCCAGAGCTGTTGGTCTCGCTGAACAACAAAATGGTGGAATTGCAGAATAGCGAGAAAGAGGAAATCGCCAGGCTGCTTGGGGAGCTCTCGAAGGAAGTCGGCGGAGCAGGGGAGTCCCTTATTGAAAGCAACGCCTCGCTAGGCTACCTCGACTTTTTGCAGGCCAAAGCGACTTTAGGGGCGAAAATGAAAGGGCACATCGCTACTTTTAGCGATGATGGTTCCATTGATCTGCGCGCTTTCCGCCATCCTTTGCTAGACCCCGAAAAGGTCGTGCCAAACGATTTCGCGATTTCCCCGAAGCGGCGGGTCATCATCATCTCCGGGCCTAACGCCGGAGGCAAAACCGTGGCATTAAAAAGCCTCGGCATGGCCGCGCTCATGAACCAATGCGGGCTATTCGTCCCGGCCGAGCAGGGGGCGATGCTCCCTTATTTCAAGAACATCTTCCTCGACATCGGCGATTCGCAGTCGCTTTCGGATAACCTCTCCACCTTCTCCGCGCACATGTCAAATCTAGGCCAAATCGCTTCCAGGGTGGGCGGAAAAGACCTTGTCTTATTGGACGAAGTGGGAACTGGAACCTCCCCTAAAGAAGGGGAGGCCATCGCTTATGGGGTCGTTAAATTCCTCCTTTCCAAGCATTGCTGCGCGCTGATATCCAGCCACTTCGAGGGCCTAAAGGCCTATGCGATGAGCGAAGAGAGGGTCGAAAACGCCTGCATGCTCTTCGATAAGGCCACTTTGTCTCCGACCTACATCCTCAAAATGGGGCTTCCCGGAGAAAGCTATGGCATCACGGTGGCTAGGCGATATGGGGTGGATGAATCCATCCTCAAGGAAGCCGAGTCCTACAAAAACGGGGAAGGGGATTTCTCGCTTGAGGAATCCATCGCTAGGCTTTCCCTTTTAGCCAAGGAAAACGAAGCCCTCAAAGCCGCCAATTTAAAAAAACAAAGCGCCCTAGAGCTCAAGGAAAAGGAAATCCAAGCCAAGGAGAAAACCGTCTCCATGCGCGAGGAGAAGCTGCTTTCTTCCGTTGAAGGGGAGAAGAAGAGAATCCTCGATGAGGCCGAGGAAAGAGTCAATGACATCATCGCCACCTTGCAATCCCCTGAAGTCAAGCTCCATCAAGCCATCGCCGCGAAGAAGAAACTCGCCGAGCTAGAGGAGAATTCCATTAAGGAAGAGTCCTTCTCCGGGAAAGTCGAGCTCAATGATTACGTCAGCTTGCCTAGCCTTGGAATCGTCGGCAAAATCACCCGGATGGACGGAAGCAAAATCACGATTACCACCCCCGAGGGGATGGATTTCAAAACAAGCAAAGACCGCGTCGTCAAAACAGCCAAGCCCGAGAGCAAGAAAGTGCCCATGAAGGGGAATGTCCTCGACTCCGTCGGCTCTTCTTCCTTGTCTTTGCAGCTCAATTTGATTGGAATGCACGTCGATGAGGCCCTCGACGCGCTAGACCGCTACCTCGATAAGTGCCGCCTTAAGGGCTTCAAAAGAGTGAAAATCGTCCATGGCTTCGGCTCCGGCGCCCTCAGGAACGCGGTCCACGATTACCTTAGGAAGCATTCTTCTTTCGTGGCTTCCTTTGAGTTAGGCGGAGAATACGAAGGTGGGGGAGGCGCCACCGTGGTGCACCTGAAATGAAGCCCCTAACCGAGAAATTGACCCGCCTCATCGCCCTTCTCCCCAATAAGCCCGGGGTGTACCAAATGAAGGACGAAGACGGGAAAATCATCTACATCGGCAAAGCCAAGAACCTCAAGAAGAGGGTCTCCCAGTATTTCCTCCGACCTCAAGTCGGGAAAGTGAAAGCCATGGTCGACCACGTCGATAGCTTCGACATCATCGTCCTCAGGACGGATAGGGAGGCCTTCATTTTGGAATGCAACCTCATCCAAACCCATCACCCCCGTTACAACATCATGCTGATGGACGATTCCCATTATCCCTACATCGCCCTGAAGAAGAAGGGGGACCCCCATCTTAAAATCGCTAGAAGCGACAAGGACAAGGCCTATTTCCACTTTGGCCCCTTCCCCAATTCGGGCTATTGCCATTCGACCATCGATCTCCTCAATAGGATCTACTCGACGAGGAAGTGCCGCAACATCCCCTCTAAGCCGTGCCTTTATTATTCCATGGGGCAGTGCCTCGCCCCATGCATCAACAAAATCCCGGAGGAAGAGCTCAACAAACTTTATTCAAGCATCAAATCCTTCTTGCTTGGAGATGGGAAGGAAGAGGAGGACAAGCTCCGCCAGAAGATGGAGGAGGCTTCCTCTAACCTCGAATTCGAAAAAGCCTCCGACTATAAGAAAACCCTCGATTCCCTCCGCTACGTCAAAAGCAAGCAAGCGGTGGAGATGACCGGAGACAAAACCCCGAGGGACGTTTTTGCCTACGCCGAAAGGGATGGGTATAGGAGCTTGGCAATCCTTACCTATAGAAACGGGATGCTGCTTGGGAAAAGCGTCCACGTGGTGCCTTCCTTTTTGGAGGCGCCCTCCCAAATCAGCGACCTCATCGAGCAATATTACCTCTCTCATCCTTTGCCTAAGGAAATCCTAGTGGGGCTATTGGAGGCCAAGGAGCGCATCGAAAACGAATTCGACGGGGCGAAGGTAATCGTCCCTAAAGAAGGCAGGTTGCTTGACGCGCTTAATCTAGCGGAGCTTAACGCTAGGCAAGGCTTGGACACTCATTTCTACAGCGCGAGGCTAGAAGAGGACAAACTGGCCTTGCTTGAGGAGCTGCAGACCCTATTGGGGCTAAAAGAAACCCCTCTCCGCATCGAGCTTTTCGATAACTCTCACCTTCAAGGCTCCTCTCCCGTCGGGGCCATGGTTTGCTATCTTAATGGGGCCCCATGCAAGAAAATGTACCGCAAATTCCACCTTAAAGAAGAAAACGCCGGAGACGACTACCGCTCCATGGTCGAAGTCGTTTCTAGGCGCTACGGCAGACTTAACCAAGAAGGGGCCGAGCTTCCGGATTTGATCCTCACCGACGGCGGGCTTCCCCAGGTTCACGCTTCTTTAGAAGGGCTTTCTATCGCAGGAGTGGACATCCCCGTCTTTGGCCTCTATAAGAACGGCAAGCACCAAACCGAAGGCCTCATCGATAGATACGGGAAAACTTACCCCATCGATCAGAAATCCCCTTTGTTCTTCCTTTTGATGAGAATGCAGGATGAGGTCCATCGCTTCGCCATCTCCTTCCATAAGCAGCAGCGGGCCAAGGGCATGACCGCCTCCATATTCGACGGAATCGATGGGATTGGACCCAAGCGCCTCGAGCTTCTCCAGAGCCATTATCCCAGCATCGACGCTTTGCTCTCCGCCTCAAAAGAAGAGCTTTCCCAAATTATCCCCAAAGAAAGCGCGGACGCTTTGTTTTCTAAGCTCCATCAGGATTAGCCTTTGGACACAAAGGGGTTGAACCCCACCTTCCTTAAGTCCATAATTTGCTCACGCGCCCGTAGCTCAGCTGGATAGAGCAACGGCCTTCTAAGCCGTGGGTCAGCCGTTCGAGTCGGCTCGGGCGCGCCATTGCAAAAGATGCGACGCTTCGTTGGAGGGGTGTCGTTTTTATTTTGTTTGTAAATATTTCAATTTCGTTCTAATGACAATGTAATGACATTAACGATATAAACGTGAACATAATTAACCAAATGGAGGCATAGATATGGCGACAACTAATTTGAACATCAGGATAGACAAGACCGTTGAAAATCAATCTGAGGAAATATTCAACGAACTCGGCCTCAATATGACAACTGCCATCAATATGTTTTTAAGGGCCGCCGTCAGGGAAAGGGGCATTCCGTTTGGTTTAAAGCTGGATGTGCCGAATGATGTTACGGCATCCGCCATTGAAGAGGGCAGAGCACTTATGACCGATTCCGCTTCGCCAAGATATTCAAGCATGAGCGATCTTAAGTCGGCGTTAAATGCATGAAATACGATGCGCAGTTTACGAGTCAGCTTAAAAAAGATCTGAAGCTGGCAAAAAAGGCAGAACAAAAATCTCGATAGGCTGTTTGGGGTGATTGAAATCCTCGCGAACGGTGAAATTCTGGACGCGAGGTATAAAGACCGTGATTTATCAGGAAACTACAAAGGGACGCGTGAATGCCATATCGAACCTGATTGGTCACTCGTTTACGAAATCCGAAACAAATTGCCCGTGCTGATGCTCATCCGACTCGGCACGCATCCGGAGTTATTTAAGTAACCTCCGCCACAAGCGCGGCCCTCATTCGTTGGTCGTCTGCCACAAGCGACAAGCTTTCTTTTTGTTTCGTGTGGACGTCTATAACTTTATAAGCAAGGTTTGCTAATTATTGGCTTGGCCATGGGCACTTTGGAAAGAGTGATCCAAACCGTATGAGTTGCCTTGCGGGCATAAATACTAGTCCCAGACTAAAAGCCGGATTTTGGGGAAAGCGGAAATAGGCTTAAGAATTCACGCGTGTTCACGATGATTTTCTTTTGTCCGGGTTGAAATTAGCTCAATGTGCTATTATTTTTTTGCCCTCGTGTTTTCTGTAGCTGGGAAACCGGGGGTATTTTATTTTGCAGCACTTATTTATTTTTGGTTGCGTTGAAACCGCTCCTTTAGTTTGGAAATTGACCCTGTTGCGGTTTTTAGGATGGCACGGATGTTTGATTTAGAATAAGATATAAATGACTATGAAAAGAAAAAGTACATCGGTTTTGTTTTATGCAATTTTGGCCGTCAATCTTTTAGCGGCTTGCTCTGGCGGGAAAGAAGAGGGGGACGGAATTCCCCCGGGATCTTTGCTTCCCTATGAAATCGATGCCAAAGGCACAATTAACCGATTCCTAGCCAACGAGAAAAATAGCAAAGAAATTAAAATTCCCTCAACTTATAGCCTTAATGAAAAGGGGCAAGTTGTTTCAGGGACCGCATATCAAATAAAGGGAATTGGCGACCATTGCTTTTCTAACAACAGTTTGGTTCAAAAAATCACTGTTCCCGAAACCATTATTAATATCTGTTCTTACGCCTTTTACAACTGTCCTAATTTAGATGCCATCAACGTGCCTTCCAGCGTTGCGTCGATTGGTGAAGGGGCGTTTGAGCAATGCCCTAAGCTTATGAAAATTTCCTGCTACGAAAACAAGGGCATGATTCTTCCCGAAAACGACAATTTAACTTCCTTTTCTTTGCCTTCTAGCATTAAAGAAATCTCTTATTCCGTTTTTAAAGGTTGGGACAATTTGCGTTCTTTTGTTGTCCCGGAATCTGTTGAGGCTATAGGGGCAGACTCGATTTCCTCTAACCCCTTGCTCTCGTCAGTGACCATTGAATCTGAAATAGATCGATTGGGCGACAATGTTTTCAGCAATTGTCCGCTTTTAACTTCTGTGCGAAAACGAGCCTCTGAATCGGGGATAAGCTTTTTGAAACCCCAGAAGTTTAAAAAATTCATCATTCCTTCATCGGTGAATTCTATTGACCCTCAAATGTTTTACGATTGGGATGCGCTTCAAGAAATTTACATCCCGGAATCCGTGGCCTCCTTGGAAACTATATTTCATCGCAATACGGCCTTGAAGAAAATTTCGTGCCCCAACGCTATTGCCTTATCGCTGTTTTACGCAGTCGAAGAGGGTTTTGGCGACACATCCGAACAACCCCAAATGTACAAGGTGAAACCCATATCGAGCCATGCCTCTAGAACGATATACTATTACATTCCGGAATCCCTAGAAGAATTTCACGTGTTAAACGGAACGTCTATTGAAACTTCTACGTTTTTTGGCATGAATTCATTAAAAACCATCTATCTACCATCGACAACGACCTTTCTTCAAGCCGGCAGCTTCTCTGGCTGCACAAATTTAAGTGAACTCCATCTTAAAACGGATTCGGATTGGGTTTATGAAAACAAAGAAACGATTTTATATGGAGAAACACCGACCTCAAATGCGGTTTCCAAAGCTATCGTAAATAATCCGACTGCTTTTGCTTCCTATGTTAAGAAATTTTCTAATTATAACTGGCACGCTGCCAAGTAAATGCGATGGTTTTCGACAGCAATATATCTCTTTAATGGTCTTTACTATTTTGATTTTAGCTTATTAATCCCTAGTTAATCGAAAATTTAGCACTACATTTACAAATTCAGCGATTTCTTGATTTCGTCGATTGTCATGCTTCCCGTCACCGAACATCCGAAGAAGGCGAAATATTGCTTCACGCTCTTCATCGGTGTCTCGATATAGATGATTCCATCTTTCTTCATGCACATGAGAGTTGAACAGGAGGATATGATTTCAGATACCGTGAGCTGATTCAGCGGAAGGAGGCCCTTTGGCTTTCTTCCTTTTTTCTTTGCGGACTCCACGGACTTCGTCTCTGAAAGCTCCTTCCTGAACAGGGTATAGAGAATCGTCGATATCATGTCGGAGAGAATCTTTCCGCGCACGCTTTCGTCCTTCCACTTGCAGAGCGGAAGAAGCCTTCTCCCTTCCTTGGAATCCTTGAAGAACGTCTCTATATGCGTCCTGTCGAAGTATTCGTCCAGCGTCTTCCTGGCATCATATCCGTAATTGGAGAGAAGGACGAAGTATCCGCTGCCCAGCAGTTCCTTCTTCTTCTCGTTTGTGGGCTTGGCATCGAATTCCGACTTCACGCTCGGATCCTCGGACATCTTTATCTCGAGCTGCTTTGCCCCGGATTCCGCGTTGTCCTTGTCGATATAGCTGTAGGCCTCGATGCTGCGGGAATCGAAAAGACGGATCGTCTTCCTTGTCGCGACATAGTTATGTTCGTTCCGGACGAAGACGCAGTCCGGATTGTTGTATTCCTCCTCGACATCGTCGAAGAGCTCCTGGAATGGATACCCCTTCTTCTCGGGCATCCTCAGGATTGCCTTCTTCTTGTCGCCCAGGAAGGAAAGAAGCTCCTTTGAGGAATATCCGGCATCGAGAATCATCGATTTTATCGTGATTCCCAACGATTCTTCGACATCCCTGAGTTCATCCTTCAGGCTGTTCGCATCAAGGACGTTGCCCGGGATGATGTCATACCAGACGGGAAGCCCGCTTTCCTGGTCCAGGACGAGGGCGAGCCTCACCTGCGTGCAGGAGGATCCCGTCCCATGGCAGCAGAGCCTGCTCATCGGATTGTCGCTGTCTGTCGGAAGAGGCGTCGAATCGACATAGACGGAGGAACCGAAATCGGCCTCATTCTTTTTCATCATGTCGATGAATTTCCTGAAGAAGGATATCTTCAGGCTGTCGTTCCCCATGCGCATGAAATATGCCTTGTCATATCTCAGGGATTCGACGAGGACCGACTTGAAGAGATGGGGGAGGAACGTCTTTTCCATGAAATTGCACGGCGTCATCTTCGAGCCGTTGGAAAGGAAGGAGTACAGGACATGCACGATGACCCTTTCATAGGCTTCCCTTCCGAAGACGTCCTTTATCAGTCCTGTCAGCCCATATTTGTTTAGGCGGCTGAGTGCGAGATACACGTCCCCGAACTGGGAATGGACGAGCGGCTCGACGTCGACCTTCGTGTCCTTGAGCTTCTCGTCGTCCGCGCCGATGGAAGAAAAGGAGTCATCTTTCGAATCATAGAAGACAATGCCTCTTGTCATCGACTTGAATATTCCGGATTTCCTGTCTTCGGAAAGCCATATGACCTCCCCTAGCGTTTCCACGTTTATCTGCTTCGAATGATATTTCCCGTCTTTGTCATAGATGCATTTCGCAATGGATGCCGAACCGGAGAGAATCTTTCCGGAAGAGTCCGTCTTCAGATGCTGAATCCTTATGAATGCCATATTATCCGCCTCACTATATAGTGCTATGGAGCACTATAGTTATACCGCAAAATAAAAAGAAAAGAGGACGGAAAAGCAAAGAAATCCAAGTATTTCCTACTTCCGTATCCTCTTTTCTGTGATTTCAAAAATGTAGTGCTAAATTTTCAATTAACTACGG
>CAVJMG010000009.1:0-74260 GCA_963650805.1 uncultured Bacteroidales bacterium
AAAGACAGAAAAACATCCAGAACTACATCAAAGTCAGGATAGCGATAAGCAAATAGAAAATGGTGTTTTTACACCAATGCTCAAGAATCAAGATAACGACGAAGCATCTTTGATATATGGCCTAAAATCAGCATCAATTTTTCTCTTATTTCTACCATGCCTTTTCCACACATGTTGAGACGGTGGTACTGCTCAGCCGTAAAAACGGCGAAAAATAGCCAAAAATAAAAAAACTAAAGGATTTCCCGCATCTCAAAAATGCGAGAAATCCATTTTTTTGTCGAGAAAATCGCCCAAACGGCAGTAAAGCGGTAAAAACACAGCCTTTACTCGTATGGGGGGGAATAGGCTGACGCTCAAAATGAGCACTTATCTTACGCCGCACCCATATGGGAATAGGTGACCTATACCTGTACGCGATGGAAGGAACAGGTGGAAAAGCTCGTATTCATCGGTTTATTCGGAAGTTTCCCAACTCACGGTTTTTGCGTTTTCGGAGTACGCCGCAACCATGTACAACCTAGAAAACCAATTTTCGGCCGACTTGCGCTATTTTTAATTCAAGCAGTCCATAAATACGATTAAAGTGTTTTCTTGCAGGCTGACAGTGCGCCTTTGTGCTTTAATGCTTTCTACACCGCCGGCCTTCCCTTAAGTAATCACGGTCTTTTTCCATAGTTTGTTGAATGTTTTGACTACTTTTTATCCCGTTCAAAGAAAACAAAAAAGGAACATGATGGGAACATGAGGAGCGTGATTAAAAGTTCGACTTTGAATATATCATTGATCTATTCGCTGCATAAAAGGTTTGTTCTATTTCGAATGATGCGAAGCGGAATTGGTGGATGTGAACAATCGATTTGAATCTCGGGGAGGTCTTCGTCGATATGCGGAAGAAGGCCCTCTTATCGGGGGTTTGTCTTTTGTCTTAAGGCGTTGGAAAATTCGGTGGTTACTAGCCCTTCAAGTCGAATTCGAAGAGGTGACATGACGGAGAGCGTCACACATGTGGAGACTATTGTGTTGTTAGAACGAAAAATGGGTCAAAACTCATAAAAATGCTCGATTTTAATCAATTCTATAGGCATATCGTGTTGGTTGGAGACGAAAACGGGCACCTAGAGAAGAGATTAGAAGAGGTCATCCCAGTAGAGGTGTTTTACTATCTCGGTTGAGGGGATATATCTTTCCAAAGAGATAATTAGCCACTTAGAGGGCAAAAAATAGACAGATATTTTCCTTCCAATTTAAAAGTTAGGTTATCAGCTAATCACGATATGAATCTGACTTTTGGACGATTTAGTGATTTTGTTCTCGTAATATATTAACTATTCTCGTAAAAAACGACATAATTTACGCGAAAGAATTGGGTATGAGGGAATTTAATTATAAGAAATTTGCATGCTGCAAATGGGATAACACAATCATTGAATATGTTGCGAAAATCCACGAAATGAAAGGCAGACAAGAGTTATACCTTTCTCAAAAACAATTGGAACTTGATAGACTCGTTGAGCTTGCGAAAATTCAAAGCACGGAAGCCAGCAATGCAATT
Organism: uncultured Bacteroidales bacterium; assembly: GCA_963650805.1. Taxonomy (GTDB): domain Bacteria; phylum Bacillota_I; class Bacilli_A; order RFN20; family CAG-826; genus Alloenteromonas. The sequence continues at coordinate 1,556 of CAVJMG010000009.1, forward strand.
GAGGGCATCGGGACAACGGGAACAAGGTTAAAACAGCTGATTTTGCAAAAGACCGCGCCAAGAAACAGGAATGAAAAAGAAATTGCTGGATATCGCGACGCGCTTGCCACGATTCATGAGAGCTTTGAGTATATTCCGATAACTCCAAACTATATTTTACAACTCCATAAGATATTATTTTCTCACAATACCGAGGCGAACTTCGGAGGCCGCTTCAAAAACTCGCAAAATGAAATCTCCGCCATAGACGGACAAGGGAATAAGACCGTTTTGTTTATGCCGCTCAATCCGGTCGAAACGCCGACGGCGGTAGAAAACCTTTGCAAAACATTCAATGAAGCAATTGAAGACGGAGGCGTGGACGCGCTCTTGCTGATACCCATCTTCATACACGATTTTCTTTGCATTCACCCATTCCGCGACGGCAACGGCAGAATGAGCAGACTTCTGACAACCTTGCTCTTATATCGTTCGGGATACTTTGTCGGAAAGTATATATCGCTTGAAAGCAAAATTGCTCAATATAAGGATTTGTATTATGACGCGTTATATGACAGCCAAATCAATTGGCATGGGGGGGGAGACGATCCGACTCCTTTCGTAAAATATATGCTTATGACGATTCTTTCCGCATATAACGATTTCGAGGAAAGGCTGAGTCTTGTCGGTGAGAAAAAGTCAGCAACAGAACTTGTCGAAAACGCATTTGAGACCAAAATTGGTAAGCTTACGAAATCCGATATTGCCGAACTTTGCCCGACAATTTCCGTTAGCGCGGTCGAAAAGGGGATTGCAACCTTGATAAAGAATGGGAAAGTTAAAAAATACGGGCAGGGCAAAAACACGTATTATGTGCTGCTAAAATAATCCGATGTCATTTGGTGCCTACCGGGATTTTGACGGGCAATGACTGCTTAAATTGGGTTGCTTATACTGTGGCCAAATATAAGTTACAATATAGCCACAATAAAGGAGCTGATTCTATGCAGATAATCCCGATGCGCGATTTGAAGAATACGGTTAAAGTGGAACGCTGCTGTGCAGAAGAAAACGGCCCCGTATTCGTAACCAAGAATGGATACGGCAGATTGGTTGTTATGGACATCGATTATTATGAAAAAACCATGAGAAAGATGTACGAAGCAAAAACAATCTTGGAGGGTTTGAAAGACGTAAAATCCGGAAACACCGTAGACGGAGATGCCGCAATTTCTAATATAAGGAACAAATATGGCGTCTAAATTCGGATATCGGCTGACCAAAAGAGCGGAATTTGACTTAGATGAAATCGTCTCGTATATCGCAGTTGAGCTTGCAAATCCACAGGCCGCATCTGATTTCGTAGATAAGCTGCAAGATAATATCGAAGAGGCAAGGGATTTTCCTGAAAGTGGTCCTCTTGTTCATAACGAATTTTTGCAAGTGGAAAACATGCGGAAGAAATTGGTTGGAAATTACATTGTGTACTATCTTGCGGATTCTGGCGAAAAAATAATCTATATTCTACGCATTGTATACGGCAAACGGAATTTGGATGAGATTCTTGTAAAACTGGATATTTGATTAGTCTGTTAAGTGTCGGGTTCGTTGCAACAGATTTCTTAAACGTCCTTGATCTTGAAGGATTCGCCACGAAATTCTCCATTTTGGTCGCGGCCCTCATTAGCAGCTCTATCTAAATGGCTTTTATAAATCCACGCAATTTATTGATGATGTTCCATCAAGATCCGGGCCGAAGAATTTAGCAAAGCGCTTCTTTAGCTCATCGACTTCTCTTAAGGCGTCATATCCTCTATAAATCGAGATGCATTCACAGAAATCATCCTTCGTCAAAGAAAGCTGATAACCATCTTCAAGCGTAAAAATAATGCATTGCGTGTCCAAAAACTGATATGTGACTCCGGTTTCCTTGCTGGTAGCCACCTGATCCGTGTTGATCAATGTGATTTTTGAAATTGTTTGATTGATTTCTTCTTTGATGAACTCAATCCCTTCCAAACTCGATTTTATCTCTCCTTCATATCCGTGGAATTTGATGGAGCTTAAATCCTCTTTGGATTTGAAATATTCCATTGGCGTCTGGTAATCCTTGAAGATATATGTCTTATCGTCTATGACAAGATAAACGATTCCATAGGAAGTGGGTGTGAATCTGAAAGGCTCATGAATGATAGACTTGAGCTTTTTGCCTTTAAGGGATTTCAACAGGCCGATAGTCTTGCTATCAATTTGATTGTTTGTTGCTTTCATCTTGTTCCATTCTAAAGGATGTTGAAACAAAATGGGCGGACGTGAACAACCCGTTTCGATTTAGTCTGCCTTTCTGCGCACCAAAACCATGAATTTAGAAATGGTTTTCCGACATTTGGCGAAATATTTTTCCGGCATTTGGCGAAATATTTTTCCGACGAATGGCGACGCACGAATCCGTTAGTTGGCCATGAAACAAGCCGATGGTTGGCAATTGGTCGATAGCGTCGTCAAAATCGACCAAACATTCCTCTGACTATTTATTTTCGCTTTCGACATGCATTATGGCAACTATCTATAAGCCTTGAATTCTTTACTTTTTACTTGTTTTATCTTTGCGTTTTAGTCATACAACAATATAAAAAGTAAAGAAATTGGAGAGCTGGTGTGTATTCCTATAAACCATTAGAGAATAAGCCAAAGGAAATTGGCCTAACCAAATCCGATTTAACTAGGGAACTTGGAATATCGTCTAGGACTATAGCTAAATTATCTAAGGGCGACAAAATCGCGAATAACGTTCTTGCTAAATGAAGAAATTAAGCAACATTTTAAGCAAGATTTAAGCAAGATGATGCTGACACGGATGGCCACAAACACAATAGAACAAATTAGAATGTGTTAGCCACAATACCAGATAATATATTCGCTATATCCCTAACGAGAAGAGCCAATGCCGTTACATAAAGAGCGTGATTTAGTATTTAAATGCTCCGACAAATCCAATAATATTGTATTTAGAGGTGCAAACATGATAATTACGACATCGATGTTGAAGGAGATGTATGGTGATTACGCCAACCCTTTGGACAAAATAAAAAGAGAAGCCGACAAGGGCGCCATTTTCAGGGTGACTAAAGGAATCTACGAAACCGATAAAAACGTTGATCCTTGCTTTTTGGCCCCCGTCATCTTATTTCCGTCTTATTTGAGTTTTGATTGGGCTTTGTCGTATTACGGGTTAATTCCTGAAAGAGTCGTCGCAATTACATCCGCCGCGTTTGGAAATCGGAAAAACAAGACATTTGAAAACCGTTTCGGAAGATATGAATACACAGATATTCCTCCCAAGGCCTATCCCGAAGGCCTTACTTATCTTGAGAACGGCGAATACGCGGCCAAAATCGCAAGCAAAGAGAAGGCCATATGCGATTCTTTATGCAAGTGGAGAGTGGTCAAAAGCGTTAGACGGCTCAAGGAACTTTTGTTCGATGATAAGAGAATCGATGAAGACGAGTTCTTTGCCAGCGATTTTAAGCTAATGAAACGGCTTGCCGCTTTGTACAATAAGACGAATCTCAACTTGCTGGTGCGATTCATTGAAAAGGAGCATTTGGATGAATAATGCGATAGAAGTCATGCTGGAGAAATACAATCCGCAGAATAGCCGAGAAAGAGAAAACGCCGTCAAAGAAATCATTCAGGAAATCGCTTTATGCGGGTTGTCCCGTGGCGGGTTCTTTGAGAAAGCCGCTTTTTACGGAGGGACCTGCTTAAGAATCTTCTATGGCCTGAGCCGATTCAGCGAAGACCTTGATTTTGCGTTGGTTAAGAAAGATCCGGATTTTAAATTGGACGGATATTTTAAAATTTTAGAGAAGGAGTTTGCTTCCTATGGAATCCGAATCAATGTTGAGAAGAAAATAAGATCCCGAGATTCGGAAATCCAAAGCGCCTTTTTGAAAGGCGATGCGTTAACTTTGATGATGTCGTTCTTTCCGCAAAGCGAAGACGCGAAGAGGATCATCTCGAACCAAAAGATGAAAATAAAATTTGAAGTGGACACGGATAACCCCGAAGGTGGAAGGACGGAAAACAAGTTTAGAATGTTGCCGGCTCCTTATGGAGTTAAAGCGTTCGATGAAGGCACGCTTTTCGCTGGGAAGATACACGCAATTATTTGTAGGAACTATAAGAATCGCGTGAAGGGAAGAGACTATTACGATTACCTTTTTTACATCGGAAAAAAGTCAAGATTTAACCTCCTCTATCTTGAGAACAAATTGAAAAACACGGGTATTCTCCCTGAGGGCGACAAACTGACATTGGAAAGAACGGCGGAAATGCTGAAGGCGAGGTTTGAGGCCGTCGATTATGATTCGGCAAAGGAAGATGTCTCAAATTTCGTTGCCGATAGGTTATCGCTGGGTTTATGGGGGAAGGAACTGTTCCTCTCCACACTAGTTGATTTAAAAGCCGATTGAATTGAATGGATGGCCGATCGGTTGTGCGTTTAAAAACAGCGAATTCTCTTTCGATCTGCCAAAGATGGCTTGTTAAAGGACGAAATTCGCATATTTTGTTTCGACGATTCTTCGCATGTATCAAAATTTTACCTTTTGAAGGAGTGGAGAAAGATCTTATGTCTTTTTCTTGTAACATTTAGGCAATTGGGAGAGTGGATATGCTGAAGCCCCGTGACAAAAAAGAATCGTTTTACACCTTTGACGACGAGAACAAAGAAATCGTTTTCCATCGTCATGATATGCCTTCGCCTTGGATGAACTATCTCACCAATGAGACGTTCTATACGATGATATCTCAGGCTGGAGGGAACCTTAGTTGGTATAAGTCCCCGGAAATCTGGCGCATTGGCCGTTATGGGTTTTTCAATACCCCAACCGACGCCCAGGGACTATTCGTCTATATCAAAGACAAGCAAACGGGGAAGGTGTGGAATCCTTCGATTATCCCCACCAACACGCCTCTAGATTTCTTTCAGTCGCGCCATGGCCGTGGATATAGCAAATACTTAGGGAAGAAAGACGGCGTTTCCGTTTCCCTTATTGCTTTCGTCGGCAAAGAAAACGCTTTGATTTATCGCCTGAGAATCGCTTCCGACCATCCCAGTGACTTAGAGATTTACGTCGCCAAGGAAATGGGGAACATGGAATATCTTAGAGAGGTGCAGTGGCAGTGCTATACCAAGCAAAGCAACAACATCTTCTATAACAAAGAAGCAGACGCCTTGGTCTACGATTATTTCATCGATGCCCAAGCTCGTCCTGAAGAAACGCCGTATGTCTTTTTGACTTCTACGCTAAAGTGCGATTCCTACACCGCGATAAGGAAGGATTTCCTAGGGGCGTATCGCGATTTATCCAATCCAGAAGCCATCGAAAGAGGCTCTTGCCCAAATACTGAACTTCTTGGTGGAGAGGGGATATTCGCCTTCTCCTATAAGCTTTCATTAGAGAAAGGCGAAGAGAAGAACTTCGCCTTCGTGCTTGGAACAATGGACAAAAAAGGCGACGTTCCCTCTACCGTCAGCCGTCTCAAAAACCTCTCTTACCTCGATGAGCTCTATGAGGGGGTCTTGAAGAAGTGGAAGGATAGGGATGGCGCTTTCCACGTCACAACAAATGACGCAGAGCTCGATAGAATGGCCAATATCTGGACGCCCTATCAAGCCTATGTCAATTATCTCGTCTGCAGGGAGATCTCCTTCCACGCGACGGGAACCGTCCGCGGCGTAGGCGTGCGCGACGCCACGCAGGACTCCTTGTCGCAAGTGGTGGTGACCCCCGAATCCGTTAAAAAGCGCGTCAAGGAAATCATGAGCGAACAGTTTAAATGCGGCAAAATGACGCATCGCTTTTATCACATCGAAAAAAAGCCTTCCGTCGTCAGCGATCGCAGCGATGATCATCTTTGGATGATCTACACGGTCGACGAAATCCTAAAGGAAACAGGCGACGACAGCTTCCTAGAAGAGAAAGTCCCTTATTTCGACGGTGGGGAAGGAACGATTTTAGAGCATCTCGAAGCCGCCATCGTCTTCAGCAACGACACCATGGGGACGGACGGTATCCCCTTGATGCTAGGCAGCGATTGGAACGATTGCCTCAATACGGTCTGCAAAAAAGGCAAAGGGCAATCGGTCATGGCCGCGGAGCAATTCGTCTTGGCTTTGAGGATTATGTCTCAACTAGAAAAGAGATTGGGGAGGCCTAACGACTTTTACGAAGAACTCCTCCAAAAGCAAACCAAAGTCCTTAACGAGGATATGTTTGAGAAGGACCATTATATCCGCGCCATAACTGACTCCGGCGTCCGAATCGGGGGAGAGAAAGAACCCTGCGGACGTGTGTGGATTAACGCTAACGCCTGGGCCGTTTTGTCTGGAACCGCCGACGAAGAACGCGGCAATCTCGTGATGGACACCGTCTTGAAAAACTGCGATTCCGAATTCGGCTTGGTGATTCAAAATCCGCCTTTGCGTCCAAATTACCCCACGAAGGAAGAAGAGATTTCCTGGGCCACGCCGGGGATTGGGGAAAACGGAGGCGTGTTCTGCCACGCTAACACGTGGTCGATCATCGCTCTTTGCATGCTTGGCCGCGCTGATGACGCTTACCACGTTTATTCTGAGCTATTGCCCGATCACATCATCTCCAAAATCGGCGTGGATGCCTATAACGCCGAACCCTACATTTATTCTTCTAACGTCCGCGCCCCCTACGCTTTGCGTGGGGGCGAGGCAGCCGTGAGCTGGCTGACCGGCACCGCCGCATGGATGGACATCGCGCTTAAAGAGCATTTCTTCGGCGTGCGTCCTAGCGAGAATGGCCTCTACATCAACCCTTCTCTCCCCAGTCACATCACCCAAGCGAAGATCGTACGCAAATATAGGGGATGCGTTTACGAAATCGAAGTCCTCTTCAAAGGCAAAAAAACCAAACCCTGCGAACTTTACGTCGACGGCAAGAAGATCGACGGGAACGTCGTTCCGCCGTCTGGAGAGAAGCTCCGCGTTCAATGCGTGGTTTCTTGATTTGAGGCAATTTAAACCTCTCTCTCGCGAAGTCGTTAGATTTGTCTTTTTGGCGCTTTTTCATCTGCCTTTCGCAAGAAAGCCATTTCATGCGCCGTCATCGAATAATGGGTATATAATCCGAAGCCGTTTGTGAGGCTTTTATGGATATCATCGTTTCCATCATCAGTGATCAAAACTTCCTGGGGGCCATCATCGCTTCCATTGCCTTCATCGTCATTGGGTTCTTATTAAGGCGCCTTGGGTGCATCAATGAGCATGGGCGGAAGATTCTTAATGTCGTCGTCATGAAGGTCGCCATACCTTGCATGGCTTTCTGCGCCTTCATGTCCGACTTCAACGCCAACGAATTCAAAACGAATCTTCTGATCCTCGTCTTTGACGTCCTTTTCTATATCCTTTTCCTTGCCTTGGGGAATCTTGCTTTCTTCAAATTTGAGAAAAAGAAGAGGAAGGTATACGCGATTTTGATGGCCATCGGCCAATTGACGTTCTTCTCAATGCCGATTTTAGCGGCCACGTACGGATCAGAAAGCGGCATTTTGATTCCGACTTCATTGATGTCCATCGCCTTCCGCTTTTTCACCTATTTCTACTCCTATGTCGTGATTTCGGGGGAGAAGATCACCAAGAAGAACTTTTGGAAAACCATGAAGGACATCTTCGTGAACCCCATCATGATTTGCATGTTCGCCGGTTTGCTTGTTTGGCTGATTCAAAACTACATTTGGCAAGTCGACGTCAATGGGGTGAGCTACGGCTTTCTCCGCATCGACAAGACGCTGCCAGCGTTATACAAAATCTTCCAGTTCGGCAACAACATGGCCACCCCGCTTTGCATGCTGACGATAGGCGTGACCCTTGGCGAGTCGAAGTTCTTGGACACCATCAAAAACGGTTTGGCTTGGATCATTGCTGGGTTAAGGGTCATTGTGGTTCCCGTTTGCATTCTTGTCCTTTGCATTTTGCTCCAGTGGGGCAATGTCATTCATTTCAGCGAGCTCCAGCTCGCGGCCATGGTCATTGGCAACGCCGCTCCTGTCGGAGCCGTCGTCGGCGTTTACTGCGTCAACGCCAACCGCGAATCCTACGTTGCCTCCGACTCTATTTTCCTGTCAACGCTGGTTTCCCTTGTCGGCATCCCTTTCCTTTTCGTGCTCATCAAACTCACGATGACCTTGCCGATGTTTGGCGCTTGAAGCCCTCCGTGTTCTCTATTTTCAACGGGCTTTTTCTGGAATTCCCACATTTTAAGGAGAAGCCCCGTTTTTTCATGAACGGATTCGCTTTTGGTTTATGATATCCCCATGCCGGAAATATCGCTTCAGCATCTCAGTGTTACCTATCTTGGCAAAAAGAAGCAGGAGTATCCTGCTTTGAGGGACGTCTCTTGCGTTTTCGAAAGCGGCCACGTCAGCGCGATTATGGGGGAGTCGGGCTCTGGGAAAACCACGCTTCTGCGTGCTTTGGCCAATCAGCTCCAATACGATGGCGATATTTATAGCGACGGCGTGGACATCCAAACCCTCTCCGCGAAAGAAAGGCGCCTTGCCTACGTGATGCAGGATTTCGCTTTGTATCCCCATCTTTCCGTTTTCGACAATTTGGCCTTCCCTTTGAAGCTTGAACGGGAATCCTATGATGGAATTACCCGCCGCGTCCGCGAAATGGCCAAAGAACACGACATCGAATATTTATTGACCCGGAAACCCCGACAGCTTTCCACCGGGCAAATCCAAAAGGTGTGCCTGGGGAGGGCTCTCATCAAGAATCCCGATTTGGTTTTCCTCGATGAGCCCTTATCTAACGTTGATCCGATGCAAAAAGAGGAAGTTATCCGCTTGATCGTTAAGATGCTGCGTCGTTATGCAGTCACCGCGATTTACATCACCCATAACCTCAAGGAAGCGATTTACGTTTCCTCTAAGATTTATTTCTTGGAGGAGGGGCGGCTAATCGACGTCAAGCCTTCGGAATCCCTTGGAATCGTCGATCCCGCTTATTTGTTTGAAGAAGAGAAACGCAGATGAGACTGAAAATGAAGAAAGAGGCCTTCTCCGTCGACGATCTCCCCTCAAATCGGAGGGAACAGTTTTTCGATTTCTTCAAAACCGACCCTTTAATGTTTCTAAAAATCGGGCTCCTCTTGCTTCTTTTCGCTTTGCCTTTCCTCTTTGCCTCCCTTTTTAAGTACTACGTCTTGCTTTATCCCGCTTCAAAAAGCATGGAGGAAGCGGCTTATCTTTCCTTCTACAAAACGACCTCTCTCCTGTTCAATGGGATTTACGCTTTTTGCTTCTTCTTCCTTTTCCTGGCTTTTGCAGGACTTGGGAGGATTGTTAGGCAATGGGCGTGGGGAAACGGCATCTATTTTTGGCATGATTTTGGGAAAGGCGTGAAGCAGAATTTCAAATCCTACGTCGTTTATTGGCTGCTTTTTAGCCTTGCTTATTTCATTTGCGAGACTTTGTTCCTGGTGGTTCAGAATTCTTTGGTCTCTTATTTCGTCAGCGGGCTCTGCCTTTTGCTGTTGCTTCCCCTTATGATGGCGATGTCGGAGAGCCTTGTTTATTCTAATTCCACGGGGAAATGCCTATTAAACGCCTTCTCCTACGTTCTTAAACGCCCTTTGGTTTCGCTAGCCTTCTTCTTATTCCCCTGCGCGGTCATTTGCCTGAACCTTTTGAATCAAATCATGGTCTTGCTGCTTGTTCTGGCGTTGTTCTTTCTTTTGATCCTTCCTCTTTATTTTGTCGGTTGGCATCTTTATTGCTTCTCCGTTTTCGACGCGTTCACCAATAAGGCGTATTACCCGGAACTGTACAAAAAGGGGCTCCGTTACGAATTCAAGAAGGAGGGGGAAGAATGAGGGATCTCTACGAAGGGCTGCGCCAAGGCAAGAATGAGAAAAAGAAGTGGATTGTCCTCGCGGTTGTTTCCACTCTTGCTTCGCTATGCGCGCTTCTTTTGATTTTCTTCCTCCATCCCCGCTCCAAAACTTGGGCCTATTTCGGCATCTCCCTCCCCATTGTTTTGCTTATGGTGGGGCTAGATTATTATTTCCTTTTCTACCGTTTAGCGAGAGCAAGGGCTTTGGATTCCTTCTTCAAAACGACGGGGAAGCGTTGCCAAACGGGCGAGTTCGTCTTTCAAAGAAAAGGGGATGATCAGAACGCGAATCGCTTGGAATTCCTCGTGCTTTATTTTGAAGGCAAAGACGGGGAATCGGTTCCTTTCTTGCTTCTTAAAGACGTAGAGCTTCCCTTGAAGGAAGGGCAAACGTACATCGTCTCCTATGACCGGCGCTACATCATGGGTTTGGAGGAGAAGCATGAAGGCTAACAAGAAGACCCTTCTCTCCTCCCTTGCCTACGATGGGTGGAAAATCTTTGGGGTATTCGCCCTTATTTCCGGCGTTTTGGCCTTTGCTTACAACGAGAAAGACCGCCTTAGGGAGAATGAGATCCTCGATATTTTCCTAGAAGGGGAAAGCAAGGACCTTTCTTTCCAGAAGGCCCTCTTCGAAGTGGTCCCTAACCAAGAAATAAAAGCCGTTCACCTTTCTGCGTTTTCCCCAAACGACAGCCAATTCAACGTCATCGCGAATTCCTATATTTCCTCGGTCTCGGACATTTATTTGCTCGGCGAAACTCTCCTTGATAGCCATAAGGAATATTCTTCTTACGCGAAAGAAATCTCCTCGGAAAATGAGGAATCCATTCTTTCTCTTTCAACAAGTTTTGCCTTCTATTCTACCCAAGGAGGGAAAAGGAAAGGCGTGAAGGTATTCGATGGGGAGGACGCTTCCTATAACGAAGGGAAATCCTTCGCCTCTTGGTTCAACCTTCAAGAGACGACTTATCTATTGGTCTCCGACGTCTCTTCCAATCGCGATAGCCTCGATGATGGGGGGCAATCCTTGCTTTGGTCTTACGCCTACGCCTTTTTGCGCCTTGGTTTATGCTAAAAGTCGCGGGTTTTTACCATTTTTGCAGGACATGTAGACCCCAAAGAAACGAGTTCTATTATAGTGAAAGCAAAGAAAAGGGGACGCCATGAACGATTCCAAATCCTTCCTCCATTGCCTTCGGGCCCAAATTTATCCTGATGAATACGCCCAAGAAAGAATCGACAGCTTAAAGCGATTCTGCCTGAAATACGGGATTCAAAATGTCATTTTGATATTCAATGGCGAGGAGCATAACGTCGGCCATATCGAGGACGATGGGCTCCTTCCTTGGCTTGAGGTGATGAAGAAAGCCAAAGAGGAATTCGCCTCTAACGGCATCAGCGTCTCCCTAAACCCCTGGATGGAAATGGGGCATCTCGACCGGGGGAGGAAGCTTCACCCGGGGCAGCATTTCCAGACGATGGTGGACCGTTTCGGCAATGCCTCCGAACTCGTCGCCTGCCCTTTGGACAAAGAATGGAAATCCTACTATCTCCATCAGCTTAGCATCTACGTTTCCGCCTTAAAGCCCGAAGTGCTTTGGATTGAAGACGACTATCGTTTGCATAACCATCCTCCTTTGGATTGGGGAGGATGCTTTTGCCCCTTGCATATGGAGGCCTACGAAAAAAAGCTTGGTAAAAAGGAGAGCCGCGAGGAATTCGTCTCCGCCCTTTCCAAAAACGAGCCAAGCCCAGAGCGAAAAGCCTGGCTCGACGTTTCTTGGGATACCCTGAATGACCTCGCCAAAGAAATCGGGCAAACCGTGGCGAAAGCTAGCCCCTCCACCCACGTGGGCTTAATGAGCTCCATGCCTTGGCAGCATGCGATGGAAGCTAGGGATTGGAAGGCTCTGCACGCCTCCTTGTCTAGCGATGGTATCGCCATCGACCGCATCCATCTGCCCGCTTATCGAGAAGAGGCGTCGAAGAAGTACTATTTCGATTTTAACAGGATTTCGATGGTCAATCGGGCTTTTTTAGGCGACGACTGCTTGATTTATCCCGAACTTGAGAATTCCTCCTTCTCCGTCTTCGTCAAAGACAAGAAGTTCCTAGCCTTCCAGCTTGAGAGCGCCTTGCCTTTAGGCATATCGGGGATGACCTATAACATCTTCGCCCATTGCGGGAACGGGGCCCAGGAAGAATTCGGCTATGGCGAAGAAATCGCCGCTTTGACCCCTTACCTCAACGCGGTGAAGGATTTGAGCCTTCTTCCCAGCCAAACTCGCGGCCTTGTTTTCCCTGCGGATGAGAAAACGGTTTATCACACCCACGAAGAGGGTTTCTTGAATCTCATCCCGAAGGATTTCGATCCCATTGGCTATTTCTCCTCTATGGGATTTTCCTACCACGTGAGCCTAGAAAAGAAATTCGATGGGGACGTGGTGGTCTTAACCGGCGACAACGTTTGGAATTTCACTCCTTATGAGCTCGTGGATTTGTTCTGCGATAACTTCGTCCTCGTCGACGGGAAAGCCGCTTTCATCCTTTACCAAAGGGGCCTCTCTGCCTTGATTCTCGCCAAAAGCGTTGAGCTCCGCGGCGAGTTCCATCAGACCGATGCCTTCGAAATGCCTCAAGAGGGTGTTGCGGTTGATGGGTTCCATCACCTTAAGGCCACCAGCCAAAGGCGGGCCGGGCCTTATTACGCCTTGGAATACGCAGAAGACGTGGAAGTCGTCTCGTTCCTATACGATGCGAGGATGAATAAAACCGGGAATGGGGTCGCTATATCCTCCCATTTCATGGTTTATCCCTATGAAATACACGGGACGGAAGACACCGCTTTCTTCATGCCGCTCCGCCGTTATTTGTTCCAAACGCATTTGCTTCCTCATATGCAAAAGCCTTTCATCCAAAGCGATTCGGACGGTGTTTATGCCTATCTTTATGAGCAAAAAGGGCGTTATGTGGCCTTGTTCGTCAACGCGAATTATTGCTCTTACGACGCCTTGGCCTTCCAAGCGCGGAACTTGCATCCAAAGTCCATTAAAGCCATATGTAAAGACGGTACCACCCATGAGGTGAGATTTGGGATAGAGCAAGGGAAAATCCGCGTCGAAACGCCTTTGAATTACCTTTCGACCGCGACGTTGCTTATTGAAGAGTGATCAGCGCTTAAGCTTAGAATCCCAGAAGTCCATGTAGAGGTTCCAGTCCCTCTCATCGAGGTCGTGGACGCCTTTGAGGTGGTGGTGGGCAATATTTCCCTTTTGGGAAACCATTTCTTTGCTTATGGAGAAACCCTCGCTTGGGGCAAAACCGGTTACTCCCTTTGCTTCATAGGCGGGGTTGAGCTTTAAAAGGGTTTCGAATTCTCCCTGAGGATCCGCCCAAAGGTCCTCCATTTTCGAGGAGGTGTAAAGGCAACGCGGGGCGATGAGCGAGAGGAAATCGCTTTGATCCCAAGGCATGGGCGTGTTCTTATAGGCCCCATAAGCGGGCGCGAACCAAAAGGGGAAGGCTTTGGTGATGATTTCAATGGTTTCGGCCCCTTTGTGGTAGTTGCTTGATTCGGCGTCTCCCGTGCATCCGGCGCAGGAAGAGATGACGAGGTCGATCCTTGGGTCGAGAACTCCCGCTAGCAAAGAGGTTTTCCCTCCGCGAGAATGGCCGACGCTGGCGATGGGAAGGTTTTTGGTGTCTTCGCATTGTTTCAAATAATCGACGATGATTGAGAATCCCTTAGCCCACATTCTCAAGGTTCCATAAGAATTGGGGACGGTGTGGTCTACGTCGTCGAAAATGCTGTTCATGCCGAACCTGAATCCCTTTTTGTCCTCGGCCACTTCGGCGGTGAGGAAGCTGACGCAGCCATAGCCCCTAGAAAGGATGGCTTCTATGGGGTAAAAGGAACTTTTGAGGTCGCGGTTGGGGTCGATTTCCGTTTTGGAGATGTGGCCTACGGGTCGATTGCAGAGGAAAACGAAGATCCCCTTCGCTTTCTTGGGGAGGAACAAATCAAAGCCGAAGGACGTTATTTTCCCTTTTCTTTTCAGATGGACGCGGACGTCCCTCCGCTTTGCTTTCTCGACGGAGGAATCGAATTCGTCCACGGTCTCGTAATAGGCCTCCACGTCGTCGAAAGAGGGCAGCTGTCCATAGACGCTTTGCAGAAAGAAATCCCTGATTTGCTCGTTCTTAGTCATGATCGGTCTCCTTTTTGGTTTGGATTGGGTTGCTGAGGATGTTTTTGTTCCGGTATTCGTTAGGCGTTTTTCCCGTTACTTTGGAGAAGGTACGGTAGAAGACGCTTTTGTTGGAAAAGCCGCAGGCCGAGGAAATGGCCGCGACGGAGAGCTCGGTGTCAGAGAGGAGCTCCATGGCCTTCTCAATTCGCTTGTTGGAGACGTATTCGACGAGGGAAACGTTGAATTTGCTTTTGAATAGACGGGAGAAGTAAGAAGGGTTGTAGAAGCAGCGCTTAGCTAGCATCTCCAAGGACAAGTCGGCGTCGAGGTTGTCGGAGATATAGTCCGCGAGCTTGTTCCAAATGCTGATTTCGGTTTCTTCCGGCAAGGAGATTTTGCGCAATATCATTGTGATTAGGATATTCATGTAGGACTCGTTCACGAGGTCGAAACGCGGCAATCTCTTGGCCTGTTCTTCCACCATCTTCTCGAAGATGTATTGGATTTGCCTTTGCTCTGCGGGGGAGAAGGAGACGACGCCTTCCGTCTTGCCTTTGGAAAGCTCGTTGAAGGCGGAGAGGGAAAGGAGGGAGAAAGCGTTCTCGGGGTTGATGATCTTCTCGAAGGTCTCGGGGTAGAAACAGATGTTGTAATAGGTGACGTGGTCCTCGGCCTTGAAGGAGTGGACGCTATTGTAGTTCATGAACACGAGGTCGCCTTTTCTAGCGGCGAAGCTTTTGCCGTTGACGTATTCTTCAACTTCGCCCGAATTGATGTACATGATTTCTATGAAATCGTGGGTATGGACAGGCTCCGTGCCCTTTTTCCGATAGAAAAACACATGGAGGTTGGGATCCTTAGATGAAAATTGCTTTGAGCTGAATGCGCGCATGTTTCTTATTTCCGCTTGTGGTATCTGCTTCATAATTTTAAACCATTTTTTGGAACGTTGGATACCGTTGCGCCTTAAGGGGAGCCAACTGACCCGTTCATCGAGAAACGTCTTAGTTTTAACGGAAAATTGCCATAAAAGCTCTTTTTTCTCGCTCGAGAGGAAGGGCATGTAAAAAATAGAGACATTTATGTCGAACTACGTGATTTTTTTGATGACAAATAGTCTCTAAAATGTAATCGCTTACAAGACCCGTTTTTATCATTTAATTAGGGAGGTTCATCCGTGAAAAAGAAAAACACCAAGCTTCTTCTCCTTGGCTTTGCTTCGATTTCCATGGTTTTGACGGGATGCCAAAGCCACCAGGAAGCATCCTCCTCTTCCAGCGAGTCCAGCTTTTCTTCCGAAACGTCGGAATCCGTTGTTGAGCCGGATGACGATCCCGTAATTACCTACAACAAAATCAAGCTTTCCTCTCCCGCTGAGGGCGAGGAAATCGAAATCACCCCGAAGCCGTTGCTTGACTACATCAACGCCGCAACGGTGGAGGAACAAGCGAAAGCCCTCTTAGAGGCTAGCAAGGCCGAAAACAAAAACTTAACTTGTACGTCGGTAAAGTTGAGTTGGGTCAAAGACGGCAGCGCCAATTACACCGTAATGCTTGCCGATAACGAGGCTTTCGAAAACCCCATTACAACCAAAGTCTCCTCCCTTTCCAATGCTTGTGAGATTTATAACCTCATCCCAAGCACAACCTATTACTGGAAGGTGACTGGCACGCGCTCGCACGACACCTCCGAGGTCTCTACCTTTAAAACCCTTGGGAGCTCGGTTCGCTTCATCCGCGCTTCTGGCACCTGCAATCTTCGTGATTTGGGCGGTTGGAAGTCGGGAGAGAAAGCTTTGGCCTATGGCAAGCTCTATCGCGGGGCGTGCCTCAACACCAGCTCCGGGCTCAGCGGTCTGGACGATTATGGCAAAAAGGTTTTCAACGAAGAGCTTGGCATCCAAACCGAGATCGACCTTCGCCTTTCCGGGAAGGACGACAACAATCAGCAGGGGTGCTGCTTCGATTCCTCCAAGAGATACATCCAAGCCCAAATGGGTCAATATAACCGCGTTTTGGACCCCGATTCCTTCGCTAAATCAAACGGGGCGGAGGATTATCCATCATTGCTTTCCTCCAATTACAACCTCGCCGCTTCAGACGATGGCATCACCCAACGCTCATTGAGGACAATCTTCGAAACGCTTTCCAAGCCGGAGAGCTATCCCGTCTATTTCCACTGCAACGCCGGGGCCGACCGCACGGGAACCCTCGCGTTCCTGATCGAAGGGCTGCTAGGCGTTTCCTACGAAGACACGATTCGCGACTTCGAGCTCACGAGCTTCAGTCAATTCGGGAACAGGTTCCGCAGCAACCTCGACGAAACCTCGCTCACCTTCGATGATTCCGGCGTCTATCCAGCCGAAGGGAATTACGTGGGCTTTGGCAAATTCCATGATGACTTGATGTCTTATTATGGAGATGGCAAGAACGATTTATCCTACGCGATCGAGAATTATCTAGTCTCCTATATAGGCGTATTGCCCTCCCAAATCGATAAAGTGAAGGAAATCCTCCTGAATGAGACCCCGAGTTCCATCTGCCTCTCCGCGAAACAAGAATTCCTCCTCACCTCTTCAAGCGCTTCCCTCGATTTAAGCGAAGCCAAGCTCGATGCGGATTCGATTTCCTCCATTAGCCTAGCCGGCGTCGAATTGGGCACTAACCCCGACACCATTGACCTAGCTCCTCTTCAAGCCAAAGGCATCGCCGGCGAAAGAGAAGTGGTCGTCAAAGCTAAGAAAGACGGAAAAGACGTGGAGGTCTTCGCTCCAGTCACCGTCATCACCAAGCTCATCACCAACGTCACGGAGTTCCAAGCCTTAGATACCTACCGCACCGGCCGCATCATCAATTACGGCTATTACCGTTTATCAAACGACATCGGTAGCGCCTCCTCTCCGGTCAATAAAGGTGGCTATGTCCAAGAGCAGTTCGACGCCACGGGCGCCGGAGGGTTCCGGGGCACGATCGATGGAAACGGCAAAACGGTCTATATTCGTGCGAATTACGGCGGTCTCTTCTCCGTCTTAGGAGGCGGCTCCCGCATCCAAAACGTCAACTTCGCGATTCCTACCTTTGGTTCTTACGACAATTCGTGCCAGGCTGTATTTGGCATCGCAATATGCGGATCCGAAATCGAGAACGTTAGCTTCAATGTGCTCAAGAATGGCTGGGGATCGAATTACTCTAAGGCGATCTTCGGCTCAAACCAGGGGTTCATCTCCTCAAGCATCGCCCATGGCAACCTCTTCAAAAACGTCAGCATCACATCCGCGGCTCCCCTCGTCTCCCTGTTCGGTGGGCCTTCTTATGAGGGGATGGGCGGCTGCGAATTTGATTCGGTCGTCCTCGATTGCCCCAAACTCGCTTACCTTGGGGTGAAACGCTCAATAAGCGGCGGCAGCATCAACCTCGCGAATTGCGTCCTCCCCATCGAAGCTAAAGGCATCACCGGGAGCTATGCGACGGAGAATTCCAAAGCCACGACGCTCTCTTCCAAAGAGGAATATGCTTCCTTGGACTTAGACGCGCGCTATAGCGGCATGAACTTACTGGAAGCCACCTTTGACGGAAACGTTATTCCGGGGGCGGTCTTGGAAGAGAATCGCTTGGTGTTCTCATTACAATCAGCGATGGGCGATTCCAGGACTAGCGGAACGGTCATAGCCAAAATGGAAAAGAATGGCCTGATCTGCTCTTATTCGTTGCCGATATCATTTGCCAAATAACAAAAGGAGATAAAACAATGAAAAAATCCAAAATGAAGTGCTTGGCCCTGTTGGGGTCGACGATGGTCGCGGGGGCTTTGGCCTCTTGCGCTGGCGGCAGCAGTAGCAGTAGCAGTACCATCACCACCGTCAGCATCCTTGTTTTCAATGGAACCGGCGGCAAAGACTGGGTCACCAACGCCACCAAGCGCTTTGCCGAAGCCAACAAAGATGTTTCCTTCGAAGAGGGGAAAACGGGCATCAACTTCAAGATCCGCTCCGCCAAAGGCTTGGTTTGGAACACCGAGATGAAGAGCAGCGGCGAGGATATCTTCATCTACGAAAGCAATCCCGATATCTATCAGCTCGCCGCCCAAGGCTATCTTTTGAACCTCGATGACGTCGTCAAGCCGATGGAATCCAAAATCCAATCCGACATGTTGGAGCGTCTTAAGGGACCCGACGGTCATTATTACGCCCTCCCTCATTACGAATGGTTCCCCGGCGTGACTTATGACAAGGACCTCTTCGACGAGAAGAATTTCTATTTCGCGGACCCTAGCGCCGACGCCGAAGACAAAGAGCATTACACCTCCAAATACGGCGATGCCGATTTCGTTGCCGATAGCAAAGTCACCAAGTCCGTCGGCCCCAACGGCATCCGCGGCGACTATGATGATGGCTTGCCATCCTCGCTTCAGGAATTCAACATCCTTTGCGACAAGATGTATTCTTTGGGCGTTTCCCCGCTTCTCCTCCACGGCGCTGGGCAATATTATTCGTGGTATTTGCCCATGGCTATGTGGGCCTCGTTAACCGGGGAGGCCATGAGCGACATCTATTGCGATTGGAGCTCTTCGCCCGTCGACGTCGTGACCGGATGGTCCGACGAAGAGGCTTTTTATAGTGGCTCTGGCATCAAGAAGCCGACGGTTTCCTCGATGACCCTGACCGATGAAAGCGGCTATCAAATGTACAACATGGCCAACCGCTATTATTCCTTGGCCTATTTCCAAATGGCTTTGGCCAACAAATGGATTGACTCCGAGCAGCTTACCAACCCGCAGGGTTCTTCCACCGAGGCTATGAACTGGTTCGTCAATGGCCACAACACCAAGCGTTATGGCATGCTTTGGGACGGCTCTTATTGGTGCCACGAAGCCGCCGACGTCGGCACGTTCAAACTCTATAGCCAGATGAACGGCGGCGCTAAGCACCATACCTCCTTCATGCCGCTTCCGACCCAGCTCACCGGCCAAGTCGAGGAAGGCAAAGGCAAGAAGCCGACCTTGCTAAACGTCGGAAACACGGTTGCTTTCGCCAATTCCCGCGCCGCCACCAACGGCAAAGAAAAGGCCGTTAAGGAATTCCTAAGCTTCATCTATTCTGACTCTGAGCTCGCTGCTTTCTCCGAGCTCACTGGACTTACCGCCCCGGTCAGCTACAGCTATGACATGTCCAAACTCGACAACAGCTATTACGAGGATTTAGCGACCCTCCGCAAAGACGCCAACGTCATCCAGTGCTCTTCTTCCTCCACCCGTTTGAAGAAGAACTACTCTTCCTTCCTCGTCTCTTACAACATGCAGCTCAATAACTTCACCGCCCCCAACGGAACCCTTGTCCAAGGCGGCTATTTGTCGGCGTTCCAGCATTTGAATTGCACCGCCGAATATATCTTCAATCAAACAAAGCTCAACCAAGACAATTGGAACGCGATGTCCAAGTAATGGCAGTGGGGGTTAACGATGTATCGAACGATCACGCACGGAGGGAAGAAAAAGAAGCTCAATAAATCTGAGCTTGGTCATTTCGCCTTTTACATGGCGTTCATGATCGTCCCCATCCTCCATTTCTTCGTCTTCTACCTTTACGTCAACATCAATTCCTTCGTCATGGCCTTCCAGAATTACACGATGGATTACGGCCAAGGGAAAATCATCACCTCCTTTGCGGGCTGGGACAACTTCGGCATCGCTTGGTCTTCCTTTTCCAAGTATCCCTATATGCTTCGGAATTCGTTGATTTTCGTCGCGATCGATTTGTTCGTCGCTCAGCCTTTGGCTCTGTTGGCCTCCTATTACATTTACAAAAAGCGCCCCGGAAGCGCCTTCTACAGAACGGTTCTTTATTTGCCCCAGGTCCTTTCTAGCGTCATTTTGGGGATATTGTTCAAATACATGGTCCAATCCGCGGTTCCCGAAATGCTCTTCCAGTGGTTCGGCGTGGAGAAAATGGACGTCCTCAAGACTCCGGGCACCCAGCTTTGGATCATGATCCTCTTCAACCTCATCATGAGCTTCGGGGTGAACGTCTTGCTTTATTCCAACGCGATGGGCAACGTGAACCCTTCTCTTATCGAAAGCGCCTCGCTAGAGGGGGCTAACACCATCTCCATCCTCTGGCACGTCGTTCTCCCGAAGATCTATCCGACGATCGTTTCCCTTGCCATCGTCATCGTCTCCCAGGTATGCACCTCGCAATATCAGGTCTTCAACATTTATGGCGAAGACGCCGGCGCCATGGCCAATATCGGATACTACATCTACATCAACTCCCTGAATTCGAATTTGCTTGGGGACGTTCCCAATTACATCAGCTACCCCGCCTTGGCCGCTTTGGGGCTCACCCTCACGGCAGTCGTGGTCCCCGTTACTTTCTTAGTCAAATACGCCCTCAATAAATTTGGGCCGAAGGAGGATTGATGATGCTTTCTGCAAAAAAGCACGAAATCTCTCGCGGCAAGAAGCCGAAGACGAGCAAAGTCGACATCGCCTTCTACGTCATCTTGGCCGTTTTGATTTCCGTTTTCGCCTTCTTCCTCCTCTTCATGCTCCTTTGGGGATTCATGACCTCGTTGAAGAGCAAGAACGACTTCGAACAAAACGGGCCCATTGCCTTCCCCTTCATCGACTGGGGGAACTGGGATAACCCCTTGGCGAGCAACCACGAATTCTTCCAGTTCCGCAATTACGGAATCATCTTCAAGAATTTCGTCTTTGAGCAATTAAACTCTAGTTGGTACGTCGGAGATAACTTGGTGAGCCATTCCGGCGAGAACATCGGTTTTGTCCAAATGCTCTTCAACACCCTCATCTACGCCGGCGTCGGGGCGTTGATCATCTCCGTTGTCCCGGCCATCACCGCCTATCTCACCTGCAAATACAAATACAAAATCTCCATCGTCATCAACGTCGTCTTCACCTTGATGCTTTCCATCCCCATCGTCGGCGCCTTGCCTTCGGAGCTCACTTGGTTGCGTCAGCTTGGAATCTTCGACAGCATTTGGGGCAACTTTCTGCGTTTCTTCTCCGGGGCTGGGATGTATTACTTCGTTTATTTCGGCTTCTTCCGTTCCATGAGCGACACCTATCGCGAAGCCGCCGAAATCGACGGGGCGAGCGACTTCACCGTCATGTTCCGGATTTATTTCCCGATGGCCATCAAAACGATCAGCACCGTCTTCCTCATCCAATTCATCGCTTTGTGGAACGACTGGCAGGCCACGATGCTTTACTTGCCGACCCATCCTACCCTTGCCCGCGCCGTTTACGAAATGTCCTTAGCGAAATCTGACATCGGCACCGGGGCGGAGAAATTCCTTCTCCAGACCGCGCCGCTTAAAATCACGGCCTCGATGATCCTCGCCATCCCCATCACCGTCATCTTCATCGCCTTCCGCAACAAGCTCATGGGCAACGTCACCGCGGGCGGCATCAAAGAATAAAGGAGAGAACCCATGGAAAAAACCAAATTCATCGCCGCTTTATCCGCATTGTCCCTTTTGGCTTTGCCTTCTATGCAAGGGCTTGAGGTTAAAGGAGAAGGCGTCAGCGTCCAAGGCTTCGAACTCGATGAGATCTATAACGTCGGCGACTCCCTTTTCATCTCCAAAAGCGCGACCTTATCCGAAGGCGATAAAACCGCCAAAATCCTTTCCTCTTGCTTAACCTATCCCGATGGGACGAACTTATCATCTTCCTCCTACAAGCTCGATGCCTACGGGACGTATACGCTCTCTCTTTATGGCGAGGGCGGAATGACCTATTCCAAAGGATTCTCCGTCTTCCAGGACGTCTATTCCTTCCAAAGCAGCAAATCCACGATCGACTACGGAAGCCTGAATACCTATTTCGCCCACAGCGGCTACCCCAACGGATTGCGCCTTGGGCTTTCCGAGGGGGATACGTTCCGCTTCGCTCAGCCCATCGATTTGTCGGAGTCCAAATATCAGAAGCTGATCTCCTGGAATCTCAACGACGTTTCCGAGTCCCCCGTCGTTCGTTCCATCAGCGTGCGCTTGACCGACGCCTACGATTCCAACAACTATTTCACGATCACCAATAGCCGCGGTTCCTATTACTACGAGAACTACATTTCCGCCTCCTATAACGGAGGCAGGAGCGTCGGCCTTAGCAAAGACGATTCCGGGACGATCGTCATCGATGACACCTCTTACCGCGTCAGCTCAACGGGAGGAACGAAGATAACGGGCAACAACCCCACCTCCAAAGTCCTCAACAACATCTCCTATTATTTGGATTCCTCCGATTCCGATCATTACAAAATTTACGCGGGGAACGACCAATCTCAAGATTACGCCTTGGTCGCCGAATTCAATAACTCCGACGTTTTCTCCTCTTCTTTCTCCGGCTTTAAGACGGGCCTTGCCTATCTTTCCTTAACCGCGAGCGGCTATAGCGGTATCGATACGGCTCCCATCGAAATCGGGGAGATCGCCGGGATTTATGGCGATGCCCTGAACCCGATGGACTATTACAAAGACACCCGCAAGCCCTTATTGGAAATCGCTTCGGAAAAGCAAGCCCAGGTCATGGGCGGAATCGAAATTAAAATCCCCGAGGCCAAAGCCTACGATGAGACGGGACTGAAGGGACAAGTCCGCTCCACCGTTTGGTATGGCTATGATTCTAGCTCCCGGCGCATGGTTTCCACATCGAATAATCGCTTCACCCCCGATAGCCTCGGCGTTTATACCGTTATCTATGAGGCCGAGGAC
The DNA here is from genome assembly GCA_963650805.1 of uncultured Bacteroidales bacterium. GTDB lineage: Bacteria > Bacillota_I > Bacilli_A > RFN20 > CAG-826 > Alloenteromonas. The sequence continues at coordinate 24,391 of CAVJMG010000009.1, forward strand.
GTTTATGGCAATTTGGCGCAGGAGAGGATCGACCTCTTCGTGACCGAATTCGGGAAGGAGGGCATCTCCTTTGAAGTCCGCCCCTTCTCCAGCCTAAAGGCCGGAAAGAAAATCCGCTTCGACAACTTCGAAGCCCTCTCTCTCAACGACGATTGCAAAGTCTCCATTGAATTGACTTATCCTGACGGCAAGAAGGAAACCGTTTCTAGTGTCGATGACGTCGATCTCGTCTGCTCTGGCCATTATTCGGCGGTCTATTCCTATTCTGACGCCTTTTATTCGGGACAGAAAACGTATGAATTCGACGTCGAGGCCAATCTGCAGGCGACGTTTGCCTCCAATGAAGTTTCCCTTCCCCATTATTTCATGAAGGGCGCTTCCTATCGCTTGGACGCCCCCTCGGCTTACATTTACGGAGAGAAGGGGGTGGAAAAGGACGATGTCCTTTGCTACGCCCGCTTCGATGGTGGCGAATACCAAGAAGCCAATGCCTCGGATTTCTCCGTCAGTGGCTCTAGCAAAGTCCAGTTCAAATTCGCCCCGAAATCCAATTCATCCGCCTCCTTCGAGACCGGGGAAGTTTCTATCGTCGACACGGGATGGGATGGGCGCAAAGTCGATTTGACCCGCTACTTCGTCGGCGATTTCGAAGGCAAGAACGTCCAAACCGAAGAAGGCAAGAACGCCGACTTCGTCCGCTACGAAGCCACGGCCACCGGGCATGGCGAGATGGAATTCGTTAATCCCTTGCTTTTCTCTGGCTTTAATTTCAATTTCAAAGCCTCCGCTTTTGAAAGCCTGACGGTCACCTTGTCTTCTTTAGACGCCTCCGCCTCCATAAAAATCGCTTTCGATAGCGCCTCAGTGAGCGTCAACGGCAGGAAGCAGACCCCCAATGAGAATTGGAATTCCACCGGGGCCTCCATCCTTTATAGCCAGTCCAATTCAACCTTGGTTGTGGCGGGGGTCTCTTACCAAATGGAGAATCCCTTCCCCGACGACACCCTCTTGCTCAAAGTGGAAGGCGAAGGGTTGAGCAGCGGGGACTACATCGACGTCTCCATGGTCGGCAACCAACCCTTCCGCTCCGGATCCACGCGTGACCGCATCGCCCCGATGGCTTCCGCCTCCTTCCCCGAACGCATTGGCCATCGCGGCGACGAAATCGTGATCTCCAAGCCCCACGTCGCCGACGTCTTAACGCCTATCAGCTCTTCCAAAGTCACCTTGTCGGTGCTTAAAAACGTCGCTAACGAAGTGACGCCGGTAAAGGATAAAAATTCGGGCGTTGCCCTTCAAAGCGTTGGGGCGTTTGACTCGGATTACGTCGTCACTTTGGACGATTACGGCTCTTATGTCTTCTCCTATGCGATAAGCGATGGGGCCGAAAACGCGGTTTCCGGCGGATTGAAGGACATGGTAAGCGTTCTTGACCTTGAGCCTCCAACCATCGTGAATTTGCCAAACAGCTACACGATCAAAGCCGGCGTGGCGAGCTCTTTGCCTAGCGTTGAAGTCAAAGACAACATCACCCAACCCGGAGACTTCGACATTTGGCATCTCGTCTATGACCAAAAAGGCGTTTTGACCGCCCAGGCCAAAGACGGGGACCAAGTGACGATTGCGAATAAAGGCACATACAAAGTTTACGTCATGGCCCAAGACGAAGAGGGGAACACCGCCTACGGCGAATACACCCTCATCGTGGAATAAGGAGGGAAGAACATGAAAAGAAATCGCAAAATCCTCTTTGGCCTCGCCGCCTCCGCGGTGATGGTTTTGACCGGGTGCGGCGGGTCTAGCAGCAAAGGCGAGTCCTCGTCCGAAACCCAAGAAGAGGCGACCCATCATCGCTTCACGGCGACTCCGACCTCCCATTCTCTAATCAAAAACGGCAAGACGAATTACAAAATCGTCATGTCCTCCGAAGAGAATGAGCAGCTCCTTTACGCGCGCAACGAGCTCACCTCCCTCTTTTTGGAGGCCACGGGAATCGAATTAGGCGTCGTCTACGATTCCAACCTCGCCTATTCGAACACCGACACCTATATCTCCCTTGGCAAAAACGCATATTTCGTCTCCGCTAAGCTAGAGGATACGAATTGGGCGGATTATGGGCGCGACGGCGTGAGGATCCTCACCAAAGGGCAATCAATCTTCATTTATGGCGAATCCGATTACGCGACCCTTTATGGCGTCTATGACTTCTTAAACCTCGCGTTTGGCTTCGAGACCTATTACGAGAATTGCTACACCTTGGACAAGAACGTCAAAGACGCGCCTTTATGCGACTATGACGTCATCGATATCCCAGACGTCGCCTACCGTCAAAAGCGCGGATTGCTTTTCCCGACGGCCGATCAGAACCAAATGTTCGGCTATAGGATGCGCGTGACCGATAGCGTCAACGACCTTTTGCTGCCCATTTACGAAGGCGATACCCCGGGGACCTCCTATAGCGTCAACCACAATAGCTTCTATTACTTCCCCAAGAGCCTTTATGAGGCGGAGCATCCGAAGTTCTATTCCCAAAAAGGCGACCAGCTTTGCTTCAACGCCCGCGGCGACAAAGAAGAATGGAACCGGATGATCCAAATCGCCGCGAAGAAAATCGAAGATTCTTTGACTTGGCACCCCGTTGCCGAGTATCCCAACTACACGACCGCCTTCCTCGGGGTCAACGACATCAACGATATGTGCGATTGCCCCACCTGCACGCAGATGAAGAATGAGCACAACAATTCCTCAACCGCCGCGGTGATCATTTTCATGAACCAAGTCGGGAAGACCGTCAACGCGTGGATGGAGAAAGAGGAGAATGCCGCCTATAAGCGCGAATTGAATTACAGCTTCTTCGCTTATCAAGCCTGTATGACCCCTCCTTTCAAGGAAAAGGAAGATGGGACGTTTGAATACAAAGACGACATCATGCCCGATGAAGGGGTGAAACTCATGCCTTTCGTCGCTTCGATGAACTTCGACTACGGGCGTTCCTTCTATTCTTCGGCGAACGAAGAAGCCCGCCAGGTCCTCAAGGCCTGGGGCAATTTCTATCCCGGGACTTGGGCGTGGAGCTATGGGGGGTTCTTCAACGATTACCTCGCTTTCTACGACATTTATAACTTCTACGCCGATTACCATGCCTATTTGACCAAATACCATTATTCCCTCTCCTTCGAGCAGGTGAAGAATGACCAAAGGGGGGCCGACCCCGGATTCGGCGGCCTTGCCAACTACGTTTTGTCGAAAAAGAGCTGGAACGCTTCCCTCGACATGGATGAGCTCATCGAGAGCTTCATGGACAACGTCTATGAGAACGCGGCTCCGGTTATGAAGGAAATGCTTCACAAATTGCGTTTGTGGTTCGCCAAGATCATCGAAAAGAACGGCATCGGCAATGGCGGTTCCATGCAAGCGGACATCTCCTCCAACAAAAAATATTGGGGTTTCGGCTTCGTCAAAGAGCTTTTCGATCTCTGCGACAAGGCCTATGAAGCCATCGAGGTCTATAAGAAGGACGAAGCGAAATACAAACGCCTCCATAGCTATATCGACATCGAATGGATTGTCCCGGCCAAGGTGACCATCAGCTGCTACGAGGACAAATTCACCGCCGAGGAATTCCTCCAAATCAAAAAGAAATTCAAGGACATCTGCCTTGATATGGGCATCAAAGACATCAAGGAATTCGTCTCCATCAATTCCTTCTTGGAAGGACTGGGGGTTTGATTATGAAAAAATCCACGAAATTCATCGCTTTGGCTTTATTTCCCTTTGCTTTGCTAGGGATAGCCTCCTGCGCGGATAAGCCGTCTGAGACCTCTTCTCAAGTAACGGAATCCATCTCCTTAAGCGAATCCTCCTTGGATTTGGTTTTCGGGGATACCCATGAGCTTTCCGCGATTGCTTCTTCTCCCGATAACGTCACGTGGGAAAGCTCCAATGCGGAAGTGGCGAAAGTGGAAGGAGGAACCGTGAAGGCCGTCGGCCGGGGCGAAGCGAAAATCACCGCTAGATGCGGCTTTGCTTATGCGACTTGCCAAGTGAAGGTCTCCTTCGGGAATTACCTTCCTTCTTTGCTGCTTGACCAAGTGGGCGAGGAAGGGATTCAGCTGGCCCAAGGGTCGTCCTTTGTTCTTCGCGGCTACGCGTCTTTCCGCGACGAGCTCTATTCTTGCCCCATATCCGTGACGCTCCAAGAAGACGGGGTTCTCTCCTATGAAAACCAAGTTTTGACCGGGAAGAAAGAAGGAGAGACCGAAATCACTGTTGCTGGAAGCTGGAATGGATTCTCCAACGCCTTGATGGAGAAGAAGATTCGCGTGAAAGTCTCCAAAGACGTCTCCGTCTATTGCCAAATCACTAGCGGAGGCAAAACTCTCGTCGCCAACTCCGTTTCGCTTGGCCTGATCGATTCATGGCAGGGCGAACTCTACGAAACTACCGCCAAGCTCTCCTTCAAAGCCGTCGACGGGGGAACGCCCATCGAGGCATCCATCGTGACCGAAGACAACGACGTCGTCGACATTTCCGAGGATGGCACCATCAAGGCGAAGAAAGCAGGAGGCACCAAAGTCTACGGGTCCTACACCGGAGAAGACGGGCGAACCTATTCGACTTTCGTTAGCGTCACCGTCACTTGCCCCGTCGCGACCTACCAGGGGCAGCTCCGCGTCTCCTCCGAGACCCCATTCCCCACCTCGACTTACTTCGGGGAAGGGGCTACGCTGACTTACGTTAAGCAAGGCGAGCGCGAGCTCAACTTCTCCGCTAACGGCCTCATCAAAGGCCTCTCCGCCGCAGGGGACGCCTCCGAATCCTTGCTGATCCTCACCAACAAAGGCGGGTTTTATTTCGAGAATTCCTTCGTCTACACCAAAGCCATCACAGCCTCCAACTTTGCCTCGGTGTTCCAACTCGCCAGCGGGCGCATCGTGGATGGGTATTACATCCTCGAAGAAGACATCGCCGAAATCATCAACATGACTTCCCAAATGGGTTCTTATTACGCCGCCGGGGACGCCAATAGCCGTTATTTCAAAGGCACTTTCGATGGGCAGGGGCACACCTTGAAAGCCAAAGTCGGCCGCGAGGGGATTTTCGGCGGGCTTGGCGAAAGCGCCGTCATCAAGAACGCCCATTTCGAATTCACCTTCGCTAGTAGCGATTATTGCTCCGGGCTTGCCCGCAACAATTGGACCAACAACGTCACGGGCTGGGGCGCGAACTTGGATAACCTCTACGTGACGACCACGAATTACTACGACCATTCCTACGCTTTATTCGAAACGCGGTTCAACAACCTCGTCATGAAGGACATCTACGTGGATTTGACTCTGGATTCCAGCTGCCTCGCCGTCACGAAGGCCAGCCAGGAAAAAGGCGCCCTCTTTCGCGTCGACAACACGATTAGCTCCGGCCCTTACGGCCAATTCTATGGGGACTTCCGCAACGTTTACGTCGTCTCTAGCGTCTTCATGCCGATCGCTAGCGGGACCCAGGGAAAGAATCTCTTCGCTTCCTACGCTAAAAACGACGTCGATAAGCTGGGCTCCTTCGATTACGCCGGGGCCTCCGAGGAAGCCATGATGCACTGTGTCCTCGGCTCCAAGGAAGACAATGAGAAAAAAGACCTCTTCGGCGATTTGCCAGGCGTCACTTGGTATTTCAAAGCGACTCAGAATACCGACTTGGCTTGGGCTTATTTCGCTCAGCCGACCATTTCCAATGGGGGCATCGTCCGCTACGACACCAAGGAGGAGCTCCTTAGCAATAACGTCAGCCAAATCGGATCTTGGCGCGTGGAAAGTTCCAAAGCATGAAGCTCACCTCTTTGCAGCCACGCCGCCTGAAACTCGGCGGCTACCCCGGCGCTTTGGTCTCTATGATCGTCGAAGAAGAATTCCTCGATCGGGAGAAATACCATCTTTTCGCCTCGCAGTTTCAGCTCCATAGCGATCGCGACGGGTCCTGGAGGGGTGAATTTTGGGGGAAATTCGTTCGGGGGGCCTGCCAATGCTACCGAATCACGGGCAACCCCAAGTTGTATCAAATCATCGAGGAATCCGTTCTTGAGATGACCTCTTTCCTTGAGCCTGACGGAACTCTCTCTTCTTACATCCCTGAGCAGCGATTGACGGGATGGGACCTTTGGTCGAGGAAGTACGCGATGATCGGGATGCTTTCCTATTGCTCCATTTCTCATAGCAAATCCAAGAAGGCCAAAGTTCTTTCTTCCGTGAAAAGACAGACCAACGCCATCATGGATTGCGTGGGCAGGGGGGAAGGCAAAAAAGGGATACTGGAAACCTCCAACAGCTATGGCGCCTTAAATAGCGCTTCCATCCTCGGGGTTTACGTCGACCTTTATTCCTTGACCGGCATCAAAAAATATCTTTCCTTTGCCCGCTACATCGTTTCTAGCGGCCTTTGCCAGGGCGAAGACTTGGTGGAGAATGCCTTTAAAGAGGGGTCATATCCCTATCAATGGAAATCCAAGAAAGCCTACGAGATGATCGTTTGCTACCAAGGGCTGCTCCATTATGGATGGGCGACGGGAGAAGAGAAATACATCCGCTGCGTCGAAGCCTTCGTTAGCAAAGTGGTGGAGAGCGAATTCACCATCACCGGCGGCATCGGGACCGTGTCTGAGTTTTTCAGCAACAGCGTCGACAATCAGACCGAAATCCCCTGCAAACCGGGGCTTGAGACCTGCGTCACCGTCATGTTCATGTCTTTATGCGACGATCTTTTGAAATCCACCGGAAATCCCCATTACGCCGACTTGCTTGAGACCATGTCCTATAACGCAATGCTTGGCTCCTGCAATGACCAACATCAGAGCATGAACCTCGCCGAAGGGCGCATTTGGAGGCTCGACGGCTATGACGCTCCGCCCCATGAGCCCTATTTCTTCGATTCCTATTCTCCGTTAGTCAAATCTAGGAGAGCCACTGTCGTTGGAGGCTACATGCGCCTTCAAAACGACCGCAGTTATGGTTGCTGCGCCGCCAATGGGGGATACGGTTTGGGTCTAATTGGCGATTTTGCCTTCTTAAAGGGCGAAGACGGCTATTGCGTCAACCTCTATAGCGATTTCAAAGCTAGCGACATAATTGAAGGAAGAAAGGTTTTATTCTCGCTTCGGGCAAACCTCTATCGATCGGGCTCCGCGCGCTTGTCCGTGCAAGGGCAGGGGCGGCGTTTCCGCCTCTATTTCCGCCTCCCTTCTTGGGGCGAAGCCTCCCTTCGCCTAAATGGGGAACCTCTAGAAATGGAGACAACTCCGGAAGGGTATGGCTTTATTGATCGGGTTTGGGGCAAGGACACGATCTCCATTACGTTGCCGCTTAGGATAGAAACGCTTCATTGCCACGAAAAAGTCGCCTTCAAACGCGGTCCGATCGTTTTATCCGCCGATGCGCGTTACGAAGACCTTTCGGAGCCTATCTCCGTTTCTAAGAAAGGGAAACTCGTCAAAGACGAGACTTTCCCTTGCCAGGAAACAATCCTCTTCTTAGACGGTCTTAGGCTTTGCGACTATAGCTCCGCCGCCAAAAACATGGATGATCCTAACGCCGGGCTGTCCGTGTGGATGAGTCAGAAAGCTTGATGCTTGCTTGCGTTTGACCTTGCTAAAAACGGGGTCTTTTTCGTGCTGACGACGATGGTTTCTCTCAAAATGTAAGCGGTACCATTTTTGACTTGGGTTCGCAATCCTTTACTTAATTTCCTCATTCTCTTGCGCGCACGTGAAAGCCCTTTCTAAAATAGTGTCAATTGAAAAAAGTTCTTGGGGTAACCTTCGCCGATTCCTTCGTAACGGCGCCCCCTCAAGGGCTCTCAATAAGGAGAACAAAATGAAAAAGAAGCAAAAAGTCATGTTGTTGGCTTTCGCTGCCGTGATGTCTGCTGGCGTTGTTTCGACCGTGGCCATGAGCCAAGGCGGTAGCCCAATCGACGTTTTGGCCAACGACAACGCTGACTCCGTCGTTTGGAAGCATTATGCCGCTGTGGCACCCACCTTCACGACCCATGGGTCGAAGGAATTCTGGGCTAGCTGCTCCGCGCTTGGAACCCACGTCTTCACTCAGCCCGCCAAAGGCATCATCGAAGAAGGCGGAGACTTCTCCAAGAGCCCCTATTTCGCCGAACTTGACGCTACCGACGATCGCTATGTTGAAAAGCTCACCCCAAAGGTCACCTTCGATTCCTATGGCGGAACGGAAGTGACTGCCCAAGACGTGGCTTATGGCGGAACCGCGACGGAGCCGACGAACCCGACCAGGGCTGCCGACGATTACTATGATTCCTATACCTTCGATGGTTGGTATAAAGACGGGGCCAAGTACAATTTCGAAACCGCCGTTAACGACAATGTCGAATTAACCGCGAAATGGAAGTATGGCAACAAAAAGTATGAGCAGGTTACGCTTTCTAAAGACAACGTGACCTACGACGACATCACGGAATACAAAAAAGAAGGGAGCACTCCTACGTTTACAACGGTTAGTGCCGCCTTCTCTTCGTTAGCGTGGGATAATAACGCTAAGAAGGTCGACGCTGATGTAAAAGCTAAGCTATTCGAAGATTTCGGAGGCGAGAGTAAGGCTAGCAGTGGCATCTGTGTTGTTCCTACGCTGACCACGGGATGGAGCGATTGGGAAACGCAAACGTTCTATCTCCCAAAAATTGATTTTAAGACCGCATTGGCCGGCGGGAAAACCATGAGTATGGAATTGGGTGGGTATCAATACGGTTCGACTATCACCCTCAATGAGCAAACCATCTTTTATAACGAAAAGAAAAATAGCGCTGCCTTCCTAACCGCTTCCAAAGTTTATTTCTATCTTGATGGGGAAACCGTAAAGGCACGCGCTTTCTATAGGGTTAACGCGGCTGATGGCGTAGTGTATTCTTGCAAAGAGGCCACCATCGAATTGAGCGACGATCAAGCCAGCGGAACCGCCAGCGTAGAAATTGGTCTATACTCGCATGCTTCGAATCAGTGCTATTACTTCATCGGTTATCCTAGCATTGCTAAAGGCGAGTACGCCTATAAAAACCTCAGCGGAAAGGAAAATGTCACCGTTACAAACGGTGCTTTGGAGACTAGGGCAGAGACGGAATCCAGATCCTCCGGTGGTGCCCCGTGGGGGTGGCTAAAAGAAACTTGCGCCCTCTCCTTCGATGGCGTTTACGCGTTGGGAAACTCTACTAGCGCCGGGCTTACTGTCAATTACGGCAAAATTGACTTCAATTCCTTATTCTCTAGCCACATGGGCCTTCGTTTCACCTTAGGCGGTTTTAATGGTACCTATGACAATTTAACTTTTAAACAAAAAGATTTTGGCAATTGCGCAGTTAGGCCTGCTGCGCCCGAAAGTTATACTGCGGATACCATTGCTGGCACTTGGGCTAATTTCCAAATTGAAATTACCAACATCGGGATGCGCGTTCTCAATTACAACACAGGCACAGAATATCTCGTTTCCCTTTCCGCGGAACAGCTCAAAGGGGAAGAGGATTTGGTATTCAGTTTCGGCACCAAATCAAACGGGCGCTTCTACTACCTCTCCAACCTCAAAGCCTTCCACGCTTAATCTAAGCCGAGAATACTTCAGGCGCGGTTAATCCCGCGCCTTTTCATATGGCTTCAGCTGTCGCCTTCTGCTTTTTATTTTGGGCAATTTTTATTTCGGGGCCTTTTAGAAATCAATTTGCTAAAGTCCGGTGGTAATTTCTATAGATGGGGTTGAAAGAACTTATAAACTTCGACCAAATCGCCAATGCACTGGCGAAAAAGTCGAAAAATAGTTCAATGGCGGCTGCTGATGTTCCACAAATTATAAGAACAGGATACTTTAGAGAAGCCTCTTATTTCTTTCGTTTGTTTTGTCGGCGTTCTTTGGGTTCTTTCTAAAAGCTTGTTTATGCATGGTTGAGCATGGATCTTTATTTCAACTAAATTCGGCAATTATCACAGCTGCCGAATTTAGTTGAAATCTTTCTTAGGCAATTTAAGCGGTTTTTAATGTAGAGCTGCGAAGGTTTCTTATAGATTCGCCATTTCGCATGTGAAATGGCATGCTGAGAACAAGAAAAACTTGGGCATTGAAGACAATCCGCTTTATTTAATGGATGGGATGGAATTGTTGATCCTTTTTTATCCGAGTATCCGGAACATTGATAAAAAATGATTAAAACGTTACACTAAACTGGAAAAAGGTGTAACAAATGAATCAAAATCGTGAGGGAACAATTATAAAAATTATGAAGGAACATAATGGCTTTCTCCAAAGGTCTAAAGCAGAAGAGAATGGCATTTCTCCTTCGATGTTCTCGAGATACGTTTTGAGCAACGGGCTCGAAAAAGTTTCTCCTGGCGTTTACGCTTCGGTAGACTCCGTCGTCGATGATATGTTCATCCTTCAAAAGAGATACCCAAAAATCATATTTTCCGGCATGAGCGCTCTATATTTGCTTCGATTGACCGATAAGATACCAAACAATATTGAGTTCACTGTGCCCAAAGGATACAGGGTCAGAAAAGAATCCATCAAAATGCCTTTTGTTTGCCATATTGAAAATAGACATGACGTGTTTCAAATTGGCAATGTAAACGTTCAAACACTCTTCGGCAATGAGGTTTCTTGCTTCGGAACGGAAAAGCAAATCGTCGAAATGATCCGAAAAAGGCGAGATTACGATAGCGAAACATTCATCAAAGGAATCAAAACGTTCCTTTGCAAGAAAAACACAGATATGGCCTTCTTGTTTGAATATGCGCGAATGAGGAACATAGAAAACAAAGTTTTTGATATATTGGAGATTATGAATTATGAAAATTAACAAAGCGTCTCTGGCGGATAGGGCTAGAAACATAGCGAGGCAAAAAGGGGTTAATGCAGGTGTTGTATATTCTCGGTACTTTTTCGATTGCTTCCTCGCACGGTTTGCGGCATCCCCGTATTCCGAACACTTCGTTCTTAAAGGGGTTTGTATCTTTCTTCCGTTCTCGGCGTCGAAAGTCGATCAAAGGCGGATGTCGATTTCATCGTCAGACGACTTAACGTGGAACATGACTTTATCGTTAAAACCGTTAAAGAAATATGCCAATGGCCGGTGGATGATAACGTGGTCTTTACCTATATTGGCGATTCCGAGATTAAAAAGGATGATATTTATGGCGGGTGGAGCGTAACGATAGAGGGAAAGCTAGAAAACGTTAGACATCACTTCGACGTCGATATCGCGACGAACGACGTTGTTTATCCAGGCGATTGTGATTACGCGTATCGCTGCTTAGTGACAAATGAACTAATTCACTTGAAAAGCTATTCTATCGTGAGCGTTCTTGCGGAAAAGATGCAGACGTTTCTTTCAAAAGGCGTTTTGAATAGCAGAGCGAAGGATCTTTACGATATGTATGTTCTAGAAAAAACGGTTGATGAAAGCGCGGGTGACTTAAAAATAGCGTTTGCCAAAACGTGTGAGAAAAGAGGCTATGAGGTGGATAAAGAAACGGCGTTGAAAATCCTCAGCCAAGTTGAAACAAGCTCACAGCAAAGAGATCGATGGGCAATTTATTCAAATAAAGTTTAATACGCTAAAGGGATTGATTTTGACGATGCAATGAGCTCTATCGGCAAGCTTATTGAACGGGTATTTTGAAATTACGTGTTTTTAGGTACGTCGCCACTTCAAATTGATGAGATGTTAAAACATGTGGGTTCGTGCATCGATTTTGAAGAGTTGTGCCAGGAATCGCTATAAAGTGTTTTTCTTCACGATCTCTAGGATTTTATCCCCAAGAAAATGAATGGTGTCGCCTTTTACAATCTTCGCTAACGCTTCCTTGGTTGTCGGCTTTTCGTAGGCGATTGTCTCAATCATCTTATCTGTCATTATTCTGCTTTCCGATAGGTGTTTTTCTAAAGAACAGCTTAGCCTTAGCTTCATTAGATCATCACGGATGGCCTTTTCGTCCGTGCCATCGGTTTCGCTGGCTAGAATCGCTTTGCAGTTCTGTGTGAAAAGCCTACTGTTCTCGTCTTTTTCCGTTTCATTTGGCTTAAGGAAGAATTTGTTGGCAAAAGCCTCGACATAATAGTCTTCGCCAAAGGCTCGTGAACTTTCAATGTTTGAAACGATCGCGCTGAAACCCGTGTTTGTTTTCGTCCAGTTGGAATAGGCGAGTTCGGGCCTCTCAGCGCGCGCCTCTCTAAAGCGCGGATGCATGAATTTCTCGATCACGTAATCAAACATCTCAAAGGCCGTTTTTTCAAAAGAGGCGAAAGAGGTGTTTACGTCGATAAAAGCTTTGTCGAAGGCTTGCTCGCTTTGTACCGCCTCTTTTTTATTTGTCATCTTGTACCGTCTCAGCGTTTCTTCGTAAGCGGGGCAATAGACCAGCTTCAAAATATAACCGATGACGGAAAGGCAATAATACATACCATTCTTGATTAAACCGGAGAATTCCGGAGCTATGGATTCAGCGTTCTTCCCCGTTTTCTTGGTGCAGTATTTCCTATATGCCTTCTCTAGGAAGAGAACGTCTTTAAGGAAAGCGGTGGAATAATGATGGCTTTGGAATATCATGGAGTATTTCTTTTCGTCCTGGAGGATTTTTGAGACGTTGTTCCTCGCTGGCCCAGGCTGGAGGAAGACGAAAGCGTAGAGGTCCTGCGCCAATTCGTTGTTCTTGGTCTTTTGCCAGGATTCCGGATAAAGCGTTTTATCCGCCTTTTCCCCGCGCTTAATCTCGATGAATATCCGCTCATTGACCAAGTCGGACTTCAGGTTTCTCTGCTCGACTCTATTGGCGATGACATCTTTGGCCTTAATTGGTTTTTGGGTATTTGAGGCCTCGGCGACCTTGGAAACGAAAAGGTTCTTATCGGCTGTTTCCTCTGGGGATTTGATGACTTTGGCAAGAATATAGAAATCATTGTTAAAAGGAACCATCCCGATCATGCGGGTGGTTTGTCCTCCGTTAACGATGGAGAAGTTCTTTAAATTCAACTGATTCCCGCTGATTTCAAAAGAATCGCAAACGATGATAATGCCATTATTCAAATACCAGAATTCGTCGTAATCGTTTTGGATGGAGTTTTCGATTTTCGTATCGATGTTCACGTTTTTGACGTAGTAACGGAGATTCATCGCCAGAAGGCCTTTACTGCCTTCTTTTCCCCACAGTTTCTTAAGGGAAAGCGCGCTGACATTAACAACGATTGCGTTGTCCCCATAAGCCATCACGTTTTGCGGTTTGTCGATACTGAGCCTGCCTTCTTTTACGAATTCAAAGGGGGCGATGTTGGATTCTATGACGTCTTGGATTTCGTGGCCGAATGAAACCGTAGCAGAGATATCGACGCCTTTCACGCCGGGGTTCATGTTTTCTACCGCCGAGTGGGTTTTGTATTCTTCGTTATCCCCAAGGTCGACGTTGGTTAAGATGTGAATGCAAAAGGGGCGGATTTTGCCTTCTTCATCAGGCTGAAGATATTCCCGGAGAATGCTTTCGGCAGCTAAATTTCCGGAGATATAGTGCCTTTCTTTCACGTTAGCGATGATGTTCGCAACGTGAGAGATGTATGCGCTGATTTCCTTCATTTTGAAGTCGCTTGGAGAAGTTAGGCAGTATGCCACCTCTATTTCTACGGTGTCCTCTTCAAGTTTTTGGTTTAGATAAATGCCCGAAATTGGGTAATTGGGGCTGACGACGATGCCGTCATTGACGTTGGTGATGTATTCTTCATCCGCGTCGTAGAATGCGTTATAAGCATATAAGCCGACGAGCTGATAACGTTCGCCGCTATTCGTATATCCAAGTTCTGCTAATTGATCGGAAAATGCATCTAGTTTCATAAAGGGCCTCTTTCGCTTAGATTGATTAGATCACGCCAAAGATCGCCGATCAAGAAAAATGAGGTCGGTATCCCCTATAGATAGTGCCCAATCTTCAAAATAAGCGATTCATTAAGCCGCCCTTAATCTGCGGTTTCATTCAACGCATTAGGTTTTCGCATCTTTTCGCAAGGAGTTTTGCGAATGCTTTTTTCATCGTCTCCGAAAGGTTGGATTCATCTATCATCGAAAGATAGACCGGCTCCAAAGCGACTAGCTTTCGGATTATCTTTTTACAAGAGATCGCGCTTAATCCGCATCTTTCAGCAAAAATAGTGAAATCCTTTTTCCGGATGTGCGTCTTTTTCCCATTCATTGTCAGGGCAAATTCCTCTTTGTCTTCCGGCATGACGACGTTGACGGGAAGAAAATCGTAAGCGGGCGAGAGAACGTAATCTCCCTTTCCGGGCGTCGCTTCGATGAGCGATAGATTTTTAAGGTGCATATCGGAGTTCCCGATGATGTAAGAAAAGACGAGTCTCATGAACAATTCCGAAATATCCAAACCGGGTTGGACTGAATAACGTTCTATTATCTTCGCGCAGCGCTCATAAGACCCTTTGTATTTATCCGCGGTAAGTCTTAAGTCAAGCTGACAAAAATCTTCCATCGCAAGCTTGCAAACGCTTTTGCCACGGCACACCCTGTCTATCCTCTTGGTTATGTAAACCCATCCAATCCCTGTTTCAATTAAGGCGTGCGGAACAACGGATAAACCGCTTTTCTTAGCCATCGCCATCGCTAGATGCTCAGCTTCAGGAAGGCGTTCAAAATCGCCTACTTGTGGTTTGATAATATAGCCCGACGGATAATCGACCAACGTTAGGCGAGACACCTTCTTTTCATGGCTAAGGTGCAAAGATAGTTTCTTTTGGACGCCCGGGACGGTGAAGCCTTTAGAAACCGTTTTGTTAGCAAGATCCATGAGGGTTTTGCTGTCGATTTTGATGTCTGGCAACTTATCCGTTCCGAAAAAACGCTTTAGGCAGGATTTATGCCAATTGCATTCCCCTTCGTTTAAGGGTTTCCCACAGCAAAGGCAGCGGTTCATAGTTTCTCCTTGGAAACGGTAACGTTTCCGATGCAGTCTTTGCAGGCGACCAGCAGCAAACCGAATCTGTCTTTGCTGTCGACTTTCCAATTCTTTTCAACAACTTCCAAAAGCCACCCTTCTGGAATCAGCCCATCGAAAAAAGGAAATAAGTAAGAGGATGCGTAAGATTGCTTTTGCAAGGGTAGAGTTAATGAAACGCACGTCGCGGAATCACTTCTTAAGTAATCTTCGTCGTAGGTGAAGGAATATCCGCTGTCGGTCTCGGCTAAAATGCCCGCGAGTTGGTCACGGACATAGATATAAGCGCTTCTCAGCTCATTCATTGCTTATGCTCCTTCTTAATAGGGCCGGCCTCCATGCCAAACATGTTCAATGCTACATTGACCTTATCCATTCGAACGCTTGGTTTTCCTTGCTCCAAATCCCTGACAAAGCGAAGACCCAGTCCTGACCGCATGGCGAATTCTTCTTGGGTCAATCCGGCCTCTTTTCGTTTTGCTTTTATAAACTCTGCGATTGGATTCATTGCTATTCCTCTTAATAAATATACCTCAAAGGGTATAAAAAGCTATTGCAAAATAAATAATATACCCTAAAAGGTATAAAAGGCTTGTATTTTTTTAAGTTCGACTTTTTATTTTTGGGGTGACACTGTAAATGACACTGTAAATGACACTGTAAATTCTCAATTCAAAAAACGACAGGTTTCATGGATCCTGTTTTGATCTGAAAAGCACAGCACTCTTCTCTTGGCTTAATTGTTTCGTGTTCTTTTATCTTGTTTGATATATCCTTTTGTGCGAATGGAAAGGGGCGGGCTTTAACGGGCGCTTGATGCCGGCTCAGCCGATTTAGATGATTAAAAAAGTCTTCAACGCAGAACGGTATAAAAAAATCGCAAGAGCCCCTTATTATCCTTATTTGAAAGCGGCCTCGGGATTTACCGTCGCGTTTTTCGTTACCTTCGTTCTCTACATAATCGTTTTCAAATCCCTCGGTTTTTACCCCTTCGATGAAAAGGGCCTCACGACGATGATGCTTGATCAGAGGGACCAATACGTCGCCTACATGAGAACGTATCAGGATATCCTCAAAAACGGCGGTTCTTTGACATACACTCTTGGCAAAGTCATCGGAGGAGACTTTCAGTCCCTATTCACCTATTATTTGTCTTCTCCGTTCAATCTTTTCCTCGTCTTCGTTAGCAGCGGTGACATCCCCGCGTTTTTCTTTTATACATCAATTATTAAGATGTCCTTCGCCTCCGCGAACATGGTCTTGCTAGCCTATTACGAGAGGAAAAACCTTAGCATTGGACACATCGCCTTTTCGGTTGCCTATGGGTTAATCTCATACGCTTTCGTCTATTTCTCCAACTTCATGTATTTGGATGGGCTAATGCTACTTCCTTTGGTGGTTCTCGGCATAAGAACGTGCGAGGATAACAAGACCCTTTGGCTTTATCCTTTATGCTTGGGGTTTGCCTTGATTTCCAATTGGTATTTGGGGGCGATGATCTGCATTTTCTCCGCTATATTCTTTTTGGTGCGTTTCTCTTTCCAAAAAGGCGGTCTCCAGAAAAGGATGTCCTTCGCCCTTCGCTTTGTCCTGTTCTCGTTGCTTGGTGGCTTCTCCGCGTCGTTTATTTGGGTTTCGGCATTCACTCATTTTTCGGGCACGAAAGCCTCGCTGTCCCTTCCATCGTCAAAGTGGTTCAATTGGGCATCCTTCTTTGAGGGGCTATTAGAGAACAATTACTTATCCCATAGAACCATATCCCGTAACACGGGCTATATGACGATGTTTGTCTCCGTTCCATCTCTTTTGCTCGCCGTGCTTTATTTCACGAACAAGGATTATCGCTGGTGGGAAAAAGCTGGTGACGGAACGGTATTGCTCATTTACTTTGTCGTTTCTCTGAGCAGTGTCCTCAACGCGCTTTTCCATGGCGGCAGGGAGCCGACGTGGTTCCCTACCCGCTACTCTTTCATCATCGGATTCTATATTTGCTATTTAGCGAATAAGGAGACATCGAAGCTCGAGAGCACCCCGGTATGGGGGAGTCTAGTCCCGGCCTCAATCTGCGCGATTCTCCTTCCGGTTCTTTGCTGCGTGAAAACAAATGATCTCTCCAAACAAGGCGAGGCCATCCTTTATCCGTTTTCCATCATTTCTTTAACGATTTTCCTTGTGGCGTTGGTTCTGATCTTCGTTTATTCCTTGGGGCTGCGTTTGGCTAGGGCTGAAAGGGATAAACTGAGCCCTTGCGTTAAGCCCATCGTGGAGATTGTTTTGCTGTCTTTGACGCTTGTCTCCAGCTATCGCGGCGCGAAAAACGTCGTTAAAGTCAATGTGGACGAAGACCAATACCAAAAGATTCAAGTTTATCGCAGCGACGACGAACTTTCCGGTGTGTTCAACGCCGTTAAAAACTCTGACTCCTCTTTATATAGGATGGAGTCGACCTTCAATAGGAACGGCTCGGTCAACACGATCAATAACAATCCTCTTTTCTATTCATACAACGGCCTTAGCCACTATTCCTCAACGAATAAAAAAGAGATTTCCTCCTACATGAGCAAAATCGGTTTCCACAGAAATGGCTTCTGGGAACGTTACGATGCCGGCTCTACCGTCGCGATCAATTCCTTCTTGGGGCTTAAATATCTCATCGACGACTCTTCTTCCTCTCGGGAGAAACCGCAGTTTATTTATAACAATTCTTCAAAGAATCCCTTTCAACCCATCAATCTGAACGAAGGCGAGCCTTCTAAGTACACCTATTATGTGAACCAATCCTTTTTGCCGCTTGGCTTTGCGATTCCTAGAAGCGATAAAACTAACGTCACCGATTCCCGCTTTGCCGAAGACGCCAATAAGACTTATCAACTTAATCATTTCGAATATCAGAATGAACTTTTCTATTCTCTTTGCGACCAAGTCAAAGACGAATCCGGGAATAAGAAGGCAATCTTTAACCCTTTGCCCGTGAACAAGGAATCCATGAGCTCTGGGGTAACGGTCGCCTCCGTAGATGAGTTCGGCGAAAAAACCTACCACATGGAAAAGAGTTCCTATGTTTCGTTTAGCTTCACCATTCCGGAATCCGCGAAGGGGAATAACTATTACGTTTGTGAGAAGAACCTAACCCAGAACATGACTTATTCCATTGACGGCAAGTCCGTTAGGTTAGCCGATTATTGGCATAGCGGAATCCATTCTTTCCTTGAAGGGAATAAGATCACGCATACGTTCACCATATATAACGCCAGGGGTCAAACCGCGGATATTAAAATCGTGCCCGAAATCTATTATGAAGATCTCGATGTATTGAACGAGTATCTTTCCGCGATAAGGAAAGAAGGTGCGATGGACCTCAAGCAAACCGACTCCATAGCAACGACTTCTTATGAGGGAACCTTCACGTTATTTAGCGATGACGCAAAAGAATTCGTCTTTACATTGCCCTATGAAAACGATTTTGAAATATACGTTGATGGGCAAAAGAAAGAGACTCTAAAGCGCCTCGACGTATTCGTGGGCGCTTCGTTAGAAGGATTGAAACCGGGAACCCATCAGATAAAACTGGTTTATAAAGACAAAGGCTTAAAAGCCGGAGTCATCATTTCAATTTGCTGTGGTATTGCTTTTGTTCCAACCGTGATCTTCTATCCTTGGGTAGAAAAGAAGCTGTTCAAAAGAAAAGAAGAGAATTCAGCGAACTGATTTCTTTTGCCGTATGAATTGGCAAGATTTGATGAGCGTTGTCTATATTTGGAAATTGCTCTTAGGCGCTTGCGGGAAGAGCTCACTGTTTAATAAGACGTACAAAAAGTTTTAAAACTCATAGGGTTTGGGAAACCGTTGCCCTAGCCCCCTTTGTATTAGGCTTTTTGCTTTGATTTGACGGGTCGAAAAGCAGATAGGGCTGCGCTTAGACGGAATTTATCAGAGAGTGGCGTCACAGGGTGTTTTTTTAGCGATATAGATACGACTTAGCGTTTGATGGCGAAGATGGGGACGCTTATCTGGCAAATGCGATTATGACGGGGACTAAACGCGCAGCATCGATGATCTCAATGAATTTAGTACCATATAACACGTGTAATTAACGGCGGATATCGCTTGTTTATTTTTTAGGCAAAGAGAAGAGTAGAGAGAAGAAGAGAAGAAATAGACGTTGATAAACAAAGAAAACAAAAGTAGAGTAGAAAAGAGAAGAGAAAAGTAGAGATGAACATCAGTGATTTGTTTCCCGACGCCAACCTTGTAATGGGGTTTACTTCCTTTAATCATTCTTTAAATGAAAAGGATGGGAAATTGGTCGCCTCTTTGATTAAAGAATTCGCAAATTCCGGAGGCGGTAACCTTTTTGTCGGTGCCGATGATTTCGGCAATGCCACCGGTTTGCCCGTGGACGATATCATTGCCTCGAAGACCTCAATTATCTCTATAAACCAAACTCTACTCTCTCCCACGGCCAAGCTTCGTCTTGCGGTTAAGAACGTCGATTCCATGTCGGAAAATTGCGTCTTGTACGTTCAGGTGCTTCCTGGCGATGGAAAAATTAAATTGGCCGATGACAAAAAAGAAATCCTGGAATATGCCGATCAGGACTTCGATGCGTATGTGGCCTCTACTTCCGAGGATGTCCTTGAGGACGTCAGTTTTGATTTCTCCTCCTATTCCTCCTTTTCGTTGTTATGTCGGAGGTTTCGCACCGATCAAAGTGTTCCTGGTGGCAAAGAACTTTATGCTGCGGGCTTAATTGATAAATTTGGTATTCCGCGCTCAGAATTCGCCTTTTGGAGCGATTCTCCCTCCTCGCCTTGCTCTAAAATCACAGCCTTTCTTTATAGAGGCCTTGAAAAATCCGAGTTTGTCCTGGATTCTTTTGAAACATGCTCTTCCTTGTCTAAGGCCTTTCTCTCTTTGCTAGCCTTTGTTGAACGTAACACTAGGGTTGGCAAGGCTGTTGATTCTTATGGAAATAAAATGAACAGGAAGTCCTATCCTGATTTCTCCTTCATTCGAGCTTTTGCCGCGAGCCTTTCTCATTTGGATTATTCCTCTTCCCCGGGGGAGATTGCGATTAGCCTCTTTAGCAATCGCCTCGAGATCGAATGTTCAGGACCCTTGCTTGATTCTTCTTGCCTAGATGTCTCAAAGAACCGCCTTATCCACGCTTGTTTCAACGTCATGGGGATCAACGGTTCTTTCGATACTTGTTTCCAAGATGTTTTCGCTTCCTATGCTGGCTTCTCTAAAACCTTTGAGCCGAAGGTCCTTTGCGGCAAGGATTCATTTACCATCGTTCTTTATGACACCCTTTACGAACCTGCCGTTTTCGAAGAACGAATCGTGAACAACGAGCTAAGCCCTGAACAAGAAAAAGTCCTTGATTTGCTTTCCTCGGGTCCGAAGACGACATTGGAGCTTATGGCGAAATCTCCTTATAAAAGCCGAGCCGCCTTTGGGAAATTCGTCATCAACCCTCTTATAGGAGGGGGCAAAATCGCTAGGATCGGCAAAACCAATTCTCCAAAAGCCAAGCTTATTCGCTTAGGCTGAAAGACATATTCTTGTTTTGAAATTCCTCAAGCAGCTTTTCGGCGATGGGGGTCATGGCTTGCCCTTTTCTCCACGTTAAATAGATTTTGCTTTCTAAGGCAGGCTTAAGCGGGACGAAAGTGAGTCCGCTTTCTTTGACCGCGTTCACTAAGCGGTCAAAGCAAAGGAGAAGCCCTAGGCCCTCCTTTACGAATACGCTGCCGTTATAGGCGAGATTGCTTGTCCCGATGAAGTTGAGCTTGCTCGCCTTTTTCCCACACCATCTAGGAATGTCTAGTTTGATGCTTTGCTCTGAGGCGATGAGCTCTTCGCCGATAAGGTCATCGACTTCGATGAATTCTTTCTTCGCCAAGGGGTGATCGCTTCTTAACAAAACTCCCCACTTGTTGACCCCCGGTACTTCAATGCATTCGTAATGCTTGGGGTCTGGGGCGTCAACGACAATTCCAAAGTCGAGCAATCCCCTTGAGAGCCTGTCCATAACGACCGTTCTGTCTCCGCTGACAATGTGGAAACGGAATAAAGGGTAACGTTCCCTAAAGGATTTGATGGTCGAGGCTAAGTTAGAGATGAGATGGGTCTCCGCGCAGCCAAGATAGACATCGCCCCCTTTAAGCGAATCGCTTGTCTTAATCTCCTCTTCGGCTTGGTTCACCAGGGAGAGGATGTCTTTTGCCCTATGAAATAACAACAAACCATCTGAGGTTGGAGTCAGCCCTTCTTTCCCCCGCACAAAAAGCTTCTTGCCAAGCTCTTCTTCGAGCTCTTTCATTTGGCGAGATAGAGCCGGCTGGGAGAGGCTTAACGCCTCCGCGGCTTCGGTGACGCTTCCTTTTGAAACTATCTCGGTGAAATAACGAAGGCTTCGGATGTCCATCGATGTTCGCCCTCCTTAGATAAAACATTACAAAAAGTAATAAGCCTCAATAATATATCGATATTTGTAAATTGTTTTCAAGACGATATAACTCCTATAGGAGGCGTTTTATGACGAAGAAGATCAATCAAACGGCGGGCAGGGAACAACTTGGTGAATTCGCCCCGATGTTCGCCTATTTAAATGACGACATTCTGTTCGGAGAGGTTTGGAACGACGAGACATTGTCGCTAAAGCAACGCTCCATCCTAACCATAACGACCCTCCTCGCTTCCGGGATAAGCGATTCGTCTTTGGCCTATCATATGAACAACGCGAAAAACTACGGGGTGAGCCGGGAAGAAATCGTCGCTATCATCACCCATGTGGGGATGTACGCCGGCTGGCCGAAGGCTTGGAGTGGCTTCCGCTACGCAAAGGAAATTTGGAAGGATGAAGGCCCCTCTCTTAATGAAAAGGAGAGATTCCAACGGGAAATCTTCTTCCCTGTCGGGGACCCTAATGATGCTTTCAAAGATTATTTCACCGGCCAAAGTTACCTCGCTACGTTGAATCGCGATGGCCTATTCGTCGCTAACGTCACCTTCGCCCCAAGGTGTCGCAACCATTGGCATGTCCATCAATCCAGCAGCGGTGGAGGGCAGCTCCTCATTTGCGTTGGAGGGGAAGGGATATATCAAGAAGAAGGCAA
This sequence comes from uncultured Bacteroidales bacterium, assembly GCA_963650805.1. Lineage (GTDB taxonomy): Bacteria > Bacillota_I > Bacilli_A > RFN20 > CAG-826 > Alloenteromonas. The sequence continues at coordinate 46,495 of CAVJMG010000009.1, forward strand.
AGAACCGGTGAAGATGGTTCCTGGAAGCGTTGTTTATGTCCCTAGCAACATTAAGCATTGGCATGGGGCGAGCGATACTTGGTTCGCCCATTTGGCCATTGAGATCCCCGGGGCAAACTGCAAAACGCTGTGGCTTGAAGAGGTGGATGAGGAGTCCTACCAAAAGGCTTTGGATTGTTTGGAGTGAGATTTATGAAAAAACTATTGATCGTTTATTATTCTTGGTCGCATGGGAATACCGAAAGAGTGGCCAAAATCCTATCGGAAATTAGCGGTGGAACCCTTCTTCGCATCGACACCGAGATTCCTTATCATGGCAGCTACGAGGACGTTGTCGAGCAGGCCAAAAAGGACGTAAGGAACAAAAAGAAGCCGAAGCTCAAGCCTATTGAAGCGAAGCTAGGCGAATATGACGCCATCGCCATCGGCACCCCGGCGTGGTGGTATACCATGGCCCCCGCGATAAGGAGCTTTCTATGCCAAAACGATTTAAGCGGGAAGATATTGATTCCGTTCGTGACTAGCGGAGGGTGGCCCGGACACGCGATTAAAGACATCATCGCCCTTTCTGGTGGAGCCACCCCCATTTGCCCGATGGAGGTTGCCTTTGATTCTAATGGGGGCGATGAACTGCAGATAGAAGAGAGCGAAATAAGAGCTTGGGCAGAAAGAGTCAGGCTCGCCCTTATGGATTAGCCTTGGTAATAGCCTAGGCTCAGCGGCAGCCCATTGGCGTCCCTAACAACGTAAACAAAGGGCTGATTGAGGTTGATGAGATAAGTGTCGGCGCTAAGGGGGGCTGCGCTGCCAGCGGCCATGCTAAGGTGCAATGATAGGCTTTTGGAAACGAATCCATCCTCATCCATGCTGACTTTGGTGACGCTTTTGGCGGTGTTCAGATAATGGTTATAAGCCTCGCCTTCCGTTTCCTTAGGCTCATAAGCCTCCCCGAAGGAATCGAAACTAGGATCCATCAAGGAGGAAAGCCCGAGTTTGCTATAAACGGGACTTATATCAACCCTGTCCGTGTAAGAGAACTTCGGCAGAAGGAATTTGCTGACGATGAGGTCGTCGGGGCGGTTTTCGGCGATTATGCGTTTATTTTCATCTTCGGCGAGGAAATTGCGATTAATCAGCTTGAGGATGTCGTCATCGGTGCTTTTTGGGATGAGGTATTGAATTCTGTAGCCGTGCCTATAGAGGTCGTAGGCGGAGTAATAGGATCCATAATCATAGAGTTTCACCCCGAGAGCGGCGTGGCTCATGAATTCCTTCTCTTCCGTGGTGCCGTCGAGCTTGTAAAACGGGGCGGTCTGGTTGTCCTCGACGTTATATTCATAGCCCCAATGGAGTTTGATCGATTGCAGTGACAAAAGGCAAAAGGAAAACTGCTCGTCGAGTCCTGGGGTGGGGAGGTCATCTAAGGAGAACATCCCTTCGTCGAAAGAATAGCCGTTTAGCCAATCGAGCATTTTGCCAAGATGGGCTTGATCGGCGAAATTCATTTTGTAGGCCTCGACGTAAGAGGAGGTTAATTTCTTCACCACGGAGGATTTCACGTCCCCGAAATAAGAAGAGAAGAAAACCCCATCCCTCATCAAGACCCCTTCGTCCTGATAGTTCCAGTTGTTGGCCAAAAACCCTTTGATACGGTTATTTGACCTAAGGCTTTCTCCGCCGAGGAGAGAGGAGAACGTATCCTTGGTTGAAGCGTTTCCAATGAGGGAGAGGATATCGAGTCCTCGGTAAATGGAGTAGGGGGATATGGCCAGGTTGCTTCCGCCTATAGAAAGCGCGTTATATAAGGAATAGGAGAATTCGTTGACTGAGCTTACGTAATCTGAAGAGACGACGTTCTCCTTCGCGGCTATTTCAGGGCTAGAGTAGGAGGGGTATTCCACGGAGTTGAGGCTTTCGAATTCCTCTTTGCTGATGCTTGAGGATTTCTTCACGAGCGTTTTCGAATGGTCCTTCGTTTTGATTTCGAGATTGGGGATTATGATGAGCGCGGCCAAAGAAGCGGCGATGGCCACGGGAATGCCGATGCCTAGGCTCAGCCTCTTTATTTTCCTTCTCTTGCGCGCTTTTTGAGCTTCTTCTATATTTTGCTGTTTCACCCAATCGGAATTGTATTGGAGGTTCTTCGCGCCCTCTTCCTTCTGATCTAGGTACTCCTTGATGATCTCGTCTTTCATCGCCAATCCTCCTTATGCTCGCTTAGCTTTCTAAGGGCTCCTTGGTAGATGGAGGACACCCTTCCTCGGCTTCTATGAATGGATTTGCCGATTTCCTTTTCGGTGTATCCCATCAAAGACAGGATGACTACCTCGACCTCTACTTCGGAGAGGTAGCCTTGCAAATCGGCTTTGATGGAGTGGAAGGATGGGGTTTCGTGAATCGCCTTATTGGAAAGGCAATCGGAGGGGTCGTCTGGGCAATCCGGTTTCCTTAGGATGTCCAGGCAGGCGTTCTTGATGGTTGCGGTCAAGTAGGCCTTTGGGTTCGCCAAGACGGCTTTGCTACGAGAGAACAGCGCATAGAAGAAATTGCCGTAGCCCTCCATAAGCGTATCCGCGACGTCCTCTTCATTTTGAAGGAAGGCGGAGGCGACAAAGTAGCAAAGGCTTTTGGTCGCGGAGAAATACTCGCTTAGCAAAGCGTCGGCTTCTTCTTTGCCTTCGCTTTTCAAAGCTTTTTGGAGCAGTTTTTCCTCGTTCCCATTTCCCATGCTTCCATTATATATAACGGAAGAAACGCCAAAAATGTCGCATCCATTTCGGAATTTCTTCTTTTGACGTCAATTTGTGTCCAATTTGGCATCCTTTTTTCTTTACATTGTTTCGCTCTGGTCTATCTTTACTTTATTGCCTAAGGAGCTAAACATGAACAAAACAAAAGCCGTCCTTGTCCTCGCCAGTGCATTCTTGATCGCCAGCTGCGCCAATACCAACGTTCCCAACGAAAGTTCTTCCTCTTCCAGCGAGGCTTCATCTGCCTCCGCAACTTCGAGTTCCGCCTCTTCTCGCCCCGATAGCAGCGACTTGACCCCGGATCCCGATTCCTCCGCCGAATCCTCGATTCCCTACGTCGATCCCACCCCGAGCTATTCCGCCAGCGACGTCTATTCCTTGGTTAAAGAAGCCGCTAGTAGCAACAACTTCACCATCGCTGAATCCATCTTAAGCGAAGGCATCCTCCCGGTTACCTACTATACCTACTACACCGACAACTACGTTCATTATTCCTACGCCAACGCCGGCTACATCAAGCTCACCGACTACACCGGCGACTCCACCTTGATGTACAACTATTCAAACGCCACCAACCCGGTCATCGAGAACGCCCTTTCCTATAACCTCGACGCCCAAGAGCCCGAGGCCACCCCGATCCGCGACGTCACCACCCTCAACCCCCTCGTCGACGGGATTAAGGAAGTGACCGCCGAGGACATCAAGCTCAACTATTCCTATTACTACTGCAAAGATTCTACCCTCATCGAGGCCTTCGCCTATTTCCTTGGGGCCAGCACCCTTGCTAGCAAGATGTCCGCGGTCATCTTCAACATGAACGAGACCAAATCCGAGCTTGCCTTCTCCTTCGCCCCGGACTTCACTTCCGGCGCTTCCGATTCAGACATCGAAACCATCGATGGCCTCTCTGGCGTCCTCTCCGCGGTGAAGGCGACTTCGCTTTCCACCCTCGATAGCTTCCTCTCTTCTTACTCCCTCCCTGAGAAAGTCCTCACCGACGAGCTCATCGCGACGATTCCTGAGAATGGGGAATTCCATTCCAAGGTCATCTATAGCTATGAAGCCAACGTCGCTGACGTCATCGAACAGGAAGACGATGTCGTCTATTCTCCGAGCGCAAGGCAAATCACCCGCAACGTCAAAGGGGTGTCCGCCGCTTCGTATAGCTACTACACCAAAGACGAATCCACGGGCCACATCATCGATAATTACCTCAATGCCTCCAACGAAGTGACCACCAAAGACCTCGGAGGCGATTTCGATGAGGAGATGGGCGCTCCCTCAACCTTATTCGAAAACGGCGCCTTCAGGGCCACGGAGGGAAACGTCTACACCTATTACGGCTACCGGGGCCGCGCCTTCATCAACGACCTCGTCGATTTCGACTGCGGCTCCATTCTCTCGATCGAAGTCACCGTCGAGGACGATGAAATTGTTTCTTTGAAAGCCATCACCCCAATCCGTCAGGACTCCTATGGGCAGAAGATGCATTATGAAGTGGAGGTGACCTTCAAAGGGGAATCCACCATCGCCCCATTGGTCCCCGACACCAGCAGCTATACCGAACTCAAAGCCGCGCTTAATACCTTCCAGGACAAATACAGCTGGGGCTTGATGTACGACTTCACCGCGACCATCGCCACCGAGACCGGGGCCAACAACTACAAAACCACCCTCAGCCTGTTCAAGAAGGATTCGCTCAGCGCCTTTAACGACGTTCTCCTCTTCGACCAAGAGTCGGTGGACACCAGCGAAGGCTCTTCCGGCGATCCCATCCACATCCGTTATGGCTATTACCTCAAAGACGAGAAAGGCAAGGAAGTCATCCCCTTCAAAGTCAACGATGCCGGGGAAGCCATTTCCTCCGAAGCGACCATGACCGGGGTCAACCTCGCCGACATCCTTGGTTTCGACATCAACCCCTCCTTGTTCCAGAAGGTCTCCGAAGACACGGAGAAAGAGGAGTGGCAGTACCGCCTCAGGAAAGAAGCCAAAGACGTCTCCTCTCACATCATCGGAGGGTCCCACGCTTCCTATTTGATTCCCTCCTCATTAACGATGGACGTCAGTGCCCAAACCGTCGGAACATACACCCTCAAAATGCTCGACAAGATTGAATACGAATTCAACGCGGAGGATTTCTACAAAGGCAAGGAATCCGTGACTTTCTCTAATTACGGAACCACCGTCGCCCCAGCCGACGTCGACTTCTCCACCCTCAAGGATTGGGTTGAGCCCGAGACTTGGAAAGACGGCGCCCCCGAGGTCTACGATAGAATCGTCGCTTCCTTCGGCGAAGAAACCGCCTCCAAGCTTCCCTTCCTCTATCAGAAGGACATCGAAGGCCACTGGTTAAGCGGAGAAGAGGCCTATAATGAATTCCCCGCGGACGGCTATGCGATCCGCTGGATGATGCTTTGCAACGATTCCTATTATGTCTCGGGAGACTCCGGTGTCTCCAAGGCCTATATGGAAGCCTTCGCCGCGAAGCTTAAGAAGAACGGCTTCGTCGAGAAGGAGTATCCCTTGGGGAACTTGGAAAGCGACGTCGCTACTCTCTATAGTGAAGAACTCGACCTCTACGTCCGCCTCCCCGACAGCGTCGGCGCGGGCATCAGGCTCCTTAGGATCGAGCAGCTCGATTCTTCTTCCTCCTCAACCACCTCGTCAGCGGAATAAACGAAACGAAAGAAGCGCGTGCTAGCAAAGGCACGCGCTTTTCGTATCACTAATTCCCCATGAGCATATGGGGGAATTATGGTTCGGGAGTTTCTGACTCTTATTTTGACGATTTGTTTCGATTGGAGCGGATGTTTATCTCGATATTTGCTGGAATAAATTTTGGTACATCATAGCGATAATTGCGGTGATTTCTCTATGGAATTTCATTTCATTAATTTCAATCCGTCCTATAATCATTTTTGTAAGGAACGTGGCTACCCTCCTTTCTTTCATCTGATGGAATATTGCGTCTCCATATCGCGATTTCCTGTCCGCCAGTTCCTTACTTAAACGAAAATGAAAACGTCTCTCGAGAAACCGGGAGACGTTTTGCTTATGCTTTAGGCCTTTAGGAACGCCCTATAGGCTAGATAAGCCTCATAGACATCTGCTTTGGAAACGATCTCCATGGGGGCGTGCATCGATAATACGGGCACGCCGGCATCGAGGACGTACATGTTGTAGTTGCCAAGGATGTAGGCGATGGTTCCTCCTCCTCCGGCGTCGACTTTGCCGATTTCGGAGGTTTGATAATGGATGTTGTTCTCATCCATGGCCTTGCGGAGGAAGGCGAGGAATTCCGGCATAGCGTCGTTGCAGCCGCTTTTTCCGCGGGAGCCGGTGTATTTGTTGAAGACGATGCCCTTGCCGAAATAGCAGGAGTTGGCGGGCTCGTTGACGGAAGCGTAGAGGGGATCGACCGCGCCGGAAACGTCGCTAGAGAGCATGTAGGCGTTGCTCATGGCGTGCCTGACGGCGAGGTTACTGGTCTTGCCTTCAAGCGCTAGCATCTCGGCGATGGTGTTTTCAAACCACGCGGATTGGGCTCCGGTGGCCCCGATGGAGCCGACCTCTTCTTTGTCGACTAGAACGGCGATGGTCGTGTATTCGCATGCGCCTTGGTCCAAAACGGCTTTGAAGGAGGTGTAGGCGCAGACCCTGTCGTCATGGCCGTACCCGGCGATCATGGATTTGTCGATGCCGTAGTCTCTCGCCGGCCCTGCCGGAACCGCGACGAGCTCGCTGGAGAGGAAATCCTCTTCCTCGAAGCCGTATTTCTCGGTGAGGAGCTTCATGACGTAGTTCTTGACCGCTTTCTTGGTCTCTTGCTTCAAGGGGCGGTTGCCGACGGTGATGTCGAGGGCCTCGCCTTCGATGGCTTTTGCCAAAGGCTTGCTCATCTGATCGGCGGAGAGATGGATGAGCAGATCGGTGACGCCTAAGACGGGCTCATTGGGCTCTTCGCCGATGCTGACGTCGATGGAAGTGCCGTCTTTTTTGTAGACGATGCCGTGGATCGCCAAAGGGATGGTGGTGTACTGATACTTCTTGATGCCGCCATAATAATGGGTCTCGAAGTAGGCGAATCCGCCTTTCTCGGTGAGGGGATTCTGCTTGATGTCGAGCCTAGGCGAATCGATGTGGGCGCCGAGGATCCTGCTGCCTTCTTCTAGGCTCTTCTCCCCGATGACCGCGGCAAGGAAGTTCTTCGCCTTGTTGGTGACGTAGACTTTGTCCCCGGGCTTGAGCTCCTTATAGGCGGAAAGGGGCTTGAAACCCTCTTGCTCCGCCATCTTGATGGCCTCTTTGACGACGAGCCTTTCGGTCTTGCCGTAGCTGAGGAAACTCTTGTATCCTTCGCCGAATTCCTGGATTTTGCTTTCTTTGGCTTCGTCGGCGTCGAGCCAGATGTTTTTCGCGTACATATCTAACCTCCTACGTGAGCGAAGTTAGTCTAGCTTTTTCTTTGTTCAATTGCCATTGCATCGCTTCTTTTCATAGCTATGAACCTAACCTTCAACTTCTTTTGGATTTGGAAGCGATTTAAGAGCAAAAACGCTTCCAAATCCTAGATAATAGGGGAGATGGGCTACTTAATCGATTACATCAAATGGAAAGGCGACGTGAAGATGGGGGAATATCCCTTCAACGTCTTCGACTCCATGGTCGTGTCCGCGCTGAGCTACCTCCGCTACGAAGGCACGGTCAAGGAAGGAGAAGCGCTTCCTCTTAGGGAAGCCGTTTCTAGAATTAGGGAGCTTAAGGAACCCGTATTCGCCACATGCGACTACCCCATGCAGAAGAAGGCCTACAAGGAGCTTTTGGACGCGATTCTTGCTTCCAAACGGTATGGGGAGCTTGCGCTTCAAGATTACGTTGATATCACCTCTGACGTCGATACGGTCCAATTCTCCGCTTCGACGTTTGTGTTTCCCGATGAGACGACCGCGGTGGGCTATCGCGGGACGGATGAGACCATCGTGGGATGGAAGGAGAACTGCCAGCTCTCCTTCATGAAGGTCTCCGCCCAGGAGAAAGCCGGGGAATACGCTTCTAAATTAGCCTTCAAAGGCCATCCATTCTACCTTTGCGGCCATTCCAAAGGCGGGAACCTCGCCCTGTACGCGGCTTTGTCTTTAAACGATGAGGAGCAGGCCCTCTTGTCCCATCTCTATTTATTGGATTCCCCGGGCTTATGCCCCGATGTCTTCGGAGAGGTCGATCTCTCCGTTTTGGACCCCAAGACGACTTTCATCATCCCTGGATACGATGTGGTGGGGCAGTTCTTCCCCATGGGCTTCACCCATTCTCGCATCATCGCCTCCGACGCCTTAGGCGTGCTTCAGCACGCTTTCTTGGCCTGGAGGATCGAAAACGGCGATTTCGTGGAATTGCACGAGCTCTCCCCGGAATGCGACTGGGTCAATAAACTCGTCAAAGATTGGCTCATCGATGTTCCTTTGGAGAACAGGATTTCCTTCATCAACGGGATGTTTGATTCCATCACCAGCCACGGCGAGAAGACGGTCTGGGACCTAGGCAAGAACCCCACGAGGACTCTGGACAAGCTTTTGGTGTCTTATACAGGCGCGCCCAAAAAGGAGAAGGGGACCCTTGCTAAATTAGGCGTCGCCGCATTCTTCGGCGCCTCCATGCGCGAGCTTAAGCACCTCGATAACTTCTCTCAGTTCTTCTTCACCAATCTCGCCCAGGCCATCGTCATGGTCACGATAGGGGTGCTGCTCATTTGCTTGCCTTCCTCCCTTCCTTGGATCGTCGTCTCCGTCGTCTCCGCGTTGCTTCTTTTGCTTTGGGTGATCGCCATCTACTACTTGGTCAAATCCAAAGGCGATTGGAAGCGTTACCGATTGCGGCTCACCATCGTCATCGTCTCTTCCTTGGCCTATGCTGGTTTGGCTTGCTTAGGATACGACGTCATCGTCTCTTTATTCACTTGGGCCGCGGGCATGCTTTATTTGCTTTTGGCCATGGTCATCCTCGTGGGGCTAATCCAAAACCAAGAGAGGAATATCTTCACCCGCGTCATCGGCATCATCGAAATATGCTTCTACTGCTTGGTGGCTCTGTTCATGCTTTTCGCCCCGGACACCATCTTCCAATACGGCGTATTCGCGACTGGAATCATCATGGTGGTGGACGGAGGATATAAGCTCATCCGTTAATCCGGAGATAATGGATTCGCTTACTTTAGATGCCCGCTATAGGGAAGGCGTAGATTCCTTCTTCTTTGCTTAAGGGGTAAATGACGTCTGTATTGCAAACGATGCCTGACGTCCCCAAGGGGTAATTCGTTTTCGAAACGCACTGAAACGCCTTAACGTCGGACATGTTGAATCGGATCCCCGCTTTGCATTCCACTCGATGCAGTTTCCCGCCTTCGAAGAGGATGACGTCGATTTCGTTCATCCTGTCGTCCCTGTAATAATACATATCGGGCCTTTTCCCGTTGTTGGAGAAGGATTTCCTTATCTCGTTAACGATGTACGTTTCCACGAACCTTCCGTTCAAAAAGCTTGCCTGAAGGATTTCCGGGGATACGGCTTTCGCTAGATAGGCGGCAAGCCCGGTATCGGAAAAGTAGAGCTTTGGCCGCTTCACGACTCTTTTCTTTATTGACGTTTCGTTATAAGGCTCGAGCAGATAAACGATGTCGCAGGCAAGCAGGACGGAGATCCACGCTTTCACGGTTTTGTTGTCTATTCCGATGGCGTTGGAGATGTTGTCGTAGATGAGCTCTTGGCCGGTGGTGGACGCTAATAGCTCCATGAACCTTCTAAACGTGAATTTGTCTTTCACGTTGATGATTTCGTTAACGTCTCTTTCGATATACGTTTCCACGTAATCGGAATAAAACATATCGGGCGACAAAGAGGGGTTAGAATAAAGCTCGGGATAGAATCCTTTGACGATGTCGCTGTATAAATCATTAACGTTGAGGGGATCTTTCCTTGCTCTTTCGCTGATGCGCTGGATATCGAAATCAAAGGGCAATTCCTCTCTGCCAAGAATCTCGCTTCTAGAAAGAGGGCTCATATGAATGATGGCGACTCTTCCCGCCAAGGATTCTGAAACGCCATTCATGAGTCTGTATATTTGAGAACCCGTGAGAATGTACATCCCGTAGTTATTTGGATTCTTCATTTTCTCGTTGTTCACGATTTCTTCGATGACGTTGAAAAGCCCTGGCGCCTTTTGGACTTCATCGATGATTAGGGGCCATTTGTGAGTTTGCAGAAACATCTCGGGGTCCTTAATGGCTGCTTCGCATTCCCTTGAGTTGTCTAAGGACACATAGGAAAAGCCTTTCTCTATGAATAACTGCGCGAGGGTGGATTTCCCAACTTGCCTAGCCCCTGTAATTAAGGTGACTGGCCTGCATTTCACGGCTAATTCTATTTGCTTCAAAATGGTTCTTTTTATCATTTCCTACTCCTAGCGACATTATACTGCGTAAAAAATGGAATCCAATTCCACATTTGCGCATTTTTGGATTTTGCGTCCCTAGGAGCCTCTTTAAGCCAGTCCTTTATATTGGCACCTAGCAACTATCCTTGGGCTTATTATCGTAGCCTTGGTTTAAATGTTGAACGGACGATGCAACGTGTATCTTTGCTATTTGAGGGGGTAATAAGCGATGAAAATGGGCAACGTTGTTGTTGCGCTTGTGGATAAATTGGCTAAAGACGGATTAAGCGAGGTGCATATTCCAGAAGGCACCGCCGGAACCGTTTGCGAGGTCTATGACGATTTTGTGTTTGTTGAAATCTGGGGCGAAGAAAAGAAGTAGTTGCTCTGAATGGCTTTCCGTGGCTTCCCTTAATCCCGCATCCCCTTGCTTCGCTTCAAAACGAAATATAAAACGAAATGAAAGCGAAGAAAACGAAAAATATTTCGCTTTCTTACAAAATGTTTCGTTTTCTTTTCTTTTAACTATAATGTTCTCGGAGGAAACGCACCATGACGATTCAAGAACTGCTTCATAGGGATTTCTTCGAAGACAAACAAAATGAGACGAAGCTCCGTTTAGACGAAAAGGATCCATCCAGCTGGCTTAAAACCGTTGCCGCTTTTGCCAATTGTAATGGCGGAACGCTTTACATCGGGGTTAATGACAGCGGTGTTTTGGCGGGCTTTTCCAAAGAAGAGCTGGACCACGTCGTTCTTTATTTCTCAAGCCAAGTTAGCCAACACATAAGTCCTCGCCCTTTTTATCAATGCACTTATCTTAAATACGGGGATGAAGAAAGCGTTCGTTATGTCGTTGCCATTGAAGTTCGGCCATCTGCATCGAAACCCGTTTATTTCACCTTCAAAGGGGCCCAAAGCGTTTTCCTTAGGGAACAGGGCTTTGTGCGCCTAGCTTCTAGGGAGGAAATCGGGGCGATGTATATGAACGCCGAAAACGTTCCTTTCGACATGCAGCGAAGCGAAATCAAATACGATCCCAATGATTTCAAAAAGCTTTTTCAACGATATAAGGAAAACACGGGCAAAGAACTTACGGAGAAAGCTTTGGCTTCAATCGGCTTTTTCGATGAAGAGCGGTATCTTCGCTTAGGGGCCTTATTCTTCAAGGACGATTATCAAGACGACAGGCTCATGGTGAAGGCTTGCCAGTGGATGGGCTTAAACCGCTCTGGAGACATCGTGCTCCATCCCGAAACGTGGAACTGCAACTTCCTTGATGAAGCCGATCGCTGCATGGATTTCATTCTTTCTCACTCCGTTGACGGGTTTAAGAAGGAACCTTCTTCCCGTTCCCCGGTTTTCTCTTATCCCAAGCGGTCGATTTTTGAAGCGGTCATCAACGCTTTAGCACATAGGAATTACTACCTTTACGGCTCTTTCGTTCAGATAGACCTCTTCCCGGACCGCTTGGAAATATCTTCTCCTGGCGCTTTGCCGGGGATAAGGGAAGAAGAGAAAATCTACGACATCTCCTCGATTCGCCCCCAAAGCAGAAACCCCTTGATCGCTAAAATATTCCAGTTGCTTAAAATGATGGAAGCCTTGGGGACGGGCTTTGACAAAATCACCTCTGATTACAGCGGCAAAGGAGAAACCCATCGCCCCTTTGCTTGCAATGCCCACGGGGTGTTCACCCTCACTCTTCCCGATTTATTCTTCCAAAACGGGGTCGTGGGGGAGGAAACCCTCCCTGCAATCGCCCATGGGGTTATCACCGATTCCTCTTCCTATGACGACCGCATTCTTTCCTATTGCTACGCTCGCTCACGCGCCGCGTCGGATATCGCTTCTTTCCTTGGGGTTACGCTTTCGACCCACCTAAGGAAGGACATCCTCGGCAATTTGGTTAAGCAAGGGTATTTGGAGACCCATAAAAAAGGAAAAGGATTGCAGTATCAATCCAACCAAAATAAGGTCTTTCCCATTTGATTTCGCTTCAAAACGAAATAGAAAACGAAATGAAAGAGAAGAAAACGAAAAATATTTCGCTTTAATGAGAACGATCTCGTTTTCTCCCTTCGCTAAAGCTGATATACGCGGATGCAGCGTCTTTGCTAATTTCAAAACGAAATAGGCGATTTCCTATACTTTTCTCCGATTCTTCTTATTTCGTTTTTTGTTCATGCGATAATCTCGTTATTCATTTGAATCCGAAGATTTAGGAGACATAACCATGGATAAAGTCACCGCCTACATCAAAGAAAATTGGGAGAAGACCTTTCAACCCGCAAGCGAATTGACTGGGGACGTGAAGATAAAACACCCTTATGTTTCTCCCTGCGCGACCGAGCATTACACCGATCTTTACTATTGGGACACTTATTTCATCAATATTGGCCTAATGCTTGACGGGCATCTAGAGCAAGCAAGGAACAACATCGATAACATTGCCACGTTCATCAACGCGCTTGGCTTTATGCCTAACGCGAATATTATCCTTGACCGCTCCCAGCCCCCTTTATTCACCGCGATGGTCTATGGGTATTACAAATTCACCGGGGACGTTTCCGTCGTTACCGACTACATCGAAACCATTTGCAAGGAATATGAGTTTTGGCAAAGCAAGAGGAAGAATTCGCTTGGTTTGAGCTTTTATAGCACCCATGGCAGCAGGGAAGAGGTCCTAACTAATTACAGGGCCCATCATTGCCGCGTGCTTGAAAGCAGCGATAACGAGGAAGAGCAGTATCGAATCGGCAGGGACATCATGGCCATCGCCGAAAGCGGGCTTGATTTCAATATGCGCTTCAGGACCAAGGAGAGCAAAATCGACGCGCATAAGTTCTCTCATTTGGATCTCGACTGCATTCTCTTCGACGTGGAAAACAAAATCGCCGATATGATGGAAATATTAAACCGCGCAGAAGAAGCGAGAACGTTCCGCTTAAACGCCGAAAAGAGAAAAGAATTGATCGATAAGTATTACCGGACGGAAGAGGGCATCTATTTGGACTATAACAACGAAACCGGCGGCCATTCGGAAATCCTCTCCGCAGTCTCCCTTTATCCCTACGCTTTTGGGGTGTCTAGCGACAAGACCGGCGCCCTTAAGGCTTTGAAGAGGCTTGAGCTTCCTTTTGGGCTTTCCGCCTGCGAGAAAAGGGAAGACGAGGTTTTCTTCCAATGGGATTACCCTTTGATGTGGCCCGCGGCCACTTGCCTAGCCTATATGGGCTTGAAGAACATCGGTCTTGATGAAGACGCTAGACGGATCGCTGGCAAATACGTGTCCGCCGTTAGAAACACCTTCGAGGCGACGGGAAGGCTTTGGGAGAAATACGACGCTTCAACCGGAGGGATGGGGTCCTCCTTTGAATACGCGACCATGCCGATGATGGGCTGGACGGCCGCGGTTTATCGCTATTTCGTGGAAAGCGAGAAAATATAACCCCTCTTTTAAGCGGTTTGAAAAACGCCGTTAAACCTATATCGACAGCAAGAAATCCTTGATGACGCCGATTTTGTTTTGGGTGTCTTCGCTCACCACGGATATGACTTCTTTGTCTAAGAGGACAAACGTTTGGCCTAGCATCCCATTCCCGTGCCTGATCCCCGATTTTTTGTCTACCCAGATGGAGTAACCGTATTGGGTATTCGCATCGACGTCGATTAAATCATTCATTGAAGCGCGGACGTATTCGCTTGAAACGATGCGCTTCTTTTTATACATGCCTTCGTTGAGGAATATCGACCCGATTTTAGCGACCCCCAAGGAATCAAGGAAGATCCCCGTCGCCCCCATTTGATGGCCTTTGGGGTCGTATTGGAAAGAGTAATCGGCAATGCCAAGGGGAGAGAAAATATTCGCGACGATGAATTCGTCGAGCTTGGTCTTCGTTTTCTTTTCGACGACCCTCCCCAATAGATAGTAATTGGAATCGCTGTAGACGAAGTGAGATTTGTCGTTATAGGCAACGCCTTTGTCGAAGACGATTTGGAGGTAATCGTCGCTACAAAAGGAAGAAGGGGGATCGCAATCGACGTCTAGGAAGCCGTGCTTTATCCCGCTGACTTGGTGGAGAACGTCTTTGATGCTCACCCCTTTGTAGGATATTGAGCTTGGGTATTCCTCACGGAAGATATCGTGTATATCTTCGTCTAAGCTCAATTTGCATTGGTCCATCAGAATGCCGATGCACAAGGAGGTGATGTTTTTGCTTAGGGAATAGATGTTTGTTTTGCCGGGGTTTGAGATGGCTATTTTCTCAAACTCCCCATCAAAATAATCGCAGACGTTGAAAACGTTGGCCGCGTTGCCTTTCTCTTCGATCAGGCTTTGCAACTTCTTGAATTTTAGCGAACCCATAAGGTTTTGACTTCGAAGGGCTTGAAGGGCAAAACGGAGTTGGAGACGTCTTCGGAGACGACGTCTTCAAGGAAGTTCACGAGGGCCACCTTTTTGCCGGCGAATCCGCCTTTGGACAGATCCAGTTTGGTCGATTTGCCGCTGCGCTCGTATAAGCGGATGATGATGCCCTCGCCTTTGTATTTGTTTTTGAGGCAAGAATACTCGAGGTCATCGTTTTTGTAGCCAAGCGCCTGCTTTGTTTTGACCCTCTTAGAGGACATGATGAAGTCGCTATTGAAGATGTAGGCGACTTTGTCGACCTGGGCCTTCCTTGCATCGCCTAAATGCAGATACAAGGCGTATTCATAACTGGTCTGGCCGATATCTCCATCAACGCACGGGGCGGGGGTGGAGCGGAGCAAGTTCAGCTCAAGGTCGTTGCCTTTGATGTAGTAGCCGCATTTGGTTTTGTTGATCAAAGCGGCCCCGATGCCCTTTTCTTTGTCGTAGACATCGACGTATTGCTGCGCGCAGACTTCGTATTGGGCGATTTCTTGCAGGGTAGAGCTCTTCCTGCTTCTAGGCAACGTGCCGAATTGGATGTCGCAGGTGGCCGTTTCGCTTTCGATGGCTAGGTTGAAGTTGCTGCGGAGCATGTATTTGCAGTCTTGCCAATCGACGTCGTGCCTAAAGGTAATGACGTCATCTTCTCCGACGATCATCGTCTCGGCGACTTTGGAATGCATGAAGCCGTATTCAGAAACGATTTCATACAAAGGGCCGTATTTCTTGATTTTGCGGGAAAGCAAGGTCATTAAGACTTCGTCTTGGTTACGGTAATTCTCGCGGATGTTCCAGGCATCGCCGTGGTCTTGGTAGACCGTGAGCTTATTCGCGCCTTTTAAGACGACTTCTTGGCCGGCTTTCTTGAAATAGATGGAATCGATGTATCCTGCCTCGTTGAAGCGGATTTTGAGGTTCGGGGTTTCGATTTCGTTGCTATTTGCCTCCTCCTCGTAAGCGTAGGAAGTGGTGGCGACCGCGTTAGATAGCGGCTTCATGTCCAAAGGATAATAGGCATCCCCGTTTTTGAAGAGCTTATGGACTTTGTAATTCAGGTGGTTGAAAACATGGAGCTCTGGACGATACTCCGTTTGGTATCCTTTGACGGTCTTTTTGAAAATCTCGTCTAAAGCGTCCTCAATGGCGAGGTATTCCTGTTTTGATTCCTCGTAGACCCGCTTAATGGAGGAACCGGGGAGGATGTCGTGGAATTCGAGGAATAAGACGCGACGGTACAAAGCGTCGATTTCCTCATCGAAATCATGGATTCCGTTTAAGGAGAGATAGATTTCCAAGCGTTTTATCTTCTCTTCCATTTTGCGGTTGTACTGCTTATTGAAAGATTGCGAGGTGTAGGTTCCGTTATGATTCTCCAAATAGAGTTCCCCCTTATACGTCGGGAGCTCATCTTGGTAGGTGGACATCTTCGCGAAGAAATTGGCGACCGAATCGCTTTCGACGCGGTTTAGCCCCATCAAAGAGTCGATTCGCTTCAAATTCTCGACGTGCTCTTCGCCAGGGCCTCCGCCTCCATCCCCGATGCCGTATATCATCAAAGAGTCGTAATTCTTGTCGTAATGGGTGAGCTTTGCGTTGCCGTCGAGCAACGATTTCGCGCTTGCCCCGGAATTGTAGGTTCCTTCAATGGGGAGATGGGAGCAGACTTTGCTGCCATCGATTCCCTCCCAGATGAAATTATGGAAGGGGAAGGCGTTGAAGCGGTTCCAGGAAATCTTGATCGTCATGAAATAATCCATGCCGCCTTGCTTGATGATCTGAGGCAAGTTGCCGTTATACCCGAAAGTATCCGGGAGCCAGAGATTGTTGACGTAGTGGCCGAATTCCTCTTGCCAGAATTTCTGGCCATAGAGCATTTGCCTGGCAAGTTCTTCCTCTCCGGAAACGTTGGTGTCGAATTCGACGAAGCCCCCTCCGACGATTTCGATGCGCCCAATCTTCTCGTATTCTTTGATTTTCCCGTAGACGCTTGGGGCGTTTTCTTTAATCCAGATGAGCTGCTGTGGTTGGCTGATTACGAAGTGGAAATCGGGATACCTTTCGATGAGGTAGAAGACGTTGGTGAGCGTCCTTATCGCCTTTCTCTTCGATTCCCTGACCGGCCAAAGCCAGGCAAGGTCAAGGTGGGCGTGCCCAACCGCGTGCATCGTGGGCAATTTGCTCGTCGTGTCTTCTTTGATGGACAAAAGCCTATCGAGGATGACCCTAGCTTGCTCTTTGGCCCCTTTGCGGTTATGCCAAAACAAATCCCTTACCTCGACGACGCCTTTGAATAAGACGTCGAAATAAGGGTGCTTGTAATCGATGTTCTCAAGCAACGTGAGCAATGCGTCGTAATCGTAGCAAATGCGGCACATCGCCGAGTCTTTCTCCACCAAGGCGATGACTTTGACTAAGCCGTTTTCTTGGATGTTGCCAAACAAATCGTTGTATCCGCAGTCAAAATACAAGCTTAAGGCGTCGTCTTTGACCAAACCGCTGATGGGGTAGTATTTCTTCCCCGGCTGACCGAGTCCGCGGTCGAAGACGCTTGAGCCGTTGGTGAAGCCTTTTAAGGGCTCTCCCGTTTCGCTTACGAGCAATCCTTCCCCGTTGACGTCGAATTCGATATAGGTGTTTTCGTCCGCCTTAATCCCGCCCAAGGATTTGTGGACGTGGAACCAAGCGCAGTCAAAGACCTCTTCCCCCCAGGATTCCTCCTTTTTGATGGAGGCGAATTGCTTGTTTTGCAGCTCGCTGAAAGGTATAGGCTCTTTGGATTTGACGATCTCATAATCCAAATCGGCGATGTGGCGGTACATCAAAGGAGACATGATGCAGTTATAGATGTTCCGCGAATCGACGATGGCGTCTTTGGTTGCGACGTGGTTTGGTTCAAATTTCATTTTAAGGCCCTTTGGTGCTTATTTTAGGCTATCTTTCATCGCCAAAAGCGCGAAAGTCTCCGCCGAACTCGCGACATCCATAATGTCGAGGTTCTCGTCTTTATCAAGCCCGTATTGCCACCCGCTGATCCAGTTGACCGGGAGGGTGTTTTTGTAGAGGTAGTTGTTATAGGCGAAATCGATGCTTTTTTGGACGCAGGCGAGGTATTCGCTAGCGGAATCGTCGAATCTCAGCAAATCGAAATATCCCTGGAACAACGTTAGGTTGAACCAAATCGTCGTGCCCAAGGGGAATTGATAGTAGCCCTTGATGAGCTCATCGTTTCCGAAGACCTCCAAAGAGGCTTTCATCGACCTTTTGGCTTGGTTGAGGTACTTTTCGTCGTGGGTCGCGTTGTAAAGATAGGCCCCACCGGAGATCATCGTGCCGGTGTTGTAGGTATAGGCGGTGGTGTCCAAGGAGCCATGGGAGATGGTGACGCCGGCTTTCTTCTCAGTGCCGATCATGTCGCCATAGAGCTCATTGCTCATTTTGAAGGTGGCGAGAGAGAAGGAATAAACGTCTTTGGCCCAGGTGAGGTAATCCCTATCGAAGACCGTCTCGCTAGGAGAAAGCGCGCTTAGGCGAACCAAAGTCGAAATGATTGGCCCGTTGCTACAGGCGTGTTTGCTGTTATAGTCGGGCCCCCAATAGATGCCGCCCCATTCTTTGCCGGTCTCGCTGTTGATTGAGCCATCCCATCCGGAGAGGCAATACTTGATGGTTTCTTTGCATTTGGCGAGGAGAGATTCGTCTTTGAGGACTTCGTAGGCGTTGAGGAATTCGCGGGCGATCCACATGTTGTCGTCATAGACGTCGGCCATATAGCCGCTGCTGGCCTTATCGACGTCGATGCCGCGTTTGACCGCGTAAGCCCTATATCCGTCGCTGCGTTTTTCGTGGTAATACTCAAGCCCGTCGATGATCGTCTTGAGCTTGTTCTTGAGCCCTTCGTCGTCGGGGTTATTCCTAACGAGCTTAACATAGAGGGAGAAGATGCTCGTGTAATGCCAAACGGAGCAGATCTCCTCGGTGTCGTCGACGAGGGGATAATAGTTGATGGCCCCGTTGAGCTCCTCGTCGTAATAATTGCCCCAAAGCTCATTGGCGATCACTTTCGCGCGTTGGTTGTTCCTTTCGAAGGAGGTCAAGCCATCTTGGGGGTTCTCCAAAATCGTGCCGGCGACGTAGCTGCTGCTTTTGCTTCCGCAGCTAGAGATTGTGGCTAGAGCTAAGGCACAGGCGCCGAATCTGATGAGATGTTTCTTCATTGTCATTTACCTCCGACAATCAGGTCTTTTTCTTTCAAAAGGAGATAGGAGAAGAGCGAATTCGACCAAGCAAACCAGGAACGGGTGTAGATTTCCGGATTGTCTTTGTCGACGCCTTCGTGGGTGTAATAGGTCCCCGCGTCGCTGTCGCGGACCATTTCGATGAGGGATTTGATCTCCTCCTTGTCTGAGGAGGTTAAGGCTTGCAGAGTCACTCCGATATGCCAAACGTAGCCGCTTGGAGTGTGGGGCGAGCCGATTCCTTTGAGGACTTTCCCTTCGAAATAGTAGGGATTATCAGCGCTTAGGCAGTATCTGCGGGTGTTTTGGTAGATTTCATCGCTTGCGTCGAGATACTCGAAATAGGGGATGGACAGCAAGCCTGGGACGTTAGCGTCGTCCATGAGGAGGTAATTGCCAAGCCCATCGGTTTCGTAGACGAAGATTTTGCCGTATTTTGGATGTTCGGCGGTGCCGTATTTGCGGATGCCTTCATCGATTTCCTGAGCCAAAGTCAAGGCTTCAGCGGCGAGCTCATCCTCTTTGATGACGGACAGAAGCTCGTGCATGCGACGCAAGGCGACGACGGCGAACATGTTCCCCGGCAGGAAATAGCCGTATTTGCAGGCGTCGTCGCTAGGGCGATATCCGCTCCAAATCATGCCGGTGTAGCCTACGGGTCCGCCTTTGCCGTGATTAGGGATGTTGAATCCCTCTTTCTCCCCGGGACGGTAATGGTAGTAGCTGCTCAATTCGTGATGCCTCTGCTCTTTTTTGAATGTGTCGATGATGATTTTGGATATCTCGACGAAGCGGGGGCTCAATAAGCTTTGGTCCCCCGTGACTTTGTAGAGGCGGTAAAGAAGCCACATCGGATAGCAAAGGGAATCGATCTCGAATTTCCTCTCCCAAGTGTAGGGGGTTCTTAATCCCTCATCCCCTTGGTGACCCGCCCCATTGGGCTCTTTGTTGAAGGAATTCGCGTAGGGATCGACTTCAATATAGAAGAACTGCCTTTTGATTAAGCCCTTGATGAGGTTAAACACGTCTTGATCGTCTTTGGCAAAATCGATGTATTGGATGACGGAAGCACTGGAATCGCGGAGCCACATCGCGGGGATGTCGCCGGTGAGCATGTAGACCTCGCCGTCATCGAGGTATTCAAGCGTGGTGTCCAAGGTGTTGAAGAAGCAGTTATGAAACATCTTCTTGAGCTTTTCGTCGCCGATCCTGCTTTTCAAATCGGCGATTTCACTTTTCATTGTCTCAAACATAAATCAGTCCGCGCTTTCGTTATTCGCTTTCTTCTTCTTTTTGCGTTCAAGCAAAAGGACGACCCCGATGCCGGCTAAGACGACGAGCAGAGGAACCCCGATCGCCAAAACGTAGGCCATCGGCTTCATGGAAGAAGAGGAAGTGGTGGTGATTTCCTTCCCAAACGTCGGCTTTTGGTAATTGGCCTTCCCAGCAACGTATTCGTCATACGTCCCTTTGTAGAGGAAAGAGGTGTCGACGTTATTTCTAAGGACGACCAAAAGTCCGCCTTCGAAGTTTTGGAAGACGTCTTCCCCAACCGTGAAGGCGTCGTCGATGGGGGCGCCATAGGTGTTGTAGTTGCCCCCTTTATTCCAAAGGTAGAGAGGGTTGTCGGCGAGCAAAACGACTTTGTTGGTATCGCTTCTATAGACCAAAGCGGCGACGTTGGTCCTGGTACCTTCCCAGGGGTTAGCGGTGCTGTCGCCCAAAATGAACTGTTGGGCATCGACGCCGTTCCAGTTGCCGTGGAAAGTGGATTCCTTGAAGCCAACGAAGTAGCCTGCCTTATAGAGCTCTTTGTATTTCTGCTTCAATTTGCGGGAAATGACGTCTTGGTTGGTGTAATCCCCTTCGAAGCTGTTCCCGACGTCGCTTAGCAAATCGTTGACGTCGTAATAATCGAATTCGGTCAGGCTCTTGTAAATTCGCGCGGGGCGATAGGTATAGACGTACTCGCCGTTCACGAGCTCGCAGATGACGGAGCCTTTCTTATGGACTTTGACGATCTTCGTGCGATCTTCGTTGGAATATTCCGTGAGGTAGGCCCCATAACGGCTATCGACGTAAGGAGTGGCCTCGGCGATGAAGGATTTGGTGGAGGCGTCGTATTTGAAGCCGTTTTTGTAAACCAAAGCCCCGGTGATGGAATCGCGGTAGAGGAAGCCTCCTTCGAAGGCTTGGAAGGTGACATCGGCTTTCTCACTGCTTCCGGGGAGAGCGACGTTTTCGGTAAGCAAATTCGTCGTGGGGTAGCCCAATTGGCTCTTGTTGGAATCCCAGTAGTTGGCCTCGATTCCGGAAAGGGCGAAGCATTCCCCTTTTGTCTCATCGCTATTGAGGCGGTAGTTGTAGAAGATGAAGGACATTCCGTACCTATCTCCGCCGAAGGAGAAACTCGAATCGCCGAAAGCGAAGTCTTGGACGATGTAGCCATCCCAGCATTTGACGTAGGAATTGCGTGTTCCCAAGACGACGTCTTTCTCGTAAAGCTCTTGGTAGAGGGCTTTCATCTTGGCTTCGATGATGGGTTTGACCTCGCTGGGAGACGATAAAGGAGCGCTGTAATCATCGCTTCCGGTGGTGCAGAAATCATCGGCGACGCCTTTTAGCAAATAGGAGAGTTCAACTTTCGTCTTAGCCCCATCCGAGCCGATGTTCCTCCCGGCGTAGTTCTTGATCAAATAAGAGGTCGTGCTATTTACCGTGAGCTCAAGGTATCCGGCATCGTAATTTTGGTAATATTTGCCGTCATAGTTGAAATAGCCGCCCTTTTTGGAGCCGAATTCGCTGGGGAGATTGTGGCTAGCGAAGCACTCATCGATGTCGATGCTGTCATTAGCCGCGTAACGGATTTGAACGGCTTTGGTTTCGCTAACTTGCTGATGCGCTTCGTTACTTTGCATGGGCGAAAGCAAGAACAAGGCGCTTAAGGGCAGAAATGCTAGATGTTTCAATTTCATGGTGGTCTCCTTATTTGACTCCTGTGTATGTTGTTTGTTTTAAGAAGTGCTTCTGGGTGAAGATGAACAAGATGATGATGGGCAATAGACTGAGCAGCGAACCCGCCATCATCTCGCCGGTGGAGGCGCTGGTTTGGAATTCGTTGAGGGCTTGCCCTAGGGTGAATTTGCTTTCATCGAAGAGAATCAACGATGGCCAGAGGTAGGAGCTCCACGTCGAGACGAAGGTGAATAGCCCAAGCGTCGTGACTCCGGGGAGAGCCATGTCGAAGTAGATGAGGAATACGCGGAAGCCATTCGCCCCGTCGATCCTCGCCGCGTCGCCGACGTCATTGGAGAGATTGGTGAAGAACTGCCTGAGGAAGAGAATCCCGTAGATGGAGACGGCATTGGGCAAAATGACGCCGAAGAGGGAGTTGTATAGCCCCGGGCCGATGTCGTTGCCGAAGACGTCTTTGTTGAAGAAGGGGATCGAAGTGGTGACGATGAATTGGGGGATGAGGGTGATGATGCCCGGGAGCATCATGGAGAAAAGGAAGACCTTATAAAGAACGGCTTTCCCGTAGAAGTCGTATTTGGCGAAGGCGTAAGCCGCCATGGAGCAGAATAGCAGCTGCAGGAATATCTCCATGAAGGCAATGAAGAGGGTGTTGAAGATGTAGAGAATCCAGTTGTTCCTGAATAAGGAAGCCCAGTTCTCAAGCGTCAAAGCCCCGTAATAGAATTTGAAGCCGTTCCCCTCCAGATTAAGCGCGGGGGTGAAGGAAGCGATGACCGACCAAATGAAGGGGACCATCATCAAAATAGCCACCGCCGTGAGGGCGACGATCAAGATGATTTGGCCCACCGATAAATGGGGCTTACTGATTCTTATTCCAGAGTTCATATTTCTTGGTGTATTTGTCTTTCCGACCAGCGAAGAGCCTTCTCTCATTGCTATTCTCCTTTACGAAAAGCTGCGTGATGACGGTGATGATCATGATGATGATGAAGAGGATGGTGGCCATCGCGCTGCCATAGCCAAAGCGCAGTTCCTTCGCGCTTAGGTAAATCTCAACGACCGGGGTGATGGCCTTCTCGTTGTTGTATAGGCCGAGGAGGTAGACCAAATCGAAGAGCTGGAAGCTTCCGATCAAAGTCGTGGTGAAGATGAAATAGGTCGAAGGACGAAGCAAAGGGATCGTTATGTGCAGGAACTGGTTGAATTTGTTCGCTCCGTCGATGTCGGCGGCTTCGTAGATCTTCGAATCGATTCCCGTCATCGCAGCGAGATAAATGAGCATGTTCCCGCCCAAACAGCCGTAAAGAGAAATGGCGATGATGACCACGAGGACCATGTAGCCCATGCCTAGCTCGACTCCCGTGGCGCTTAGTAACGATTTCCAGACGAAGATCATGGCCGCCCCGCTAGTGAGGGAGGGGATATAGAGAATGACCTTCAGGAAGTTATGCTTCAATTTGACCTTCGAGACCAAGAAGGCGATCACCAAGCTGCTGATGATCGAAAGGGGGACGTAGAACAACGCGAATATGGCGACGTTCTTCAAGGAATTGAGAAAATACTTGTCCTCGATGATGTTCTTGAAGTTGTCGAAGCCGATGAAGTTTGAAAATTCGACCCCGTTGTAATCAGTGAAGGAAAACACCAAGGACAAAACGAAGGGAACGACGGTGAAAACCACGAACAATATCAAAGCCGGCAGCATGAAAGTGTAGGCGGCAATGGTGTCGTTCCTCTTTTTTCGCGAGGGGAGGGCGAAGACCTCCTTCTCTCTTTTGGCTTTGATGGACATGAAATCAATACCTGTTGATTATTTTGTCGGTTTCGACCTTAAGCTCATTGATCAGCTGATCGAGGGTGCCGTCATAGGCGCCTTTGTAGTATTTCTGGATGTAGTTGTTGTAGACGTTGATCTGGATGTTGACGAAGCCGGGGACGCTGGGCCTGGTGTCGTAGCTATCGACGTAGCTGGCCGCGTCTTTCAAAACCTCGGTGCTTTGGATCCAGGTATCGCTATAAAGGGATTTGAGCGCGGGGAGGGTATTTGACGTTTTGCTCCATTCCAAAGCGGTATCGGCATCGCAAAGCCAATTTTTCATGACTTCCCAGGCTTTCTCCTTCTTGGCCTCCCAAGCGGAGGTTCTGTATTTGCTGATGGGGTTAGGGAGAGCGATTCCGAATCCGCCGATCATGCCGCCGTTTTTGCCGTTAGTTCCGGTATAAGCGGGCTGAGGGAGGAACTTATAGTTGAGGTCTGGGGCGTACTTTTTGAGGTAGGAAGAGAAATACACCGGCTGATTGAGCATCGCTAGACGGCCGTTTTTGAAGGCGTCTTTGCCGTTGTAGTTGCCATTGCAAACGTCCCCGGCCCCGAAGTCTTTGAAATAATTGAGCACGGCGCGGGTTTCGTCGTTATCGTATTCAATCGTCCCATTGGCCCCGAAATCGGTTCCGGTGGAGACCATGAATTTGAAGAAGTGCTCGTGGAGGTCGTCGGCGCTATATCCGGCGGGGTTGAATCCGTCGGATGTTTTGTTGGTAACCCCGTGCGCCACCTCTTTCAAATCGTCCCAAGTCCAGGTGGAATTCACTTTGCTCTTATAGGTTTCTGGAATCAGATCCATGTTGACGTAGATTCCCCAAATGTCCAAATCTAAGGGCAAACCGTATTGGTGGCCTTCATAGGTAAGCTCATCGTAGGCTTGCTTTTGGAACAGGTTGCTATCGATGCCGTCGCGTTTGATGTAATCGTCGATCGAAATCAGATATTCCTCCGTTGCGTAAGTGGGGGTGTTGAAACGGTCCCAAATGACGAGGTCGGGCTGCTTGCCAACGAGCAAGGCCGAGGCCAAAGAGGTTTCGAATTCGGCCTTGATGGTCAATTTGATTTTGGTTTCGTGCTTGGAGTTGTAGCTCTCGATGAAAGTCTTGAGGTTCTCGGCGTCGTGCTGGACCCATTGTCCGCCGGCCCACATCGTGAGCGTGTCCGAGGAAGTAGAACCTCCGCAGCCGGCTAGGGCGGATAAGGCGCAAGCTAAGGCGGCCCCGGCGATCAAATTTCTTTTCTTCATGTTTTTTCTCCACCAATAAATTGGAATTAAATGGTTTCCACGCTCTCTTACCGATGCGCGAAAAGCATTTAGTGTTTCTGATGGAAACCACTATACCACGATTGCTTTTGCCCTTATTTCCCCGGGTGAAATATATACCTTATTTAAGCCAAATAATATTTGGTGTAGACAAAGTAAAAGTTCGATACTATCTAATGTTTTTCTATTTGCATTATCAAAAATCTTTTCTTATTATGGTTTCAAATCGAGGGAGAAAACATGTCCACCGTAAAGCTCGTTAATTTAAACAAAATTTATCCTAATGGAGTTCAAGCCGTTTACGATTTCAATTTGGAAATCCACGACAAGGAATTCATCGCCTTCGTCGGCCCATCCGGATGCGGGAAGACGACGACCCTCCGCATGATTGCCGGATTGGAGGAAATCACCAGCGGCATGCTCTTCATCGACGATAAGCTCTATAACGACGTCGCCCCAAAAGACCGCCATATCGCCATGGTCTTCCAAAGCTACGCCCTATATCCCCACAAGAACGTCTTCGGGAATATGGCGTTCGGGTTGAAGATGAGGAAAATCCCCGTCCCCAAACTCGATAAAAACGGCAACCCCATCTATAAAATCGATAAGAAGTCCATTAAAAAGTATCAAAAGCAGCTGAAACTATTCCAAACTCAGCTTGAGATAGCCAAGGTCAATAACCCCTCTTCGGTGGAAGAAGTGGAGAGGAACATCGCCTCCACCCTTGAGAAAATCAATTACTACACGACTACGCCGGTTGCTTTGCAGAAATATGTCCATCGCCCCAAAAAGGAGATTGAGGAACGCGTCTTCCAAGCCGCGAAGATTCTCCAACTTGAGAATTACCTCGACCGCAAACCCAGCGAGCTTTCCGGCGGGCAGAGGCAGCGCGTGGCCTTAGGCAGAGCCATCGTCAGGAACGCCAAAGTATTCTTGATGGATGAGCCTTTGTCCAACCTCGATGCCAAATTGAGGGTGCAGATGCGCACCGAGATCATCAAGCTCCATCGTCAGATGGGCTCAATCACCATCTACGTCACCCACGACCAAACCGAAGCCATGACCATGGCCACCCGCATCGTCGTCATGAACAATGGGCACATCCAGCAGATTGGAACCCCGAAGGAAATCTATAACCACCCCGTCAACAAATTCGTGGCCTCCTTCATTGGGTCTCCGGCGATGAATTTCGTTTATGCGAGCTTCGATGGGGAGAAAATCGTCATGGGCGAAACCTCCGTGGAACTTAGCAAGGACCAAATAGAGACCCTCAAAAATGCGAGCTGCCCCAAAGACGTTCTTCTCGGCATTAGGCCCGAAGCCATCAACCTTGTTGCGAATCCCTCCGGGAAAGCCGAGGTTGGGATCATCGAGACGCTTGGGAGCGAGTTCTTGGTACATTTCAATTTGGAGGACGGGAAGACCCTTTGCGCCAAAACGATGAGCGACAAGGATTTGCTCGTCGGTTCCAAAATCGATTTCACCGTCGACGTCGAAAAGCTTCACGTCTTCGACAAAGAAAGCGAAGTGGCTTATTTCTAAACAGCAAAAGAAAAGCGCAGCGGCGAGCTGCGTTTTCTTTTTGACTCATTTGCTCAAATCCTTAAGCGAATTGCCTTCGTAGAGCTTATAGGAGCTGAATAGCTTCACGGCGACGTTTTCTTTGCGGATGAGCTTGTCGAGGACGCTGACGGCGATCCTCCCCATCTCGGCTTGGTCTTGGATGATCCTAGCGACGTCTGGGTTGATTAGGCCATAGGTGTAATCAAACGTTATCAATGAATAATCGTTGGGGATGCTCTTGCCCATTTTCCTTATGGCTTCGAAGATGATTTTGCACACCATGAATTCGCTGGCGAACAAGCAGGTGATTTCCTTTTCTTTTTCGAGGAACTTAATCACCGCCTCAACGTCGCTTTCGAAGTCCTGTTTGTTCCAAGCGGTGTTCGGGCATTTTAAGAAATTGCCGACGTATTGCTCCTTCAAGAACTTCTGATTGTAGAAGAAAGCAGACTGAAACCCATTCTTTCGGTTCTCAATGGAGGAAACACCGGAATTCTTCCCACATAGGAAAGCTATTTTCTCATGTCCTTTGTCGAATAGGAGTTTCGTGGCCTTTTGGGTGGCTTCGAAGTTGTCCGTCCTGACGCAGTGGAGCTGCATGCCGTTGAAGTCGCGGTCGACCAAGACGATGGGAAAGCCATTGCAATGATGGAAGATGAGCCTTTCGTTGTAATACTCGTCGTGAACGGGCTGAATGATTAAGCCCTTGCACCCCATGCCTATGAGTTCGTCGACGTAAGAAGACTCCAGGTCGATGTCGCCCCTGGAGTTTTTGAAAATGACGTTGTAACCAAGACTCGAGAGCTCTTTCTCGACGCTGATCAAAAGGTCTAACCCGAAAGCGGGGGAGATGTTGCTTAATATCAACCCAATCAGGTTCAATTTGCTGCTTTCTAGCGCGTTGTCTTTGATTTTCTTCGAAACGAATGTCCCTCTTCCGGGATAGCGGACCACATAGCCCTCGGAAACGAGGAGCTGCATGGCTTTCTTTATGGTTATCCTGCTGGTGAAGTACTCTTTGGTGAGTTCGTCTTCGGTAGGCAGACAATCATCGATTTTATACACGCCGTCGATAATCTTCTTCTTCAGATCTTTGTAGATGCTTCTATAGAGGGAATCGCTGCTCATAGGCCTTTTGTGTGAAACAATTTCGCTAACCTAGAGGATGGTTAACTACTTTGTTATATATTGGTAACTAAGAACATCATACATCTTGATAAGCTTTGTTTGTAGACAAAAGAATCATAAAAACTCATCGTTAATTCCCGAAATAATTCTATCTACATCACTTCTTCTTGCGGGTTTTGATGG
>CAVJMG010000010.1:0-72276 GCA_963650805.1 uncultured Bacteroidales bacterium
AGCTGCGCAGGAGAAAACTGCGCCTATTGATACACACATTGTAAACGCTTACAAAGAAGCGCGCTTGCCAATCTCTTTCGCAAACTTGTTGTTTCTTATTTTTCCTCCAAAAAGCCATCTTAAAAAGCAGACCCGAAGGCCTGCCTAAAAGTTTGAGTGGAGAAGAATCAGAAGCTGCCGAGGAAAGCAGTGAAGCAGAAGGAATCGTAACTGCCTTCCAGCGCCCTTTCCCTAGTGACGTCGAAGCGGAGGGCTTTCTTGCCTTTGGCGACCTCTTCATCGAGCTCAAGGGAGACGGAGCCGCAGGCGATGGTCGTTTTGCCTTTGGAGGTGGAAATGACGATGTCATAAATCTCCGTGTCAACAGTTGAGCCAATGAGATCTTGGGAGCCTATTTTGACGGAAGCGCCGCTATAGGCGTGGAAGGCCCTGAAGGAGACGGAGGAATAAAGCGCGTAATTGATTTTGGGGAATTCGATGTATGAGGTGGTCGCCTTGCTGACGCCGCCGCTTTGGAAATTGACGATGAGATATTTTCGGCCCTCCTCTTTGGTGGTGTTGTAAGAAAACCCAAGGCCATCCGTTTTAATGCCGATGGCGCCGAGGCTCTCGAACGTGGGCTCCCCTTCGGGGAACTCAAAGAGGGCGAATTCCCCTTCGCAGGCTTTCCGCAGCGAGGTGATTTTCGGGTCCTCGACGAAACTAGCAAGTTCGTACGGGGTGAGATAGTTCGCGGCCCCAGAATAGGCTTTAAGGATTTCGAAAGTCTCATCTTGACTTAGCGTCGAAGGATCCTCGGGGATTGAGGAGACGATTTTGGCCATCTCGGCGCGGTAGTCGAAAGCGTAGCTGGTGAAATCTGTGATGAGCAATTCTTGATATGTGGTATCGAGGGTCGTCCTGTCGTAGGTGAAGGTCAATCCCTTTTTCCCGGAGGCGACGTCTTCACCGTAAACCCCAAGCAGCGCCCCCTCGACGTAGAAGGAGGCGTTGGTCCCGTCACTTACGACATAAGCCTCAGCGTCAGATTTCATCGTGGAGGAATAGGCGAAGGAGTTGTCTCCGACCTTGATGGCCCCCCAGCCGTGATCGGCATAATTGTTTCTGAGAACGAAATCGACGCGGCATGCGGAGCTGTAATCAAATGCGGGCAAGGTGATTTCGTAGGTCAAGACGTCCTCTCCCTGCAGATTAATTCGGACTCCGTTATCGAGTTCGTTGAAGCCCGTCCTAAGCGGGGAGGTCGTTATATCACTGTCATCGATGGATCTTACCTTGACGCCATCGCCCCCCTCTTGGGCAAGCCAAG
The DNA here is from genome assembly GCA_963650805.1 of uncultured Bacteroidales bacterium. Taxonomy (GTDB): domain Bacteria; phylum Bacillota_I; class Bacilli_A; order RFN20; family CAG-826; genus Alloenteromonas. The sequence continues at coordinate 1,310 of CAVJMG010000010.1, forward strand.
TGGCGTGGAAGGTGGCGCTTTCCTCGAAGACCGTCTCTTTGCTGAAAACGCGGTTTCCCTCATCGACGTAATTCCTGAAGATATAGCCTTCTTTCCTCGGATTTTCGACATCCAACGCCACAGACTCCCCATTGAGGATATCGTAGGTTTTTAAAAGGGTGTCGTCATCGTAGAAAGCGACAGAGACCCTCTCGTTGACGGTTATGCGGATGGTCGTGGAAATCTCCTCCTCGCCGTAAGTCGTGGAGGCGGTGAGGTCAATCGTCCCTTTCTTTTTGCCGATAAGCACGCCATCTTGGATGCTCGCGAGTTCCTCGTTGTCGATTTTATAGGAAATGGGCGAGGTGAAGGCGAGCTCATCGTTGCCTTTCATGAGGGTGAAGGAAAGAGCGAGCCCTTCTTCGCCGACGACGACGTTCCTGGCCTTGAAATTAGGAGACAAGCTCGTGGTCATCTCAAGCACCTCGACGTCTGCATAGGCGATGTCGCTATAGCCATCGTAGGTGGCTTTTGCGTAGACTCTTGCGCTGCCTTTTTTCAGCGCGGCGAGCTTGCCGTTGCTATAAGAGACGACGGAAGAATCGCTGCTGCCGTATTCAAGGGCGGCGCCTTTGATTGACTCCCCGCCAAAGCTGACGGTTGGGCGGAAAGAAAATTCGTCATCGCAATAAAGAGCCAGGGAAGAAGAAGGGAAGGAAACCGACAAAACATAGAGGGCCTCGTCGGTGACGGTCACTTTGGCATAAGCCTTCGCCTCCCCTACGCTTGCCGTGATGATGGCCGAGCCAAAGGAGATTCCCGTGACCAGCCCCTTCTCATCCACGCTAGCGACTTCGGGGGAAGCGGAAGAATAAGAAGCCGAAGCCTTGGAGGCGCTTAGCTGAAAGGTTTGCCCAACGCCCAAGGAGAAGGAAGTTTTGTTCAGCGAGAGCGTTTCGATTTCGCTGCTCGCATCGCTATCCCCCGAGTTCGAGGAGATATCGTTTCTTCCCCCACAGGAAGATAGAAGCAAAGCCGAGGAGAGGGCGAGGAGTAGAATTTTTTGCTTTTTCATGATTGTTTTCCTTTCTCAAAAGCTTGAAAGCGATCCGCCTTCGGTGTCTTTGGTGATGCCGAATTCAGCGCAATAGCGGCTGAAGTCCTTCTTTTTCTCGGCCAATTCGTCCGAGGAGAAGTATTGGGCATAATGCGAAAGCTCAAGGTAGAGGACGGTGAGTTCGATTTTCTTGAGCCTTTTGAAATAGGTCGTATAAGCGCTGGGGTTTTCAAGTTCCAGGCTCGCGATGGAGGAATAAGCTTGCTCGAAGCGCTGACGGAAGGCGCCGACTAAAGCTTCGGTCCAGAGGTCAGAGCTATTGAGGCTGCCATAGATGCTTCCGATGTAGTTGCCCTCGGCGCTATATTCGGCAAGCGCATTGAACGTAAGGTCCCAATATTGTTTGACGAAGCCAGAGGCCGGTCCGTAATAATGCTTCAAGAAATCATCCAGCAAAGCTTCGTAGCTTCGCGAGGTGTCCCACATGAGCTTGCTTTCGATGTAGATCCTGGCTTCTTCAAAACAGGGCACGACGGTATCCAAAGGGCCTTGAGTATACATGTAGCTCACCCCAAAGCGGCGATAAAGCTCGTACATGTTGGTGACGGAGGTCACGTTGTAGAAATTGAGGAAGTAATTGCTGAAATTGATGTCGTAGAGATAGCAAAGGATGCGTCCGCCAGCTAAGACATTCCATCCTTGGATCGCCTTGTAATAGGTGTCGTTGCTCGTCGAATCCAAAGAGGAGGAGAAATCCGTCCCGATCGGAGCGAAATAGAAATAGAGCTTGTCGTTAGGGACGACCTTATCCGAATAGGGGACGTATTGTCCCCCTTCTTCCTTCACCGGAGGGGTGACCGTCTCCATGTAGGAGAAGACGACGTAGCGAATTTCCCTGCCAGGTTCGTTTTCCTTTATGTAAGCCTCGGTTTTGGCGATCACGTCGTTCATGAAGGCAATCTGAAGCCCGGAGGTGTTGCACCCCCATTCCTTCTTCGCCTCAGTGCAGCGGGAGCAGGTGCAGAAATCGGCGTTATCCTGCTGCCCGAACATGAAATAGGTCACCTGAGGTTGGGATTTGATTTGCTTGATCATCGCGTTGGCGACCATCTCGACGAGCCTTTCCCCGCCGGTATAGCAAAGCTGGTTGTGGTTAGGCTCAGAGTAGGCGTTGGCGAACCAATCGTCCTGCCATTCCCCGGAAGCGACTTTCTCCGCTCTGTCGGCAATGTTGAAATAGGGGCCGTTGAGCTGAGAATGGCCAAAGCCATACCAATCCTCGGCGCTATACTGGTTCACGAGTCTCAATCGCCTGGTGAGGGTCGCGTCATCGTTGACGGTTTTATACCCGACGACGCGGGTATCGAAGCTTGGGATGATGACCTCGTCTTTGACTTGGCAAGCAACGGATTCCTTCGTTTCGAAATAATATTCTTCCCCAGCGTAGGTCTCATAGCCGATGGCCTCGTGGAGGAAATCGTAGACGCCATAGAGGGATCCCTTGTTTTCCTTGGAAGTCCCGTAGATATAGACGTTCTCCCCTTCGCTATAGATGCGGTAGCCGGAAAGGCCGTAGTCCTCCCCCGCTTTATAGGAGGGAGAGGAGAGAAGCTGCTTCGTCAAGCCGAGGGAGATGTACTTGCTTGGGCTTGTAGCATCCGTGACGACGTCGAGAGTGCAGCCAGAAGATTGCTTCAGGAAATAACTAAGCTCGCCGGAAGCTAAGCTTAGCGAGGAGGAACGGGTTTCCGGGACGAGGATCTTGTAATCGCTCAGCCCGGCGGAAACGAAAGTCAAGCTGTTCCCCCTATCTTCCGAAGAGGATGAAGTTTGGCTTTGCTGATTAGACCCCGAAGGGGAGCAGGAAGAAAGAGCCAACAAAGCCAAGACGGGCAAAGAGCGGATTTTCGCATTCATATCAATGGGCTCCTTTCACGCTGAATTCGATGCGTTTCGACGTGAGGTTGTAGAACTGGTCTCTGACGTTTATGAGCAAAGAGTAGTTTCCTTCTTTGCCTAATTTGAAAGAGGTCGAGGACACGCTGTAGGAAGAGTAATCCTCTTTGTCGAGATAGTAGGTCACCTTCCCGCTGTCGTCTTTAAGCAAAACGATTCGCTCATATTCCGGGGTGAGGAGGATCATGGTCAAGACATAGGATGAGGAATCGTCGGAAACCGAATAAGACGGCAGGGCGATTTCTTCGTTGACGCCATAAACCTCCTTTAGCGAAGAAGTCAATTCAAGGGTTGGCTCGTTGGATTCCACGGCGTTGAAGATGCGGATCGTTTTCGTGGAATTCCCCTTCGCATCCGTCGCCACAAATTCAAATCGATAGAAACCGTATTCTTCGAAGGTCAGGCTGTTGGGCTGCGTCGGATCGAGCTCAATCTTCGTGTTGTTGGGCTTGACGACGGTAAGGGTGAAGGATGTCGTGACGTTAAGGACGTCATAGGCCGTTGAGGCAGGGATGAGGATCGTCGAACCCACCTTTTGCTTGACCGCGGGAAGGGTGGACAAAGAAATCTCGGGCCCGACCTCGTCTAGAGGCGCCGTCCTTCCGCGATACCCAAAGGGCTGGTTGTTGATTTTGCTTACCGCGACGGATTTGCCAGAATCCAGCAAGAAGGAAAGGCGGATGGGATTGGCGAACCCCTTGAAAGCCTCGCCATCATCATTTTTGCCAAGAACTAGGATGGGCAATCCTGAGCCCACGCTGATTTGGCGGGTGGAATTGTCGTAGCTTAGGTAAAGGGTATCATCGCTATCAAAAGGCAAATCAACATAGGAGCTAGATGGGGAGCAGATGAGGAATTTCCCTTCTTTTTGAATAAGGGACAGGGTGACTGCGTCTTCGCCATCGCTGAGTTTGATGGCCGCTTCCCCATTGTCGGCAATATCGGGAAGGGTGAATTTCAAAGAAAGCTCGGAAGGCTTGAGGCTGCGCAAAAAGGAAACCTCGCCTTTGGTTCGAGAAGTGAAGCAGACCGCGTTCTCGGATAAGCTGGCCTCCCCTTCTCCATAGAAATAGTTTTCTTGTTTCGCTCCTTGGGCGACATCGACAACGGGGATGGTGAATTCTTTTTTAATAGAAGAGGCCACATAGGCGATTTCGACGCTATCCCCTTCGGGGGTGAAGCTATTCCCCTGAAGCTTTTTCTCATTCACGTAAATCTCAACGAGGCAGTCGATTGGAGAGCTATCGCCCGGCATCTTCGCTTCGATTAGAGGCAAAGTAACCTCTTCGTTTGCAATGAAGGCCTTCGGCAAAGCGACATCGCCAAGGAAGATGGGCTCGCTCAGGTTTTTGACCGTCACTTTCAAATCGGAAACAACGGCTTGGTTGAGATAATCGAAAGCCTGATAGCGGAAGGTATAGACGCCTGTCTTCTCCGGCGTGAAGGAAGTTCCCCCAAAAGAGCTGACGTTGCCATCGGGATCGATCAAAAGCCTGCTTTTTTTGATGGCCCCGGAGCCTCCGGTGACGAAGAAATCGTCAAAGCTAGGCAGATCGAGGGTCGAATAGGCGGTCGTTTCCGCTTTGTAATAAGGAAGGGTGCCAAGCAAAGGATAAGAGGACTTGCCGCAACTTAAGAACAGGGTCTCTTCGCTTTCATTTAGGAAACGGTCATGGGAGGTATAGACGATTTCATATTCGCCGACATGGGTTGGGGTGAATGCTCCATCGTTTACGGAGACATCGATTTTCTTCCCATTCCCAGGTAAGAAATAAACCTTGCAGTCGGTTTGGGTGAGACTGCCATCGAATTCATCAAATGACGAGGCTTTAAAAAGAGGATAAGGACGCCACAAGACGGCATCGGGGACCGTTGTATTTCCCGCCAAATCAATAGTGATTTTCGGCGCCTCATTGTCAAGATAGACGTCTTTGGATAAATCCAAGCCCCCAATGGAGGTGAAGACGACGTCGCCGGAGTCGACGGAAAAATCTTTTGCCTCAAAGCTGATGTAAGCCAAGTTGGAGGTGAAGCCGGCGAAGGGATCGGTGGGATGATCGACTTTGCTGCTTAACCCCACGATTTTGCGCTTGCTGGCGGGGGCGAGGTAATTAGGGTAGCCGTAAAGATCCAAGAAGGAGGCATCCAAATAGAACTCCGCCGGATGGTAAACCCCACTTGTGCTAATGGCGCGGAAAGAGGAATAGATAGAGGAGCCGTAAAGGGAATCGCTGTGCCTTTTTTCGTCGGTTTCATACCCATAGAGGGTCTGGTCTTTGGCTCCGGCTTTGACGTACATCGCCTCGCCTTGGCAATTGACCGGTCCGCTATCTACGCAATTGATGGTGACGTAGTTATTATCATCATAGACGTCGACAATTTTGATGTTGAAAGTCGTGAAATCGGCGGAGCCTTTGGTCGAGGAATCGATCAGGAAGCTAACTAGAGGTGTCTCCGTCCCAAGCTTGCTAAGGTCAAGGGGCTTGCGGAAGGAAAGGGAGCCGCCGTTTTTGAACGTCGCTTTCACCCCGGTGAAGGATTCGTCATAAGAGAAAGCACCGCGATTCAAGGTGACGTATCCATTGGCGGCAAACAAATCGCAGGCGGAATAATCGACGCGGATCGTGTGGGTTTCTTTCTCTTCATGCTCCCCGAAGAAAGCGCGGTAGGTCACAGTGTATACCCCCGTCTCTTCGATGATCAATTTGCTCCCGGAATAAACGGCCCCGGAAGGCGAAGTAATGAAAATGTCTGAGGCTTTGCTCTGCCCATTGTAGGAAAGGTTCTTGCTTGGGACATTCAACGAATCGCCGACGGAAAGGGAGGAAGGTATCTCCCCTTCGGCAAAAAGATTCATCGAGGGCAAAGCCAAGCAAGGGCCTAATGCAAAGAAAGCAAGAAGCGGCAGCGTTTTTTTCTTCATATTCGCGTATCCTTTCCGTTTCTTGAGAAAGAAACAAACTAGCCTTTTATCCCGCCAACGCTGAGGTTGACCATCAAGCGCTTGTTGATGAGCGCGAAGATAACGATGATCGGGGCGGCCATGAGGAAGATGCCGGCTAGGCGCGTCGGCGTATTCGCGAGCTCGGTAGTCAGCACGTTTTGGAATTCGTACATGCCAAACGCCGCGACCGGATGAGAAGGAAGGTAAACCATCGGAATCTGGTAATCGTTCCAATAAGTTATGAAATTGAGGACGAAAACGGTCATGATGGTCCCGATGCTCAGGGGCAGAATGATCTGAGTCATGACGCGGAAATGGGAGGCGCCGTCGATTTTCGCCGCCTCCGAATAGGCCATGGGGATGGATTTGAACTGAGCGTAGAAGACCAAGAAATAGATTCCGAGGAAATTGGCTTTCAAAATGAAAAGCCCAATGAAAGTGTCGAAGATGCCAAGGGCCTTCACCATTTGAATTTCACTAGGAAGGGCGCCGACAATGGGGAGAGCCATGGTGACGATGACGATCGAATAGATGACTTTGGAGAAGCGGAAATCGAAGCGGGCGACGGCATAAGCCACCAAGCAAGGGGTGATGGTCGCAGCCAAAGAGCAAAGGAAACTGTAGAGCAACGAATTGCCGAACAGATCCATCATATAGAAATAGGTGTAGGAATCCGAGTTGGCGTCATAGACCGAGACGTAGAAATTTCTATATGCGGTGACGTAATTATCGAAGGAAAAGGCGGTCGGCCAACCCGTTGTGTTCCCCATGAAATCGTATTCGAAAGGGCTCTTGAACGTCGTCATAAGAGTCCAAAGGACGGGGAGAAGAAGGCTGATCGTGTAAAGCAAAAGGCAGATGAAGAGCACAAGCGCCAGCCAATTGAAAGGCTCCTTAATTGAGCTTTTGTGCCTTTTGGAGCGAGAGAACATCATGATTTTCTTCATGCGTTATCCCTCCTCATCAAGAAGCGGTTGGCTAAGAAGGTCAAGGGCAAGGCGATGACAGTGCAGCAAAGGCCAAGCGTCGAGGCATAGGGGTATTCTGAAATGCCCAAGCTCGGGTCGTTGACCAAGCGGAAGAGGTAATAGCCAATCGTCCAGTCTCCATATTCGGCTTTGGCGCCGAAGAAAGACCAGAGGTTGGCTTGGTTGGTGAAAATGGTCGCAATCCCCGAAATCAAGAAAGTCGAGATGGTCGGCAGGCATTCGGGGATGACGATGTGAATTAGCTGACGCATTGGGCCTGCTCCATCAACTTTGAGCGCGTCGTTGATTTCTGGGGAGATTTGCTCCATGGCTCCGGTATAAAGAAGCACTTGGGAACCGAAGCCGATCCAAACCGCGTAGAAGAGGACGGTCGGGAAGCGGGTGGTGGAATCCACCAGCAACCCGAGCATATGCGTCCCAAAGATGTTGTTGATATAAGTCACAAGGCCTTCTTGGACGAAGTACTTGTAGATCATAACGAGCAATATTGAGGGCAGAACGCTCGGGAGGAAGAGGATGAATTTGAAAGTCTTCCCCAGCGGTTTCTTCAAATAGATGTAATAAGAGAAGAGGACCGCCAACGTCGTGCCAACCAATACGCAGAAGAACCAAACCAGCAAAGAATTGAGCAAAGCGTCAGTCAAAATCGAAGACATCGTGAGCTCGTTCCAAACCCTGGAAAAGTTCGAAAGCGTCCAAGTATAGGCGCCACTCACGGTGTCATAGCTTTTGAAAGAAAGCAAAATAACATTGAAATTCACGCCGATGTAAAAGATGGCGAATTGGATGAGCGGCAAAGCGATGAGACAGATATAGAAAACGAGCTCACGCCAATCAAGCTTCTTCCTTTTGGCTTTTCGATATTTCCCTTTCGACAAAAGACTATCTTGCATAATGAATCAGTTCAAATTGCCCCAGCGATCTTTCCCATTATAAACCGATAGGCCTTCGAAATACTCCTCGGCGGTCGTTCCGCTGGTGGAAGAATCGGAGAAGACGGAATAGGGATTGGAATAGGTTTTGTTGTTGATTGTGGTCGTCCAGGCGTAGGTTTCAAGGTTGAAGGTTGAGGAATTGTTGAGGACCTTCTTGTTGGAAGAGACAGGGTTAAAGATGTTGCTGTCGTTTTTCATCTCAATGAGATTCCGGCCATAGAAAGTCGTTTTCGCCTCATCCTCTTTGGTGAGTTCATAGGAGAGGGAACGGGTCAACGAAAGCTCGGCAGTGAATGCGCTGAGATTGGCATCCGTATGGGCGTATTCCAAGAAGAGCTTGGAAAGCTCGGGGAGCTTGGTCTTGTAAGAAACGAAGCAATAGGATTGATTCTGATTGAACAAAGTCTGCTTTTGCCCAATCTTGCTTTCGGTGGCTTTGGGGATGGGGAGGAAGCCGTATCTTCTATCGGCTTTGCCTTTGCCGTAGGCGGTTTGGCAGTTGTTGAAGATGTTGGTGCATTCATTCTCCCACCACGATCCGTCAAAGAGCATCGCGTATTGGTCGGAGCCGGCATTGTAGTTCTTGATGAAATTGGTCTGCGCGGCGGATTGGTTCTCGCCGTTGCGCCCCATATGCGGGGTTATTGTCTTCATGAGCTGCAACGCTTTAAGCTTCCCCTCTTGCTTTTGCAAAAGGTAGCCGTTGGACTCATCGATTTTGGTGTCCTCGGTGGTGGCGACGCCATCTTTTATGGAGGTCACGAGAGGGACGGTGCCATCAAGGGCATAATTGGCCTTAATGTTCTGAAGACCTTCAAAGTCGCTCCAAAAGGAGGAAAGGACGCGGTAAATGTAAGGAAGTCCGTTGGACCCGGAGGAAGCAAAAGGATGCATCCCTAAACTCTCGATGCGGGAAACGAGCTGATAGAATTGATCGTAGGTCGCGGGGAGCCCATCGTCATAATCGCCCTCTTTCCCATTGGGCCCGGCGGATTTCTTGTCGGTTTTCGAAGTGACGAAATTCCCCGAGGCGTCAAAGAAGAGGTTTTTGTCCTCAAAGAGATCGTAGTCGTACATCAAGCCATAAAGCCCATCATAGAAGGGGATGGCGTAATATTTGCCGTCTTTAGCTTTGAGGTAGTCCTTCATTTCCGAGGAAAGCTTGTCCTCGATGGATTTGCTCTCTCCCCATTTAGAGAGCTTTTCGGTGACGATGGAGCTGATGTCAAGGAAGTTTCCTTTATTGACGTGGTCAAAATAGGAAACGTCTTCCGTGAAATAGACATCCTGCTCAAGGGCACCACTCAAAAGGGTGGTTCCGTTATAGGCGCGGGAGGCAAGGACGCGAACGCTGACACCCTTCTTGCCCTCTTCGAAAGAAACATCCTTGTAGTCTTCTTGGAAACGGTTGGCCAAACTTTGAAGCCAGTTGGTGCCAAGCCCGCCATCATAGGTCGCTACCACAAGGACGGTCTTGCCAGCGGAACCGCTATCTTGGCTCCCGCTGGGCTGCTTCGTCCCGCCGCAAGAAGCGAGAAATGCAGCAGAAGCAAGGCATAGAATCACGCTTTTGATTTTCATTTTTTTCTCCTTTTAGGAACCCTTTGTTTTTGAAAGGGGTTTCAATATCATTTATTTTAAATAATCGCCTTACGCCTTTTTTGTAGAAACTACTTGTAGTTTTGTCGTTTTTTATCTACCTCGCAAACAAAGCAATCGTCGCGTCTTTCGTTAATTATTAGGAAACGTAGCGATTTTCTCGCCTTTTTCCTCTTCCTTTCGACATGATATCGGATATCCGCTCATTGTTTTTTTTGATTAGCCAGCTCTTAGAGCTTTTCGTTATTGCCTCAACATTGAAAGCGTTTGACCAATGAATGCTTATAGCGTCATCTGTTTGTTGCTTCCTTATCGGCGGAAACAAAAACGTTATGTAACCGTCATGCTTTTGAAAGTTTTCCTTTTGATTATTTTTAAAACGTCAATTTAAGCTAATCTCAGCTTGGTCCGAACTCGCTTTTGACCCAAGTTTTCTTCATTTGATTTAAAATTGCACCATGCCAAAGATCGATATCTCCAATCTCACCGTGGCCTACCCCGCGAAAAAGGGCATGGAGTACGTTTGCCTCGATTCCTTAAACGCCAGTTTCGCCGATAAGAAGATAAACGTCATCCTCGGCGAATCCGGATCGGGCAAAAGCACCCTTTTAAAAGCCGTCGCGGGGATTCTCCCTTACGAAGGGGAGATTCTTTTCAACGGGCAAGACGCAAGAAGCCGAGCAAAAGGAAGCATAGGCATCGCCTTCGTCGACCAAGAGATAACCCTTTACCCCAACAGGACCATTTTCGATAATCTCGCTTTGCCTCTACGCATAGGGCATTTCTCCGCGGACGAAATAAGGCAGAAAGTCTTCGAAACGGCCAAGACGTTAAGCATTTTGTCCACTTTATCGCGTCTTCCCAGACAGATATCCATAGGCCAGCAGCAACGGGCCTGCTTAGGGAAAGCCCTCATAAAAAGCCCCTCTTTGCTGTTGCTCGACGAGCCATTCTCAAACATCGACGAGAAGCGTCGCGCCCAAGAAAGGGAATTGCTAAGAACCATCGCGAGCGAAAAAGGGATGACCGTCCTCCTTGCAACCCACCTTCAAGAAGACGTTTTGGCTTTGGGGGATGAGATATTCCTTTTGGAGGAAGGCAATATCTCCGCATCTTTAAGCAGAGACCAACTACGAGCTTCAACGCATCCTTTGATCAGGGCGATGTTCGCCGGATACGTAAATGAGGATAACCATGGCTAAGCATAGAAAAAGAAAAGCGAACCCCAAGGACTTCTCCTATAGCGGCCTTCCTTCCAATAGGCGAAGCCAGTTTTTCGATTGCCTTCGCAACAGATGGCCTCTTTTCCTTGAAATCGGGGCCTTCTTCGCCTTGTTCTCGCTGATTTTTATCGCCCTTATTTATTGGCAAGATATCGCTTTCCACAACATTTCCGTGGACACGTCTTTAACGGAAGAAAGCAAAACCGCTCAATTAAACTCCGTAGGTCTTGCGTTCGCTTCCATGTTCTCTTTGCTTCCCCTCCTCTTTTTTCTCCCTTTGGGCGGAGTGATGAGAATATATAGAAGCCTTATCTATGATGAAGGCGTCTTCCTTTGGTCCGATTTCAAAAAAGGATTCAAGCAAACTTGGAAGCAGTCCTTGGTCTTGGGTTTGTTGCTTGGAGGGGGGTATTTCGCCTGCGCTTTCTACCAAAGGCTCATTTCATTCGATTGGCTTTCTTACGCCCCTTACGGCCTCTTGCTTTTCCTAGTTTTGCCTTGGGCATTCACGACCCTCTCCTATGCGACGGTTTATTCTTCGACGTTTGGAGTCACCCTTCAAAACGGCTTCGTCATAACCGTGAAATCCTACCTGTTAGCCCTGCTTTTCGTTTTGTCGCTATGTTTGCCATTCCTCTTTTTGGCGCTTCCTTCCACGATAGCAAGATATTTATCCTTAGTTATCTGCTTCTTGCTTTATTACCCTGTCGCCTTATTCGGCTTTTATCTTATGAACATCGCCTATTTCGACAAACTCATAAACAAAAGCTTAGGCAACGGCCTCTACCATAAAGGCTTGTCCGACACCCAATGGAAAGACGAAGAGTGAACGTTAAAACCCTCTAAATCCCACGGTAAAAAAGCACTTCTAAGGGATTTGGTTAAGAAAAAACCGCAAAACTTGTCTTGCGGCGTTTTCTATATAACGTAGCCTCTTTTAAAAGGCTTCTAATGCGAGGTTGGCCCAATCGGTCTTCTCTTTGCAGCGAATCTCAACGGTAACCTCCTCCCCGGCTTCCAAATCCAGATAATTGTCGGAATAGATGTATTTGAAATTGCCGGGGAAATGAATGAAGAGGGATTTCACGAACGAATTCGCTTTAACGACTAATGTCGCGGTGGTTTCGTCATTGATTTTCAAATCGTATTCGAAACGGTTTTCGAATGAGCATCCGCTCCACATACGCGGAGAGTAAAGCGACTTAATGGTTTTCCGTCCATCGTTATAGCAAACATAGAGATATTCGTCTTCGGCGAAGTCCCTTTGCTGCAAAGTAGCGTCGAACGTCTCATCCAAAAGACCCACGAAACTGGTTTCTTCTTCAAATAAGGTAGACCCATCCAGTTTCTTTATCCCGTACTTCAACGTTCCAGAAAACGGTTCGTTTGTCGCGTTATCAAAGAAAACATGCGTCGCCCCAGCTTTGTCGAGATAGAAGCTAGCCAGCCTTGGGGCGTAAGAACGCCTCAAAGCGTAATAGGCTTCCTTGGGCTCTAGGTAATAATCGACCAACGACCAAGTTCCGCTAGGCCAAATGTCGTTGAACATCCAATTCAAGAACGCGCCGCAAATCGATTTGTGGGCCCTGGTGTATTCGCTTTCGCATTTAAGGGCTTCCGCGTGGGCAAGCATCCCTTTTTTGATGAAATCATCGAAGCCTTCGACTTTGCCATAGAGGCTTTCGGCGTAATAAAGCTCGCGATGGGGGAAATCGAGTTTCACAGAAGCGTAAGGATTGTCCATCAAACGGTCTTTCCACATCTCGTCCATCGGCCAGAGGTGATCTTTCCCGAAGATTTTCCGCATTGTTTCGGCGCTAGAAGGCCCCATGACCGCGCATTCGCTTTCAAAAGGAACGGTGACTTCGGCCACTTGCTGGCGATATGTCGCCATGCCTTTTTCCAAAGCGCCTTCAAAGCTGGAATGATGGCTATCTCCGCTTACCCACTCGTTACCTACATCGGTGTAGCCATGAGGGGATTGGCGGCGATAAGGCCGGGTGTCGTCGAGGTTATAAACGGTGCCGTAAAGAAGCTGATTCACAAGGAAGTCACCATGGGTAATGACGTTGCCATAGGTCCCCGTCTTTTCGTTGCCGCCGCACCAATAGATGATTGAGGGATGGTTGCGCAGCCTCTTTATCTGATATTCGACTTCCTCAAGGAGATTGTCCACGAAGTCCTTATCATCCTCGGGAATGTCCGCGCAGGCTAAGCAAACGTCCTGCCAAACGAGGATCCCTTTTTCGTCGCAGAAGTCATAGAAGCAATCTTGCTCATAGCTTCCGCCTCCCCAAACGCGGAGGATGTTGATGTTCATCGTTAAAGCAAGGGAAAGCAGTTCCGCGTATTTCTCTTCTTTCATCTCGCCCGTAAAGCATTCAGGGGGCACCCAATTGCTGCCTTTGAGGAAAATCTTCTTCCCATTGATTAGGAAATCCATTCCCAAAGTGCCGTTTTCTTTACCTTCTTCTAGCAAATCTACTTTTCTAAAGGCGAATCTGCCCTTGCGTTCATCGACCATTTCCTCGCCGCGATAGAGTTCCACGACGTAATTGTACAAAGGCTGTTTGCCGTAACCTTGCGGCCACCACTTTTCAAAATCTGAGTAATGAACCGCCAAAAAATTCTTCTTCCCGCTTACGGGGAGCTCGTATTCAAAGTATTCCCCAGACCCAGGACGCTTTTCTAATTTAATCAAAAAGCGATCGTTATCCGCCGGGGCTCCTTTTTTCATAATGTTGCCGTCGTTATCGAAAACGTCTCTGGTGGTGTAGCTATTCTCAATAAAGACGTTGAGCCTTCCCTTATCATCGCTTCGATAATAAACATCATCAATTTGATAAAGGGATTTGCTTTCGAGATAGACTTTCCCGGCAATGCCGTAAGCGCAGATCTTCGGAGCCCAATCCCAGCCAAAATGGCATTGGGGCTTCCTTAAAAAGATTCTTGGAACATTGAACGTTGCCGCATAACCAGTGACGTCTATCTTATCCGCGGCCACAAGAGTGCTGTGCATACGCACTTCAAGGACGTTGTCCTTTTCTTTTAATAACTTTGAGACGCCAAAACTATATTTAAGGAACGCGTTCTTGGTTTGCCCAATGAGTTCCCCGTTCAAATAAATATCTGAGAAAAGATCAACGGACTCGAAGATAAGACGTTGGGAAGTCTTTTTGAAACTATCCTCGTCGACGTCGAAATGGCACTCATAAACAAAATCTTCACGCCCGATAAAGGAGGCCTCTTTGTAATTCTCCTCAACATAGGGATTCTTAATAAGGCCCGCCCGATAAAAATCCATGGTGATATCCCCAGGGACTTGGGCGGCAAGGCTGAAGCGATCGTTATGTAATGACCATTTAGATAAATATTGTCGTGAATTCATAAATGCACACTCTCTCTACAAAAGAAATACTAACCAATACCAGAAAATATTGTTTGCTAAAGGCTTATGGAAATTTGCTTTTTTTGCCAAGCTCTATCGGCATATTTCAAGACATGCCAAATGTCTCAATGAAATGCGTCCAAATGGCCAACCGTTTTCGTCCAAACGGCTCATTTATGGCAAAAAAAGAATTTAATAATAAGACTTTTCATGAGTTTTAAACAAAAGATTTTAGATGAAACATTGGCTTCCTAATTTAGCGTGAAAGGAGCCGCTGGACATAGCAACTTGGTTGTTGCTCCATGGACAATAACCCCACTTAAAACGGCCCGAATAAAGGGCTTGTGCTTTTTAAACGCCATGTTAAGTTGGAAAAAAGGAGGACTCATGCCACTCATAACACCACGGCGCTTTCAGCAAACGGCTTTCACGCTATTGTTTTGTTCGTTATCACTAGCCATTTCTAGGAAAGAAACAACTACAACAATATTTCACGGGTCCTCGGATTTAAGAGATAAAATTCTATCGACCGAGGGCTATTCGAGCGGCCTGTCGGACTACAAGGACTTCAAGACGGCGTACTTCGACAACCTGACGCAAAACTTCGGGGCCAACTACAAGGGATCGTGCGGGTACGTCGCGATCGGGATGCTGCTGTCCTACTACGACACCTACCTCGACGACTCCATAGTCCCGGAGGCCTACGACGCGCCCTCGGTCGGCTATGGGACGAACATGGTGGAAAGAAGGAATTCGCCGGGAATAAGAAAGGATTATATTTATTCTCCAGACAGTTCAAGGGATGAGTCATACGGTTTTTCTCTGACCGCCGCAGAATACTACGCAACTATCAAAAGCGAAGCCGATTCATCGTTGCACGCGAAACTCATCGATATCGGCGCATCATTAGGATTTTACCAATTTGATAACGATGACTCGCCTTGCGGGCTAACCACAAGAAAAGAATTAAACATCTTGTCTTATTACCTAAATGACGTCATTTGCCTAACGGAGGGCGTAGATTACGAAATATTAAGCATTGGGTCTGATAAGACTGAAAAAGATTCTGACGTCAAAACATTCGCGATTAACGAAATAAAAAATGGCAATCCCGTATTGTTGGGGATAGATTCGCCAGGCGGCCTTGCCCATGCAGTCGTCGCCTATGACTACGACGAGAATTCCGAGAACATATATTGCCATATGGGGTGGGATGCATCTTCCACGCACGTAACACCGGAACAGAACGAATTCACGCGTTATTTTTCCGCTTGTTCCATTCGTTTCAAGAAGCAGCACTCCCACACGGCCAACTACGGGGTGGTGACTGTCGATGGCGGCGTGCCGGAGACCTCCTACCACTGCTACGACGACTGCGCCATTTCCACCTACCACCTCAGCGGGGCGCACGACTACGGGGACTCCTTCGAGCCCCACGACGCGGGGAGCCACAAGGCGCTGTGCAATTGCGGGGCCTACGAGCTCCGGGCCCACGGGGTGAAGGCCTCCAGCGTCCGCTTGGTGCGGGGGCGCTACGTCGGGACCTGCGAGGACTGCCTCGCCGCCGTCAACCTGAGCGACACGAAGACGATTCAGCCGCTCTCCCTGGCCGGGGATGGCGCGGAGGAATCGGGGGAGGAAGCGCTATGAAGGCGAAGAACGCGGCGGCCGCGCTTTTGGCTTTGCTCGCCTGCGCCTCATGCTCGCAGCGGAATGAGGGCGGAAGCGCGGATGGGAGCTTGCTTCCAATTACTTCCGTTAAAAGCGAGTCCTTCGGAGATTATGGCTCCTGGAGAATATATCTCAATGGTCTTCACGGCGTGTATGGCGAAAAGGGCTTTTATGGAATCTATCCCGCCAAAACGCAAAAACATATTGGGCAGTCTTATGAAGTCAGTATTTCAGAAAATGGAGAGCCAGTATCCAAAGAATGGTACCGCTATTGCGATCCAAACAAAAAGCCCATCAGCTCTGTCGAAGAAGGAACAGTCGGCGTCACATGGACAAATACCGTTAGCCTAAGCTTTTATTTGACGAATCAAGGCGGAGAAACGCCTTCCATTAACGTTGAAGACAAGGGTGATAATCTATTTGAGATCACTTTCAAATTAAATGATTCAATCGTCGGCGAAGGCTCGATTCTAGCCCACCAAATTTTGACCGAAAACGATATCTATGATTATCTAAAAGCCAACATTTTCTTTGCTTAAGATTTCGGCCATATTCTATTCAACGACTTCGAAAACAAGCTCTTTCTACGACTGCAAACGCATAAAAGGGCGATGAAACTCATCACATGCAAGGATTGACTTTCCTTGTCTCGCTACTAAATTGTGAAAAAAAGAGGCTTGTATGCGTTCAAAAATTTTAAGCCTTATGCCACTATTCGCCACCGCATTGCTCGTTTCTTGTTCTCAAGGAAACGGCGTGCAAGCGGGCGAGGCGTCATCTGAAGGCTTTGCGTCGCTTACAAAAGTCGAGGATAAAACCCTTTGCGACGAACTTTTCTCCTTCACCTTGGGCCATAACCACAATATCCCCGGACAGTTCATTGACATCTCCGTCCTTTGGACAGGCATAGCCACGGAATACCCCTATTCTCCTAAAGGGGAGTTTGGGGAGCCTACGGAAAACACCTATTTAGGAGAGGTGAAGGAAACGAACTCAACTTATTATTTCATCTAAATAAATGGCTCTAAGGCCGCCCAATATCAAAGCTGGATTAACGAATACGTTTCTTCCATCAGCGCCTCCTTCGGTTCCTTCCAATTCGACCCGTCGCTTGCTTGCAGAGATGGCAAATATTTGCTTGCTGCAAGGGAAAGCAACGATAACCAGCTCATAGCCTACCAAGGTTCCTCTTTAAAAGAGGCTCCTGCTTCAACGAGCGATTATGAACTCGCGTTGGTTTTGCAGACTAAAACCCTAACACTGAAGGAAAACGTGTCGCTTGGAACAAAGGTTGATCAAGACATCACATTGCTCCACCGCGCATCGGTTAAAGGAAGAGGAAGCGGAAAAGGCCTGACGGCTACCGAAAGCACGAATTTCTTTCGGGCCGATTCCTTTTACGGGGACAATGGGGAACGTTTGATTGCCTTTGGACGAAGCATCCCGGAAGTCTCTTATCTTGAAGATGAAAGCTTCGCCTACACCCAATACGTGTCAATTAGCGGAAATAAAATCAGTTTGCCCCGTTATTCAGACAAGTAAGACATGCTTTCTGAAGGGTTTACCGGCATCAAAGACATATATCTCGATTATAAAGAAGAATTCCTGCAAGCCTATCTCGGCGAAGATTCCAGCCAACAAGGGTATGGCTTCTACGATTTGCCCAAAGTCGAATCCATCATCAAAGGAATTAAAGACGGAACATTGTAAATCGCGGTTTTCTAGCAGAGGCGCATCCATTTCAAGGCAGTAAGCGAAGCTAGAATAATTTGATGTTTTCATCTCGCCAATGAACCGCATAGCCCGGAAACCATCCAAAGTAGAGACCATCAAAAAGGCCCCTGCTAGGGGGCCTATAAACTTATCTTTAAGTTTTGATGTTTAGAGAATATTGACCGTTCCGTCGGCTTTGACTTCGATTTTATCTCCGTCTTTGACCGCGGAGAGGAACTCTTCGCCAAGGCTATCGATGGCGATTAGCCCCGCGTCGTTCCAAACGTTAGAAAGGATGATGCCAGAAGCACTCAACGGATCGATGGGATGAGAGAACAGCCAAGCTTTCGGGGCGAGGTTTCTAACCGCGATGGTTTGAATGATCATCCCTCCCGTGGTGGACCCGATGGTCTCGGGCATGCATAGCGCCTTGCCCGTGATGTTCTTTTTGTAGAGCTCTTTGTTATTTTGGTCGGACACGATGATTTTCTTGGCCGTCGGCATCAACGCGCTGCTTTGGCAGGAAGCCAAAGTGTTGAAACCCTCATGGGAAACGACGGCCTCCCCCGTCCAATCGAACGCGGATATGACTCTTCCTTTGAAGCTTTTCATCTTAGGCGACCTCCTTTTTGCCGGTGATGAGACTTAGGATTTCCTCATCCTTTTTGTAACGCGCCTTGGTATAGGTCCTCAGCTTATTCGAATTGGTGATGAGAGCCCTTTTCCCGCAGAGGGGGTTATCCGCATACATCAAAGGGCAAATGTAAGAAAGATGAGCGCCCCTAGACAAAAGCTTGGCGCATCTCTCCTCTTTCTTGAATTCCTCCAAAACCGCCGGAGAGGCAGTGAAGACTGTGTCGATGGCGAGTTTCCCTTCTCCGCCGAGCGCTTCTTCGATTTTGTCGGCCCAATTCTCAAGCTGCTTCAGCGTCAAATGCGGGCAGCCGATGAAGCAGCGATAAGCTTTGGAATCTTCTCCCTGCCACATCTTCGGATAGGATTGGTAAACCCTTTCTAGTTCCGCATCGTCGATGACATAGGTTTTCGCATTCTCTTTTACAAGGGATTCCCCAAGGCGTTTGGCCTCGGGAGTGATTTTGTCGATGTGATAAAGGCCTACCGCCCCATTGCTTGCCGTCGCGGCCCCGAAATCCTTAAGGTAAGCCAGCGTGTCCTCGTTAGGTAAATCCTCAAGGTATTGCTCAAGCCCATAAACATAAGGGACCTCAGCCATGACTTTCATCCCGATGGCAGAGCCTAAAATCTGAGCCTCGGGCTTCTTGCTGGTTTTGACAATAACCTTCCAATCGGCCCTTCTCCCCTCATCGGTGATGAAGCCGAAGTTCGGCGTCTTCCCAAGTATCGCTCCGAACATATCGAGGATTCCGGAGTTCCTGTTGCATCTAGCGCCCAAGACGGAGTTGGCGAACACCACCGCGCTGGACTCGCTCCAAGAAAGGATGTCCCCTTCCTTTGGGGTATTGCCCATCTCCTTGAGGTAGCAGGTGCAAGAAAAGGCCTTTTCCTCATCCTCAAGCCCAATCTTCTTGAGCTGTTCTTCATAACGTTCTTGCTGATTGTACATAAAGGATTTGAAGACGAGTTTCTCCAAAAGCGAGCATTTCACATTTTGAAAATCCAAAGGGCGAGGATCCATCGTGAATCCGCCTTCGACCTTGCATCCAGCTTCGATGAGCTCATCCATCAAGGGATAGACGGCCTTTAAAAGCCCTAATCCGAAGCTCGTCACGAAATGGGCCTTCGTATGGGTGACCTCTTTCAGGCAATCGGCCCCGAAGACGTCCCCATAGCGGACCAACACTTCCATCATTTTCGCGTATGTCGGTCCTTTTTTGCCCTCAAGGATCTCTTTCTCCTCTTGGGTCAAACGCATTTTAGGTTCGTACATGCTTTTCTCCTTATAGTTTCATGGCCACCTCATACGCCCGCCAAATCACGGAACGGAGGTTGCCGATTTTCACGCAGTCACCAACTAAATGAACGTTGGAGGATTCCCCGAAAATGGGGGTTGGAACATACCCGGAGGACAAAACAACGGAGTCACAGGAAAGCTCTTTTTCTCCCCCAGGGCCCTCAACGACGATTTTGCCATCGCCGATCTCCTTGAGCTTTGTTGAAAGGTACACCGGTACCTTTTTCCAAGCAAAGAAGTCGCGCAGATATTGCGAATTGGCCATGCAGACGCCGGTTTGTTTGACCAAATCGTCCTTCATTTCAACGATAAGTGGTTCTTTCCCAGCCAAATAGAGTTCATAAGCAACTTCGCAACCGGTGAGTCCACCGCCGATAACGGCGACCTTTTGTCCCGTGGGTTGCCCCATCAAGCAATCGATGGCGTCCATGGCCTTTTCTTCGCCTTTGAGATGAAATCTTCTTGGCTTAGAGCCGGTAGCGACGATGTATTCCTCAGCGGGAATGGAAGCGAGGTCTTTAACCTCGGAGTTGAAATGAACGGGGATATTGAGTTCCTTCATTTGCAGCTCATACCAAGCCAAAAGCTCGCGCAGCTTCCCTTTGAAGGAAGCCTGGCTGGCGGGGATGAAAACACCCCCCAAATGATCGCTTTTCTCGTAAATCTCAACCTTGTGTCCGCCAAGGGCCGCCACACGGGCGCATTCCATGCCCCCGATGCCTCCACCAACGACAACCACTTTTTTGGGATGCTCGGTCTTTTTAATGTAATGGGCCGTTGAATTCATCGTTTCGGCGTTTACGGCGCACCTAGCCATGTGGAGGGAATCCGAGAGGGATTGATCGTTGCTCGTGCCTTTGTAATGACACATATTGAAACATCCATTGTGGCAGCAAATGCAGGGGCGGATTTCCTCAGGATGCCCGTCTTTGAGTTTGCTGACCCACGCCCCATCCGCTAAGAAAGGCCTAGCGAAACCAACCGCATCGATTTTGCCTTCCTTGACGGCTTCTGCGCCGACATAAGGATCCATTCTTCCGGCGGAAACGACGGGAATAGAAACGAAATTCTTGATGTGCTCAACGTCTTTGAGGTTGCAGTTCTCCTCCATATATATAGGAGGGTGAGCCCAATACCAAGCGTCATAGGTACCGTTATCGCAATTGAGCATGTCGTATCCGGCGTCTTGGAGGTATTTAGCGGCTTTTTCGCTTTCTTCCATGTCGCGTCCGGCTTCGACATAGTCTTCTCCGGGCAAAGCGCCAGAAGAGAACCCTTTGGTTTTGGAAAGAACGGAGTAACGTAGTGAGACGGGGAAATCTTCTCCGCATTCCTTTTTGATGGCTTTGACGATTTCTACGGGGAAACGGTAGCGATTCTCGAAGCTTCCGCCGTATTCATCCGTCCTCTTATTAACGTACTTCAAAGTGAATTGATCCAAAAGATAGCCTTCATGGACCGCGTGTATTTCAACCCCGTCCACACCCGCTTCTTTCAAAAGCTTGCTGGTTTTGGCAAAGGCTTCGACGAAATGGTGAATCTCTTGGATGGTCATTTCCCTAGAAGGGACTTTGTCCGACCATCTATTTGGGGAAGGAGAAGACGAAGCGCAGATTTTCTCCAAATCCATAACGGGCTTGGAAAGGAAACGGAGGAATTTATTCGTGTAGAGTTTCTCCATGGCCGGAGAAATGGTGAAACTGCGGCCAAACCCCGCAGTCAATTGGACGAACATCTTCGCCCCGTGACTATGGATTTCATCCATGAAGGGCTTGAGTTTCTTATACATGCTCTTCTTTTTGTAGAGCCACTGCCCAAACATCGGGTTATAAACTGGCTGAATCCCGGGGAGGATAAGTCCCACGTCATGCTCGGCTTTGTCCAACAAGAATTTGGCGGCCTCCTTATCGAAATGGTTGATTTCCATCCATCCGAAAAGGGAGGTTCCGCCCATGGAAGTCATCACAATGCGATTCTTGATTTCGCAATTGCCGATTTTCCAAGGCGTAAATAACGGCTCTAGTCTATCGTCCATAAATCGATACTCCTTTATCGTGTATTAAATTATAAAGTCAAAACAAGGTGTGGGAAAAACATTCTTGCGCTCAACTCACGAGCGTCAATGTAAGCAAACGGCTTTCGAAAAACCGGAGAAGTGTGGCAAGCTCCACGCCTCTTTTCAAGAAAAGCTCAATTCATTCCAAAAAGGGAGCGTTAAAGATAAAAATACGCTTCGAATCAAAAGGTGTTTTAGTTGCAAGAAACGAGATTTTCAATGCTTAAAAGAAACGAAAACTCGATGGCACCGAAACTTTTTTAGTTAACACTTGGTTGCGGTTTAGTTAACGCTTGGTTGCATTTTGATTTAGATGTTTTAAAATTTCTTCAGAGGTTATGGCTATGACAAAAGAATGGAGTTGGATGCTTTTGGTGAAAAGACTCGCGAGTGAAAAGAAAGAAAGCGAAGTCGTAGAATTCAAACAAAACAACTTCGATCCAAGCATGATTGGCGAGGACATTTCCGCTTTAGCTAACGCAGCGGCAGTCCTCGGCGAAGAAAAAGCCTACATGGTTTGGGGAATTTCGGACAAAGAATTCGATTTGGTGGGGACCACCTTCGACCCGGACAAAACGAAAATAGGTAATGAAGGCCTCAGGAATTGGCTTTCAACGCAGTTACAGCCTCGCCTTTTCATTGATTTTCATAAAGTGAGCGAAGACGGAAAAAACTACGTCATCCTGGAAATCGAAAAATCCCGCGGGCTCGTAACCTCGTTCAAAAAAACGCCCTATTGCAGGGTTGGAAGCTATACAAAGCCCCTCAAAGAGTTCCCGCTCATCGAGAAAAAGCTTTGGGCAAAGTTGAATGATGCCGTCCCGGAAGAACGTCTCGTGGCTTTCGATCTCACAGAAAGCGAAGTCGCCTCAAAGCTTTCATTCAGCACTTATTTCCAAACGCTAGGAACTCCAATTCCTTCAACGCTTGAAGAAATGCTTCGAAGGCTTGCTAATGATGGGATGGTGAAAAAACAAGATAACGGTCTTTATTCCATCACCTTGATGGGCGCACTTTTGTTGGCAAATAACCTGAGCGACTTTTCCTCTTTGGGAAGAAAGGAAATTACGATCACCCTCTTTGAAGGCGAAACAAAAATTCAGAATCGCGAGAGCAAAGAATTCAAATCGGGGTATCTTCTTTCTTTCGAGGAGGCAATATCCTATTTAAAGTCGTTCACGCTCCAAAGAACCTTTGTTAACGAGAAGGGTTATACAGCCTCCTCTTACTTTTATCCAGACATCGTCCTCCGCGAAGGGCTCACCAACGCAATTATTCATCAAGATCTGCTCGAACGAGGGGCCGGGCCGATGGTCAATATCACAAGCACCTTCATCGAATTCGTCAATCCTGGAAACTTGAAAATCAGCCCAGACCACATCATCGACGCCGAACCGATAGCCGAGAACGAGAAGCTTTCCTCCTTTCTAAGAAGAGCCGGAATCGGCGACGCGCGGGGAACGGGTTTTGACAAAATGGAAAACGCCCTCGAAGAAGCGCGCATGCTCTCCCCTTCCGTCCATGAGCTCAGTTCCAGTGTTAGCGTCTATGTCTATGCGCAGAAGCCTTTCTCAAAGTGGAGCCTCGAAGAAAAGCTAAGCGCGGCTTACTATCACGCCTGTCTTTTCTATTATTCGGCCGGCAAACCCATGACCAACGAAACGCTAAGAAATCGCTTCGGGCTCAATGCAAAAGACAAAAGCATCGTATCGAGAATCATCCGCACAGCAGTCGAACGCGGATTGCTCAAAATTCAAAACGAAACAGCCTCAGACAAAAACCGTTCCTATGTGCCTTATTGGGCCTGACTTAGTTGCAAGAAACGATATTTTCAATGCTTAAAAGAAGCGAAAACTCGATGGCATCGAAACTTTTTTAGTTAGCACTTGGTTGCGGTTTAGTTAACACTTGGTTGCAGCATCCAAAATTCGATACTTAAAAATGGCTTAAATTCTGTTTATCCTTCATTTTATTCCCTTATTTAATAAGCGCCATTCAATTCGCTTTGATCCGAACAAAAGGATTAGGAAAAGCATTAACGTCCTTCGGTTAAACTTATGAATTTCAAACAATTCAGGCAGCAGCAAGCTCTTTAGAGGCTTTGAAAATCAAATAATCGCGGATCGTGGCAAGCAAAAGCAAACGGCCATAAAGCAAAACGATAAGCGACACGGCGAATAAGCAGAAGCCCTCGATTGGGCGTTCGGGGAAATGGAGCATCCCAACCGCCAAAGTGATCCAGCCGATAAACAGCAACGTCCCCGCGACCCAATAGCCGTTGCGGATAACCTTCCAAGAGGTAATAGGGCAAAGCAAGGAAGGATTAGTTCCGGGGGCTTTCTTGTCTTTCAAGGCCAAAAAACTAAAAGCGAAAATAACAAAGCCCGCTCCAACTAGGCCAAGACCCGTGAGCAAAAAGGCAAGCCAAGAGGCGAAATCCTGGTATCTGGTACTGGTTAAAGCCAACGCCAGGCCCACCATTGAAGCGAAGCATCCAAAAGAAAAACAATACGCGGATGCGTAAAGATGGCCAACGCCAAGGGCGGCGAGATCCTGCTGTTTCTTTGAGAGGAGCTTGTCTTTTTTCATGACGTAGCAATTGTATCGTTGCTGAGTTGAAAATGGTATGAAGGAAGTTACATGCCCTTACAAAAGAAAAAGCCATGACACAGTCAAGGGAACCAAAAGTATTCCAAGAGGCCTTCCAAGATATGGCGTTCCCTATAGGTTCATATTTGCAATAGGAACATCTTTGAATGCGTGCTCTCAGCAAGACTTGCAAAGCTTATTTAAGCCTTACTTCTAGTTCGCTTCTAGAATTCCTTCTAGTACTTCTACTTATTTTCTCCGCGAATGTGAACAAACGCCTTGTTCGTTGAATAGTAATCTTTATTCCCTTGCTTTTCGACCATGAGAAGACCCCTACTAACGAGACGCTGCAAAACATTATTCCTTAAATATGAAGAGACAGTAACGCCTAAGAAAGATGCGATTTCGCTCAAGGGCTTTTTATGGAAGTAGCAATACGAAAGGATTTTTCCCGTGGTTTCCTTTTCGCCATCTTTCATCGGGAAGACCAAATCCAAATTAGTGTTGTCTTTGTCGGCTACGCCAAAGGGATACGAGAGATTGGGGAGAGTGATGGAGAAAGAAAGCTCATCGCTGGAGGCAAATGGCTTAAACGAAGAGGAAAAGACGTCATATTCTTTTTCGATTTTATCAAATCCAGAGCCTCGTCTTTCCATTAAAAGAAGCATTGATAGAACCTCGCAAATAAAAGGGTTTCTCCTCATGGGAACCAGCGATCCAAGATCCTTTCTCTTTTCAAATCCTGAGCGCCCAACGATAGAACCCGGAGAAATGATTTCAAGACGATCTATGAACAAATTCACCTCTATCTGGCTGTGGGGAAGGAGATAATTCCTATGCGCATAAGCATTCACGATCGCCTCCGTTACCGCACGCTCAGGAAAAGAAGATGTTTGGTATCCTTTTTCGCCGAGTTTGAGATAAACATCCCCGGAATGCTCTTTGGCGAAATTTTGCACTCGCTTTATCCCTTCAAGGACGTTTCCTCGAAACAAAGGTTCGCTCGAAAAGCGGTCGCCACCCTTATCTAAACCCATAAAATCAGTGACGCACAAAGTCGTCTCATCGCCTTCAAAGTCATCGCCAAAAAGCAACGCGGCTCTTCTGCACGTGCGCTCTTGGTCAAAGAAGCCAATCGAGAATAGGTCCTTCTCCGTAAGGTCCTTACCCGTATTGGCTTTATATGTGGAATATAAGATTTTGAATTTTTCCGGGGAGAATTCGACGTTTGAATAGATTCTGTCGTATTCAACATAAGCCGTATCCAACGCCATGCGTTGAATCTCTTCCGTCGTCGCTAGACGGGTTTTCCCTTCGGCGCGAACGAAAATGGACCCATTCCCACCATAGGAGCAGATAACGGGTTTCGATAGGGAGGAGGCAATGGAGAACTCTATCACGAAAGTCTCATCGTTGACGTTGAGATAGCGGACTTTCACAAAAGGTTCAGGACGCAGATGGTCCTTGATTAAACGGAAAAACAACTGGGTTTGAGAATCAACCGTCTTTTTGTCTAGCCCAATGGGCATATACCCTTCGTCAGAGACACCAACATAAAGGGTGCCTCCTTTGGTATTAGCGAACGCCGCAACGGTTTTTAACCATTCAAGAGATTTCTCTC
Source organism: uncultured Bacteroidales bacterium (assembly GCA_963650805.1). Taxonomy (GTDB): domain Bacteria; phylum Bacillota_I; class Bacilli_A; order RFN20; family CAG-826; genus Alloenteromonas. Next base: position 26,963 of record CAVJMG010000010.1, read on the forward strand.
CGTCGTTGAGAAAACGTTTGAAGTCATTGGTCACAGTCTCGAATTCTTCTTTAATCCCTAATTCCGATAGAAGCATTTCATTCACCACCTTTCGCATCATTCTACGATGAAATTAGCAATACTTCTAGTTAACTTCTAAATTTACTTCTAGTTCGCTTCTAGAATTCCTTCTAGTACTTCTAGTAACAAATAAATTCAATCCACACTGCAACGAGACCGTATTATCGGGATACAATGACGTATTTACGCGAACAAATCGTCCAATGTGACGATCGATTGGATGGAAAGGGCGTTTGCATTGTCTTTTAGGCCAATCGGCGTGACCAACGTTGGGTGGATGGCATATTGTGTCTTGGTAACGATTCTTAAATCATTTATCTTTTCGTTGATTGAAGAAAGAACCTTGTCCGTTACGGCGAATAAAACATTGCTGAACTTCATTTCGCATAAATTGATGACTTGGTCTTTCCTAACAATCAATAAGTCAATTTGAGATCCATTGATGCCCAATTCATCGTTTCTTTTACAATACCAAGAGTTGCATTCCGTATAAACGCCCCTGATGCCCAATTTCTCCTTAATTTGATTTATATGAAGTAAGCAAACCCTCTCGAAAGCAAAGCCAAAATAGGTGTTGATTGATGGTGTGCTGAATAGGTTTTGGAAGAAGCAATCATCATTTGAAGCTTTCTCCAAAAACGAATAATGAAATATCACGAAACTATCCGTTATCTGATACAACGCGCCTTTTGTTTTCATGCCAAAACAATTGTATTTCCTAATAAAACCGCAGGACTCCAATTCTTCAAGCTTGGCAGACAAGTCACCAGAATTGATTAGTTTGCTATATTCAATTATCTCATCACGGCTCAATCCGATCTTCTTTTTTGCCAAGGTGCTGATGATTTTCAAATAGACATCGGGGTTTTTGAAGATTGAGGAAAATAGATATTTAAATTCATCTCTAAGCGGAGCGTCAGCCTTGAAAAACATCTCATCGATGTTTTGTGCAACGCTTAGTCCTTTGCGAATGAAGTTGTAATAATAGGGAACGCCTCCAATGATCATGTAGTATTCCAGGATTTGGATTCTACTGGCCGAAATGCCTTTCGCATTAAGGTATTCCTCGCACTCCTTCAGCGTAAATTGATTGAGATGAATCTGCTCGGTAAGCCTGTTATATAGGCCGCCTTTATTGTGAATAATCTTTTTTAACATCCACGACGTAGCAGAAGCGCAAACAATTAGAATTATGTCGTCTCTGAAAGACGCCCATCCATTCCAAAAGGATTCTAGCGCCCTCATGAAATCGGATTTGGGCGTATCCATCCAAGACAGTTCATCAATAAAGATAACCTTTCGCGTTAAAGAGGAATCTCTTATGAGATCTTTTAGTTCCTCAAATGCCACAAACCAGTTGTCTATTTTGGCTTTAGGGAGATAGGAAGAGTTTTTTAGCGAAGCAGAAAAAGCGAACAACTGTTCTTTCAAACTACCACCCGCGACGCCAGAATGATGAAACAGCATATTGTCTTTGTATGTTTCATTGACCAAGTACGTTTTGCCAATTCTTCGCCTCCCATATACCGATACAAAATGAGATGCATTATCCTCGTAAATTTTGTTCAGCAGTTCAATTTCCTTTTGTCTTCCGATCAACATTTTATTACCCCCTTTATAGTTTACTTAATCTACATATTTTTGAGGCATTAAGTAGATTATAAGGCATTAGCAAAGAAATTTGTTCATCAAATAACTTATAATTTACTTAATCTATGTTTTTTAGGACTTTAAGCGTTTTATAAACCGTTTCAACGGACTTTGGGAAGCACAAAATTCACGTTGGAATATCGAATTTCTACAGTACAGGCGAAGAAATGCTTGAGAGTTGTCGGCCGACCATCCGCAAACGCGCATTCTGCCTTTTCCGTTTTTGTAAGACGGCCTCTCAATATAACTCCAGTCATTTTCAACGATGGATTTCGTCTATAATGCCATCGACATGAACACGATACTGATCGTCGCCCTCGTTCTCATCGCTTTGACCTTTGGAACGGTTTTGTTTTTATGCATACGCTCCAAAATATTAAAGAAGAGAGTGAGAAGCGTTTCCAAAAGAATCAAAGCCCTCGATAAATTGCGAAACGAAATCGTCCCTAATTTAGGCTATACCCACAGCATAGTGGCTAGGTACGCCTGCGGAAGCAAAAAGGAATTCGACAAAAGCGACGTGGACGCTTTAGCTAAAGCCAACGCGCATCGGCTCCTAGAGCCCTATTCGATCAAAACGGAAAACCTCTTCAAGCAGGACGAATTCCAAAGGCACGCCGAAAGAATCTACCAAAGCTGCCCGCCGAGCGAAGAGGATGTCCGCGCTTGCAAGATGAGCAAAAAAAGATTCCTGAAAATCGAAATGCAGGAATTCAATCTCCATTCAAGGTTCCCCAAAGACGACATTGATGTGACTCTTCAAGCGATTATTTCCTATACTTCGCCCGCCGGAAGAAACCATTACGAGAATTCAAAAACCTATAGACCCGAGCAATTCGGCTTGAAGATAAGGGAATTCGAGCCCATTCCCTTTGAAATTCCAAGTTTTGACGTTTCTGTTGCCCCGAAGGAAGAAGAAACACCGAAAGAAGCGAAAATCGATGACGCCCTCTATCGCCTAGGCAAAGACGAAGCCACCCTAATATCCGGAAAAGAAACAAAAGGCATAATCAAGTTTCCTAGCCAAGTCGAAGGACTCCCGCTTAGGAAAATCGCTCAAGACGCTTTCTTGGAAAACAAAGCGTTGGAAAGCATCGCTCTTCCCACAACCGTTGTAGAAATCGGAGAACGCGCGTTCAAAGCTTGCGCAGCCCTTAAGGAAGTTAAGCTCAACGAAGGGCTGAAATCCATCAAGGAAAGGGCCTTCCAAGGATGCGAAAGCCTCATTAAAGCGAACTTGCCGAAATCATTAACCGAATTGGGCGGAGAAGCCTTCTCCTCTTGCCCGAGCCTAAAAAGCATCGTTTTGCCCGAATCCCTGGACTACGTCGGTCCGGGGGCGTTCTGGTTAAGCGATGCTTTGAAAATCAAATCCCCCTTGCTGGAAGAGAAACCCACGTGGGACAAGAGTTGGAACAACGAGGAAAAAGAGGTCAAATGGGGGTATCAATCCTCCAAATAGCCCTCCGTCAAAAGCCCTTTTTCCTTTCCGAAATCCAAGCAATAGACCAATTTGTTCCTCACCTTCGAGGAAATCGTGGCGAAGCCCATCTTCTCCGCGAGCAAGCGGATGAGGTCCTCTTTTTTGATTTTCACTTGAGAAAGGATGATGCGGTTTGCAAGGCAAATGATCTCCTCCTTGGGAATGTCGAGGATGTCTCTGTTCGAAGAACGGAAATTATCGACGCGATGGGCCGAATTTGAATAAGGCCAATAGAATTGGTTTTTGAGATGGTCGTCGGTTTTGGGGAAGGAGAGCCTGGCGAGATGGAACAATAGAATATCCTCCGCGCGCCCCTTCATCTGAGTGACTCCAAGGACCTTTTTGGCCCTGGCTTTAAGGACGTTATAGGCAATAGGGCCCTCATCCGCGACGATTTTATGGAGAACGTCCCCGAAATAGGAATCGAAGAAACCGGGCGTCAGGCCTTTGTAATGGACGAAGGAAGTCGACAAATCGGATTCGACGTAGGGGACGATTTGATAATCGAATTCCTCATTCGCGTCAAGCAAGACGGGCTTGAAGCTCGGCAAAGCGGGCGAATCGGAGCTCGCCTCTTCAATCTTGGCGATGATGGAGAGGATGGTCTGCTTCTTGAAGCGGAGGAAGCTGCAGGTATAGACGCGAAGCAACTTCCAAGAGAGCGAGGAAAGCATCATTGGCTCAACATAGAAACGGTCCCTAACGGAAACATGGGGATTGACGGGATTCTCATCAAGCAAGATGCCCAAGGCGTACCCGTTCCCGGATTTGTTTCTCACCCCGAGATCGATTTTGAATTCGGATCCCCCGACGCCTAAATCAACGACGTAGCCTTCTTGTTCGAGCTCTTTCTTAAGCGAGGCGGCCAAAACGTTGTTGCCGGAGCTCCTAGAGAAGGAAGCGCTGGGCTCGCTGGCACCTTTGGCGTAATTAAGGAATTGCTTCAGGCGTTTGGCGCCAAGGTTTTTGTACCGGGCATCATCGATGTCGGAGGAGACAATTGTCGAAATGACGATCATGTATTCCTTGGAACGGGAACAGGCGACGTTGAGCCTTCTTTCCCCGTTGTTTCTCATCAAAGGACCGCCGAGTTCGGCCTTACCCGCCTTAGTCTTAGAGAAGCCAATGCAAAGAATGATGATGTCCCTTTCATCCCCTTGCACATTTTCAAGGTTTTTGACGAACAGCCGGTTGGGGTTGTCCTCTTCGTTATAGTGAGAAAGGGTGGCGATAACCGGATGGGAAGCCATGAATTCCTCAATCGCGTCGGAGAGTTTGTCCTGCTGGGACAAATTGAAAACGATGATGCCCGCGGATTTGCCTTTGGTGTTTGGATCGGTGTAAATCTCTTCCAAAGTCGACAAAACCGCGTTTATTTCCTCCTTTGAGATCGCGCTGCTAGACTTTGAAGCAGGATGGACCTCTTTGAAGGATATGTGGCTAGTGAGGTTATCGACGCTTGGGAAGGTGTAGAGGTCCCCACCATAGAAGTTGAGATTTGAGAAGGCGATCAAGGATTCGTGACGAGACCTATAATGGAAAGCCAGCCTAATGCGGGGCATTTCAATGGAAAGGCAGTCATCGAGCAAGGAATCGGCGTCCTCCAAAGAGGCTTGCTCGCCCATTTGATCGTCGTCTTCGCTAGATAAGGAAACGGAGAAATAATCCGAAGGGGGCATCTGTTCAGGGTCGCCGGAGACGATGAGGGCGTCTCCCCTAGCAATCGGCCCCACCGCTTCAGCGGTAGGAATCTGAGAGGCTTCGTCGAAGACAACGATGTCGAAGCGTTTGGAAGATACGTCCAAATATTGGGCAACGGACAAAGGGGACATTAAGAAGCAAGGGAAATAGGCCCTGAAATAATCCTCGTATTTCGTTAAGGCGTTGCGAATGGAAATCCCCCTGCCCGAGCTCATAACGAGCTTTCGAAGCTCCCCGATGGGGCTAGAGGCGCTATAACTGGTTTTGCTAGAGGGGAAAGCGGAGGAGACCTTCTCTACCGCTTGCTCGACGCAGATGGCGGAATAGCGCCTTATCAATTCCTGATAGGAAGCAATCCGCGCTTCATAAGCAGAAACGGAGAAGTCGTCGTTATAGGAATCGGAGACGAAGTATTTACGGATAAATGCGTTGGACAAGGCATAGTCATAGGCCTCCTCGACAAGGTCTAAGGGCACCTCGCCCGCGCGGATAGATTCGAAGAAGGAAGATAAGCCCAATAAAGACAAACGGTCCCCTTCTTTCTCAAGCAAGGCCAAGCGATGGATAATCGCGAGGTTTTCGCTTTTGATGATGCTTGAAACCAGGTCTTGGAGGGTAATCGATGGAGGCAAAGAATAAGGGAAGCGGGCTTTGGTGATCCTTTCTCGCTCATCAAAAGCGTTAGAGGCATTAAGCAACGCCTCGACTTCGCTTTTTGCAGCCCCTACTTCAGATTCTGAAAGGCTGCAAAGGGTGGAATAAGAGGGATGGAAGCTCTCTAAGAAGGGGTCGCTTTCCCCGAAGCGGGGGACGGAATAAGCCTGCAAATAAGAATTAAGTTCTTCGGTGGCTTTGTAGACATCGTAACTGGATTCTTTGTCCTTATAGACCTCAAAGGGATCCTTACCGAAAAAGGAAGATATCCCGTTGAGAGTTTTCTTCTCTTCTTGCATGAAGCGGCGATATTCCCTTAAGGAGGTGGCAATATCCTCCAAAGTAAGGGTCAAGGGTTCATTTGGCGTTTTACGGTACGGGGCAAGATATTTCAAAGCCTTCTTGTTGGAGAATATTCTAAAGAGCCCTTTCTTCGTGGAGAGATTGGTGAGCAAATCCAAATCAAGCTTCTCCAAGCCCTCTTCTTTGAATTCGGAAAGGAGCTTCTCCCTCATGGCCGCTCCAAAGTCCATCTTCAAAGAGACCTTCTCCCCTGGATGAAGCTCGCCGCTAACGCCGCGCTTTAAACAGAGGAAAGCGGCAAGATAAGCGCTAGAAAAGGGGAGATCCGAGGTTTTTTCCGGCTTAGCCCCTTTATTAAGGACCAAATCATAGATATGGGCGACTTCCAGAAGCCTTCTTTCGTCCCCGTTTGGTAAATGGAAATAGGAGGCGAAATGAAGCAAAGAGGAATCAAGTGATTCTCTATCCTTAAGCAACGAAGAGAAGAATTCCCCAATCGACTCCTGATCTTCATAGCCGAAGCGATGAAGGCGCAAAGCCATGAGAGGGGTCTTTGCAAAATCGGGGATGGAACGCGCTAAGGAAACGACGCTAGATAGCCTCGCGCGGATATCCTGGTCCTTATCCGCATCATAAGAATCAATGAAATCGCAATCGAAAGCCAAATAGCCCTTCCCCTGCTCCGAGGAAAGCCTTTTGGCGATGGCTTCGTAAAGGGAAAGGAAATGGCCGTTATGCTGATGGAGCTTCTTCAGTTCTTCGTTGATTGAAGCCTTTTCCTTCTCAATGGCGAGGCAAGTGGCTTCGAAATCCCCTTGTCCGGCTTGTTTGCCTAAATCCATGGAGGCGCCGAGCTGCTTGAATAAGGATTGCTTATTCTCTTTGGGCGAATAGAGCTGCAAGGCGAAACGGTCGAGCCCCAAAGTCTTGAGCCTATTCCTAACAACGTCCAAAGCGGCTTGCTTCTCCGCGACGAAAAGAACGGTCTTTCCTTGATAAAAGGCGTTGACGATCATATTGACGATGGTTTGGCTCTTCCCCGTCCCCGGAGGGCCATCGAGGATGAAGGAATTCTTCTTCCCGGCTTCAAGAATCGCCTTAAGCTGGGTGGAATCGTAAGGCAAAGGGGCTGCGAAATCGTGCATCGTATCGATTTCGTCCGCGTTCCTTCCCTCGGTAACGGAACTGTTCTCAATAAGAGATTCGTTCTTAAGCAAAGAGGCGATGACGGGGTGGTCGGATAAAACGTCTTTCCTCCTTTTGATGTCTTGCCACATCACGTAATGGGAGAAGGAGAAGTTGGCCAAAAACGCCTTGTCCGGGTCGATGGAGACGTCCCCGATTTTGATGTTCTGCAGCGAGGCGACGATGTCTCTATATTGATAGGTGCCGTCCACCCCATATAAAGGCGAGAAATCCGCGCCTTTTTTAAGTTTGTAATACTCAAAGAAGGTCAGGCTGATCATCAAGGAATCAAAGTCATAAGTCGCGGTGAATTGGTCGCCATATCTATCCTTGCTCAAGGATAGAGGCAGCAATAAGAACGGCGCGGAGAGATAACGCCCGGAATCGTTCCCCGTAAGCATGCCTAAAGCAAGATAAAGCGTTGGGCTCCCGGTTTCCTCTCTCGCGGTTTTATCCGTTTTTAATAGCTTTTTGACCGTGGAGTTCCTTCCCATGCCCAGCAAGGTCTCCTTCTTAAAGAGCTCTAATCCGATCATCTTCGCCGCGGTCATGTCGAGCTTGGTCACCTTGCCCGATTCATCGGTCAAAAGATTATCGAGGCATCGAAGCTTGAAGCTGCCTTTGCTATTCGAACGGAGAAAGTCGTAGAACTCCTCACCGCTAGGAATGGCCAAAGGGCAATGGTTATCCCCGTTGGGCCTGAAATTGACGAGCCTATTGCTCGCATTGAGGTCAAGAAGCTTCTTTTCCCATGTGGAGAAACGATCCTTGTCCTCCCGCTCAGCAACGGGGTTGAAGGCGTAATCCTTAATCTCCTCTAGCTCTTTCTCGTCTAGTGCGGCGGGAGATATCGAATAATCGACCTCCCCTCCTTCTTTAGGCATGGGGAGCGGCTTATAGTAGGTCTTTTGGCAGAAATTGACGTCGACGGCGAAGAGGCTCCCCCTGTATCCCCGAAGATTCTCTTGGCCTTTGCTAATGGCTTCGGCAAAGGAGGTAGAGCTAGAGGCACAAACGGCGGTTGTTTCGAATAAGAGCACTTTTTTAGTGTTTCCGGTGGCGTCGCTATAAACGACGCTCGGCTTATCCGTTAGGAAGGAATAGAAGGCGTTCTCCTCCAGGAAGACGCCACAGAAAGCGTGGTTATAGGTAAGAATCAATACGGGGTGGTAACCAACCGAGAGCAGAAGGGAGCAGAACAGTATCGATAAATCCAGGCACGTCCCGAAACGAGTGTTCAAAACTTCTTGAGGCAATCTGACGTTTTGCATCTTCTCGGTGCTGTGGGGAGGGTTGGAATAAACGATGCCGTATTTGTGCACCGCGGCGTAAAGCAAACTGAGCTCATGGACCATTTGGTTCTTGTTCTCGTTTTGGTAGGCCAAAAGGGGTTGATTGTCATTGAGCTCGACCGCGTCCATGTGGATTTGGTCAAGTTCGGGGAAACCGGTGACGCAGAATTTGGAAAGCAGTTGGGCTCCGGTTCCATCGAATTCGGAAGAAGCTTGATTAAAGGGAAGAATCTTAACCACTTTGCTTACCGAGCATAAAGGCTCTTCGGAACCCTTTTCATAGACATCGACTTGGACTTGGCAAACTTCAACGCCGTTCAGTTTGTAAAGCTTTTCTTGATCGACGCGAATATTGGGATCGATGCGAACGATTTGCTTTGCCCTTTTCTTGATGTCATAAACAAGCATCTCGCAGGGCGAGAAGATGGAGCTAGAGAAAGAGAACCTCAATACCAAAACGGGATAATCCCTATCCATTTGGTTATCGACGGCAATCCTTTGGACGAAAGAAAAAGGGGTACAGTAAACGTTGTTGTCGGAAGCTTTGATGATGGAGTCCGTATGGTACTCACTATAGGAGAAGGTCTTGGATACGGTGAGGAGAAGGGAGAAATATTCTTTGTCTTGCATTTGGTTAAATGGTACCACCACACAGGCAATAAAAAGAGGTACCAAATGTAATTATTTTAATACACGGGTCAACTCTTTTTGCCTTGACATCCATAAAGGATCTGTGCGAGCTGAGGCAAGCCTGGTACCATAAGCTTTGATGACAGGTCACAACTTCTACTCAAATACGTCGAACCCCGCTTTCTTAGATCGCTTAAAAGAGGGGTTAGGAAAATGCAAACGGTTCGATTTCTCCGTTTCCTTCATCAAAAGAGCGGGCCTAGACCTTTTCTACGATGACCTTCTCGCCTGCTTAAGGCGAGGGGCGAAAGGAAGAATACTGACCTCCACTTACCAAAATTTCACCGATTGCCATTCCTTATCGCGCTTCTTGGATTTGAAAAGAGACTTTCCCAAAAGTTTCGATTGCCATCTCGACGACGGATGCTTCGGAAAAGACGGATTCCACACGAAGGGGTATCTCTTCGAAATGGAAGACGGTTCCCACGAAGTCATCATCGGCTCAAGTAACATCACTCGCTTCGCCCTGCTTTTCAATAAAGAATGGGATATCTCCGTCATCACCAATCAAAACGATGCTTTCCTAAGAAAGGTAGAAAATGAATTTGAAGACTTATATTCGAAAACGTTGCCGTTAAGCCAAAGCCTCATCGATTCTTATAGGGATAGGCTTCAATATTCCATCTACAGCTGGGATATGGATTACGACGACCCTTCGAAAATCTCTCTTATTAAGCCCAACCTTATGCAGGCAAAAGCCCTTGCCGAACTAAGAAGGCAGCGGAGCATGGGCCATGACAAGGCCCTCGTCATCGCAGCGACAGGCTCGGGGAAAACGTTTCTATCCGCTTTCGACGCCATGGGATTCGACGCGAAAAGGCTGCTCTTCATCGCCCACAAAGACACAATTCTCCAAGCCTCTTTGGAGACGTTCCAAAAGGTCTTTAGGACCAGCCGCTCGTACGCTTTGTTTCTAGGAAGCCAGAACAAACACGCCGAAGAGGCCGATTTCATCTTCGCGTCGAATCAAATGCTGAACCTCCATTTAAGAGAATTCGATCCAAAACAGTTCGACTATATCGTCATTGATGAAGTCCATCACGGCGCGGCCTCCACTTACCAAAACATCATTTCCTATTTCCAACCGGAATTTCTATTGGGGTTGACGGCCACGCCAGAGAGAATGGACGGCAAATCGATCTATGACATCTTCGAGAACAACGTCCCCTTCGACCTCCGATTGAGAGAAGCTATAGAGAACGATCTCGTCGTCCCCTTCCATTACTATGGCATAAAAGATTCCTTGCTTTCTTATTCTGAGGACGAAATCAAAAACCAAATCGGAAACATCGCCAAGCAAATGTGCAGCGACGAAAACTGCCGCTTCATCGACGAGCAAATCCAAAATTACAAGAAAACTGACGAAAAACTCCGCTGCATCGGATTTTGTTCTACCCGTAATGAGGCGCAATCTTTGGCGGACAGTTTCGCCGTGTTGGGTTATCACACGGCTTATCTCGACGGCCACAATTCCACAGGAGAAAGGATAGACGTCTTTCGAAGATTAGAAAGCGCGGAGGATCCCTTGAACCTTGTGTTTGCAATCGACATTCTCAATGAAGGCGTGGATATCCCTTCAATTAACATGGTTCTTTTCCTCCGCCCGACCGAATCGAGCACGATTTTCATCCAGCAGCTCGGCCGCGGCTTGAGAAAATACCCAGGGAAACCTTACGTAACAGTTCTTGATTTTATCGCGAACTCTTACCAACGCTCTTCCCAAATCGCCGCTGCTTTAGGCTCATTGTCAAAGTCTGGGACCGTTGATCAGGCCTCCTTGCTATGCTCGATTCGTGAAAACTTCTCCTCGCTAGATTTGCCTGGGGTGGTTATTCGTTTCGACGAGGAATCCCAAGAAGAGATTCTAAGTTCCATTGAGAGCACGAATTTCAATAACTATAGCCGCTTAAAATCCGATTATGCGAAATTTAAAGACTGCCTCGTCAAAGAAAAAGAAATGAGCGAACGCGATTACATCAAACCCACTCTTTTCCTTAATTCGGCTTATGGAGTCGATTTCCTTCGCTTCGCCAAATACGGCGACTGCTACTATGAATTCCTTCAAAAAGCGGATCAAGAGAACATCCCCGGGTTCTCAAAGGAAGAAATAAGCGTTCTAAAGTACATCAATTTCTTTTTGCCCCTAGTCAGAGAGGAAGAATACCAAATCCTAAAAGCTTTGGCCGAAGGCCCTTTAACCGTGTCGGAATTAAGAGAGAGGCTTAAGGGCACAATGTCATTTTGCGAGGAGCGTTTCACCCACTCGTTAACGGTTTTGTCAGGAAACGTGGCCGTGAACACAACGGGGACGAAGAAGCTGATTAAGCTTGAAAACGATACCGTTTCTCTCTCTTTCTCCATCAATAACGCCCCATTCAAAGAATATCTCCTCGACGCATTGGGCTACGGCATCGAAAAATTCGAGTCTGAGTTTTCGCTTGACCTCGACGCCGAAACTCCGGAAAAGCCGATTTTCCTCCACCGCTTCGGCTCTTATAGCGAGCCCCAAAGCTTTTTAGGGCTATGCGTTTACACCAAAGATTTCAGCCAAGCCAATCTCATGCCGATGTCCGGCATCCATTACACCGATAAAGGGTTGGCGATATACATCACCCTAAACAAAGATAAGAGCCTAGAAGAAAGGCTGAACTACAAAGACAAATTCCTCTCTACACGCCTCATGCAATGGGAATCCTCAACATCGACAACGTTGGAGAACGCAAAGGGCAAAAAGCTCATTCAAACCAAACGGGTAATGGTCTTTGTGAGGAAAACGAAGAAGAATTGGGGCCGAATCACCCCATACATTTACGCCGGAATGGGGAGTTTAGAGAATCCGAGGGTTTCGGATAACAAAGCTAAATCCTTGCTATTCGATCTCATTTTAGATAACCCCATCCCTAAAGCTTATTGTTATGATCTTGGCATCGAGGACACCGAATATGGAAAAGCTTAAGACAATCCGCGTTGTCGCGGCGATACTATTAAACGACAAAGGCGAAGTTTTCTCCGCGGAGAGGGCATATGGGGAACTTAAGGGCAAATGGGAATTTCCGGGCGGCAAAATAGAGCAAGGCGAAACCCCGGAACAAGCCATCGTCAGAGAAATCCAAGAGGAATTAGGGACCTCCATCTCGGTCAAACGCTTCTATTGCAACGTGAAATACGACTATCCCGCCTTTCATTTGGACATGGACGTGTTTCTTTGCGACATCATAAAAGGATCCCTCCGAATCGAAGAAGGGATCCATATGGGGCAATGCTTCACTCCCATAGATAACTTGCGGCAGGAGGACTGGTGCCCCGCCGATGCGTTGATCGTGTCAAAAATCCTAGAAGAGGGTCTTTGATCAGACTTATTTCGAAGCCGTAAAAGAGGCCTCTTGCAAATATAAGGCGTAAGTCTCGCCCACAGTCATCTTCCAATAGGAAGAAGAGAAGCTATAGGAATAGGAAACGGAGGCATCTCCGTCTTCTTTATTGCCTTCCAATAACGACCAATTCTCTAAGTCGTTAGAAAGGTATAAAGAGGGGATGCCGGTGTAATCATGGTCTTCCCCGGAGTAGTTAACGATTCTCTTACGAACGGCGAAGGTGAGGGTTCCACTCCCTTTGGTTCTGCATTCAAGAACCCCATCCGCTTTTTTCATTTGGATCAAGCCATCCCATTCGCCTTTACCGCGTTGGATGTAATCCCCATAGAAGTTGACTTCCTTCCCTAAAGTATCGGTGATCGCAAAACCGTAATCGTTGAGGTATTGGCTTTGGGCAGTATCAGCAAGCGCGCTCGGCCCAAGCGTCCAATCACCCATTGAAACTTGAGATTCAGAAGAAATGGAACTTTCTTTGGAAGAGCTAGAGATAGGAGCTTCCGAAGAGGAACTAGATGAGGGGTCCTCGCTGGTTTTAATGGAACTAGAGCTTATAGATGAGGAAGAGGACCCTTCGTTTGAAGAGAAAGAAGAGCGTTGGCTTGAACTCCCTGATGGAGTTGTCACGCAAGAAGAAAGCAAGGCCAGGGAAGCGGCCAAGGACAAAAATAAGGTTTTGTTATTCATGGCCTATAGGATAAATGAAAAGGGGGCGAATTGAAAAGGAAAGGCACGCAACATTAAGACCTTTTGCCAAAATGCCTTAAGAGAGGATTCCAATAAGCGTAAAAAACGAAAATGAAATAGGAAAGGCACGCAACGAGGTATCCCAACAACGTCCCTCCGTTGATTAAGTGAGCCATGAGGCTTCCGTCTTCGCCGAATTCATTGATCGTGTTGAAATATCCGGCGATAGTGAAGCCAACCGCAAGCGCGGTTCCCAAAACAAGAGAAACCCACAAAGCCACGGAGTTCTTGAAAACGGGGTATCTGAACGAGAGGCAAATAAGCCTAATCGAAAAATAAAGGAACGGAACAAAATTAGCAAAGCACAAGACGGAGAAAACAATCATTATGGGCCGATCAAACCCAAATCCAAGGATCACGGGGACAAAACCCGCATGCAACGCAAACATCAATCGAAGGCAAAAGTCCCCTTGGGTCATTCCAATCCCAGCAATTAAGGAAAATCCTTCCTTCTCTGGCCACCACCTCCGCGTAATTGGGATATGAGGCTGAAGCTAAAGGCCTAATATAGGCGTAATGCATTACACTTGAAAAAACAGCTTGAACCGGAACGTACACAAACAATAAAAACAAGACGTCAAAGTAATGATGGGTCCATTCTCCGGTCGATTCATCAATCGTCGTAGTGAAAATTGACTTAAGTGCCGCGGCGAGTGGGCAAATAAAAGCAAGTAACACAAGCAAAACAAGTAAAAGACGGTTCCGAACGATTCCGTACTTATGGTCAATAACAAGTAATTTTATGAAATTGTAGAGGCTCCCAAACAGAACGCCCAAGGAAGCGCTCCAGAAAATGATTCCAACTATACCTTCATTGAAAGAAACAAGAGAGGTGAAAAGGGCGGTTGTCCATGGCAAAATCAAAGCGCTCAAAAGGCACCCATGAATTTTTTTCACTGTGCGTGGTGGTATATCAGCCAGTTTTCGCTGGTCTACAAAATATTCGCAAAGTTCACCGGTGGACCACATAAAATTATTTCACCTAAGCTCTTCGTTGATCCAGTGCAAATCAAGCATTCTCAAATCGTTGCACGCTTGCCAACGCGTGATGATGCATCCGTAATTAATGAGCTAAATGCCTAAGAAACCCCCTTGAAAATTTTCTTTATCCTAGAACGGCAAATAAAATTGTAAAGTGGTTGGCACGACAATTTAAGGATCATAGGGTGGGCCGCTGCGGACCATTTTTATGCGCTCTAGCGCGATTAAGACGCTATGCTCCAAGCAAATACACAGGGAAATAGTACGCCATATCGTTAATCGGCCTGATCTTATCCGTACAATCAATAACCAAACCCGGCTTAATTGTTTTGCCGTATTTGCTGAGCACGTTGAAATTTTTGCTTGGTTTAGTTGGGGTTATGCCCTTCTTAATTTCAATTGGGTAAATGGAATCGGCTTCAACATAAAGCAAATCGATTTCTTTTTGGTCGATATCTCTATAGTAAAATAACGTATTCTCGAATTCTTTGCCGGCGTTATAAAAGCTCTTAATGACTTCGCTGACGACAAAGGTCTCAAAGAAAGCCCCATTCATGGCGCACTCTCTTAACATTTCAGAACTCGCCCATTTGCAAAGATAGGAGCATAGTCCGGTATCCATGAAATAGAGTTTTGGGGCTTTGATAATGCGCTTTGAAATCGAAGCCATGTAGGGTTCAAGAAGAACAATGATGCCCGAGGTCTGCAAAATGGATACCCACCGCTTGCAAGTCGCCGAATCAATGCCTATCTCCCTTGCGAACACCTCGTAATTAACTTGTTGCGCCGTTCGAAAGGCGAGATAAATAACGAACCTTCGGAAATTCATCTCCGAAGCAGCGTTAATCAAGCTTCGGACATCTCTTTCTATATAGGTATCGAAATATGACTTGAAATAAGTATCTCTTGGAACGTTATTAACAACAATATCGGGCATTCCTCCACGAAAAATCCTATCGAAAATATCGATTTGGTTTGCGTAGGGCACATTACCATCTTTTTCAATTTTCAGCAGAGTTGCAATATCTGGATGAAAAAGTTCGCCCTTTCTTTCGATTGCTTCCATCTGGGTAAAAGAAGCCATCTCGATGACGGCGGCCCTGCCTGCAAGCGATTCCGAAATTCCTTGCTGAAGCTCAAATCGATTTGAGCCAGTAAGAATGTACATGAGCTCTTTAGGGAGGTTTTCACGCAACTTTCTCTCGCGTTCTTCGTCTATCCTTTTCTTTATTTCGTTTAAAAGTTTCGGAGCTTTTTGAACTTCATCGATAACAAGAGGCCAGGGATGAACGTCCAAAAAAAGCTTAGGCCTCGCCAAAGCGGTTTCCAGCTCATCAGCGTCATCAAGGTTCACATAAGAAAAGTCATTGGCAAACGCATGTTTGATCGTCGTCGACTTCCCAACCTGTCTCGATCCATAGACGACGATCGATTCAAAATGTTTGCCCATCTCTTTTAAATAGTTTTCTATGTCTCTCCGATAATACATCTTTAACTCCTTTAATAATTATAGGAGGGTTGCGATTAAATGCCTAGTCGACTCGTCATTTAATCGGAATATACAAAAAGAACCGATGCCCTCGAAGAAAATTTAGCGAGCGACTTCATAAACGCATTAGAAAAGGATTGAGAATAAACTAAATTGCACCAATTCGCGGGGCTGATCTCCTACATATAATGCGGAGGCCACGGAAAACCGGGTCCTCGGCCCGTGATATCGTAATCGCCAATCGATGGAAGACGTTTGCGAGCATCATCCCAGTTCCAATAATTCATGAAGATTTTGCCTTCCTTTGCCACTACTTCCGCGTAATTAGGGCACAAAGACAGCATTAACGGTCTAAGAAAAAGATAAAAGACGAAAGCAAAATACAGTAGGCGAATGGGGATATACACAGAAAGTAGAAATGGAAAGTCAAAGTAATGACGGGTCCATTCCCCGGTTTCAACGTCCAAAGTCGTAGCAAACAAAGACTTAACTCCTGCGGCAACCGGAAAGATAAAAGTAAACAATAGCAGCAAGCCTAATAAAGCGTGATTCCGAGCCATTTCGTATTGCTTATCGAGACGAAGAAGCAAAAACGCGCAATAAAGGCCAATCAGGACCATCGCAACGCACGAACCCCATAAAAGATAGGATATTTCATCCAAGCGAAAAGGGAATATCGAGGCGATGAAAACAGTCACGGCCGGATAAGAATAAGCGAAACAAAAATAGATCAAAGCTCTTTTTATGTAAGCCTTCGGCAAGGTCGCCAGTTTATGCGGGTTAACGAAGCAGCTAGAGAGTTCCTTTCCAGACCACATAATTCATTAAAGTCCTTTACTAATTCACCGACAAAGGGGCCTCCAGTTAGTGCAGGTTCTCCTCATTCGAATCAAACGCGCCAATTACACCAATTAGTGAGCCAGAATCCGTAACGCTTCTCCGATGATAAAGGCTCATGGTTATTTGTAAATAGAGAAAACGCAATAGTGAAACATTGGATTCAAAAGGCATTACTTTAATGACTTCCCCAAGCGTTTTTTCCTTCGAATCTGCATGCAATTGCATAAGAACAAGCAACAATTCAGCCGCGAATAAGAGATATTATGTTTCGCGGCTGTTTCTTATATATAAACAATACAATCATTTTAGTTTCGTAACTATCTGTATTTTTTGTCATAAAAATATGATTTTGTATAATATTGTTAGCCATGAAGATGTCTTTTTGTGTTTGACGGCTATTTTTATTAGGACACAATAAAACCACAAGATAATCATTTGGGGGGATTGATGATGGTTGGAAGAACAAAAGAAATCGCCGAATTAGAAAAACTATATTCGTCAAAAAAAGCCGAGCTTGTTGCCATCTATGGCAGGAGGAGAGTCGGAAAAACATATTTGGTCAATGAATGTTTTAAGGAGCGTTTCTTTTTCAAACACGCTGGCCTTGCGCCTGACGAAAGCACTTCTTCCAATCAAACGGAAAGACAGCTTGATCAATTCTATTTAAATTTAATGGCGTATGGTTTAGAAAAAGAAGAAAGGCCAAAAGATTGGTTTGAAGCGTTTTTTCTTCTCAGAAAACTCATAACGCAAAGAAAAAGCGGATCTCGAATGGTTATTTTTATCGATGAACTACCTTGGATGGACACGCCAGGGTCTAATTTCATCAAAGCCTTCGAAGGCTTTTGGAATTCCTTCGCCTGCGGAGAGAGTAGCATTATGCTCATCATCTGCGGGAGCGCAACTTCATGGGTGGAGAACAATCTTATTAACGACCACAGCGGTTTGTATGGCCGAGTGACTTACGAGATCAAATTATCGCCTTTCTCCCTAGCCGAATGCGAAGCGTTCCTAAAAGATAACGAAGTCAATTTATCCCGTTATGATGTCACTTTGGCTTACATGGCTTTCGGCGGGATTCCCTATTATCTCAATTACATCGACGGCGAACACTCCTTGTCTCAAAATCTCGACAATATATTTTTTAAGAAGAACGCGAAATTAAACATGGAATTCGATCGTCTTTTCCGTTCAGTTTTCTCCTATAGTGGCAAAGCCAAAAAAATAGTCGAATTTCTCTATACAAAAAGCATTGGCTTCACCCGAGCGGAAATCTCAAAAGGCACACTCATCCCAGAAGGCGGTACACTCAGCAATTATTTAAATGGACTGATTGCAAGCGACTTCATCATCAAATACGTTCCGTTTGGAGGAAGCAAGAGGGAAGCATATTACAAATTGGTAGATCCGTTTTGTTTATTCTATTTAGCCTTTTGCGGAAACGCTCAGGAAAACGAAGACTTTTTCGCGCAAAACATCACTTCGCCAAAGCTTAACGCGTGGGTGGGATATTCCTTCGAAAACGTATGTTTCAACCACATCGATCAAATAAAATTCGCCTTGGGGATTTCAGGCGTCAGCACCTCTTCCAGCGCTTATTTTTCCAAAGAAGATTCCTTGCAAATCGATATGGTCTTGTCCAGGAAGGACAACATCGTTGACCTATGTGAGATGAAATTCTATTCGGACCTATTCTGTCTCGATAAAGACGGCTTCCTTACGATTAATAGGAAAACCAACGCCATAAGAGAAAAGGTATCCAAAAAATCCTCGATAAGAAACGTTTTGATCACAACCTTCGGTTTGAAGAAGAACGAATATTTTTCATCCTTTTCCAACGTTATTACATTAGACAATCTTTTTGCCTTTTGATAAAGGCGACCAAGGTTTAGACGTAGAAAAGCCCAGGCGTTTCCGCCCGGGCCTTGGCCGGTTTGCTTACCAGCAGCTGTGATAGGAGATAGGACCAGTTTTTTGATAGAGTTCCATGTAGGGATAATGGAAGTAGACCGCTTTAGCGACGGTGTGATTGAGGTCGTCCATGTAGGTCCGTTGATAGGATCCATCGAGGAGCAGTTCGTATCCGTTCCTCACGCCGAAGCAGAGATAATAGTTCTTGTCGTTGGCCCTAAACTCGGTATGGTCCATCCCGCCGTACCAAGTGTGGTAGGTCGCCACGGAGTAGGCGGCGGTCCGTTTGTAGTTGCCGTAGTTATCGTAATAGGCTGCCGAGTAATCCTTATCGTCGTTCATGAAGCCGTACTTGTCGACGTACATGTTGCCCGCGAATAACCCGGCCGCTTTGTTGAACAGGTCTTGGTTCTTGCACCAGAACCCCGCGGCAGCGAGGTAATCCTTGATGGTGTAGGAAGGGCTGCAGAAGTCGCCGCTGAAGGCCTTGAAGTCTTCCGACACCGCTTTGACGATGTCGTTGTTAGGCTGATAGGCATAGGCGACTTGGAGGTTGCCTTGCTTGCCGTAAGAGTTGATGTAGCCAAGCATCAAGCCTTGCCTTGAGTCATTCCACTCCCTATCGTCGAGGTCGTAGGTCAAGGCGGCCATGCGGGTGTGATAGTATTTGCCCGTAGCGATGTATTTGTTGAGGCCCCAGAATTTCCAATCCTGGCGGATGTAATCGATCTCTTCTAGCTTAGCGGCGAAGAGTGAGTTGACCTGGTTGACCGCTTTGGCCATGTCGTTCATCATGAGCTCGTAGGTCTGCCTCATGCCTTCGCCAACCTCTTTGGCTTTGTAGTAAATCTGGAACTTGGCTAGGTTCGAAAGCAGGATGAGCACGCTATCGATGTAAGCGATGAAGTTCTTGACGTTCTTGTAATACTGAACCGTCCATTTATCGTGAAGCCCCATCGTGTGATCGTAATAATAGAAGATGTTCTTCGTCGCGTCGGTGGTGTTAGGCTGCAACGCCCTTTGAGCAAGGAAGGTGACGTAAGTAGCAAGCGGAGCACCGTCGACGAGGAGGTCTTTAACCCCGTCGTTATAGACTCTGAGGCGTTCCTTTTCCGCATCTTCCTCGGAAATCGTTTCGTCGCATTCGACGTTGGTAAGGTAAGTCAAACTACCGGTAACGTAATTAACGTACTTCCAGTTGGCGCCACAATAGAGCTCGAGCACTTTGCTGAGAACATCCTCGGAATGGTACTGCTCTTGCTTTGTGGCAATGGTGTCGACTTTATTTTCGATGATGTTGAGCTGAGCCTGCATCCTTTCAAGGGTCTTCGTTGTCGCGTCCCTTAAATCAAGGCCGCATTCCTTCAAAAGATTCAGAGCAATGTATTTAGCGTATGTGGAGATGCCACCCATAATGGCTTCCCCGCCTTTGGAGATGATGGTAGAGATGAAGTCGTCTACCAATGATTGATCCGTGGGCTCCTCCGAGAGCTTGGACGCACCCAATTCATTGAAGCGAGCCGCGTGAAGGGTCTCTCCGGCGATGAACGTATTATCGGATGAAGAGGATGCTTCCACGTTTCGACAACCGACGACGCCAAGGGCGGAAGCGCCTAGAAGCATTGAGAGCAACGGTTTCTTAAGTTTCATGAATGAACCTCCCCAAGAGTTACTTTTTTGTTTTGTTTGTATCTCTTGCACCGTTATTGTAACACCTAAATTCTTTTTGTATCAACTATTTTTATTTTGTTTACATTTTATTCTTAAATTATCTTTATTTTCTCACGCGCCTATGCGTGTTTCTTTTATTAATCAGAAACATAAAAACTTTCCAAAAAGTACGAATACGCGCCAAAAAACAGGAAATAACAACCTAGGAGAGCGTATTCAAAGCGGTTCAAATGCCCACGCTTCCCCAATATTCTCCCAGGAGAATAATCGATTTTCCGCAAAATAAAAAAGCACGATGAGATGTGCCGTTTTCACTGAGCAAAAAAGATTTGTCCGTTTTTAAAGCGGTTCTACTTCTAAATTCACGATTAGTTATTGGTTTTTTCTTTCAACGCCCCCTAATTGCAAAGATGAAGAAAAAGCAAAAAAATTTTAGAAGTGGCGCTGAGGGAAACTAATGAAACGTTAATCGCGGTAATCACGGTTTCAGATAGCGAAAACAACGCTTTTCTTCAATCCATAGCGAAACGCAAAGCCCGGGTTTTCCGTATTGAAATGAAAAATAGTTCAAAAAGCATGCCAGGAATGCACTGCAGCCGCGCTTAAAAAACCCCGATTTCTCAGGGCTTTACGTTGTTAAGGTAATGTCAGATAACCTCACCGCTAACTTCCTCGAGGCCTTCTTTGGAAGTGGCTTTACTTTGGGCCTTAATCCGGGCGATGAGGTTGAGTCTCCAAACGGCCTCATTGTATTCATGGTTGGAGCTGTTACGGGCTTTTGAAGAATCGACTACCTTGGGAATCCCGATGACCAAAAGGGGGATCGACACTGGAAGAAGAATGAAGAAGACCAATCCGAAAGCGGTCATGATGATGGAATTGGTCATTTTCTTGCAGGCTTTCTCATGCGCTTCAAACGCGGCGGCTTTCCTTCCTTCCTGCGCCGTTTTCTCGTTTTCGAGCTCTTCCGAACTCATGGCTTCGTATTCCAATGTCGCGGTTTTCTTATCCATAAGCATTTCCTCTTAACTCGATTCTATCACGGAAAAATAAACGAAAAAGACCTAAGATAGAGCGGTTCTCCCTTTTTTATGGCCCCTTTAGGCGTAGAATCCCATTGCTATGGCTAGAAAGAGCATCGATTTAGGAAACCCAAAGACGTTTGGCAACGTGCTTTATTTGATGATTCCCGCGATGGTCTCCCAGCTCATCACGGTGCTTTATAACATCGTCGACAGAATCTACATTGGGAATTTGCCGGAGAACGGGCAGATATCCCTAATCGGAGCCGGGGTATGCGCCCCCATCGCGACCTTGGTGACTTCTTTTGCCTATTTAGTCGTCTTAGGCGCCTCCCCATTATTTTCGATGTCTTTGGGGCAACACCGGGAAGAAGACGCGGAAAACGTTTTCTATCATTCCCTTTGGATGCTCTTGGTCCTTTCCTTGGCGGTTATGGGGTTGGGTTACGCCTTATTACGGCCCATGCTCTATTGGTTTGGAGCGTCGGAAGCCAGTTTCCCCTACGCCAAAGAATACATGCTCTATTTCCTAATCGGCACGGTTCCAGCCTTCTTCTCCATCGGCTTTTCCCAATTCCTCGTAGCCCAGGGCAAATCCGTCCATGCGATGATTTCATCCTTATCCGCGGCTTTCCTCAACATCGCCTTAGACCCCCTATTCATGTACGCCTTCAACATGGGCATTAAAGGTGCGGCCATCGCCACAAGCGTCTCTTGGACCGTCTGCGCCCTCCTAGGTTTGTGTTTCATTCTTCGTTCTCCCATACGTCCGAAACGCCACCCATTTTCTTTTAGGGTCGTCACTAAAATCCTTAAGCTCGGCTGTTCTCCATTCATCATCCTCGCCACCGATTCCATCATCCTCATCGGCCTCAACGCCGCGCTGCAGATGTCTGGGGACAACGGGGATTTCCTCATCGAATGCGCGACCATCGTCCAAGCTTTCTTTTCTCTCATCACCGGGCCATTGTTAGGAATTTCTTCCGGCACCCAGTCGATATTGGCCTTCCTTTATGGGGCTAAGAAAACAGACCTCGTCAAAAAAGCCGAGCTGCAGATTACCGCATGCGGGCTCGTTTTCACCGCGGTCTGCTTCGTTTTATCCTTCTTTTTGGCAGAGCCCTTCGCCAAGCTTTTCCTTTCCTTCTCCTCTTCTGGAGCAGATAACGCCGCGGAAGTTATCGCCTATAGCAGCAAGTACATCCATTGGTATATGTACCCCATCATCATTTTGACCTTCCAGTACACCTTAGTGGACGGGCTGACGGGAATCGGGCAAGCCAAGTATTCCATTTGGCTATCCATCAACAGAAAGTTCTTCCTTCTCCTCCCTTTGACTTTCCTTTTGCCATATCTTTCTTCTAACAGTGAGCTCGCTTTCTTAGCAGAGCCCATCGCCGATGGGGTGTCGGGAATCGTCTCTTTGATCGCCTGTTCCTTGCTGTTCCCTCGTGTTTTGAAGAAACAAGCCGAATCGAAAACGGACGCGGGCGTTCTTTAGTCCAAACAGCAAAGCGTTTGCTTTTATCTTAGTTTTTCTTCCTTTTTAATTTCCGTTTTGTTTCTTTTTCATTTCCGTTTCATTTCCGTTTCTACATTTTCCATTTCCGTTTCATCCCACCAAAAAAGACCTAAGGCAGCCCCTAGGTCCTTATCGGTTTTTCTTATAAGCAGGCCTTATCTGCTTGGCCTAAGTATTCCTTCAAAGCTTCAATGGCCTTTTCCGCTTTCGCATCGTCGCCCATTTCGGCGAAGATGCGGAACTTCGGCTCCGTGCCAGAGAGACGGATAAGCAGGAAGCAGCCATCTCCGAAGTCATATTTATAATTGTTGCCCAGCCTGCTAACGGAAAGATAGGGCAGCGGGAACTTAGGTTGGTGCCCCTCAATGTAGTCCATCATGGAGGAAGGGGAGGCGTTGAAAACGTAGCTGTCCTCAATGAAAGTGTGGCTATAGCCCGAAACGGACTTCACTTCCTCAACAATCTTGGATACCGGTTTCTTCATCACCGCGACCATCTCCATGAACAAAGAGGCCGAGAAGCTCGAATCCTTGCCGAAGAGATAGCCCCTGACGGTGAGGCCACCGCTGCTTTCTCCGCCTAAAAGAGCGTCATATTCCTTGATTCCGGCGGAGATGTTTTTAAAGCCTACGTCAACGACGTGACATCTATAGCCCAAAGCGGAAGCAACGCCATCGATCAAAGACGATGTGGCGATGTTTTTGACGATATCCCCCTTCATCCCGCGGTATTTGACGAGGTAATAGTAAAGGCACGCCATAATTTCGTTGGCATCCACGTAATTCTCATTCTCGTCGATGACGCCGAGCCTGTCCGCGTCGGAGTCCGTCGCAATGCCGAAGTCGTAATGACCTTGCTTCACTTTCGAGGCGAATTCGCCCATGATGTTCTCTTTGGCTGGATTGGGATCGCGAAAACCGAAGAAGGCGTCATGCTCAGTGTTAATCGCGTCAAAGCGGGCTAAATCCAAATCCTTGGCGATGGGCAGCAAAGAACGGGACGCCACCCCGTGCATGCTGTTGAAAAGCACATTTAAGGGGCTATGGTAGGCATCTTTGGATAAAAAGGACTCAATGCAGGAAACGTAAGAGGGCATATAGTCGATAGCCTCGATAAGGCCCCTCTGCTTTGCCTCTAATTCTCCTAATGTTTTGATTTGGGAGACGCTTTGGATCCTCTTTTCGAGCATCGAAGTGAAATTGACGTCGGCGTCGATTCCGCCTTTTTGGAAGACTTTGACTCCGTTGAAAATATATGGATTGTGGCTAGCCGTCACCATGACCCCATAATCGAGGCCTTTGTCTCTGGTAATCATCATCACCAAAGGGGTGGGCACGCTAGAGGCGGTCAAAAAGGCTTTGATGCCGTTGCCGTTAAGTACTTCGACAATCCATTTCGCCGCATAATCAGACATGAAGCGGTTGTCGTAACCCACGGCGATGGGCTTAAGGGCGTCTGCTTCTTTCGCAACCTCAGACAAAGCCTGGGCGATTGCCTGGACATTGGCTTTGTTGAAGTCATCCCCGATGACTCCGCGGAATCCTCCGGTGCCGAATTCAATCATGGATGCCCTTGGCCTCGTTGATCTTCTTCGCTTCCTCATAAACGTCTTCGGTGAGGAAGATGTCGCAGTCAGGATGGGTGAGTAAGACGGTTGCCGGGACTTCGAGGGTGTCTTCTTTTCTGAGCAAAGCGGCGATGGGCTCGGCTTTGGTGGCATCGTTAGCGACCAAAACGATCTTCCTCGCCTTCATAATGGTGGCAAGGCCCATGGAAACCGCGTGGGTCGGAACCAATTCTTCTTTGTTCAAAAAGAAGCGGGCGTTGGCTTTGCGGGTGCTTTCGGTAAGGGGGATGATGTGGGTGAGGGAATCTCTTGGGGTATTGGGCTCATTGAAGCCGATGTGGCCGTTTCTCCCAATGCCCAAAACTTGGAGATCAACTCCCCCGGCTTTTTCGATTTCCGCATCATAAGAAGAGGGGTCTTTTTTCTGAGGAAAATGGGTGTTTTCCAAATGGATGTCGATTTTGGAGAAAAGGTTCTTCTCCATGAAGGAACGGTAGGTTTCCTCTTTGATGGGGCAAGCGATGTACTCATCGAGGTTGAAGCTTGAAACCTTTTCGAAGCTGACGCCGTTTCTGCACCCCTCCGCGAGGCTTTCGTAAAGTTCGAGAGGGCTAGATCCGGTGGCTAAGCCGAGGATTGCGGTCGGTTTTGAGGAAACCAAAGACAGGATTTCCTCCGCGGCTTTTTGGCCAAGTTCCTTTTTACTCTTGCAAACGATAATGTTCATTTTTCTCCCTTTCTTCTCCCCTAATCTCTAGGCTATGCCTAGGACGGGCCTTATTCCCCATAATCATCCACCATAAATCTTGAAATGGCGAATAAGAAGTCTCAAATCACGAAGAAAAAGCAAAAATAGATACAAAATGGCAATATTCCATAAGCTTTTTGAAGGGCTCTTTGGCCAAATGGCATTTCCCGATTAAGGCGGAGACACCGGATGTCATCTTTGATAGAATGTCCCCAAATGGAAAACACCAAACCCGTATTGGCGCTCATCGCCCACGACAACAAAAAGGCCGAGATGGTCGCTTGGGCCATGAAGCACAAAGAAGCCTTGAAGCAATATTCCCTCTGTGGCACCGGGCACACGGCCAAAATGGTCGAAGAAGCCACCGGCTTGCCCGTGAAGCAATTCCTTTCCGGTCCCATGGGAGGAGACCTTGAAATCGGGGCAGAAGTCGCTAGAAAAACCATTCAGATGATGATTTTCTTTTGGGATCCCCTGCAGTCTCAGCCCCATGATCCCGACGTCAAAGCCCTTATGCGCATCGTCGCGGTCTACAACATCCCCTTTGCCACCAACCCCGCTACGGCCGATTGCTTATTGGCCAAAGCGAATTGACAAACCCCCGCTGAAAGTCGCCTTGATCCGTCAAAAAGACGTAGGCCAAAGGGGAATTAGTCAGGCCGTGTTTAGAGCAAACTAGCCATGTAATACGGCAAAGTTAAGACCTCCCCACTGACACCAACGTTGTACTCACCGAATTTAACACAACGACTGACGTGATATTTCGCTTTATTCTCAAGGATCGTTGAAGCAGACTTTGTCTTGCCCGACTTTGCTTTTACCTCAACTAGAGTCACCGAGCCTTCGAATTTTGTAACAAAGTCAATTTCAAGCCCGGAATCCTTATGAAAATAATAAAGGTTCTTTTCTTTTTTGCAGAAAGCGTCGGCGATGATGTTCTCGTAGATAGCGCCTTTGTAGATGCCCAAATTTCCAGAAAGAATATCCCCGGCACTGCCCTTTTCTAGCATTGCTACGAATAATCCGCTGTCTCTGACGTAAAGCTTGAAAACATTTTCAACCTTATTTCCTTCTAACGGAAGCTCTAGCGCGGAGAGGTTATAGCAAGCAGCGACCACGCCGGCGTCAATGAGCCATTGAATGGCTTGGCGATAATCCGAGCTTCTTCCCTGCGTGGTGATTTTTGAATACTGAAATTTCTTATTCTCTTTGGCCAATTGGCTGGGGATAGAATCGAAAACTTCATCGATGCGTGATAAAAGCCTTTCGTCTACTTCTTCGTTTTCCTTTTCGTCAAGATGCTTCCCGAAATCGTCCTTGTATTCTTCGATGATGTCTCTTTGAGTTGCATAAACGCGGCTCATGTCTCCAGTGGCGAGAAATGTATTCACTACATCGGGAAGTCCGCCAACACAAATGTACTCTTTAAAGTAGCGTAGCATCGACTCATGAACTGATTTGGAAACTGGAAGCTTTTTTTCGAAGCATTCCTTAAGGTAGTCAATAACATCAACAGATATTCCTTTTGCCCAAAGAAATTCCTCAAAATCCAAAGGATACATATAAACGATATGCTCAGAGCCGGTGGGGACGCCTTTTCCTTTTTTCTTGTTGTATCCCCTGATTCCAAGCAATGACCCCGTGGCGATAACGTCGTAACGGCCATCTTCAACGAAAGGTTTTAAAGCAGCACGGGCATTCGCGCATTCTTGTATTTCATCGAAAATAATGAGAGTTTTATGAGGGATGAACCTTGCGTTTGGCATTTTTGCCGAAAGATCCATCAAGATTCTGCTGACATCAAGATTTTCTTCGAAAACTTTCTTGAAATCTTCGTTGTTTTTGAAGTTTATATAAATCTCACTCTCATAATTTTCTTTCGCAAACTCGCGGACGATGAATGTCTTCCCGATTTGTCTCAAGCCTTTAATGACCAAAGCTTTCTTTTTTCCGGCATTATCGTTTTTCCATTCCTTCAGCGTTTGGGTAATTTTTCTTTTAAGCATAATTTTCTATTTTCAAAAAGCACTTTTTCAAGGGAAATATAATCAATAATTTACACTTTTTCAAGGGAAAGATTGACGTTTAAATACACTTTTTCAAGGGAATTCGAGGCATTTCGGCACATTTTTTCAAGGGAATCAGGGCTGATTTTTGCAATAGACAATTTAGAACTTATTTTTGTCTTTGCATCAAAAAAGACCCTTGAGAGATTCCCTTCAAAGGTCTTGTGAGCTTAGGCGATTTTCACGATGGCGGCAGATTGACCGGATAAGGCGATTTCACCGTTTTTATAGGAGGATTCGCCCACTCCGTAGATGATTTCCCCTTCTTTGCAGGAAGTAGAAACCTCTTTGCCTCTAGCGTTGATATAAACCCGGATTGTCTCTCCGCCTTTCTTCCTTTCGTAGACAACAAGCCCGTCTTTCCCGTCGTCTAGAAGAACGTATGAGGCGTCGTTGTCCAATGCGGGGTGCTCTTGTTTAAGTTTAAGCACGCCTTTTAAAGAAAGCAGCAAGGAACCGGGGCGTTTTTCCTCCTCGGCGACGGAGATGCCTTTGCGCTTAGGGTCAAGACGAATGTAGGTCTTCTTGTTGGAAGAGAAGCCCGCGTTAGGCTTGCTATTGTCCCATTGCATCGGAGAGCGCGATCCCGTCCTTTGGTAGCCGCCCTCAACCGAGGGGATGCCCTTGAGGTAACGCATCAGGATTTCATCGCCGTAATAATAGAACGGGACGCAGGGCATGGTGGCCATGAACAAGTAGCAAAGCGCGGCCTCTTTCTCGTCGAGCCATTCGGAAAGGCGGACGGTGTCGTGGTTGCCGCTGATCATGGCAAGGTAACGCCCCTGCTTCTGCGCACTTTCAATAAGGGGGTTGAGGATTTCAAAGTATTTGACCGCGGTTTGGTTGTCCCCGTCTTTTTGGAAGAAGGGATGATCACCCCTGCAAAGGAGGCCGAAGGAGTTGTAATGGAGATCCTGCAAGAGGAAATCCATATCAAAACCAGACGGCAAAGATTTGTTAGGTTCCGCCCATTCGGAGACGAACGCGGATTCGGGGTATTCTTTCTTGATGTCGCCGAAGATTTGCATCCAGACTTTCTGGGTTCCCTCTCCATTAGGATCCCTAGCCACAAGCCAGCCGGCCATATCCACGCGGAAGCCGTCGATTCCTTGGTCTAGATAGAAACGGATGATGTCTTCGATAGCCTTGATGGTCCCTTGGGGGCCTTTGCCCTCGACAGGCTCTTCGTATTCAGGATGTTCAATGCTTTGGAAACCAAAATTGAGCTTGGGCTGAATGGAAAAGAAATTGACCATCGCGGCCCCGTTTCTTTCATAGAAGCCGCGGATCCAAGAGAATTTGGGGTCGACGTTCCAAATGTCTTTGTTCCAAATGAAGCGATCGCTGTAGGTGTTTTCCTTAGCCTTGCAGGATTCCTTGAACCATTTGTGATTAATCGCCGTGTGGCCGGGGACCAAATCCAAAATCAAATGGATGCCCTTTTGGTGGCAATCCTTGATCAGAGCGGTCAAGGCCTTGTTCCCGCCATAGCGTTTGGCGACTTTCCGATAATCAGAAACGTCATACCCCGCATCAAAGAAGAGAGATTCGTAAATCGGGTTCAACCAAATCGCATTGAAACCCATGGAGGCGATGTAATCGAGCTTTTTCCTAAGCCCGTTCAAATCGCCGACGCCATCCCCGTTAGAGTCGCAGAAAGACTGGGGATAGACTTCATAGAAGACTGCTTTCTCAAGCCATTTTGGTGATTCCATAATTACCTCCACCAACTGAGGAGATTGTAGCAAACTCCAGAAGAAATGTTCCCTCTACAGCCGACGCGCCTATAATCTCCCGCGTATGAGAGAAGAAAACCAAAAGAAATCGATTGCCAAAGCGGCGATGCTATTCGTCATATTGATGTCGGTCATGTCTTTGTTCAACGACATGACGTTTGAAGGGGCAAATAGCATCCTCGGGGCCTATGAGACGTATCTAGGGATGCCGACGATATGGCTGACTGCCATCTCCGGGGCCGGGGCCTTGCTCGGATGCTCGTTGAGGATGCTGTTTGGCTATTTAAGCGACAAAACCGGAAAATACTGGCCTTTCGTCTTGATTGGATATGCAGTCGACATGATTTCGGTTCCTTTGCTAGCCTTGGTGCCTGAAGGAGGATGGGGGCTCGCGGTTGTTTTCATCCTTTCGGAGAAATTTGGAAAGGCCATCAAAAAGCCCGCGAAAAGCGCTTTGGTCAGCTTCGCCGCGAAGCAGCAAGGCGAGGGAAAAAGCTTTGCTTTAGGGGAGGCTTTAGACCAAATCGGCGCCTGCATCGGCCCGCTTATTTTAAGCGCGACTTTCGCATTGACCTCTTCCAAAACCCAGTTGGAGCAATACCATTTGGGGTTTCTTTTCTTAGGCATCCCCGGCTTTGCCTGCTTAGCGATGCTCATCTTAGCTAGGGTCCTCTATCCCAAGCCGGAGGATTTTGAGAAAGGCCCGTCGAAAGAAGCCATCGGAAAATTCAAGATGACCCCCGCCTTCTTGCTCTTCTGCATTGGGGGAGCCGTATTCGCCATGGGGTTCCTCGATAGCTTCTCTTTGCTGAACAAAGACATCGTCCTTAAGGGGCTTGTAAGCGAAAGCACGTTGCCCCTTCTTTACAGTTACGCGATGTTCATCGATGCCTTGGCGGCAATCGCCTTCGGTTTCCTCTTCGACAAGATCGGTTTCTATTCCTTAGCCATCGCGACGTTATTAAGCGCCCCTTACGGTTTCTTGATATTCAACACGAATAGCCTTTTATGCGTCTTCATAGGCCTCACGAGCTGGGGAATAGGCATCGGCAGCTGCGAATCGGTTTTGCTTTCCGGGGTGGCTGTACTTTCGCCGAAAAGCCAAAGGGCGTCCTCATACGGGTTCTTTGAGCTTTGCTATGGGCTAAGCGCATTCGCCTTTTCCTTCCTCATCGCCTATTTGTATGAGCAAAGCAAATTGGGCTTATCGCTATTCTCTTGTTTAAGCGTTGTCGCCGCGGCGATTTTGTTCTTAGTCGCGGAAATCCTAAGGAAAGCCGAAACCCCCACTCCGATTGAACAAAAATAACGCTCAGCTGATGGAGGCGCTTGAAGCGGAAGCCCCAACTTGGGGAATCCAGGAAGAGAAGTACCCCAAGAAGTATTCAAGGAAGTTGTTGTTGTAGAACACCTTTCCGACGGTATAGGCATTCGGGTCGGAAAGTTTGAGCACTCCGTCGAGGAAAGAATAGAACTCCGGGATGGCGCTGAAGGCGACCAAACCCGCGGAAATGTAGGACACTTCGATTAAGCCAATGACAATTCCAAACGCCGCTCCAAGAAGCTTATCCAACCATTTGACCATAGGCAGATGGGAGAACGCCAACCCGAGGACGATCGCAAGGATTTTTGTGATGATGAACACCACTAAGAACAAACAAGCGAAGCAAATGGAAATGATCAAAAGCATCGAAGCGGATTGGCCAAGATAATAGGCCAAATTCTCGCTAGCGGTCTCAGGAACCGCAGAGAGAATGAAGTTTTTGACGTAACCCATCAGAAAGCTTGGCAAGGAGACGGATTCAAGAGCGAAATCGAGAACCGTTTTCTCTGTTCCATACACCGTGGCTTGAAGCTGCGATTTCGAAACGACCCATTCCATCGCGTTCTTTGAACCAAATTGCACGTAAATAATAGCATCGGCTACGCTATTTCCCGTGGACACCGGATGCTTATTCCCCAAAGTGATGAAATAAGACGTCATGGAGCTATGCAGCGACTCGCCGCACCCGTTAATTCCATAAATCCAATTGGCCAAAGGCTTAGCCAAAAGATAGGCGGCGAAGAAGGCTATGGCGACGGCGAAGAAGGAAAGCGCGCTGCGGATGAAGCCCTTCCTGATGCCGTTTAGCATCGCTAGGATAACCACCAGCAGAAAGATCAAAGAGATCCAATCGAAGACGTAGGTCTGCCCTGCTTCAGGGAAAAGGGAAACGAGGATTTTCATACCCCGTAAGTATAGCAAGAAGAAGGGAAAATAAGGCAGCATAAAAATGGTAATCCGGTAATTATGATGTTTCCCATTATCGCTATAAAATCACCGAAATAATGGGGACGTGTGTTTTCATTGACGACAAAAAATGAGTTTAGTAAATCTTACTTAACTCGCGCGCTCGCGTATAAAGGTAGAATTTCCGAAAATTCGCCCTTAGAATACCCCCAAGCGAAAGGAATGAAATGACGAAGGTCAGAACGATTCAGCTCAACGCTAGCGTCTTCTCTTCCATCCAAAAAGATGGGGATGCGCTTCGGGAAAAGCTGAAGCAGGAAGGAACCTTCCTCATCAACGTCATGTCTAGCCCCGGCGCCGGAAAGACGATGACACTGGTCGGACTCATAGCCCGGATGAAGCAGCGTTATCGCCTCGGCGTCATCGAAGCCGACCTCGATTCGGACGTCGACGCCAAGAGGGTCTCCGACCTTACTGGCGTAGAGGCCATTCAAATCCATACCGATTCGCTCTGCCACGTCGATAGCGACATGGTGAAGGACAGCTTAGCCGGATTCACCGACCTGCCCGATGTTCTCTTCTTGGAGAACGTTGGCAACCTCCTTTGCCCCGCCGAATTCGATTCCGGCAGCCATATGAATGTCGCCCTCATCTCGGTGGCGGATGGCACGGATAAAGTCATCAATTACCCCAAGCTCTTCCGCTACTGCGACACCGTCCTCATCAACAAGATGGACGCGTTGTCCTACTTCGACTTCGATTACGACAAAGCCGTTGGGTTCATCAAAGCATGCAATCCAAGCGCAGCGATCCTCCCCATCTCAGCCAAGACAGGAGAAGGCATGGACAACGCGGCCGACAGTTTCTGCAAAGCATTTCAAAATTGGAGGAAATGACACATGCCTGAGATCTTCCGTCTCACCAAAGACACCCAATCCAAGTACGAAGGGGTCGAGCCCAAAACAAAAGAAGAGAAAGAGCTCGCAAAGAAGTACTTCAAACTGGCGAGAAAAATCACCGACAACGCCACCACGAAAATCAAAGGGTGCAC
This sequence comes from uncultured Bacteroidales bacterium, assembly GCA_963650805.1. Classification (GTDB taxonomy): domain Bacteria; phylum Bacillota_I; class Bacilli_A; order RFN20; family CAG-826; genus Alloenteromonas. The sequence goes on from CAVJMG010000010.1 coordinate 58,933, forward strand.
CTACGATTCTCCCGAGTATTGGGGACTCCGCGAAGTCCTCACGGAGCCGGAAGTCGACTTCATGCTCAAGATGAAGCTCCGCAAATGGTATACCTTCGACCAGCTCTATGAGATGAACAAAGAGGACTACAAGGAGCCCTTGGCCTTCAAGGAAATCCTCCACCGCGCGGTCATGCACGGCATCATCGAATACGATTACGGGGATCATTATAACGACGACGGCCCAATCCCCGGCGCCAACCCCACCCGTGAGAAGAGGTACCGCATCTCCTTCTTCGTCCCGGGCTCTGCCGAGCTATTCAACTCCACCAAAAAGGCCACGGATGCCAATCCCCCTGTCGCCAACTTCTTCGAGAGGATGACCTTCCTACCGCTAGAGCCCATCACCCCGATGGTTCCTGAGGGAGGCGACGGCATCGGCATGCACACCATCCCGGTCGAAAAAGCCATCGAAAGCAACAATGAAGCCATTAAATTGGAGAAGATCTCCTACTGGCTCAAGAAATACGACGGTCACATCGCCTCCGGCATCTGCTCTTGCCGCTATTCCAGGGCCAAGTTAGGTGAAGGATGCGAAGATGATCCCGAGAATTGGTGCATCCAGCTCGGCGACATGGCCGACTACGCCGTTGAAACTGGCAGGGCCGTTTACATCGATAAAGAAGAAGCCCTCCGCATCATGAAGAAAGCCGAAGACAACGGCTTCGTCCACCAGATCACCAACATCGACGGCGAAGACCACATCTTCGACATCTGCAACTGCGACGTCAAGATCTGCAACGCTCTCCGCACTTCCTTGCTCTTCAATACTCCGAACCTCTCCCGCAGCGCCTACACCGCCAAAGTCGACCCCAAGAACTGCGTCGCCTGCGGCCGCTGCGTCGAATCTTGCCCCGCCGGCGCCGTCAAGCTCGGCCAGAAGCTCTGCAAAAAGGACGGCAGCGAGCAAACCTATCCTCAGGCTCCGCTCCCCGACGCCATCAAATGGGGCAAATACGCCTGGGATGAGAATTATAGGGACACCGCTAGATACAACACCTATCCTACCGGCACCGCGCCTTGCAAAACCGCCTGCCCGGCTCACGTGGCCGTCGAAGGCTATCTAAAGCTCGCCAATCAAGGCCGTTACGAAGAAGCTCTTGCCCTTATTAAGAGGGAGAATCCCTTCCCCGCTGTCTGCGGACGCATCTGCAACAAGCGCTGCGAAACCGCCTGCACCAGGGCCAACGTCGACCAAGCCGTCGCTATCGACGACGTCAAGAAATTCCTCGCCGAGAGGGAGCTTGATCCCAAAACCCGCTCCATCCCCGAAAAGGTCATTGCCAAAGTCTATGGCGAATTCGAAGAGAAAATCGCAATCATCGGCGCGGGCCCCGCGGGCTTATCCGCCGCCTACTACCTCGCCGTCAAGGGCTATCGCCCCACCGTCTTCGAGAAGAATGAGAAGGCCGGCGGCATGATGATGTACGGCATCCCCTCCTTCAAACTCGAAAAGAACGTCATCGACGCCGAAATCGAAGTTCTCAAAGAGCTCGGGGTTGAAATCAAAACCGGCGTCGAAGTCGGAAAAGACGTCACCCTCGACCAACTCCGCGAACAAGGCTACAAAGCCTTCTACATCGCCATCGGCTGCCAAGGGGGCAGACGCCCTGGCGTCCCCAACGATCAAGCCGAAGGCACCGAAATCGCCGTCAGCTTCCTCAAAGGCGCCTATGAGAACCAACAGCAGAAGATCGAAGGCGACTGCGTCGTCATCGGCGGCGGCAACGTTGCGATCGACTGCGCCCGCACCGCTCATCGCTTCGGAGCTAAATCCGTCTCCATGTTCTGCCTCGAATCCGAAGAGACCATGCCCGCGACCAAGATTGAAATCGAAGAAGCCAAAGCTGAGGACGTGGCCATCCATTGCCAATACGGACCCAAAGAGGTCTTAGTCGACGAATCCGGCAAGGTCAGGGGCATCGTTTTGAAGAAGTGCCTCCGCACCATCGATCCCGAAACCAAGAAGTTCTCCCCCACTTACGACGAGAACGACACCATCGAAGTCCCGGCCTCTAAGATCGTCTTCGCGATTGGCCAGGCCATCGAATGGGGCGATTTGCTCAAAGACAGCAAGGTCACCTTCTGGCATGGCAATTACCCCATCGCCGACAAATTCACCTATCAGACCGCCCAAGACGACATCTTCGTCGGCGGCGACGTCTACACCGGTCCGAAGTTCGTCATCGACGCCATCGGGCAAGGCCACGAAGCCGCTGAGTCCTTAGCCCGCTTCGTCTCTCCGTTCAACGCCTCGCTCACCATTGGGCGCGACCGCCGCTACTTCCTCCCCTTGGACAAAGAAGACATCCTCATCCCCAACGATTACGATCGCGCTGGGCGTCAACAAGCAGGCATGGACAATTCCATCGATTGGAAGAATTCCTTCCGCGACGCCAGCAAGACCCTCACCGAAGAGCAGGTCAAGATCGAAACCGGACGCTGCCTCCAGTGCGGCGCTTCCGTCGTCGATCCCCACAAGTGCATCGGCTGCGGCATCTGCACGACCCGCTGCGAATTCGACGCCATCCACCTCCTCCGCGATCACCCCAACGCTTCCACCATGCGTAATGGGGACGACAAGATCCCCGGCTTGATGCCGTATGCTTTGAAGAGAAGCTTCAAGATTCTCTTCAATTCCGGCAGCAAGGAAGCCAAGATGATGGCCAAAAAGCGCAAAGCTTACAAGAAAGCCACCAAAAACAGCCCCAACAAGCATACCGGGAACGCCGTCCCGCCCATTGAGCGGTAATGCACGAACTCGGCATAGCCTTCCACATCATCAAAGAAATCGACGCCTTGGCGGAGGAGAAAAACATCCCCTCCGTCAAAGGGGTCACCATTGAGCTTGGAGAGGTCTCCGGAGTCATCCCCAGGTATCTAGAAGACGTTTGGAAATGGGCTTGCGAGAACCGCTCAAAGCACCTGAACGGCTCAACGCTGACGGTCATCGTGACCAAGGCCACAAGCTTCTGCAAAACCTGTGGGAAAACCTATCCAACCCTACCCACAGGAAAGAAATGCCCCCATTGCCAAAGCGACGACACATATCTCGTTGAGGGCAACGAAATGAGCATCCAATCCATCCAAGTGGAAGATGAACCGTCGAAATGATTCGGCGGTTTTTTATTGTGCTTGGAGCTTCGTGACGTTGCAAAGCCGAATCGCCCATACGTTCAGACATGCAAAAAGAAGAGCGGAAGCCCGCTCTCCTTGTTGTTGTTGGATTGAATAGCCTGATTAGGCCGTGTGCGCAGGGCACACGACGGTCGCCGAAGTGTATTTGGCGATTTTGTCGTATGCGGTCGTAACGGTGACTTCGGTTTCGGATTCGAGGTTCAAGGTCATGGAATTGAATGTTTCCCCGGTCCTTGTGTCGCCGAGCAAGATATCGCCGTTATCACCGATGGTGTCGGTGAATGTGTTGTTGATGGCGTTCAAAGTCATCTCCCCGTTATATTTGCCGCCGTCGTTATCATTGGAATAACTGATCGGAGCCGCGTATCCAGCGAAAGAAGCATCAGTCTCAGTGGCAATGCCGCAGCCGATGAACTGGCAGTCCTTAATGGTGTCCGTGCGGGTGGCGCCAATTTTTGTTTTCAACTTCATCTTGACGCCGATGCCGCAATCCTTGAAAACGCAGTTTTCGAATGTCGTCGCGCCTTGAGAGGAGGAGGAATAGCCAAGTTGGACGCTTGTCGCCTTGCAGTTTTTGAATGTGGCGTTCAGTACACCGTTATTGGTGTCTTCAGAACCTTTCGTGTACAAAAGGTAGAATTGATCGGCGCTTCTGCTTGTGCCCGTAACTGTGCAGCCTTCCTCATAAACATTAAGAGTAGCGCCGGTCTTGATCGCGCTGCCCCAGATGGCTAAGTCAACGGTGTCGTAAAGTTTCAAGTCCACTTCGCCAGTAACACCGTTCGTGGAGATGTCGCCCCTATTGAAGTTAGACCCGTTGCCGTAAATCGTGAGATCCCTATTGAATTCAACGTGTGCCTGTCCAATAGTTATGCTCGAATTAGCTTTGCAGTAGATTTTATCAACGCTTGTGTTGGCAAAAGCGTCCTTAAAGCTGGTGGTGTATTGAACCTTGTCGTTGGCGTCCACATAGGCAACCGTATTCTCGCCAAAGTCTTTTTCCGTAACTCCGCTTGGATAAGCGGGGTAGGCCTCATCGGTAACGGCCGCATTGCCCTGGACGGCTTCGGCAATGAAATCAAGTTGGCAGGCTAAGCCTTGGTATTCCTCTCCAGCAGAGGAAGGGAGCTCAATTTCGACGGGGATGACGATATCCTCGCATTCAACTTCCAAAAATTCATAGGCGCTGACCATTTTGGTTTTGAAAGTTTCGCCATCGACTTTGATGGCAAGCCCGGCGGCTAAGCCCTCATCGTTTTCATAAACGACTTTGGTGCGATATTTGACTTTAACGGTGCTGGCGTTATGGATTTTGACGTTGAACGTGACTTTGTCGCCAGGGGTCATGTTCTCAAGCGTGAGCTTGGTTCCGTCGATTTTAGCGGTGCCTCCATTGGTGAAGGTGCCCTGAACCGTGGTTTTCTCAACCGTGTCTTTGCTCGCGTCTCCCGTGAGTTCGACGCCAGAATAAGTGACGAGTTCCTCAAGGGTGGAGGTAACGCTGACTTTACCACTTGTGACGGTGACAGTGTTCTCGGCTTCGCTGGTGAACAAGGCGTAAGTCGTTCCGGCGGCGATACCGCCAAAAGCCAAAGCGGCAACGCCAGAAATCAAAAGGGTTTGCTGTAATTTGGATAATTTTTTCATGATTTTTCCTTTCGTTAATCCTTTTTTCGGATCGTATCGAAAATCTTATCTAGAGGTGTTTATATCTCGAAAGATAATCCGTTTCGGTGCTATGACCTGCTTCGATTTGCTTGCTGCGTGGTGTACTCTCTTAAAGGGTCCTCCTTTTGCTAGCCTAGGACATCGGACGATTGTACCCGGGCAAAGAGCCAAATCACGTTCGCATAAAGGCTTCGTGAATTTGATTCTTTGGGTTATGATAGCCCCCCCCACTCGAACCCGTCAACAGATGCTTTTGTCTCCAAACGAAGAAGCGAGAAAATATCACAAGTACATGAGAAAAAAGCGCTTAAAGACAGTAAAAGCCCAAAATTCCGTGGGGAAACCGCAATTAAGCATAAGAAAAAGCGGGTTTCCCCGCTTTTTGTCGTTGTTGATGTTTATTTCTCTTCAGCAGGCTTTTCGATGCCTTTGGCCTTCATGACGTCGTCAACAAGGGATTTGGCCCTCTTGAGGGAGAGGCCGGATTTGACTTTGAATTCCAAAGGCAGATCTTCGAATTTCTTGGATTCATTCTTGATGACGGGGATGGTCGAATTGGCGTAATCCTCGGGGTTCAAAGCGTAATAGAGTTTAAGTTTCTTACCGGCGATGGTGATGAAGACATAACGGTCTCTATGAAGGGAGAAGGTGATGCCGGGGATGGACATGCGGTCTTTGACGCCGTAGGAGCGGATATAGTCGCGGAGCTCGTAGTACTGAGCGCGGAGTTCGGGGTCGGCTTTTTTCAGACGGGTTTCGAATTTGGCGCGGCGACGTTTGTTAAGAGCGGCAAAGGGATCATCGACAGCAGCGTTATTGGTAATGGGCTCGGCTTCTTTCTCGGTTTCGGGCTCTTCGGCAACGTCATCGCTGATTTCTTCTTCAGCGGGCTCTTCTTCTTTCGTCTCAGCAGGTTGTTCCTCTTCCTTTTTGAAATGGAATTCCTCTTGATGCTGCGCGATTTCGCTTTCGGCGATGGTTCTGGCCCTTTCTTCACTGACGAATTGTTCCGTCAATTTGGCGATGCGGTCATCGGCGATGCGGCGGACGTCAGCTTCGGTGAGGGTCGGTTTTTCTTCAACGGGTTCTCTCTTCTCCTCGACTTTGTTGATGATTTCGACTTTGAGGAGGGAAAGATAGGGAAGGGCGAGAAGGATATAGCCGATCAGGTCGAGCAAGATGACGAGGAAGATGCCGAATCTAGCAAGGGCGCCGAAATCTCCAGAAGCGTAAAGCCCATAAGCAAGAATGAGGAGGAAGGGTAAATAGGCGATGGCGAGGCCGCGGGCTAAAGCGTTAAGCAAAAGGATGCGTTGCTTCTTATAGCAAACCAAGCCCGCTTCAACGGCAAAGAAGACAATGGCCAAAATAATGAGGAAGACGCCGATGACGCCAGTGAAATGGGGATAAACGGAAGGGTTCCACATTTTGCCGTAGTTGGCGATGGCAGCGCGCACGCCATAACCGACTTGGATTCCATGGACGGTTAGGGCTCCGCCATGAAAAACGTTGGTCAAGCCAAAGATGGCGGTCAAAGCCGGGGAAAGGAACAGCACGACTGCGCCAATCCACGATAGGGGCGAAATTAATTTCTTTTTTTGCATAAGGTTCTCCAATCGCCACTATTTTATGAAGTTCGAAACCATAATCAACAAACCGAGCGGCTTTTTTGAAGTTTTTTTGCGTTATTTCTCTTAAAACTCTATAATTCGCCGTCAGTTAGACTTTTAAACTTTGGCGAAATTGTCTAACAAAGACGGAACGGAAAGAGTAATATAACGTCGCTCTATAGATAAGAGGAAAAAGAAAGACCCATGGATAAGTTTAACGAAGAAAACGAACTCTCCAGGCAAGGCGCCCTTGAAGCTGATAGGTCCTACGAAGCAAGAGAAGAGCAGGAAGGCATCACCCTTTCTCGCATCTGGCACATGATTGCCAAACATTGGATCGTGCTCGTTGCCTGCACTGCGGTCGGCTTTGCCGGGGGCATCGGCTATTCCAAGCTCATCAAAACGCCGAAATATCAGGCCACCACGCAAATCATGACCATATGCAATGACCCCACGCTGGACACTGAAAAAGCCATCAGCCTCTCTTTGAAGCAAGCGGCGATAGCCTATGGATACATGAGCATGGACGAAGTCGTCAACGCCGTTGGAGCCAAAATGGAAGCTAACGGCTATGACGCCTACACCAAAGACTCAAGCGGCAAGAAAACCGGGAACGTGGATACCGTAACCGTGAAAAGCTACTACACCGTCACGATTCCCACCGTCACCAACAACGCGACCAGCGTCTTCGTCAACGTCACCTCCACCTGCAAAACGAAGCAGATGGCCATCGACGTCGCCAATTACGTCGTCGACGCGACCATTGAGCTTGTGAACACCGAAGGCACCAATGGCTACATGAATCTAAAGAATTCCATCGCTAGCATGGGCAAAGCCACCAATGCCAAAGACACCTCCACCTCCACTTGGGTCATTTCTTTGATCGGCGCCCTCATCGGCGTGGTCCTTGGCGCAGGGTATGGCATCGTGCGCGAGCTCACCAACACCAAAGTCTCCTCTAAGCAAGATCTCGAGACCCTAACGGGATATAAAGTCATCGGCATGATCCCCGACTATCAACTCGTCGAAGACGCCGCGAACAAGCAGGGAGGAAAGAAACATGAGTGAAATCAAGAAACCCAAAATGAACGAAGGCGAAAGGGTTGAGTTGCTCTCCGACTTCGATTCCGCCGCCGCCGACGCTATCATCCGCCTCCAAAGCAACATCGGCTTCTCCTCCGTCGATAACAAAGTCACTTGCTACGCCGTCACCTCCGCCAAAGAAGGCGAGGGCAAAACCACGATGATCTCCAATTTGGCCGCCGTTTACGCCGAAAAGGGGCTCTCCGTCGCCACCGTCGACCTTGATTTGCGTCGTCCTAACGTCCACCACTTATTCCATCTAGAAAACAAACTCGGCACCGTCGACTACGTCAAAGGAGACGCCGAGCTCGAAGACGTCGTCCACTCCTCCAAAGGCGTTGACGTCATCACCGCGGGTTCCTATACCCCGTTCCCCGGAAAAATCTTGACCTCCGTCAAGATGAAGGAGCTGATTGAGTCTTTGAAGAAGACCCATGACTACGTCTTAGTCGACCTCCCTCCTGTCCTTCCAGTTGCAGACGCCTATCTCGTCAGCGAGTGCATCCAAGGCTATCTCCTCGTTTGCTGCCAGCACTCCTCCAAAAAGAAGGACGTCGTCGCCGCTTGCCGCACGTTCGAGGAAAAAGGCCTTAATATCATCGGCTTGGTCATGACCAAAGTCACCACCGACGAAGACTTCGGGAATTACGGTTACGGCTATAAAACCCGCAAGAAATACGGCTATGGCTATGGCTATTACGGCTATAGGCGCGAAAAAGACGAGGAAAGCAAATAAAGCAAAACCCCTAAGCGGCATCGCCTAGGGGTTTTCATTTTTGGCTCTTTCCAAGAATCACGGATTCGACAAAGGCATCCACGCCTTTACTAATATCCTCATAGGCTTTTGAGAAATCCCCCGTGTAATAAGGATCGGCGATGTCTCGCTTCTCCCCGGCGAAATCGTAGAGGCGCGACAGCTTTTCCGGCTTGCTCCCAGACATCATCCTCTTGATGAATATTTTCTGAACGCTCTCCATGCAGACGACGTAATCCGCGGATAGGTATTCCTTCACCGTGAGTTTGTGGGCGGAATGGGTGCCATAAGGAATATTGTGGGCATCCAATTGAGCCTTCGATTCCAGGTGCATATCTTGCCCAGAAGTGGAATTCTCTAGCCCCGCTGAAGTGACGATGTAATTCTCCTCAAGGCCTAAAACATGAAGTTTATGGCGAAGCAAAAACATCGCCGCCGGAGAACGGCAAATGTTTCCTTGGCAAATGAAGATTATCCTAACGGGTTCCATGGCAATCTCCTGCAAGTAAATATATAACCAAGCGTCCAAACGAAAAAGAGGAAGACGGCAAAGAGAACATTTATGTTAATGATGAGCATTAATAGGCAAAGATTTGAAGCATGAGATGCCCGTTATTTTGATACAGGCTGAATTCAATGACGATGTAGCAATAATCGTTGAAGAGGGAGTAATAGATGTATTCTCCGCTTCTTTGGTCTTTGTAGACGGTGTAGACATCGCCGCTTTCCCACCCCTCGTCCGCGGACATGCCTTCGGGAATGAAATAGGAGTCAACGGCGTTTTTGATGGCGGAAGCATCGCCGCTTTCGCCTAAATCAAGAATCAAGGCCGGGCTGTCGTCTAGCAAAGAGTCAACGAGCGTGTATCCCGCTGCGGCGGCCTTTTCCTTAACCGCGGATAAGGCTGAATCCGTCGTGTAATAAATGACTTTCACCGCGGTGACTTTGCATTTCGCGGTTAAAGGTTTGCTCTTTCCGGGCACATCGACGGAGGCCGTGATGGTGGCCGTCGTGCCTTCTACAACATTCTCGCTGACGGTAACGACGCCATTAGAGTCCACGCTGAAGTTCGTTGAATCGCTAGAAAAGAAAGTCACATCGTAAGGAAGCATGCTGATAATGAGCTCTAGTTTGGTCTCGCGTCCGATGCCAACATTGCATTCGCTAGAGAGGAAAGCAAGCTCGGGAGTGTGTTTTTCTCCTTTGCCAGGATGGAAGAAGAAGCTCGTTTGCCCTTTTTCGTCCGCGGTTTTGCTTAAGGTTATTGCAAGGGCACCCGAAGCGTCCTCATAAACCTCATTCCCGTATTCATCGGAGTATCTGTACCAAGCCGCCTCGTATAAGCTCTTTTTATAAGACTCGTAGGCTTGCGCGTTCTCATCGAATATTGATACCGTAATGCCCTCTTCTTGGTAGGCTAGCTCATGGGCTTTCGCCTTGATTTGCTCTTCGCTGGGATGTTCGCTCAATCCATAAAAAGACGGGAAATCCGTGATGTCGGAATAATAGTAGGCGTACCGTTTGGCGTAATACTCCTCCCCTTTGACGTTGTATTTGATTTGCCGTCCGTTGCTTGGTATGGCGCTTTCATCGAACGCAGGGACTTCAACTCCCTTGATTTTCAAAGTCGAGGAAAGCGTTTCCTGAATGGCCACGCTAGGATAAGAGGAAACGAAAGCGCTCGTGGGATTGGTCAACGTGGCGACGACGCGGAAGCCAACGGGATTAGAGGAAGAATCCGTGAGGTCGAACGTGGCGAACGATATCGTTTCTTCCCACGTCAAATCGATAATCTGCAATTCGTTATAGGCATAGGCCTCATAATCATATGTTTGGGAACGGGTGTAAGTGGAAATGTAATACGTATCGTTCTTTTTGAAAACGGAATAACTTCCGCCTTCAGCGGTCTCGAACTTTGGAATCTCCACCCCGGACTTCGATTTGATCTCAGCGATGATTTGACTAGGCCAAGAGGAATAGGAGGTTTCCTTTGGGGTATAGATCATCTGGATATTGTTCCCATTGAGATAATAAATCACGGCGTCGATCGTCGCCCCGTCGGGAAAGGTCTTCTTAAGGATGTAACGGTTGTACATAATGCTGTTGAAGCTATCCTTGACGAAACCATCCGCGATCAGTAAATCCGAATAAGTTCGGGAGAGGTCTTTGACGTAATAGTCAAACATGTAGAGGCTGTTGAAATCGGTGTAAGCCACCTGATGGGTTGATCCTAACGCAACGAAGGGAAGGGTCGTCGTGGTGACATATTTTATGGTAGAAGCCTCTTCCTCGCTCCAAGCGTTCGCCTTCGAAGCATCGGGAGTGAGGTCGTTATAGCATTGAATCACGTTGCAGGAAGGGAAAGCAATCGAGCCGTCGGAATTAGTTTGGGCGGGGCTCCAATAATAAAGCATGTCGTAACCGACTTCTCCGTCTTCGGAGGCTTTCGTCGCCTCGACGTATTGGATTCCACTGTCGTTAATTCTTACGGGGCTGTCTTTATAGCCATAAATCGCGCTCCAGCCGAATTCCTCTAAGGTCTTGTAATAGTTCTCAAGGGTGAAGCCATCAGCCTTTTGGTAGATTTGGAGATAGGAGCCGTTGTTATCTTCGACTTCCTGCACAGTTACTTCGCCCTCGAAAATACCGGAGGGGAAAGGAAGAGCGCCGCCGCAATAGGTGTCCATCAGCTCCTGAGCTTCCTTTGACCAAAGGTCATAATGACCGTCTATGGAAGAAGAACTTTCGGAAGAGGAGACGGGAATAGATTCCGAGGAAAAAATGGAGGAGGATGGCTCAGAAGAGGCTGAAGAAGGACTAACCTCTCCACCTTGATTGCAGGAAACTAGAGCGGAAACCATACCCGCGGTGGCTAGAAGGCCAAGGGAACATGCACGATTTTTCTTTGAATTCATAATCTATTCGTCCTTTCTTCGCCCAAAAAGAATTGCACGAATTTTAAATGAGGGGGCAAAAAAGTAAAACCAAAAGCAATTGAGGGGGCAACGATGGTTCAACAGCCACCCCGAAATTTAAAGCCCCATTCGGTTTCGCCGCAGGAAGCAATTATATTTCCGTCCACTTAGAAAATTCTTTTCCCAGCTTTTCCTCAATGTCAATTCGGGTTTGCTTGCATTCTTTCCCGTGTTTGGAGGCGGCGGAAAAGCAAATCCTAACAAAGAGGCTAGAGCCAACTGGAAGGAACGTTTTGAGCATCTTCTCGGGGAACACGAAATGTGTGCCATGGTCGTAGATGAGGAACAAAGGATCGGATTGATGCTCTTTCTCATTCAGCCGCTCTTCCATCCGCTTTATGTATTTGGCAGTGTCCCATAAAGCGTCGTCTTTCGCCCCAATAAGAATCAAGCGCCCCCGGATATTCTCGACTTTGATTTTCTCCTTCTCTTTAATGGGGTGAAGGGCTTCGGAATCGTCGAATATTCTGCGCGAATTGATCATATCCTTGTTCTTTTTCGATTCTTCCTTCATCACTTCGAAGTATTTGGGATGCTGATAAGCAAAAGGCATAAAGGGGAGACTCTCCCCTCTATACGTGAACAAAGACTCCCCGGGTACGGGCCACTCCCCCGCTCCATCTCGTTTGCCTTGCTCAAACCCCTGCCAAATGAAGTCGCTTGGAGTCAAAGCGATGGTTAGGCTTAAATCGGGAAAGAAGGAAGATGAGGCAAGAGCCAGCGTCCCCGTCGTTGAGGCCCCAACAATCCCGATTTTGAGGTTCCCCATTTCTTTCAGGAAAGTAATGGCGTTCTCTATTCTCTCCAACGGGAAACTATGAAACGAATAATTCTTCCTTGCGACGGAAAGAGTCAAAACATTCACGTTGTGCTTAAAAAGCCATCTGACGGCGGTCCTTGCTAAATAATCCTTAGAATCGTCTCCGATCATCGCGATTATAGCGGCTTTGGTGGGATTCTTGTTTTCCCAATAATCGCCGTAGAAGCCTTTGTCCGAGACATTGTAGTGATCGTGTTTCATAATCATCCTTTAGTTAATTAGAATTAACTATAATCAATTTATCAAACATGTTTTCCTAATTCAAGAAACGAACGGCCTTGAATTAGCTTTTTATAAGCGAAGCAAAAACCGAGTTTAAGTTTGAGAAACGCAAGAACAGCTAAAGCCTAATATTAAAGCACTTACGAATTGTCTCTTCGTAGATATATTTTTTCAGAAAATTGATGTGGATTTTTCACTTATCTTTTCGCCACAACGCATTGAACGCTAACGGAGGATTGAATATATAGATAATGCATCTACGAAACAAAATAGCGCCTTGAATCTTGTCTTTAAGGCGTCTTTCCCCATTGTAATTTCCATGATCATCGACGGTCTTTACAATTTGGTCGATAGCTTTTTCGTTGCGATGGTTAGCGAAAATGCCATGACGGCGGTATCGCTAATTTACTCAATTCAATATTTTGCCCAACCCCTTCGGCATTGGCCTTGGGGCTGCAGCCGCTTCTCTTGCGGGGTTCTATTTTGGGTCGGGAGACGTTGAAAAAGCCAACCACTGCGCAACAAAGGACCTAATTGTCGCGATAATCCACGGCGTTATCATCTCCGCTCTATCATTGATAATTGCCAGACCTTTCTTGCCCCTACTCACGAAAGACGAGCAACTCTTCAGGGATGGCCTTGGCCATTTCCTTAATCGTCATGGTTATCGGAACCAGTTTGTTCCTAATGATTCCCAGTCAATTAATATCCCTGTTCACCAACAATACGTCCACGATTGAAAGTTGGGTAACGGCTTTAAGAATTATTTGTAGGTCACATGACAAACTCTATTTTATAACTTTCCAATATCCGTTTTTATTAGAGCCTATTCTTTCAATATATCCTGATTTTTTTAATTGGGATATCGCATTATCGATTGATGTCTTTCCAAGGCTGCATAAGATTACTAATTGTGGTTTTGTGACATTGTTATTATTCCTAATTTCAGCAAGCACCTTAATTTGAGATTTAGTGAGAATTTTATCACCCACTTTATCACCCACTTTATCACCCACTTTATCACCCACTTTATCA
>CAVJMG010000011.1:0-56754 GCA_963650805.1 uncultured Bacteroidales bacterium
ACGAATCCCTCACGTCCTTATCCTCGTTTTCTATCCCTGAGGCAAATGCTTGGTAAAACAAGGGAAAGCAAACGACGAAGGTTAAAACGACCGGGATCCAGCTTAGCCAAACGTGAGCTTTCATACCCATCAAGACCGAAATAAGCATCAAAACGACTGCTGCGGTCGGTATCGCCCTCATTGTCGCGATCAATGGGCTTAAAAAGTCTCTCAAACGAGGATAAATGCCCGCTAAAACGCCGAAAATAGCCCCAAACGCAAAAGAAATAGTCAATCCGATAAGGATTCTAAGCAACGTCCATCCAATGGCGGCCCAGGTTGAGGCGGCCCCATCCAAGAACAAAAAGGAAAACGCCAAAGCAAAAGTATCGAGAGGGTAAGGGATGCCGCTATTCCCGTTGCTTTGAAGAAGGAAGGCGAGCAACTGCCAAGTCCCCATCAAAGAGATTATTCCTAAGGAGATAGCAAAAAGTCGCGACAGCGTCTTACTTTTTATGCCCCACCGCTTCTTTTTGCCCTGCATAAAGCTATTCTAGGAACAATTCGGAAGAATATTCGCTTCCCCCGAAGGCAAGGGAGAAGGCGTTGGCCGTTTGCCTTACCTTTTCGCCTTTTTCGTTCATGCAGAAGCCTAGGGCGTTATTCGCCTGAAGGCTCGTTAGATTGCTTACGATGCTTGTAGCGACGCCAAACTTATAAAGGCTTCCGGAAACAACGTGGGAGGGATCGCTATTTTGGTAATCCTCCAATGCCTTTTGGGCCTTTTCCGGCTCATTTACGAGAGTATATAGCCTATCGTCGGTTTGCTTGAGGAATTCGTCGTAAACGTTTTTGCTTTGCGAATAGCCTTTCGCGTTGATGAATAACGCGGCGCTAGGGATTTTCGTGCCCTCGTGGGCTTTGCCCCACTCTTCCTGCAAATCGTAAATAAGATGGAGCTTATCGCCGAGCTTGCTTTTCAAATTGGTGTAAGCCGGATCGGCGAGCAAATAGAAATCATAGCCATCGCTGGCTAAGTTCGTTACCACGGCATCGACGCCGGTTTCGAAGCTCACCGTTCCTGGGCTTTGCAAATCACCCCAGCCCCAGACGCTTTTAGACAAAGAAAGCAAGCAACGGGAGGCGTTCCCCGTCGCGACAAAAGAATCGACGGTCCAAGAGGCGTTCCAAATGGAAGCCTCCTCTTTGGTGTGCTTCTTCGAGACGACATAGAAGCCAAGGTTATTGATCCATCTCGCGAGTTTGTAATTCGATGCAGCTTTATTTTTGCTCATCAAATTAAGACCAGAGATGCCGTCAAACACGATGCCATCGTAAGAATTTGCGGCGAAGCTGGGAACGACGATTTCGGAAGGATTGCTCGCGGAAATCCAAGAAGAGTTGTCGCCTTGGTCATAAAAGGCGAGGGTCGGCGCGCCCGTCGGCGTAACCCAGGAGAAAGCTAGAGCTCCACTTTGCTTCGAATTAGAGCAAGCGGACAAAGCAAGCACGGCTAAGGGGATAAGGCCTTTTTTGATTTTCATTGGAGGGTCCTTTTTGAGCTTTTCGCTTATTCGAAGATTTCCTCTAAGCTTCCCCCTAACATCGAGGGCTTTTTCTCTAGATAGAAATTCCTGAGGATGGTTTCGCCCATGACGGCGAAGGTTTTCCTTTCTTCGAGTTTGCGGCCGGATTTAAAGGAAGGCGAATAAATGAGCAAAGGAACCTTTTCGCGCGTGTGATCGGTGCCTTTGAAGGTCGGGTCGTTGCCGTGATCGGCCGTGATCATCAAGACGTCTGTCGGTTCCATTTCCGCGACGAATTCCCCAACGCGCTTATCGAATGCTTCTAAGCATTCGGCGTAGCCTTTGGGGTTTCTTCTGTGGCCGTATTCGCTGTCGAATTCGACGAGGTTGACGAAGCAAATTCCTGTCCAATCTTCATTTTTGAGCTGGCGAATGGCTTCGTCCATTCCTTCTTCGTTGCTAGCGGTATGAATGGTTTTGCTGATGCCGACGCCATTGAAGATGTCGTTAATCTTCCCAACGGCTGAGACCATATAGCCATTCTCTTTCAAAATATCCATCGCGGTGATGCCGGTCGGAGAGACGGTGTAATCGTGGCGGTGAGCGCCAATGCGTTTGAAATGGCCCTTCGTTTCGCCGACATAGGGCCTAGCGATGACTCTCCCAACCATCCATTCGGGCTTCATGGTTAATTCCTTGGCTATTTCGCAGCAACGATAGATTTCCTCCAAGGGCATGTGGTCTTCGTTGGCGGCGATTTGGAGAACCGAATCGGAAGAAGTATAGACGATGAGGGCGTTTTCCTTTATTTGCTCTTCCCCGAGCTCATCGAGAATGACGGTCCCGGAGGAAGCGTAATTCCCTAACAGCTTGTGGCCTGTGCGATTAGAAAGCTCGTCCATGAGCTCTTTGGGGAAGCCGGTGTCGGTGAAGGTTTGGAAGGGCTTGGTGGTGTTGATGCCCATCATCTCCCAATGGCCCGTCATCGTGTCTTTTCCTAAGCTCGTTTCCTGGCAGGCGAGGCAATAGGATTTTGGATGGTCATTAATGGGTTTTACGCCCAGGATTTCGTCTAAGGTGCCGACGCCCATAGCTTCCATATTCGGAACGGAGAGACCCCCGATGGATTCGGCGGCGTGGGCCCAGGTATTGGAGCCGACGTCTCCAAAAGAGGCGGCGTCGGGTTCTTCCCCGATGCCCGCCGAATCGGCGACGATCAAAAATACTCTTTTAAATTTGCGGTAAGCTTTATCCATAGAAGTCTCCTCGTGATTTTGCGAAGGCTTTTGCCTTGCTTTTCATTATACCTATTTCCGCGACGAATAGCGGTCGTAGGCTTCTAAAATCCTCCTTGTTGATACGTGGGTGTAGATCTGCGTGGTCGAAAGATGGGCGTGCCCGAGCATTTCCTGCACGGCGCGAAGCTCCGCCCCGTTTTCTAGTAGATGCGTCGCGAAGCAATGACGAAGGGTATGGGGAGAGACGACGGTGTCAATTCCGGCTTGCGCTGCGTATTTTTTCACTTGCATGAAGAAATAGTTCCTGCTGATGGGCTCGCCGCGGAGATTGAGGAAAACCTCCTTTTTCTTCCGCCCTTTGTTCTTGCTTCTGAAATTGTGGATGTAGGATTGAAGCCACTCCAAGGCGAAGGGGGATATCGGAACCGTCCTTTGCTTGTTCCCTTTGCCTTTTTTGATGGTGATGAGGCGATTCTCGACGTTGATTTGGCTTAAAGTCAACGCGCAAAGCTCGGAAACGCGGAGCCCCGTCGCATACATTGTTTCTAGCATCGCTTTGTCCCTGCTCCCAGATTCATTAGTGACGTCCGGGGCGTCCAAAAGCCTCTCAACCTCCTCGAAAGACAAGATAACGGGAAGGTTCCTTTCTTCTTTCGGCCTTTCAACGTGATCTGGAGCGAAGGGAATGATTCCCCTTTGGCTTAGGAAAAGATAGAAATTGAAGAGGGTGGACAAACGTCTGGCGATGGTAGAAGAGCTTCTATCCTTTTCGCCTTCTTTCAAAGCAAAATCATAGAGATCGCTTTCTAAGAGATCCTCGGTGAAACGCTTCTCCGGGAAGTCTTTTAGAAAGACGTTCAGATCATCGCTATAATCTTTGACCGTGCTGTTGCTTAACCCCTTTGAAGAGGTCAAGTAAGTGAAATAATCCATGATGGCGTCAGCGATTTCCATTGTCCTTGCCCTCTTTCTTTTCAGCCTGTGAGGCTCTTTTAAGCATGGGCTTATCCATTTTCCTATTCAGCGATTCTATCAGCAGCTTCGTCGCGTCTTTCTTTTCGTAATCCTCGTAATTCCATAAGCTCATCTGCACCGTCTCTTTTTTGGGGTCGATGAGTTTAGTCAAGGTAATGCCCACTTGGCGGATGTTGGGGCGGCCTAGCTTTTCCATAAGCTCCTCGAACAAGACGCGAGATTGGGCTACTAGGATTTCGCTTGAAGAAGTCGCCTCCAATAGGATTTTGGCTTTGCTATGAAGTTTGAAGTCCGTGGTTTTCACGGTGACGGCGATGCCCTTTCCCTCTTTGCCTTCGCGCCTAGCCCGATATGAGACTTCATCGGCGATGGAGACGAAATAAGGTCGAACCTCGTCGTAGGTGGAGCAATCCCTGGTTAAGGTTTCCTGCGCCCCAATCGATTTTGCCTCGTCTTCGAAAGTCTTTACCTCATCGCTTCCCCTCCCTTGGATCCATTCTTTCGCCGTCGCATAGAATTTCCCAAGCTCTTTTTGAAGCAAAGGGTCGTCTTCCTCGCATTTAAGGGCGAAGCCCCCTATCGTCAAAATGCCCATCTCCCGCAGACGGGGACTCGTTTTCTTCCCTATCCCCCAAAAGGATTCGATAGGGAGAGGGTAAAGTATTTCGGGAATGTCTTTCCTCCGCAAAATCGTTAGGCCCATCGGTTTGCGGAGGTCGGAGGCCATTTTCGCAAGCCACTTCGTCGGGGCGACCCCGATGGAGCACCCTAGTCCGGTTTCCTTTTTCAGTTCCGCCTGAAGCGAAAGGAAATACGCGTGAGGGTCGGCTTGGTTAATCAAAGGAGAAGTCATGTCCGCATACCCTTCATCGATTGAAGCGGGTTCCACCAAAGGGGTGAAACGCTTCAAATAAGAGAAGAACGAGGTCGACATCATCGAATAATAATCCATGTCGACGGGAAGGATTTTCGCTTTCGGGCAAAGCCTTTGGGCCTGAAACATCGGCTGCCCGCTGTGGCAGCCGTATTTCCTTGCCTCGTAGCTCGCCGTCGACACGATTCCCGAACGCCCACTATGACCGATCAGCAAAGGAATTCCTTTTAAGCTTGGATTGCGGACGACTTCGCAAGAGGCGAAAAAGGCATTTAAGTCGATGTGCATTATCACTTTTGCCATGGAACCATTTTAAAGTATAGTTCCCGTTATGTTAAGTTGATAGTAAAAGGAAAAAGGCATTTACTTAAGTAAGGCCATGACTTTGTCAAAAGCTTGCTGGACTCTGCAATTAGAATCTTCAAGCTGATTGGCGAGCGTGTCGTAAGGAATGAATTCGCTTTTCACGCAAAGAGATATCGCGTTTCCTTTATAAGAAAGCTTCATCAGCGAGGAAAGCAGCGTTTGAGCAAACCCTTCCTCGGTAGAATACGGATCGTAAATAACCAAAGTTTCGTAATTCAAAAGTTTTTCGACCTCGTTTTTTGGCACGGGGTTGAGATATACGGGATCGAAAAAGGAAACGTTGACGTTATTCTCTTTGAGTTTAAGGCGCAGCTCTTCACCTAAAGGGCCAACGCCGACGACGGCGAGTTTGGCATCGTTTCGCTCAAATCCGCGCCAGCAGAAAGAAGGAAGGTACGCTGGCTTTATCTCTTTTGGATTAAGAAGATTTACCCCAGGGTAACGAATGGCGAAAACTCCGTCATAGTCGAAAGATTTTTCAAATAGAGATTTCGCTATTTCCGGCGTGGCGGCCATCGAGACGACGACATGGGGTATCGATTTCAGGAAGGCGACATCGTATATGCCTTGATGGGTTTCGCCGTTTTTTCCAACGACCCCAGCCCGGTCAACGAGCAAAGTAAGGCTAGCGCCCATCCTAGCGCAGTCATGAGAAATCTCATCATAGGCTCTTTGCATGAAACTGGAATAGATGGAAACAATTGGCTTCTTTCCGGCGATGGACAAAGCCCCGGCGAAGGTCAAGGCATGCTCTTCGGCGATTCCGACGTCGATGCAGCGCCCTTTGAATTCGCCGAAAGCATTTTCGAGCTCAGACCCCTTCAAGGTCGCGGGCGTCACAAGGATTGCTTCCTTATCTTGCTTCATTTTCTCCTCAATGAACGAGGCGTAAAGCCTAGACCAGCTGATTTTCTCATCGCCTTCGCTTTTGGCTAAGCCTTTCTTGACGTCGAAGGGCTGCACGGCATGGTAATCGCCTTTTTTGTCGACCTCCGCTTTCGGATAACCCTTTCCTTTGAGTGTTCGACAATGGATAACAACCGATTTTGTTGCGTTTTTGGCCGATTTCATGGCTTTTTCAAGCGCGCGCAGATTATGGCCGTCAACGGGTCCGATGTAGGTGAAACCCATGTTGTCGAACATGGTGATCGGGACTAAGCGAGACTTCAACGCCCTTTTGAAACGGGAAGAGAAATCATAGACTTTTTGCCCGATAGCAGTTCTAAAAAGCGCTCTTTGATAGCCTTTTTTCGCTTTGTTGTAGAGCTTTCCGGTCGAAATTTTCCGAAAGAATTTGCCGGCTCCGCCGATGGGCTTGGTGATGGACATCGCGTTGTCGTTAAGAATCACGATGACTTTGTTATGTCTTTCGCCGATATTGTTAAGCGCCTCAAAACTCAGCCCGTTGACGATCGAAGCATCTCCAACGAGGGCGATTACGTTGTAATCTTCTCCTTTTGAGTCGCGGGCAAAGGCAAAAGCCTCCGCGGCGGAAAGGGCCGTGGAGCTGTGCCCGGCGTCATAAGGGTCATAAGGCGATTCTTTTCGGTTCTGGAAACCGTTTGGAAAGCCTTTCTCATTGATGTGGTCGAGTTTTCTTCCGGTGAGGATCTTATGCGCGTAGCATTGATGCCCTACGTCGAAGATCAATTTGTCTTTGGGGAAGTCGAAAACGCGATGCAAGGCAACGGTCAGCTCAACGTCCCCAAGGTTGCTTGAGAGGTGGCCGCCGTAAGTTGAACAGACCCTCAAAATTTCTTCTCGAAGTTGCTCGCAAAGGCGGTTCAATTGCTTGCTATCAAGGGATTTCAAAAAAGAAGGGTCTTTGATTGAATGTATATCAATTATTTCGACGCCGTCTTTCTTTTTCATATACCAAAAAACTACTAAATAATTACTTTAAATTACCCTCGTTGACGCCCATGTCGCCAATTTTCTTCTCAGCCTCGGATAAGGCGTTTTGAAGTTCGGCTATGAGCTTTTTACCCTCTTGGTAAAGGGCCACCGTTTCTTCCAAAGGCAAAGGATCGCCTTCGATTTTGGTTACGATTTCATTGAGGCGGTTCAATTTTTCCTCAAACGTTTTCCCTGCTTCTTTAGGCATCTTTTGTCTCCTTTTCGACGATTTTCGATGTGATTATACCATCCCTGAGGCGCGTTTTGACGAGCTCGCCCACTCTGAGGTTTCCAGCTTCAGTGATGGGCCTGCCGTCTTGCCCCGTCATTATGGAATAACCGCGATTCAATACGGCCTCTGGGCTTAGCGAATCCAGCTTAGCGGAGAGATTGCCCACTGACGCTTCTTTTTTCTTCAGCGTGCTTCTATAAGAAGGGCCAATCCTGTCGGTTAAGGCGTCTAGGCGGCTCTTGTTCAAGGAGAGGATGTTCTTAATCGACGTATTCAGCACCCTTTCTAACGACGTTATCGCTTCTTTTTGGCTGTCGTAAATCCGGCTCGGGTCTTTGAAATAGGGCTTGTCGGATAAACGAAGCAAACTTTGCGAGAGCGCGGATATCTTGGCGCTTACGGCTTTATCAAGCCTCAAGGAAACGTCATCGAGAGCTTGATAGACCTCGTATTGGTCCGGCGTGGCTTTCACGGCCGCTGCAGTCGGCGTGGAAACGCGGCAATCGGCGACGAGATCGATTAAAGTCACGTCTATTTCATGCCCCACGGCCGCGATGATTGGGGTTTGAACTTCTGCCACCGCCCGAACTAGCGCTTCGTCGTTGAAGGCTTGCAAATCCTCGCTGCTGCCGCCTCCTCTGCCGATGATGATCGTGTCTGGATGGACGGCCACGGCCTCTTTCAGCGCCTCAAGGAGAGACTTTGGGGCGAGTTCCCCCTGGACAATCGCGGGAAAGCAACAAACTTCCGCCAAAGGCCAACGCTTGGCGAGGTTGACTTGGATGTCTTTAAGCCCCGCGCTGCCGCTTCCGGCGATGACGGAAATTCGATGCGGGAAAGCGGGTATCTCTTTTTTTCTGCTTTCGTCGAATAAGCCTTCCTTCCTTAGCTTTTCCGCTAAGAGGCGAAGGTTCCTCAGCGCGTCCCCTTGCCCTTTCTTCTCCATGGAGAAGACGCTTATCTGATACGTTCCTCGTCCCGTGAAGGCGCTTATTTTGCCTTTTACCAAAACTTGGTCGCCGTTTTTAGGCTGAAAGGACAAATTGGGGACGTAACTTCTCCACATCACGGCCGAAATCAGCGATTTATCGTCTTTGAGGCTGAAATAGATATGCCCTGAAGGATAAGGCTTGAAATTGGATATCTCCCCTGCAAGCAGCACAAAAGATAACGCGGGGTTATTTTCTAAAGTCGCGGCTACGATTTCGTTTAGCTCCGTGACGGAGAGGTATCTTGCGGGTTCGCTCATGGCCTCACCAGCACATGCTCAAGAATCCCGTTGACGAATTTATAGTCTTTGCCGTCGAGGTAGGTCTTCGCCAAATTCACGGCCACGGAGATGACGACTTTCTTGGAAACTTCCTTTTCAATCGCGTAAAAATGGACGTAAGCGAGGATCAAAATGGCCTGTTCGACGCGGTTTAGGCGGTCGAAGGTCCAGCGACTCATGTTCGCGTTGAATTTCTCTTTGGCCTCATCGAGGTATTTGATCGCGTAAACAGCCGCGGATTTGACGAAAAGATCGCATTCGGAGAAATCTTCTTCAAGCAGCGAGGAAACGATGCCTTCGACGTCCACCGGCTCACCCATGTCGATGTAGGTGAGTTCGTCGTAAATCGCGGTCATCGCCGCGCTTTGCAAGGCGTTCCTTCCGCCTTCTTCCCATGAGATTTCGATGCTGTTTTCGTCCATAAAAATACGCCTTCTTAAGGCTCGCGGGTATGATAGCACAAAACCGCGCCCCATAGGAGGAATTGTTGCCCCGGCCAAAACAAAAGCCCGGTTTCCCGGGCTGGCTTTTAAGCTAACGAAACGACGTGAACGTGGATTTCGTTGGGGACCGCCTCAATCATCATCGAGAGGTTGTTTGCGATTTCCTTTTGAAGCCTTAGGCAAGCCTCTTTGACGTTGCTATCGTTAGACAGGGTCACGTCGACCGATATTTTGATCTTTCCATCCCCCAAAATCGAGATCTTCAAGGGATTGGCGACCGTGAAGAGACGCTTTTTCCCTTTTTTTGGCCCAGGATTGGAACCGATGAGGTTGAACACCGACCGTTCCACGATGGCCGCGATGGCCTTCTTGGAGATGGAGAGTTTCCCCAAAGAGGAATAATTGTTGATGGGAAGATAGTCGCTCATGGGCTTATTTTAGCATGGACGCGATTTTCTCGGCCACTTTTTCGGGCGTGAAGCCGAAATCGGCGAGAACGTCTTTGGCCTTGCCGCTTTCTCCAAAGCCATCAACGCCGATATTATGCTCGGCATAGCGTCCCCAGAGGGCCGTGGAGCCCATTTCCAAGGAGATACGTTTGTTATAGGGAGAAGAGAGGATTTTGGCTTTGTAAGAGGAATCTTGAGCTTGGAAATTCTCTATGCAAGGCATGGAGACGACGCTAACGGAGATTCCTTTCTCCAAAAGGAGATCGGCGGCTTGCAAAGCGAGGGAGACTTCGCTCCCCGTGGCGAGGATTTCAGCGTCCTCCTTCTCTTGCTTTCTCACGAAATAGGCACCGAGCTTGACGCCTTCTTCGGCTTGGGCGGGCAAGCTTGGCAAAGTCTGCCTCGACAAGATGAGGCAAACGGGGTTTTTCTTCGAGGACAAGGCCTCTTTGTAAGCGAGATAGGTCTCATACGAATCGGCGGGGCGAATAACTTTGACCCCGGGAATCGTCCTGAGCATGGTTAACTGCTCGATGGGCTGGTGGGTCGTGCCGTCTTCCCCTACCGCAAGAGAATCGTGGGAGAAAAGATAGATGGCGGGGAGCTCTTCCATCGCGGCCATGCGGATGGCGGGCTTGAGGTAATCGGCGAAAATGAGGAAGCAGCCCGCGTAAGGCAATAAGCCCCCGTGGAGCAAAATGCCGTTCATCGCTCCGGCCATTCCGAATTCGCGAATGCCCCAGTTGACGTTGCGGCCCTCAGGATGAGAGGGAGAGAAATCAACGGCGCCCTTGACCTCGGTTTTAACCGATCCGGCCACGTCGGCGGAGCCGCCGAACATGAAGGGAATTTGATTGAAGCAAGAAGAGAGGATGCGCCCAGAGCTGGCCCTGCTGGCTTCGCTTTTGGCCTGGAAAGAGAATTCTTTGAGGTATGGGGCGATTTCCCTCTTGAAGGCATCGCTGAAGAGCTTGGCTTGGTCCGGGAATTCCTTCTCGTAGGAAAGCAAAGCGGATTGATAGGCTTCGTAGGCCTCTTGGCCGCGGCGGGCGAAGGTGTCTTTGAAATGGGCGTAAACCTCTTCGGGCACGGTCCAATCGGGATAAGAATAGCCATAGACTTCCTTGGCGTGCTTGCCGTCTTCTACCCCTAGCGGCGCGCCGTGGGTGGAATGGTCGCCCTGCTTGGCGGAGCCATATCCGATGGTCGTGTGCACGATTATGATGGTTGGGTAAAGAGGCGATTGCTTGGCCTCGGCGATGGCTTTGGAGATGGCGTCGACGTCATTTCCGGAATTGACCTCCAAAACGTTCCACTCCTCGGCGAGGAAGCGCAATTTCACCGATTCGGTGAGGGAATTCGAGGTCGGACCATCCAGCGTGGAGCCGTTTTCATCGTAAAGAAGGATGAGCTTGTTGAGTTTGAGGTGGCCGGCTAAGGAAATGGCCTCTTGGCTTATGCCTTCTTCCAAACACCCATCTCCACAAAGGCAATACGTGTAATGGTCCATGATCCTGGAGCCTTCTTTATATTGCGCGGCAACGGCCTTTTCGGCGATGGCCATGCCGACGGCTTGGCTAATCCCCTGGCCCAAAGGGCCGGCGGTAGCGTCGATTCCGGCGGTCAAAGTCACTTCGGGGTGCCCCGGGGTGAGCGAATGGAGCTGGCGGAAGCTCATGAGGTCTTCAAGGCTGAGCGAATAGCCTGAAAGATGAAGCAAGGAATAAATGAGGGCGCTCGGGTGGCCCGCGCTATAGACGAGGCGATCCCTATTGACCCATTCCGGGTGCTTGGGGTCGGCTTTGAGGTGATCGCGATAAAGCGCGTACATCATCGGCGCGGCGTCAAGGGCCATACCGGGGTGGCCGGAATTGGCCTTGTTGATGACGTCGATGATCAGCGAGCGAAGGCAAGCGACGCTTAGCGAATCGATGTCGAGTTTATTTTCGGGCATAGATGTCTCCTTTATAAAACTAGTAATTTTTAAGTCGTTTTTATATACAAAGTATATAAGTTACTATTTTTCGATTTTTAGTCCGACGATTTCAAGCTGTTCATCGGTGACCGGCTGCGGGGCGTGGGACAAAGGATCGGAGGCTTGAAGGTTCTTCGGGAAGGCCTCAACGTCGCGGATGTTGTCGGTCCCGGTGAGAATCATGGCCAAGCGGTCGAGCCCGAAGGCGATGCCACCATGGGGTGGGCAGCCAAAGCGGAAGGCATCGATGAACCAACCGAATTTTTTCGCCACTTCTTCATCGGACAAGCCCAGGATCTTGAAGATCTTCCACTGGGTGTCGTGGTCGTAGATGCGGAGAGTGCCTCCGCCGGCCTCATAGCCGTTGATGACGATGTCATAAGCGTAAGCGAGGGCTTCTTCCGGCTTAGTGTCAAGAAGGGGCAAATCCTCGTCGCGGGGACGGGTGAAGGGATGGTGCTCAGCAACGTATTTCCCCTCTTCCCCTTCAACGGGGTCAAACATTGGGAAATCCACGACCCAAAGCAGATCGTAGGTTTTGGGCTTGATGAGGGAGAGCTTCTTCGCGAATAGAGTTCTCAACGCCCCTAAGCCGAAGTCGATGTCCCTGCGGTAATTCGAACTAGCCAGCAAGACGAGGTCGTCTTCGTGCAAGTCCAGAGCGGAAATCACGCTATTTTTGTGCGCCTCATCGAGGAATTTGGCGAAAGAGCCTTCCAAAGCGCCGTTTTCCAATTTAAGGGAAAGCACGCCTTTGAGGTTGAATTTCCTCACCTCCATATTAAGCTCATCTAAGGCTTTCCTAGAGGTTTCCTTACCTTGTCCAGGCACCACGATGCCTTTGATGTAGCTTTGGCCCTCAAAGCCTTTGAAAGGCACGTCGCCCAATAACGGCTTAAGGTCATGGAGGGTCAGGCCGTAACGCGTATCGGGCTTATCGCTGCCGTAGGTGTCCATCGCCTCCCAATAGGGAATGCGGCGAAGCGGCAAGGGGACGTCGTATCCGGCGATGTCTTTGAATATCTTGGCCAAAAAGCCTTCGTTGAGGGCAAGAATTTCGTCTTGGCTGAGGAAAGAGACCTCTTCGTCAAGCTGGGTGAATTCGGGCTGTCTATCGGCGCGCAGATCCTCGTCGCGGAAGCATTTGGCCACTTGGTAGTAGCGTTCCACCCCGCCGATCATCAGCAATTGCTTCCAAAGCTGAGGGGATTGGGGAAGCGCGTAGAAAGATCCGTGATGGACGCGGCTAGGGACGAGATATTCTTTCGCCCCTTCTGGCGAAGAAACGTTCAAAGCGGGCGTATCGACTTCCAAAAAGCCCTTTTCATCGAAGTATTCGTGGAAATCCTTCACGATTTTGGCCCTAGCTTTCAGCTTGCTGAGAATATAGGGCCTGCGGATGTCGAGATAGCGATACTGAAGCCTAGTTTCCTCCAAGGCATCGGTTTTGTCGGCGATAATGAAAGGCGTGGTCTCGGCTTTGTTGAAGACGTTGATTTCCGAGACGATGACCTCCACTTCCCCGGTTTTCAAAGCGGGGTTGGGGTCTTTTTTCAAGGCGACTTTGCCTTTGACTTGAATGACGTATTCGCTTCTGACGTCGGGGACGGAATCGGGGTCATTAACGGTAAGCTGGACGATTCCGGTGCTATCGCGGAGATCGATGAAGGTTATGCCCCCGAGCTTCCTGACTTTCGCCGCCCAGCCGCACAAAGCGACTTCGCGTCCGACATCCTCTTTGCGGAGGTTTCCGTTATAATCGGTTCTTTCAATGCTTTTCATTTTTTCTCTCCTTGGCAGCAGCAATGGCCTTCTTCGCCTTCGCAGCAGTCGCCTTCATGTTCGTGGTGGCCGCCGCAGCAGCAATGGCCTTCTTCGCGTTCATGATCATGGCCGCAGCAGCAGGAATCTTGGTTTTCGAGCTTTTCGAGCTCTTCGTCCAAAGTCGCTTTCAAATCCTCGATGTCGATTTCTTTTTGCTCTTGGGTTGCGATGTTTTTCAATTGGACGACGCCTTTTTCGATGTCGTCTTGCCCCATGATTAGGGCGAATTTTGCATTTGCGCGGGCCGCCTTTTTGAATAGCGTTCCTAGTTTTCCTTTGGTGAAGGGCATTTCCACCGAATAACCCTCGTGGCGGAGGGCTTGGGCAAGGCCATAGCAATCGTCGAAGGTCTCTTCCCCTACCGGCATGACGTAAATGTCGACGCCATGGGACAAGGAAGAAAGCAGACCGTTGTCTTTCATCAGGGAATAGATGCGCTCCACGCCCATTGCAAAGCCGACGCCGGAATCATTCTCCTTCGGGCCGTTGAAATTGCCCATCATGCCGTCATAATGGCCGCCTCCTAACAAAGCGCCATAGTCTTTGCCCTCTTTGGAAGTCGCGTGGACCTCGAAGACGACCTCGCCATAATAATCAAGCCCCCTGACCAAGGAATCATCGATCTCGTAATCGATTTCCTGGTCGTTGATAATGGAAAGGGTTTGGTAGAAGCGTTTGCTAGATTCCTCGGAGAGGAAATCCTTCATCTTCGGCGCGCCTTTGACGATTTCTTGGTCCTCTTTGACTTTGCAATCGAGGATGCGCATGGGATTGAGGAGCAGACGTTGCTTGCAATCCTCGCACATGGTGTCGATTTTGGTGGAGAAATAAGCTTTCAAGGCCTCTTTGTAGGCGGCTCTGGATTTCTCATCGCCCAACGTGTTGATTTTGACCTTGAGGTTTTCAAAGCCAAGATAAGCCAGCACGTCCATCGCGAGGCAAATGTTTTCGGCGTCTAGGCGGGCGCTATTGACGCCCACGGCCTCCACGCCGGCTTGGATGAATTGGCGATATCTCCCTAGCTGAGGCCTCTCGTAGCGGAAGACCGGGCCAACGTAATAGCATTTCAAGGGAAGGTCGCCGGTTGCGTAGAGCTTATGCTCAACGATGGAGCGAATGACCCCGGCCGTGCCTTCGGGGCGAAGGGTCAAGGAGCGATCGCCCTTATCGAGGAAGGTGTACATCTCCTTCCTGACGACGTCGCTGCTTTCTCCGGTGGAACGGTCGAAAACCTCGGTGTATTCAAGCACCGGGGTTTCAATTTTGCGGTAGCCGTAAAGCTCGGCGACCGCCGAAAAAACGTTTTGAATGTAGGTATAGGCTTCCGCTTCCTCGCCATAGAGGTCATGCGTGCCTTTGATGCCTTGGAAAACCATATATTTGAACTCCTCTAAATTTAACGAGGCTAGTATAAGCCCCTTAAGGGGCTACTTCAAAGGGAAAGGGCCTTCAAAGGGGCATCAATGCGTGAGACGATTGACCGCGAAGACGCTCTTAACGCCCATCAATGCCACGAAAAGGTCTTCCAAAGACTTCGCCGAAGGGACGGAGATGGTGAGGTTGATCACGTCGTTCATGGTCTCGGTGACCAAATGGATTTTGAGGTCGCTGACGAGGATTCCCTTCGCCGATATGGTCTGAAGAATATCTGCGGCAAGCCCTTGCCTGTCGTTTGCGATGACTTCGATGTCGACCGGGTAAGATGCGGCCCCGAGGTCTTCCTTCCACGACAAGGGGATTAGGCGAGACTTCTCCTTGGCGATGTTTGGGCAGTCCTTGCGGTGGACGGTGATGCCTTTGCCTCGAGTGATGTAGCCAACGATTTCATCGCCCGGAATCGGTGTGCAGCATTGGCTGATGGTGACGGCGAGCCCGGTGATGCCCCCGGGAACCTCAACGGGGCAATTGGAGGAAATTTCCTTCGGGGTCTTTTTCTTAGAAAGCTTCGGAGTGAGCTTCTTTTTGACGTGGAGGAAGTCCAAAACCGCGCCTGGGGCGGGGTTTCTGGAGCAAAGCATGACGAAAAGGTCGTCCAAATCCTCGCAGTGGAACTCGTTTTCGAGCTTGGGGAGGGCGTCGGAGAGAATTTTCATGGCCTCCTCTTCGTCGAATCCCTGCATCCTGAACGAATCCATCATGGAGCACTTGCCTTGCTTTACCTTCTCCTCCTTCATGATGGAGGCGTCTTTCTTTTGCAAGGCGCGGCGGATGTGGGCTTTGGCGGATGAGGTTTTGGCGATGTCTAGCCAAGAAGAATTGGGCCCGGAGGCGTTTGGCGAGGTCCTGATTTCGCAGATGTCACCGGTTTTAAGCTCCGTGGAAAGGGGCACCAAGGCCCCGTTAACGACGGCCCCCACCGCCGCATCGCCGACCTTGGTGTGGATCCTATAGGCAAAATCTAACGTCGTCGAGCCAGTGGGGAGTTCGATGACCCTGCCTAAGGGAGTGAAAACGTAAACGTTGGCCCCGAAGATGTCGTGGGTGAGCGTTTCCATGTATTCCTTCGCCGTGCCCTTCTCTTGCCCGGAAAGGCTCACGAAATCGCGGAACCAGTGAAGCTGGCTCTCGATTTCCTTCTGCTCTTCTTTGGCGTTATAGTGGCTGCCTTCTTTGTATTTCCAATGGGCGGCGACGCCGGTCTCGGCGATTTGGTCCATCTCCTCGGTGCGGATTTGAATCTCGTACACGCTGCCGTCTCCAGCCATCACGGAGGTGTGGAGAGACTGGTACATATTGGGCTTCGGCATGGCGATGTAATCTTTGAACCTGCCGGGGATTGGGGCGTAGGTCGTATGGATCATCCCTAAGATTTCATAGCAATTTACAGTGGTTTTTGTGATAACTCTAATTGCAAGAATATCGAAGATTTCATCGAAGGAATGCCCTTTTTTGTACATCTTCTTATATATTGAATAAATCGACTTTACGCGGCTTTCCATCCGAAAAGGGATTCCATGTTCGTAAAGCTGGTCCGCGATGCGCTTTTTGAATTGCTCGAGGGAGTCTTTGCGGTTTTCGAAGCGCTCATCGACCATCGCTTTGATCTTCGCGTAGATTTCGGGTTCAAGATACTTCAGGGAAAGGTCTTCAAGCTCGCTTTGGACGGTGTAGATACCAAGGCGATGGGCGATTGGGGTGAACACCTCAAGGGTTTCTTTGGCCAAGGCGTGCTGACGGTCGGGCGACAAAGAATCCAATGTGCGCATGTTGTGAAGCCTATCGGCGAGCTTGACGATGATGACTCTGACGTCGTTGGCCATGCCCAAAAAGATTTTTCGGTGGTCTTCGGCCTCGAAGTCTTCCTTGGACATATGGGAGAGCTTCATGCGCTGAATCTTCGTTAAAGAATCAACGATAAGCCGCACGTCGGGCCCGAAGCGTTTCTCTATTTCCTCGATGGGAGTGTCTGTATCCTCCACCACATCGTGCAAAAAAGCCGAAGCGATCGTCGCCGGGCCCGCCTGCAGCTTTGCGCAGATATAGGCCACTTCCAAGGGATGGTGAATGTAAGGCTCGCCGGATTTGCGGTATTGGTTTTTATGCTTTTCTTTGGCGAAGTCGTAGGCGCTTTGGATGAGCTTTTGATCGTCGGGGTTGCTGATATAGGTCGACAAAAGGGCCTTCAGATCCTCGAAGGAATGCATGGGATAGCCGCCGTTGGGGGGCAAGGTTTTCTTTTCAGAGATTTTTTCCATGCGGGTAGTATAGACCGAGTTTCAGCCTTTTCTAGGAAAAGAGGAGGCAGTTAGGCGCAATGCGACATTGCCTTTATATTCATCAAGCTCGAATTTGACGGTTAGGGAAGTCTTGTCTTTGCCGGCGAAATCCTTCTTCCCTAGTTCAAAAGAAGACAGTTTGACCCCGTTCCCAAGGGGGGTCATAAGGTATTTGCCGTCCCTAGAATAAGCGAATCCGTCCACATCGAGATTCGCCAAAACGAATATCGGCTCCGGATGGCCTTCGCCGAAAGGCCCAAACGCGCGGATGATGCGGTAAGAAGCCATGCTTGCTTCCGATAAGGACAAAGGAATCAAAGGCTCGTCGTCATCGGTGAAAGGGTGAGAAGCGCAATAGGAGAGGTAGAATTTCTTGAACGAAGGAAAATCCTTGGCTTTTATGGTCAGCCCGCCAGAGCAATCGTGGCCGCCGCAAGTTAAAGCATAGGGCTTAGCTTTTGAGAAGAAATCGATGAGGGAGAAGCCTTTTTCGCTGCGGAGTGACCCCACCAAAATCTCGGGGTCGTTGCATTTCGGCGAGAAAATGGCGCAGGGAACGTGATGGGCTTTCATGATTTTGTTCGCCAAAAGACCGTTTAGCCCTTCCTTGATGTCGAGATTAAGGCAAACCCCACTGCACCCTTCCACGAAGGATATTCCCTCGGAAGCTTTCTTCAGAAGCTCCTTCCTAGAGCGATTGGCTTCTTTCATCCAGACAGAAAGAACGGGCCTAGAGGAAGGATCGCGGAAGGCGAAATAATCCACCGCTTTCATGGTCTCGTGGCCTTCGTTCATCCTGCCAAGCGCATTGATGATGGGAATGACTTCCATTTTGAGGGATTTTTCGTCGAGGTAGCGTTTATTCGTCAAATAAGAAATCTCCTCAATCGGCGTTTTCCGCATGATTCTTAGGCAGAGCCTGACGATTTCGCGATTTATGGAGGCAAGCGGCATCATGTCGCTTAAAGTCGTGATCGCGGCAAGGCAAAGAAGATAGGAATCGATTCTGCCGAGCAGGGAAATGGAAAAAAGAAAGCTCACGAATCCGGCGGATATGTTGAATCCGGCCTTCTCCCCGATTCCTAGGGTAATCGGATGGATTAAGGCCAGGGAAGGAGGAAGAGCTTCCGACAGTTCGTGGTGATCGAGAACAATTGTATCGATGCCCTTGGACAATAAAAAAGCAATCGCGTCGAAGCAAGAGACCCCATTGTCGACGCAAAGGAGCAGCGTATAGCCGCTTTCGGCGATTTTCTTCGCGTTCTCTAAGGTCAAGCCATACCCATCGAGGTAGCGGCTTGGGATGAAATGCCGGGCTCTGATGCCATACTCAAGCAAGCAGCGGACAACGATTGACGTCCCCAAAATCCCATCGCAATCGTAATCGCCGTAGACGAGGACTTTCTCGCCGCTTTCTTTTGCCTTTTCTAGCCTCATTTGGGCTTTTTTGAAATCCGGGTTCGAAGAGATGTCCGGAAAACAGGAAAAGGAGGGTTCCTCGCTGTAACGCGAGAACTCCTCCTCAGTCCAGGAATAACGTTCTTTGAGTCTTTCCTTAAGGTCTTTCATCTCAATAATCGTTGATGCCGATGAAGGTGGCCTCTTCCGGTTCGCCGCTCTTTTTCTTGGGCAAATTGCCTTTTTTCGCCTTTTTCCGCTTCAACGGCTTGATGGCGATTTTTCCGAAGAGCTTGGCCCAAACGTAGGCAAATGGGGCAAGCAAGGAGAGGTCGTAAGCGGAGAGGAAGGCAAGGCCCATGACCATGGCCAGGTAGATCATCATGAAGGTCCTCGGCCCAAATCCGAAGAAGGCAATCGCTCCATAGGCCGAAATCATGACTAGGAGCAAGAACTGCCCGGCGGAGCGGGAAACGCCGTTTTTGAGGCATTCGTAGCGGAAATCGACGGTGTTCTTTTCCTTTTCGCGGCTCTCTTTGTAGATTTCCTTCTCTTTATTGAAGGCGAACAAGGCAAAGATGAGGGCGAGCAAAGACCCGGCGAGGCACCCTAAGGTCACCAAAGGTGTCACGGAGATGCGGGTGAAGACGAAGAAGGCGATGGAGCAATACCCGACCGTCGCGGCGCCAAGGGTCGCGGAGATGGCTCTGCTTGGGCGGAAGCGAATCGCGAGGTAGACCAAGCTGACGGCTAAGGAAACGCCCAAAGCAAGGCAAAGCTTATCGATGTAGGGTTGGCCAAGCTCTGGGGTAACGGTGGCGAAGCGGACCATGAGGTTCGAATCGTCGGCCCCAGGGAGGAAAACCGTGGTGATGTAATCGGAAAGGGCGTCGTCGAGGCTGTTGCTGCTGGCGTCGACGAAGCTTTCGCCGCGGAGGACCTTGATTTGATGTTCGGATTCGGCGGTGTTTTCGAGGTATTTGTTGAGCTTGATCGAATAGTAGAACCAATAGTAAGTGGTTTCGGTGTTGGAGTCGTAGACAGTCAAGGGGGTCTCGGAGAGCGAGATGGAGGAAGTGCTCGTCAAGGACGAGAGCTTTTTGCCGTCGATCTCAACCTTGTGGAAGAGGTCGTCCCCTCCTTCTTCGGGACTGTAGATATCTTCGATGGAGGCGATTCGGGAAAGGGAAATCATGTCCGACTGCGTCGAGCGAACATCAATGCGGAGAACGGTGGAGTTTTGGGTGTAGGCGGAGGTGTTGTAGACGTTTCCGCTGTTTTGGATGCCGAAGGCAATCATCGTGGCGATGCCGGCCACCACAACCGCGCCAAGGATTCCGGCGGTCCATTTGCGGCTCTTGGTGAAATCCTTTTTCTCGTAGGGGCCGAAATAAGTCTGCTTCTCTTCTTTCAAGAGATCGGGAATCTTCTTTGAATCGATCCCAAGGCGCTTGGCGAAATGGCTTTGCATCGTGGAGTCGTTGCAGAATAGCCAGGCGCCGAAGCGGGTGAGTATGAGGTTGCTCGCCAAGGAGAAGACGGCTCCTAAGACGAGCATCGTGCCGAATTTTGAGGCAAGCTCGCCGCCGAAGATATAGACGAAGATGCCAAGAATCGCAGAGAGGATGCTCGCGTCAAGAATCGGCCACGTGGATTTCTTCGCGGCTTCTTGGTTGGCTTTCTTTAGCGTGCGGCCCTTGTATATCTCATCTTTCAAGGCAGCCCCGTAATAGACCGAGCCGAAGCAAGAAATGAGCGCGGTGATAAGCAAGCCAAGGCAAGCGGCGACATTAAACTGCGCCCCGAAGCTCACGAATAAGGCGAACGTTGAGAATACGCTGGCGAAAACCGAGGCGATTTGGATCAAGGAGAAGCTTCTGTTGAATAAGGCTAGGACCACCACCGTCAAGGCGATCGTGACGAGCGTCGCGATGAGGGTACCGGAGAGGGCGGGGAAGACGGACCACGCGGTATAGGCATTGAGGGACTCGACGGTAGCCGGTGTGTTCTTGCTGTAGGTGAAATTCAAGGCGAAGCGATGCTTGGTGGAAGTGCCGTCGTTGAAGCTCAGTTCGCTGGCGTTGAACATGTTGCGGAGGTAAACCGCCGCTTCATAGGCCTCTTGGGCGTGGCTTGAATCGTAAGTGCCGTCGCTGGTGATGGCCGTGGAATTCGGGATCAAACGGAGGTAGGGATTCTCCTTGTCCTCGTCGGAATCGTAATAATAGACGGCGTTGTCGCTAGAAACGTTTTCGACCGCGAGGATCTTTTTGCTGAGGTTGCGGTTGGCGCCGCCGCCGGAAGTCGAATCCTTGTAGAGGTCGCCGTCGATGCGGTTGGCCCAAAGGACCAATTTGCAGGCGTCCCCGGTAGAGGTCGAAGATTCGGAGGAGGAATCGTCGTCGGAAGAGGAATTGGCGTCGTTGGCGGCTTTCAGCAAATCGGTGAAATCGCTTTTGTAGGTATCGGGGATTTTGACCAAAACAACGGGGAAGTTATAGCCGTTGAGCTCAATGGATTGGATGAAAGCTTCCTGATCGTCGAGCATGTCCGCCCAGGAATCCTTTTTGCTTTCCTCGGACACCTTCTCGTCGGTGACGTCTAATTCGTAATCGCCGCCAGAGAAGGAAAGGTAATTCTCAAGGTAGGTGTATTGGGTGTCGGTCGCGGTTTTGGTTCGGACGGAAACGGCGATGGTGTCGTATCCTTGGACCGAAACTTCGTATTCGGACAAATTCCAAACGTCAAGCCTTTCCTTGATGATGTTGGCGAGGGTGTGGATCGCGGGCTTGTTGTCGTTGTTCGGATCCGTGGGTTGATCTTTGTCCAAAAAGGAGCCCGTTTCGTTGCCATAGTTCCCATTGGAGCTGGCTTCATCGTATTCGCTGGCTTTGAAATAAAGGGTTTTGCCATCGCTATAGGCGAGGTCGGCATTCATTTTGGCGATAAAGGGGGCGGTGGCTCCGGCGACGCCGACTAGCGTCGCGGCGCATAGCAGCACATATCCTACATAACGTCTCATATTGTTGGCTCCTTAACGAAAGCGCCCTGAAAATCAGGTGACGCGCTTTACTTTATACTCAACTCCCCTCTTAGGCAATAGAAAAGGCCCCATAGGGGCCAAGACCAAACTTCTCCTAGAAAAGGGAGCTTTGGTGGACTTTCTTTAGGTGGGCGTAGGCTTTCTCGGTGGCCACCCTCCCCCTGGGGGTGCGGTTGACCATGCCTATCATCACCAAATAGGGCTCGTAGACGTCTTCGAGGTTCCCCACTTCCTCGCCGATGCTAGAGGCGATGGACTCTAATCCAACCGGGCCCCCGTGGAAACGGTCAATGATCGAGGTGAGATAGCGCAGATCGACCTCGTCCAAGCCGAGTTCGTCGATTTTGAGGGCGTTAAGACTCTCTAAGCAGCGTTCCCCTGAGATCGCTTCCTCTCCGTAAAAGGAGGCGAAGTCGCGGATGCGCTTGAAGAGGCGGTTGGCAATCCTCGGGGTCCCCCTGCTTCTGCTGGCTATCATCTGCGCGGCGTCTTCGCTGATGGGCGTTTTGTAAACCCTCGATGTGCGCTTGATAATCTCCTTGATTTCATCTTCGGAATAGAAATCTAGCTTCATGGAGATCCCAAACCTCGCCCTTAGCGGCGAAGAAAGGTCGCCCGAGCGCGTCGTCGCCCCGACTAAGGTAAATGGGGGCAAAGGCATGTTCAAAACCCTTGAGGAGCCGTTTTGGGGGATGAGGATGGACAAAGTGAAATCCTCCATGGCCCCGTAAAGAACCTCTTCAACCGCGCGGGGGAGGCGATGGATTTCGTCGATGAAAAGGATGTCCCCGTCTTCTAATTCAGAAAGAATCGCGGCCAAGTCCCCCGGGCGCTCGACCGAAGGCCCGTTGACGAGGCGTATCTTCCCACCCATCTCGTGGGCGATGACGTAGGCTAGCGTGGTTTTCCCTAGGCCTGGAGGACCGTAAAGCAAAACATGGTCGAGAGGCTCTTGGCGGTTTTTGGCGGCGCCTAGGAAAACCTCAAGGTTCTTTTTGCTCTGGCTTTGGCCGATGTATTCGCTGAGAGTCTCGGGGCGGAGAGAAAGCTCCTCGCTTTCATCTTCGGGCTCCCTATTTCCGTTTAATAGCCTCTCCATCTCATTTTTTCCTCAAATAGCGAAGCGCCAGGCGGGTGGCTTCCTCCTCGGTAAGGGAATCCACTTTGATCGAGGCGATCGCCTGCTCGATCTCGGCTTTTTTGAAATTGAGGGACTTCAAAGCCGCGGCGACGCCGGGATAGCGCTCCGGATGGCCTTTCTCGTCGGTTTTGACGAGCTTCCCCTTAAGGTCGAGGATGATCTGCGCGGCGGCTTTCGGGCCGATGCCAGGGAGCTTTTTAAGATAAGCCGTGTTGTTTGCCTCAATGGCTTGGAAAAGGTCTTTCGGGGTCGAGGCGGAAAGGGCGGAAAGGGCGGTCTTTGGGCCGATGCCCTTGACAGAAATCAAAGAAGCGAAGGCCATTTTCTCCATTTTGTCCTTGAAGCCGACGAGGTAATGGTCCTCTTGGGTCAAGGCTTCGTAGGTGTAGATTAAACAGGTTTCCTCCAAAGCGAAATCCGAGGTTCTAGAAACCAGAACCTCATAGGCGATATCGCCAAGGTCGATGGCGACCCAGCCTTCGCCGATTTCTACGATTTTTCCATGGAGAGAGTAGATCATTTTAGGAAAGGAGGATGAGGAAGAGGGAAAGCGCGAAAAGGCAAAGCGAAGTTATCAGCAGCGCGATCAGCCCTTTCAAAACGCCATCTTTTCCCATGCGAAGAGATTATACCAAACCTCAGAGAGGTTAGAAGAAGCGGTTAATCCGAATACGTGAATTCGAAATCCCCGAGCCTGACGGTATCCCCGTCTTTGGCCCCCTTCTTCTTCAGCGCCTCTTCCACACCTAAACGGTTTAGATAGTTGATGAGCCTTGCGACGCCTTGATCGTCGCTGAGGTTCATCAAGGCGTATTTCTCAAGCACTTCTTTGCCTGTGATGACGAAGAGGTGCTCGGAGGGGCGGGCCAAGATGAAAGGGGGCTCTTTGAAGTCTTTGGAGGCATCATAGACCCTGTATTCGGGGGAATCTTCTTTCTCCTCCGCTTTGCCAAGCGGGAAAACCGGGGTCTTTTGGATGAGCTCGTAGGCTTTTTTGATGAGTTCGTCGACGCCTTCGTTGGTCAAGGCGCTGACGGGGATGACGGGTTGGCCGAGCTTCTTTTGGAATTCCTCCAAGCGCTCATAAGCCCCATCGCAGTCCATTTTCGTCCCCACGACGATTTGGGGGCGCTTCTCCAAATCGGCGCCATAGTCTTTGAGCTCTTCGTTGATGGCTAAATAGGCGGCGTAGGGATCCCTTTCCCCGTCCATGCTCACCATGTGGATCAAGACGCGGCACCTTTCGATGTGGCGGAGGAAGGTGATGCCAAGCCCCTTCCCTTCGTGGGCCCCCTCGATGAGGCCCGGCATGTCGGCCAAAACGAATTGGGAATAGCCATCGGGCAAGGTGACGACGCCTAGGTTGGGGACTAAGGTCGTGAAAGGGTAATCCGCGGTGGCGACGTTGGCTTTCGAAACGATGTTCAAAAACGTGGATTTGCCGACGCTAGGAAAGCCGATGAGCCCGGCGTCCGCGACCAATTTAAGCTCTAGGATAAGACGCTTTTTCTCGCCGGGATGGCCGTTTTCTGCGACTCTTGGGATGCGGAGGCGGCTGGATTTAAACGAGGCGTTGCCCCTGCCTCCCCTGCCACCTTTGGCGACGCAGACGCTTTGGCCCTCTTCGGACAAATCGGCTAAAAGGGTATTGCCTTCTTCAGCGTAGACGAGGGTCCCAACCGGGACTTCGGAAATGACGTCTTCGGCATTCCTGCCAGCTCTCATTTTCTTGTCCCCTTTGCCTCCGTCGGCGGCTTCCAAAACGCGGGAATGGCGATAGGCCAAGAGAGTGTTTACGTTTTTCCTAGCGACGAGGAAAACCGACCCCCCTTTGCCCCCATTGCCCCCATCGGGGCCGCCTTTTGGCATGTTCTTTTCTTGCAGGAAGGAAATGCATCCGTCTCCGCCTTTGCCGGAGCGCACTTCGATTATGGCGCGGTCTATCAGCATAGTTTCTCCCCTTTCTCAAGCAGGTAATGGCTTTTGTTTTTCTTTATGGCGCATAAGTCGGCGTAGAATTTTTTGCTCGAGGAAACCACCCCGTTGAGCGTGGAATCGGGATCGTCTTTCCAAGTCGCGGGGTACTCTTTGATGAGCCCTTTGTTTAGATGGATGAAATAGAGGTATTCGACGTCGAAGGCAGAGCCCATGGTAAGCTGCTTTTCCGCGGCTTTTTTCGCCACGGGGAGCTTGAAGAGCTTGAAGCCGCATTGGGTGTCGGAGACTTCCTTCATGCCAAACTTCATGTGGATGATCGTTTTGGCGCCCCAATGGGTCAATCTCCTCTTGAAGGGCTGCTTCTGGGCGTAGACGCTCCCTGGGCAATCCCTAGAAGCGATTTGGGCGTCGTATTTCCCGAGGTCTTTTTGCATCGCCTTGAACACGGAAAGGTCGGTGGAGAGATCGGCGTCGAAGAAGAGGACGTAGTCGCCGTCGCTGTGGAGGATGCCCTTCTTAACGGCCCACCCCTTCCCTTTCTTATCCTCAACCTCGTCAAGGGAAACGTGGGCGGGCATTTCCTTAAGTCCGTCTACAAGCATCTCGATTTGCTCTTTCGAAGAACGGTCCGCCTCAATGAGAATGGAATAGGTGATGTTGCAGGAATCGAAAAAGGGCAAAATGCTCTCTTTGAGGTTCTTCAGCAGCTTTTCGCTTTGGTTATAACAGGGAATGACAATGCAGAGTTTCATAGGGCAAACTGATTATATAGACCCTCGCTTAAGAAACAAGAAAAGAAAGAAGGCGGGTTCCCCGCCTCCTCATCTAGTCCTGATTAGTTTCCAAGGGTCAAGGACAGATCGGGATTGAATTCGAGCTGAGCCTCGCTTAGTGAGAAGCGCTCGGCGTCCCAAGAAACGGTTGCGCAGTTGCCGTAAGTAAAGGCGGCTTTATAAGAGGACAGCGCGATTTTGTTCTTCGTAAAGGAGTCGTCGATTTGGAAGGGGCGGCCGCCTTTGAAGCTGTGGCATTCGGAATACACATCGGTGTAATCCCTGAGTTCGTGGATGGATTCGCCGAAGGAAATGGTGTCGAAATAGGATTGGTAGGTTTGGCTGTCCCCGCCTTGCAAAACAAGGTCGTCGACGCTGCCGCTTGGGGCGTAGGCGATTTCTTTGCTCGCGAAGGAAATCGGGGAGTTCTTCCCGTCGTAGCGGGAAAGGTAATCGTAGGCGTTTTCCTCCATTTTGAGGAACTGCGCGCGGTTTTCCTTTTCGAAAAGGGCGAGCAATTCGTCGAAGCGGGCCTCGGAGATGACGTTGTACTGCCTTTTCGTGGACATCGTGTTCACGGCGAAGATGTACTGTTCCTTCAAATCGACGATGTTGCCCGAGGAATCCGTCGTTGCGGCGACGTTAGAGAAAAGGTAGAAATCATTCCTGGTGATTCTAGAAGAATCGCGGTTGTCGGCATCGTAATGCTTAACGGAGAAATAGGCGTATCTCCCCTTTTGGAAGCGGACGTCGACGGAGCTGTACCAGTTCTCAGAATACCCTAAGCTTGAGGCCGAAAAGGATTCCTCATCCATGGCCTTCTTGTTGCCATAGATGGTTTTGGCGTAGCTTAGACTATCCTCGACGCTGATTCTTTGCCCGTTGCTGCAGCCCGAAGCAAGGCTGAGGATTGCAGCGCCAGCAAGGGCGATTTTAGCTTTGTTGTTCATCTTGTTATATCCTCCACTTTCATTCCAATGATAGCAATATCGATGAGCATGGGCCCAAGGTCAATGTAGAGCCGCTGAGGGAAGGAGAACTCCCATCGGGGCAAACGCCATCGAGGATGGAATAAGTTTGTCCATTTAGATCGGGAAGCAAGAAAGTCGCCGCCTCTTCTTCGTTATGGACGAGCGCATAGGTCTTCCCTTCATACGTGATTTTGCCAAAGCCCACCGTGCGGATGGGGGTTGTGCCATCGGTTTTGTATAAAGGCGAAACCCTTTCGTAGGATCCCTCTTTGATGAAGGGGTATTTTTCCCTTAGGGCAATGAGGGCTTTGTAATGGGAAAGAAGGCTGTTGGGGTCTTCCTCTTCGTCATAGGCCCCCTTCTCCTGCTGATCGCCGTTATAGTCGGCGCCGGTGGGATTGGAACATCTAGACGAATCCTCTTTCTCACTCCAAATGAAGGGAAGCCTTCGATTGGCGTCTGTGTTGGCACTCCCTCTAGTTCCGCCCAAATCGATTTCTTCCCCATAATAGAGGAACGGGGTTCCCGGGGTGAGCAAGCAATAGGAGGCGGCGAGTTTTCTCCGCATCAAGCGGAGAGATTCGTCTTCTTTGAATTTATTGAAGTAGCTTCGGATTCTATCCTGATCGTGATTGGATAGGAAGAAGACGGGTTTTGTGCCCACGGCCTGTTTGCTTTGGACGTCTTCGATTTCGGAGAAGACGACCCCCGCTTTCCTATAATCGCAAGCGTAGGAGACGAAAGAGGACGTCCCGGTGGCGGAATTCATGAAATCGAACAAGGTCATCCCGGAAGAAGAATAGGAGGAAATCGTATTGCCGCTGAAATCGTTGGGCCAGACTTCGGCGACGGTGTAAACGTCTTCTTTCTTGGAAGTTAAGAAGGAACGGAGTTCTTTGCAATAAGCGATGTTATCGGAATTGGATTTGTAGAAATAATAGTAGACCCCGTCGAAGCGGAAGCCGCTCGCCCCGGCGTTGAGCCAGAATTCCATAATCTGCCTTTGCCTAGCCTTGCAGCCTTTGCTGGACAAATTGAATTCGGGCATGTTGGGATCAAAATTGGCTTCGTAATAAACGGTTTTCCCATTATGGACGACCGTGTAGAACTTGGAGGACGAATTAACGGGTAGGCTTGAATAGAAGACGTAGTCGTCTTTATAGGAATCTTCGCCAGAATACCCGGACACATAATCGTCCAAAGCGGCTTGAAACCACGGATTCTTCTTCGAGGAATGGTTGAGGACCATGTCGAGAACGACCTTCATCCCCCGCTTTTTGGCCTCAATGCAAAGAGAAGAAAAATCTTCTACGGTGCCGAATTCTTTCGCGACCGAGAAATAGTCTTCGACGTCGTAATGGTGATAGGTCGAAGAAGGGTGGATCGGGGTGAGCCAAAGATAGGTGACGCCTAAAGAGGCGAGGTAATCCAAATGGGCCTTGATGCCGTTGAGATCGCCGATGCCATCCCCGTTGCTATCGGCGAAGCTGCCCACGAAAATCTCGTAGCCGACTTCGCTTTTATTGACTTCTCCCTCAGGGAGAGAAATGGGAGGAAGCGTCTTACCGAATTGGTAACGTCCCGAGGCTTCGGAAGAAGATTCTTCGCTAACAGAAGAACTCGTCTGGCCGCCGTCCCCTCCTCCTGCCGCGCAGGAAAAGAGAAGAGGCGTCAAAACAAGGATGTGGTAAAGCGACGTATTCTTCATAGAACTAGCCCTTCACGGCTCCGCCGGTGACGCCGGAAACGTAATTCTTCTGCATGAGGATGAAGAGGATGGAGATAGGCAAAGCGATGATGACCGCCCCGGCGCAGAATTGCCCCCAATATAAGGATGGAAGGCTCTTTTCGGAAGCGTTGACCATTTCATAAAGCATAACCGCGACGGTCGTTACCGTGCCGGTTTTGTTGTTCTGCGCGCCGCCGGTGAGCATATAGGAGGCGGTGATGTATTCGGCCCAAGGCGCCATGAAGGAGGTCAAAACGGTGTAAACGACGATCGGCTTAGAA
Source organism: uncultured Bacteroidales bacterium (assembly GCA_963650805.1). Taxonomy (GTDB): domain Bacteria; phylum Bacillota_I; class Bacilli_A; order RFN20; family CAG-826; genus Alloenteromonas. Next base: position 28,038 of record CAVJMG010000011.1, read on the forward strand.
AGAGGAAGCGTGATCTTGTAGAAGATTTGGAAGCGAGTGGCGCCATCCACCATCGCCGCTTCGTCGATTTGCTTTGAAATCGTGTCGAAGAAGCCTTTGGAGATGTAATAGCCCATCCCCGCGCCACCAGAATAGCAAATGATGAGGGTCCAAATCGAGTTGCCAATATGAAGAATTTTAAAGATCTGATAGAGGATGATGAGCCCGACGAAGCCAGGGAACATGCCAAGGATCAAGATGACCCTCATCATGGGCTGCCTCGCTTTGAAGCGGAGACGAGAGAAGGCGTAAGCCGTCGCGAGGGTGAAGAGGGTGGAGATGATCGCGGAGAAAATCGCGATGATCAAAGTCTGGAAGAAGCCGCCGAAAACGAATTTGCCTTCAAGGTTCGCGGTGGACCAGAAGAAATTGAAGGCGCTGTCTTCGATGGAATACCCAGAATCCGTGGCTTTTTTCACGCGGTTGGTCGCTAGGAAAATGTAATTCTCGAAGCTCCAAGAGGAAGGATAGAGCTTTGCTTGCGAGGCAAGGCCATATTCCCCGGTGAAGGATTGGAGGATAAGCCAAACGATCGGGGCCAGCCAAATGAGGGCCATGACGGTCAGAATCAAATAAACCACGACGTCGCCGGTAATGCGGCCGGCTTTTTGGGAAGCGTAATGCTTTTTGGCCTTGGACTTCGACAAGGCGATTTCGTTGTTGGCCATATTACTGGAACTCCTCCTCGTTTTTGGTAGAACCGAGTTTGCCGTACATGATGAGGCTGAAGAAAGCGCAGATCAAGAAGATGACGCAGCCGATCGCGGAAGCAAGATAGTACTGCTTGTTAGTCGCTGTGACCGACATCTTGTAAATCCAAGTGATCAGCAAATCGGTGTAGCCGGCTGGAGCTGTGAGCCCCATTTGGGAATCCGGACCCCCGCCGGTAAGGAAGAAGATGACGTTGAAGTTATTGATGTTGCCGATGAATTGGGTGAGCAAGGAAGGCCCGGTGACGAACAAGACGTAAGGCATCGTGATCTTCCAGAACTGCTTCCAGGCCCCCGCCCCATCGATGCAAGAAGATTCGTAGAGGTCCCCGGGGATGTTCATCAAGATGCCCGCGGTAGAAAGCATCGTGTAGGGAATGCCGACCCAGCAGTTGATGAGGATGATGTTGATCTTTGGCAAAACGGCCCTGACCGTCAATGTGCTGCCTAAATCCCAGCCCCCCCAGTTGGTGTTGCTGAAGAAGCCGATGTAGCTAGAGGAAGTGACGTAGGAGATTTCCTCGGCTTTGAGGGTGCCGTCGCTTAAGCGGACGTAATTGGTCAGCGTCTTGACGCCAGAAACGATGGAATTGCCGTTCCAATCCTTCCATCCGCTGATCCAACCAAGGAACCCTTGGTCGCCGACGATGCGGAATGGGTCATCTGGCGTCCCGGAGCCTACGTAATAAGCTTCCGTCATGACGCCATCGGCCCCGGCGATTTGGATGCCGTGGGTGAAGGAGCCTAAGAAGCCGTTGAAAGCACCCTGGTCGCCGAAGAATTTGGCGATGACAAGAAGGGTGATGAACTGAGGGATGGCGATAGAAATGACGAACAAAGTGCGCCAGACGCCTTTCCCCTTAATGGATTTCCTTTGGATGAGAAGGGCGAGGACAATGCCGAGGATGTAGTTAAGCAAAGTCGCGAAAACAGCCCAGACAAGCGTCCAGACAAACAAGGATACGAAGGTTTTGGGCATCGTGGAATTGCCTTCCCCCATGCCGAACAAAGCGGGGAAGCCCATGTTGGACCAAGAGAAGTTGTTGTCGCCGCGATTCAGGGTGTCCCAGTTTGTGAAGGCCAAAAGGACGGAGAAGATAAGAGGGATGATGGTTACGAGCAAGCAGCCAATCGTCGGCAAAGCCATGACGGTGACGGCGAATTTCTCATCCCCAAACTGCTTCAATTGCTTCGAGAAAGTCATTGGAGCGGGATGGAACGGGGTGTTTTCGAATTGGGCGACGTATTCCTCGAAATGAGAAAGGCGGAGGGATAGGTTGACTTCGTCATGATCCGCTAGTCTCACCTCTTTATAAAGGAGCTCTCCGGTTTCCTTGGGGACTTTATGCTGGAGAAGAAGCTGATTGAGGAAGCTGGTCTTGCCGTTATCGGCCATTTCAAAAAGCAAAGTAGGATTTCCAAGAAGCTTTTCGACTTCCCTCATCAAGGAAAGCCTTGAGGTGTTGTTTTTGGTAACGAAATCGTTCAATGCGTCCTGAGCGCAGCGATATTTGTAGGCAAGTTCTTCCTCAGGGGTGGTCGCTTCGCCTTTTTTGGCGGAAGCACGGCTTAATCTCACCGCAGAAATCGCGATTTTCGCGGCGGAAAGAGCCGTTTCGAAAGAGCATTCGAAGCTGCCGACGATGCGCGTGGCCACCGCTTTCGTCGAAAGCTTAGCTTTGGGGTCGTCGCGTTTGATTACCGTAAGTCCGTTCCTTGAAGAAAGCCTATCCTCAGCGAAAACGCATTGAATGAGGAGCTCATTCTCCTTCAAAACGTTCAAAAGTGCGTTGGAATCCCGGAGATGGCGGACATAATCGTTGTATTTGTCGTAAGTGTGGATGAAGCGATAATAAGAGGCGGTCGTCTTGTTGTTCACGTAAGCCATGCCATAGGGGCTGACGTAGGGCTTTGGCTCCCAAACGAGGTATTTGGCGAAGATGGTGTGCCAGGTCGATTTGGCGAGCTTGTCGCCGGTCTTTTTGAAAATGCCATAGAACCAAGAGCGCGCGTTAAGATACCCTTTGACGATGAAATTAGGGTCCTTCGAAGGGAGGTGAGAGAAATCAACATAGGAGATCAAACGCGAGGAAATATCGGAATAGCCGTACTTTTTACGCATCAACACACGGATTTTGTGGCGGCTGAGCTTGCTTAAATCCTCATCGAATTCCTCAATGTGAGAAAGCACGTACATCGCATCGACGTGGCCTTGTTTGTAATCGTAGAGGTTTTCGATTTGATACATGTCGTATCCGCCTTGAACCCCTTTGTTCCAAACGATGAAATAGGCGACGATGATGATGAACGTCATGATGCCCAAAACCATCCAACGGACGGAAACATCGTGGGCGCTAGCGTCGATGAGCTCTTGGCTCAGCTCGCCGAGGTGGATGAAATTGTGGATGGCCGTCCCGCCGACGGTGACCATGTAGAAGACGAAAAGCACTTCGACGCAAAGGAAAACGATCATGTTCCCCCACTGTTTGCTTTTGGCGAAGCCAACGCCGTTGAAGACCAGGTTCAATCTGCGCAGCCAATCGGTTTCAAGCAGCATCCTGCCTTTGTTTCTGAACCAATTGAAAATGCCCTTGCAGCCGAGGTATCCATATTTGAATACGCCGACGAGGACTTGGACCAAAGCTTTGCAAACGTCGAAAATGACTTCTCCAATCAAAAGAAGAAGTCGAATGAAGAATTCGGCAAGGCCATGGCCTAGGCGCAAATAGAAGGGATCGGGTTTTGAGGTTTCACGGCTGAGGGCTCTGATGCCTTCGAAGTCGATTTTGGCTTCATCAGGGCTTTCAAACGTAAAACTGCCTTTTTGCTCAGTCCCTTTTTCGGGAACCGGTTTTTTGCTTTCTTCCATACAAGACGCTCCTAAAACGGATAAACCTCCGGGGGCCTTTCGACCCCCGGAAGTCAAGACGAACGATAAGACGAATTAGGCGATTTTCTTCTCGATGTTCTCTTTGATAGAGGCGAAGAATTTCTTCGCGCCAGCTTCGCCACTGCCGAAGGTTCCCCAAGTGTCGGTGGCGGCGCCTTGGGAGATGGTAGCACCGATGCTGCCCATCGGGGTCCAGAAGTTGTCATTGACGTTAGGAGCCTGGGCATGGGTATGTCCGGCGGCCATCATCTCGGCGATTTGTCCGACAAAGGGCAAAGCTTTGACGTCAGCGTTATCGGCGACCTTAAGGTTGGAAGGCCCATGTCCGAGTTTCTTGGCGCGTTCAAGCTGAACTTCGGCGCTGGTTGCGTATTCGCAGAAGCTCTTGGCAAGTTCGGTTTTGGCGGAAGAAAGGCCCGCTTTGACCGACATGAACTTATAGCCGTTGAAGGTGTGGAGTGCCTTTTCGCTTCCATCGATGGTCATCGAAGGAAGGACGGTGTAGCCAAGGTTGTCGCCAATCTGGGCTTTGAGGGTCTGATAGTCGTTCCAAAGGATGCAAGCGCCGACTGTTCCGTCCTTGAAGCCGCTTTCGATTTGGCCGTTATCGGAGCTATAGACGAGGGTGGTTCCGCCATAGGTCTTATATTGTTTCATAAGAGCCATGCCGGTTTTCACGGCTTCGTCGGAATCGAAGGTGGAAACGATGTTGCCATCCGCGTCGAGGTGGAAATCAACGCCATTGGCCCAGAACGGTGCCGGGCTATACCAGCCATTGGCCATGTCCCAATAGACTTTGACGTTCTTCTCTTTGGCCACACTCAGGAGGTCATCCATGCTTTCGACGTTCTCGGGGTTGGTGAAGATGGCTTTGTTGTAGAAGAGGATGTAGCCGTTATCGCCGCGATAGGGATAACCATAGAGAGTTCCGTCAAGAGACCCGGCGGTCACAGCGTTCTCGCCATCGGAGGTCTTGATAGCGGATTCTTCAGAATCAGTCAAAGAAGCGAGGAGCTTGCTGTTGGCGGCGGAGCGGATGTTGTCGTCGGCGATGCACATGATGTCGGCGGCGGTGTCGAGGTCTTTGGCGAGCTCGGTGCGGACGTCGCCTTCGCCGAGGTTGGCTTTGACGGTGATTTTGCCGTTGAATTCGGGGTGAGCCTTCTTATAGCCAGAGATGACGGTGTTGGTGATGAAGTCGGTATCGGTGGTCGGCACCCAAAGGGTCAAATCGGTTTCGGATTCGGCCTCTTCGACGGTGACGGTGAATTTGGCTTCGACGTCGCCGGCTTTGGCGATGATTTCGGTCTTGCCGTCAGCAACGGCGGTCCAAGTGGCGGCCTTGTCGTTAGCGGAATCCGCGGTGACGACTGCGATGGTCGTGTCTTTGGAAGACCAAGTGACTTTTCCGCTCACGCCGATCGAGGTGAGGGTGAGGGCGCCGGTTTTGCCGACCATGGCTTTTGCTTTGCCGTCGATTTTGAAAACGTTTTTCACGAAATCGCCTTTGGCGTGGCCGGATTCGTCTTTTTCGCCGTTTTCAACGAAGTACCAGGTGCCGATGGATCCCGGGAAGGGAAGGTTTGCGGTTTGGCCTTCGGTGCCGTTGAAGATGATGGTGTCGTTAGCGGCGTCGGTGACGGTGACCTCAATGGTGTTCCAACCTTCTTCGGTGGAAGCGGTCAAAGCCTTTCCGGGCCAATCGCCGAAAATTGTGCCGTCGGTCCCGTACATGTAGGCATTCCCGTAGGTATTAGGAACGTTGAAGACGAATTTGCCAGCGATCTTTTCGGCATCCTTAGAAGAACTGTCCTGCTTGGATTCGGTCGTGGTGCTCGACTGGGCCTGGCTGCTCTCAGGGGCTTTCGAAGAGGAGCTGGTCTGTCCTCCCGACGGAGAGCAAGCGCTCAAGGCCAAGAAGCCAAGGGCTAACGCGCACACCGTAAATTTTTTGTTAATCATCGATTACTTCTCCTTTCTAAAAATTAGTGGGAAGCAAATGGATGGGAATTCGTTCAAAACGAATCGAGTCCGCCTTCAAACGGCTTTGCTCCCTAGTAATTTTTGATCAACATGGCCATATTCTAGTCACTCTCATTTGGGATGTAAAGCCAAAATGTAACCTCTTACATTTTCTTTGCAATCTATTAAAAACGCCGAAAGCATCGAAATTTTCCTTCGGCGTTGTATGAAATTGTGAAAAGCGGGTTAAGCGGCTTTTTTCGCGATGATTGTCTGGTAGGGAGAAACCGGGGTCGACGAGGTCAAAGACGAGGTGAGCCCCAAGGTATCGTAAACCAATTCGAAGCCGTCGAAATCCACCGCTTCCGGGGTCGAGGAGGTTCCGTTGACGTGGCAAATGCGGTAAGTTCCGCCGCTGCCATCGGGGAGATCGTAAATGAGTTCTCCTTTTTTTGAGGCATCGGTGCTTATCTCCAAGTCGGAAACCTCGGAAGAAGGCAAGTGGAGGCCATAAAGGCTCTTCTTTATGGCGATGAGGTTTTTATAGTCCTCGACCATGTCTTCATGTTCCAAGGCCAGAGAGTACTCAAGCTCATTCATTTTGTAGTAATCCCTACCGTCATTTTGCCCGCCGTAGGAATTGCTCTCCCCTCCTTTGCTCCTGAGGAATTCTTCCCCCTCTTGGAGGAAGGAGGTTCCTTGCGAGGTGAGGGTAACCGCGTTAGCCAGTACGTTCATTTGCTCCAGATCCTGCTCGGTATAGGAAATGGTTTTACTCGCTTTATCAAGGGCCTTGAAGCGATCGACCAAGGTGTAGTTATCGTGGCAAGTCACGTAATTGACGGTTCTATCGGCGTCTTCAATGCGCGCGTTAGCGCCGATTCCCGTCCCCCTGATCCCCTCTTGGACAAGGCGGATTTCATCGGTGTAGGCGAGGGTTCCGGGGTCTTTGGCCGTCACGAAGCCAACTTCCCCCGCCCCTTTCATCCCGCCTTTGATCATGGCGTCGCGGAAGCCATCGTTGAAGGCGCCGTAGACTTCGGCCCCCTCTTCCTTCATATGCTTGGCGATGCCAGGCTGAGTGGCGAGCTCGGCATCCGTGGAGGTCGATAAGGTCCAGGGTTCGCCGTAAACGACGATATTGGGGTTAATGTCTTCCAACGCTTTTGTGACTTGGTCCATCGAAGAAAGCGTGTGGAGGCCCATCAAATCGAAGCGGAACCCCCCGAGTTTGTACTCCTTGGCCCAGAAGCTCGTGCTTTGCGTCATGAAATTGGCGAACATCACCCTCTCCGAAGCCGTGTCGTTTCCGCACCCTGACCCGTTCGAGAAAGACCCATCGGCCTTGTAGCGGAAGAAATAACCGGGGGCAAGGACGTCGAAATTGCGCCCGGAGACGCTCGCGACGTGGTTGTAGACGACGTCCATGATGATGTTGATGCCGGCGTTAGAATAGGCCTTCACCACTTCTTTGAACTCCTTGATGCGGGAATACCCGTCGTACGGGTCGCTGCTATAGGAGCCTTCGAGGGCGTTGTAATTGAGGGGGTTGTAGCCCCAGTTATAGGTGGGATTGACTTCATCGTTGTCTTGGTCGAAGATCGGTTGAAGCTGAATGGCGTTGACGCCCAGGGATTGGATGTAATCGAAGCCCGTCGGCGTCGTCTTGCCATCTTTTTCGTAAGACGTGCCGGTTTCGGAAAGGCCCAAATAGCGTTTGCTGTTAGTTGGCGTGCCGTTCCAAGTCGAGCTCGACGTGACGTCGGCGACGTGAGTCTCGTAGACGACGAGGGATTTCCGGTCGTAGGCGTTAGGAGAGACCTCCTCCCAGCCTTCCGGGTTGGTTTTGGAGAAGTCGACGATCATGCCGCGTACCCCGTTGATGCCGGCGCTTTTCGCCATGGGGTCGACGATTTCCCTGTCCACGTAAATCCCATTGGTGACGATGAAGGTGTAGTACTTCCCTTCGAGGTCGCCTTCGACGGAGACGCTCCATAAGCCCTTCTCCCCGCGAACCATCGCGGTGTCTTTGTGGGTGTCATCGCCTTTTTCGGCCGAGACCGATTTCGGCGTTCCGCTATTATAGATTCGCACGGAAATCGAGGAGGCAGACGGGGACCAGACTTTGAAAACGGTCCTCTCCTTCGCGTAATTGGCCCCTAAATCAAGGCCGTTGTAGGCGTATTTATCATTGAAGTCCTTCGAATCGTATAATGGGGAAACGGAGACGCTCTTCTCAAGCTTCTGCCCATCCTCAAAGGTGGCTTCAACGTAGTAGGAGGAAGCGAAATCAATCTCGAAATCGTCACCGAGACTCCAAATGAGCTTGGTCATCGGGCTCTCAAGCACGCTTTCCTTAAGGGTCTTTCCGCCCGATTTGAGCTTCAAAGAAACGACGGCCTCAGCGGAAACGACGTTAATCGAGGTGAGAGAATCGAACTCGAGCTTGTCGAAGGAATGATGGGAGGGCTCGCTATAATAAATCTCCGAGTCATTGTACTTTAGCCAAATGGGCGCGTTGCCGTGCTCATCGATTTTGGCCAAAGAGAAATCCGCGATCAAATCGCCGGTTTGATAGGACCAAGAGCCCGCGCTTTTGACGATGGTGCCCATTTTGAAGGTCGAAAGGGATTGGGTGAGCTTGGAGGCTGGTACCAAAGCGTACGCCCCATAGGCGTCATTTCCGGTAAAGGCGTATTCGCTTCCATTGCCTCCCATGGGCCAAAGCCACAAGGCGTATTTGGAATAATCCCCTTCCGCCTTATAGAAATGAACGACGATGTTGTTCTCGCCATAGACGTTGGGTTCAGAAGACGCCGAAGACGTCTGCGAAGAAATAACGGGAGATTGAGAATCCCCTCCTCCGTTAGACGGCGAGCAAGAGGCAGCTAGGCTAAGCAAAGCCAAGCAGCAAGCGAAAGAACTGAATTTTTTCATGATTGTCTCCAAACTGAGCCCATTCTATACGCTTAAAGGACGTTTTGGAAGAAAAGTAAAAGCCACCCCGAGGGGTGGCTGGAATTTCAATGAGACGAATTACTTCGCTTCGGCGGGATAGACAGAGGCCTTTTTGCGGGTCTTGCCCCAACGCTCAAACTTGACGATGCCGTCGATGACCGCGAAGAGGGTGTCATCTCCGCCCTTCATGACGTTTTCGCCCGGATAGATGCGGGTTCCACGCTGACGGTAGATGATCGAACCGGCGGCGACGAATTGACCGTCGCCGACTTTCGCGCCGAGCCTGCGGCCAGCGGAATCGCGGCCGTTCTTGGTCGAACCGACGCCTTTCTTCGAAGCGAAGAACTGAATGTCGAGGACAAATTTCAAATTCATTTTGCTTGCTTCCTTTCTGTGATGGCGATGTTCTTGGGATAAGAGGCTTCAACCGTCTTCAGCTGAAGGATGAGGACCTCAAGCACGATTTGGTCGTGCTCGGAGATTTTCTTCTTTGCCTTGAGGCTGACGCTCCCACTGCTTTGATCAACCGAATAGTCGAATTCCTCGTCGATATCCTCCAGGGCGTTCAACGCGCCGAAGGTGGCGAGGGAAACGGCTCCGCAGACGACGTCCTCGCCATAGGGGGCGCTGTTAGCGTGGCCTTTGACCTCCAAGGAATGGAGATCGTTGCCCTTATATTCGATTTTGACCTTTACCATGGCGATTAGGCGTTGATCGCTTTAACGACCAAGCAGGTGTAAGGCTGACGGTGGCCGAGAGTCTTGCGCTCATTGGCCTTCGCCTTGTACTTGTAGATGCGGATCTTCTTGCCAAGGCCCTGCTTCTCGACTTTGCAGTCGACGGAAGCGCCTTCAACGTAGGGAGAGCCGACTTTGACGGATTCCCCACCGATGAAGAGGACTTTGTCAAGCTTGACGTCTTTTCCGGCCTCTTCGTCGATTTTCTCGACGTAGATCTTGTCGCCAACGGCGACTTTGATCTGCTTGCCGCCGGTCATAACGATTGCGTACATGCTTGTTTTCCTCCTGTTTCCGGCTTTTTATAGACTCGCTAGGAAGGCGGGATTTCTCCACTTTGGCCTCTTTTAGGCGGTTGCACCCCAAAAGCCAGGAGGTTACAACGGGGTTATCTTATGCGCTTTTCCCTATAAAGGGAAGACTTTTTTGTCCCAAGCGGACTATTCGCCGCCTTTGGGCTCTTTGACGATTTCGGCGACGCTCGTGGCGAGGGAGCCGAGGTTCCCAAGGGAAGAGGGGAGGATGATCTTCGTGGCCTTTCCATCGGCGACTTTGCCTAGGGCCTCGAGGTATTTGAGGGTGAGGACGCTATTGTCGCAAGAAGCTTCCTTGAGCATCTTCAATCCATCGGCCTCGGCTTGGCGGACCATTTTGATGGCGTCGGCTTCAGCGCTTTTCATCTGGCGGATTTTCTCGGCTTCGCCTTCGGAGCGGAGGATGGTCGCCTGCTTTTCGGCGTCGGCGTTTAAAATCGCGGATTCCTTTTTGCCCTGGGCGATGAGGATGGCGGATTGCTTTTCCCCTTCCGCGAGGAGGATTTTCTCCCTCTTCTCACGCTCGGCCCGCATCTGGCGTTCCATGGCTTCCCGAATGTCTTTGGGCGGAAGGATGTTCTTGACTTCGACGCGATTGACCTTAATTCCCCAAGGATCAGTGGCCTCATCGAGGATTTTCCTCATTTTCTCGTTGATGATGTCTCTTGAAGTCAAAGTGGCGTCCAAATCGAGCTCGCCGATGATGTTCCTCAGCGTTGTCGCGGAAAGGTATTCGATGGCGCAAAGAGGGTCATCGACGCCATAGGCGTAAAGCTTGGGATCGGTCACTTGAAAGAAGATGACGGTGTCGATTTGCATGGTGACGTTGTCTTTGGTGATGACCGATTGCGGCTCGAAGTCCTTGACTTGCTCCTTCATGGACACGCGATAAGCGATTTTGTCCACAAACGGGGCGAGAAAATGAATCCCCACGCCCCAGGCGGCATGGAAGGCGCCCATTCTTTCGACGATGGCTTTGTCAGTCTGCGGAATGACGCGAATGCAGCTTAAGACGATTATCAACCCGATGAAGACGATGGCGGAAATGACGATGATAGCGATTATGAATCCAGGCATATTTACTTTTCTCCTTCTTCAATGCATTTTTTGACGATCAATTTGTTTCCGGATATTCCAACGACCGAGACGACATCCCCCACGTTGAGGACGTCTTTCTCCTCTTGGGCGATGGCGGTCCAAGTCACGCCGTTGATTTTGACTTCGCCATGGTGGAGCATGTCGTATTTAGCCGTCATGATGCCTTTGGAATTGATGATTGCGTCGATGTTTGTCTTGCTAAGGCCCCTTCTCATCCATTTGTGGGCGAGCGGGCGCAAAGCCAACAAGCTGGCGGAAGAAACGACCACGAAGACGATGATTTCGACCCACCAAGGGGCACTCGTGAAGCTGATTATCAAAGCCACGAGTCCCCCGAAGGCGAACCAGATGCTGATAAGATCGGTTCCAAGCGCCTCGATGATGAGGGCAAGAACGAACACCCCGAGCCAAATGGCCCACATCCACTGTTCCATTATCCGCACCTCCTTCCGGTGAGAATTTTGAGCAAACCCTCTTTCTCGCAAAACGAGGTTTTGAATTTAAGCCCTTCCTTAGGCAAAGACAGCCCCAGTTCCCCCGCTATTGAGGAAAGCAATTCCCTGGAATTGATCCTAGCATAGCTTTTGCTAAGCTGAATGCCGAAGCACTGATTTTCTTGAAGGCACAGGCGCGAAGCGTCGTCTTTGCTAAGCGGCCTAAGGATGAGGTCGCCCGCCTCGTCAAGCCCAACTTGGGTTTTATACGCGCTTAAGAAAGGGACCATGGCCTCAGAATTGAGCGTGATGGAATTGCTCGACAAAGTGGCTGAGCCTTCGCCGCCTTTTAAGCCAAACCATTTGATTTCCATTTTTCCTCCTTTGATTAAATTATATACTTTTGTATTGATTTGTATTAAGGAAAACATGAAAAACCGGCTTCTTGGAAAGCCGGTTTATCAAAATGCGTTTACTCAGGAAAGGCTGGAGAGGATTGAATCGAGCTTAGCGATGTCGTAATAGGCGTCATCGGTGAGCTTAACGTCGACTTCGGCGCCCTTATCGAAAGTGGAATGGTCGTTGGTGTGAACGAGCTTGGAGTTGCTAGACATCTGCCAAATCGTTCCATCGACTCCGACCATGCTGCCGACGGAGCAGTCGCCTCCTCCGCTGGTCTCACCGATGATTTTGGCGTAGCCGTTTTCTTTGGCGATGCAAGGGAGAGCGTTTCCGCAGGAAAAGGAGAAATTGGAGGTCAGGATGTAGAAATTGTATTTCCCCGCATAGGAATCACTGTCGGTGAAATTCCCGTCGAAGTTGTTGTCGTAGTCCACCGCTTCCGTGTAATAAGAGCCGGTGAGAGGGTTCTTGACGGTGATGGTCACGGAATCGTCGGTCATGAAGGAAAGGGCATGAGCCAAAGCGGTCGCGTATCCGCCGCCGTTGAGGCTGACGTCGAAGACGACGTTGGTGACGCTAGGATAGAGGGAAAGTTTCTCGAAGCTGTTGTAAAGGAAGCCGAAAGTCGAGGTGTAGTCGGTTTTGACGTTTTCTTTCGTAGGACTCGTCCCGCTTTGATTCAAAGCGAAGCTATTGAAACGGAGCGCAGCCGTGCTTCCGGAGACATCGAAGCTCTTCGCGTCAGAGTTTTCGTAAAGTTTCTTGAGGGTATTCATGCGACCCATGATGCTTTTCAAGCGATCGTCATGGTTAACGATTCCGGTCATGAGTACCGCGTCTTCGTTGTAACTATAGGGGACGGTGATCCCGCGATGGTAGAAAGCCGTATGGCCGCCATCGCCAAAATAGGTGTTGACCGTTTCGGCCAGAGCCTCATCGGCGATTTTTGAATCGTAAGAAAGGAGCTTTTCCTTCAAACCGGCCTTTTCCAGGGTTTCATCGAGGTTAGAGATTCCGAGCTCGTCGAATTTCCCGTAGTAGTTTTCCATGTCGAAGAGGAAGGAATTGTAGAAATAGCTGCTGTAGCTTTCACTCCTAGCTTTGATTTTTGAGAGGCTGCCGTTATAGAAGGCTTTGCCGTATTCGGTCAATTGGTCCCCTTCGTAGATGGCGCTAGTCGTCGCAAGGAAGTAATTATCGCCGTTGAAGGCGAAACGGGTTCCAATCGAGCTGAAGACCATGGTTTCGATGTAAGAGAAAGGGATGTAGGTCTGATCCTCATAGCTTATGAGCCTAGCGTTGTACTTCCCCAATTTGAAAGTGAAGGTGCCACCGCTGACGTATTTGGATTTCTCCGCGTTGAATTTGGACAAAGGGTCGTTTGCCGCGGAGAAGATGTCCCCGGGGATGGGTAGCCCGAAATAAGAGAAGAATTGATCGTAATCCGAGAAAGTAAGGGTGTTTTTGGCCAAAGACACTTTCAGGGTCGCTTTGGTGTTGGCGTTAGTGAGATAGCCATCCTCGTCCAAAACGAAAAGCGGACTTTCCGTTGCTTTGTTGAAGAAATCGAGCAGGAAGCTATTGAGATTGACGTAAGGCACGTCTTCGTCGAAGGTGAAGAAATAAGTCGGCAGGGACACGTATTTCTTCAGAGTGAGCATATAGGCCTTGCAGTCGAGCTTTTTGGCGAGGGCGACTTCTACGCTAGAAAGAGGATATTCCTCCTCGCTAGAAGAAGGCTGAGCGGGATTTATCCCCCCGGAGCAAGAAGAGGCTAAGGTCAAGAGGCTAAGCAAGCAAACGATTTTGTTCTTTTTCATGGGCATTCTCCTTAAACAAGCTTGCAAAATGATAACAAACCTACCCGAATTTAAAAGAAAATTCGCCTACAAAAGCCCGTTTTCGGCAAAGGAATAACGACCTTGCTTGGTAATTATCAAATGGTCCTTCAGCCCTTTTGAAAAGGAAGAAAGGAATTGGCTGCAGTTAAAGGTGAATTCGATGTCTTCTTTCGAAGGCAAGGCAGCCCCAGAGGGATGCGCGTGGACGAGGACGATATCCCCTTCGGGAGAATATAGCAAAGAGGAATAGACGTTCCTTTTGTCCCCGCGCAGGCAAGACAAAGAGCCTAAAAGCAGCAGTCTTTTGCCAAGCACCTCCCCTTTTTGGCTTAAGAAATAGACGTAGAAGCTTTCCTCTTTCTTTGAAAGGAGGTCCCTTTCTAGGCAAATCTCAAAGCTGTCCCCCATGGGGCTAGAAACTCGCTTCGCCACCTCGAAAACGGCGCCTAGCAAAGAAGATTTCGCCCTTCCTATCCCCTTCTCCTTTTCAAGCAAAAGATAAGGAACGTGGGAAAGGCCGCCAAGGCCGCCATAATCCTCGAGCAAGGATCCTGAAACTTCGGTGACGCAAGCAGAAGGCGTCCCGCTAGAAAGGATGAGGGAAAGAAGTTCCTGGTCGGATAAAGCGGAGATACCGTTAGCGAAGGCTTTCTCCCTCGGCCTCTGGCTTTTCTCAATATGCGATAACTTCAAAGGGCTTGGCCCCACTCGAACTTGAAGCCCTGCAGCTGAGCTTTCCCTTTGTCGGTGGAAAAAAGCTTGTAGGCCACGACGGCGAGGATGGCCACGGTGAAGACGAGCAAGACGGTCGCTAAAGTCACCGCCTCCCCGGGGCGAATTGAGGAGAGTTCCTCTTGGGTGAGCATTCTAGAATCCATATCGATTCCTCCTTCACCCTATTACTAAAGGGGGATAACGGATTTCTCCCCTCCTAGCGAAGAAAAAAGGCGCCTTTTTTCAAAGCGCCTGGTTTTTTATAAAGAAGCAAGCTTCTCCTTGACGGCGTCAAGCTTGAGCCTGTTGGAAGAAAGCTTCTCTTTTTCCAAATCGATTTTCTCTTTGGGGGCCTTAGCCAAGAAGCCAGGGTTAGAAAGCATCTTCTCTCCCCTAGCGACTTCGCTTTCAAGGAGGCTTCTTTCGGCCTCAAGGTTAGCCTTGAGCTTACTCGGATCGATGTCCTCGCGGATAATCAGGCTAATCTTCCCGTAGACGAAGCCATCCCCCTTAGGCGGAATCTTCTCGAAGACGACTTTCTTGGCGAAGAGGAACCTCTGAAGATAATTCTCCACCCCCTTGAAAAGAGGCGATGGGCTCATGACGAGCTCAATGGGCGCGTTGGGGGCGAGCTTATGCGAGGATTTGTAGGCGCGGACGTCTTTGATCATGCAGGCAAGTATCGCGCCTTCTTTTTCCGCGGCGGGGAAACGGAAGCCCTTCTCGTAAGAAGGATAGGACTCAAGCATGATAGAGGCTTTATGCCCCGGCAAGGAAAGATACATTTCCTCCGTCACAAAGGGGCAATAGGGATAGATGAGGAGGATGATGTCTTTGATGACTTTGTACAAAACGGCTTTGACGCTTTCTTGCTTGGAGGGGTCGGAAAGCGAGACTTTGCTCATCTCAAGATAGAAAGAGCAGAAATCGTCGTAAACGAAGTCGTAGAGGCAAGAGCTGGCCGCGCCGAATTCGTAATCCTCCATCTTGGCGGTGACCTTTTTGATGGTCGTCTGAAGCCTCGAAAGGATGTATTTCTCCAAGATTCCCAAAGAGGAAGAATCGATATCATGGGGCTCATAGCCTTCGCCGAGAGTCGATTCGACATAGCGGCAGGCGTTCCAGATTTTGTTGAGGTAGTTCTCGGCGGACTGGAGCTTTTCCTCGCTGTAGCGCATGTCTAACCCCGGGGTGGAGTTGGTGGTGATGAAGTAGCGCATCGCGTCGACCCCATATTTGGCGATGATGTCCAAAGGATCGATGCCGTTGCCGAGAGACTTCGACATCTTCCTCCCTTGCTCATCGCGGATCAAACCGTGGATGACCACTTTCTTGAAGGGGGCCTTGTCGGTGAAATGGAGGGATTGGAAATACATCCTCGAAACCCAGAAGAAGATAATGTCATAGCCCGTGACCAACACATCGGTTGGGAAGTACCTCTTGAAGTCTGCCGATTCCTCATTCGGCCAGCCCATCGTGGCGAAAGGCCAAAGGCCGGAAGAGAACCAAGTGTCCAAAACGTCTTCGTCTTGTTTCCATTCCTTGGGATCAAGCTCTTCCTCAGTGACGCGCAACTCGCCCGTGGCGATGTTGGTGTAAGCCGGAATCCTATGCCCCCACCAAAGCTGACGGGAGATGCACCAATCCTCGACCTCATTCATCCAGCGAAGCAAAACCTTTTCGAAGCGCTTAGGCAAAAACTCGACCTTGCCGTCTGTTTTTTGGTTCTCCAATACTTTCTTCGCTAGCGGTTTCATCTTCACGAACCATTGCTTGGAAAGCATCGGTTCCACGACGGCGCCGCTTCTTTCGCTGTGCCCGACGGAGTGGACCATCTTTTCGATTTTGATGAGCTTGCCGTCTTTATCGATGTCCTCTACAAGGGCTTTCCTGCACTCATAGCGGTCCATTCCTTCGTATTTGCCAGCCAAGGAATTCATTTTGGCGCTTTCGTCAAGCACCTTGATGAAGGGGAAGCCGTATTTCTTAGCCAAGGCAAAGTCGTTGGGATCATGGGCCGGGGTGCATTTCATGGCACCGGTTCCGAAGGCGATATCGACGTATTCGTCCGCCATCACGGGCAGCAAATCTCCGTTAGCGGGGTTGATGACTTTTTTGCCGACGAAAAAGGAATAACGCTCGTCTTTGGGGTTAACGAAAACCGCGGTGTCGCCGAACATGGTTTCTGGACGGGTCGTGGCGACGACGAGATGGCCGCTGCCGTCTTCGAGGTCATAACGGAAATAGAAGAACTCGCCTTCGTCGTCCCTATGCTCGACTTCGATGTTGGAAAGCGCGGTCCGAAGCTCGGGGTCCCAGTTGATGATTTTCTCGCCTTGGTAGATGAGCCCTTCGTTATAAAGGGTGACGAAAACGTGCTTGACGGCCTTCGAGAGCCCTTCGTCGAGGGTGAAGCGCTCACGGGTATAATCGACGCTGAGGCCGATTTTGGCCCACTGCTCATGGATTGTCGCGGCGTATTCGTCCTTCCATTCCCAAGCTTTCTCCAAGAAGCCTTCGCGGCCGAGGTCGTATCTAGAAACGCCCTGCTGACGGAGCTTTTCCTCGACTTTGGCTTGGGTAGCGATGCCAGCGTGGTCCATGCCGGGAACCCAAAGGACGTCATAGCCTTTCATTCTTTTGTATCTAGCGATGATGTCGTCGGGGATGGTGTCCATGACGTGCCCTAAATGGAGCTTGCCGGTCACGTTTGGGGGCGGGATTACAAGCGAAAACGGCTGCTTGCTTTGGTCTCCGGCGGTGAAATAGCCTTCACTCACCCATTTCTGGTATTTGCCCTCTTCGACCAGGGCGTGGTCATAATGCTTGTCGAGCATGCTTCTTACCTCTTTTTTGCAAAATAAAACCGCATCCATATTGGGACGCGGCGCGCGGTACCACCCAATTTCCCTCGTCATGAGGGCTCTTTTCCCTTGGAACGCCTAAGGGCGAGACGGTTCTCTCCTTCGCCGACTCAAGGGCCGTCCAACCTAGTTCCACCACCCCTAGGCTCTCTATCTAGACGGTTCTCCTCTCCCTGCGGATTCAATGAGAACGCACATATTATCGTCTTCATCTCCCCAAAAGGGAAGAGAAAAGCCACCCCGGGGGATGGCTTACAAGGAATCGGTGATCCTTTTCCGTATGGCGTCTAGGCTAGAAGGCGACAAGTCGCTAGGCAAAGGGTCGACTAAGCCAAGCCTGCCAGCCCTTCGAAGCGCCTCATGGCGCTCGGATTGGTTCATCTTGTCCATCTTCGTGAGCACCCCGATGACCGGGACGCCCGTAGAAAGGAGGTAGGAGAGAAAGGCTTTGTCTTCCTCGCCGGGCTCCCTGCGCATGTCAGAAAGCAAGACGATGGATTTTAGGTTCTTGTCCTTGACGTATTCTTCCATCATCTTTGAGAAAACGATGGTGGTCAAATTCGCGTAGGAGGTTTTCCCATACCCCGGCGAATCGACGAGGTAGAAGGTTTTGTCGATGAGGAAGTAATTAAGCAGCTTCGTTTTGCCCGCCTTCTTCGAGGAGAAGGCAAGCTTGCTGGAGCAAAGCGCGTTGATCAGCGAGCTTTTCCCCACGTTGCTGCGCCCAACGAACAGGACATGCGGCAAGCCGTCTTTGGGCGCCTCCTTTAAGGAGGGGGCGCTTTTGACGTAGCTAGCGGCATGGAAATTAAGCTTCATGGCCTTCTTTGACGAGCGCCCTTTCCAAGGCGTCGTCGACGCATTTCATGAAGGTGATCTTAAGCCCTTTCTTCACTTCCTCCGGGAGTTCGGCAACGTCTTTTTTGTTGTCGACGGGCACGAGGATCTCCTTGATGCCGCTGCGCATCGCGGCCAATGACTTTTCGCGCAGCCCGCCGATGGGGAGGGCTTTGCCGCGGAGAGTCACTTCGCCGGTCATGGCGACGTTAGCGCTGACTGGCGTGTGGGTCAAGGCGGAAATCAGGGCCGTGGTGATCGCGACGCCGGCGCTAGGGCCATCTTTGGGAACGGCGCCTTCGGGGAAATGGACGTGGATGTCGTTTTTCTGGAAGATGTCGTCATCGATGCCGTAGCGTTTGCTGTTGGCGCGGACGTAATCTAGGGCGATTTGGCAGGATTCCTTCATCACCTCGCCAAGTTTGCCCGTGAGGACAAGGCCGCCTTTCCCAGGGAAATAAGTGACTTCCATGGGGAGGATGTCGCCTCCGGCTTCGGTGTAGGCTAGCCCGGTAACGACGCCGATTTGATTCTCCTTCTCCTTTTTGGAGCCTTCGAAAACCTCGGCGCCAAGGTATTTTTTGACGAGTTCGGGATCGACTTGGATTGGCTTTTGGGTGTCGGGGTGATCAAGAAGCTCCACCACCGCTTTGCGGCAAACCGAGGCGGTAAGGCGCTCAAGATGGCGGACGCCGGCTTCCATGGAGTAATGCTCGATGAGCTCTTTGATGGAATCCTCGGAGAAAGCGATGTCGCCCTCTTTAAGGCCATTGAGCTTCATTTGCTTGGGCACGAGGAAGTTCTGCGCGATTTTGATTTTCTCGATTTCGGTGTAGCTAGGAACTTCGATGAGCTCAAGACGGTCAAGCAAGGGTCCGGGGATGTTGTCGAGGTTATTCGCCGTGCAGATGAAAAGGACGTTAGAAAGGTCGTAGGGCTCTTCGAGGTAGTTGTCGTTGAAGGCGAAGTTCTGCTCCGGATCAAGGACCTCAAGCATCGCCGAAGAGGGGTCTCCCCTATAATTCGAACCGCCGATTTTGTCGATTTCGTCGAGCAGGAAAACAGGATTGCAGGTTCCGGCTTTGCTCATCCCCTGGATGATGCGCCCGGGCATGGAGCCGACGTAGGTGCGGCGATGGCCGCGGATTTCGGCTTCATCGGAAATGCCGCCGAGGCTGGCCTTGAAGAACTTCCTCCCCAAAGCGCGGGCAATCGACCTCCCCAAGGAGGTTTTGCCGCATCCAGGCGGGCCATAGAAGCAAAGAATCGGGGCTTTTAGGGTTCCCGTCATCTTTTTGACGGCTAGATACTCGATGATCCTCTTCTTGACCTTGTCTAAGCCGTAATGATCTTCGTCGAGGACTTTCCTGACGTTATCGAGGTCCTCGTTGTCCTCGGTTTTCTGATACCAAGGGACATTCAGAAGCGTCTCGATGTAAGACATGATCAAAGAGGCTTCCAAAGAAGACTCGGGCATCATCTCGTAACGGTGAAGCTCCTGTTTGACGCGGGTTTTGACGTTTTCGGGATAGGGATTCTTCTCAAGTTTTTCTTTGATAGAATCCTCGTCGCCGCCGACGTTATCCTCGCCGAGCTCCTCTTTGATGGCCTTCATCTTCTCGCGGAGGTAATAGTCTTTTTGGCTCTTTTCGGTGGATTGGCGGACCTTTTCGGAGATGTCCCTTTCGACCTCGGCCATCTGCTGCAAAGAGGAGATGATCGCAATGAGGCTTTCAAGACGCTTCAACACGGAAGGCTCTTCCAAAAGGGATTGCTTTTGCTCCAAGGTCAAAGGGAGGGCGGCGGCTAAAGTATCGGGGAGATCGTCGACTTTATCGGTTTTGGAGAATTGGGCGATGGCGCTTCGCGGGATGCCCCTATTAAGTTCAGGGGTTTTGCCGAGCCCCTCAACGAGGTCTTTCACGAGCTTTTCAGCGGTCGCGTTGTCCGCGGGGATGGATTCTAAAAGAATCCCCTCGGCGGAGGGGTTTGCCCCCAAGACCACCTTCAAAAGCTTCGCGCGCTTGCTGCCCACGAGCCTCACGCGGATGGAACTTCCATTATCCGCGTAGGAGACGATGCGGCAAAGCGTGCCGACGTTATAGAGGTCGTCCAAAGAGGGGTTATCGACGTCGGGGCTTTTCTGCGCGACGACGAAAATCAGCGAATTGGTCATTTCCTTCGCGTCTTTGATGGCGGAGATGGAGAAATCTCTGCTAGCCTCCACTTCTTCAGACATGTTCGGGAAGATGATCATCCCGCGCGTTATCAATAAAGGAAGGGTGAGGTTGTTGTTTTCGGGACTGTTCTGTTCCATATTCGGTCCTTTCTAGCAATCGAATGCTAAGAGTGCCAAGGTGATTATATAGCCCGTCTTAGCACTGTCAAGGTTTGATTGCCAACTCTTGCGGGCGCCCCATTCTCAAGAAAAGCCCGCCAAGACGCAGCGGGCTCACTTCTTGAAGTTTGGGATTACTTGCCTTCGGGCTCTTTTTTAGCGGCTTTTTTGGCCGGGGCCTTCTTGGCGGCCGGCTTTTTGGCGGCGACTTTTTTGGGAGCGGCTTCCTTGGCTTCTTCCTTGGCTTCTTCCTTAACTTCGGCTTTGGCTTCGGAAACGCCGTTGTTGGCGAGGATCCATTCCCTCACCTTGCGGGAGCGGACGGATTCGCGGAAGCTCTCGAGGTTGCCGATGGCTTTTTTGACGTCCTCGACGGCCATCTTGTATTGGTCTGCGAGCTTGGCGACTTCGGTGTCGAGCTCAGCGTCGCTGACGTCGAGCCCTTCGACGTGGGCGAGCTGCTGGAGGACGAGGTATTGGGTGAGGTTGGCCTTGGAGGATTCGATGAGGCTCTTCTTGAGGTCCTCTTCCTTTTGGCCGGTGATTTCGAGGTATTGCTCGAAGGTGAGGCCGTTGCTTTCCACCTGCTGCTTCGTCTTCTCTTCTTGGGAAGCGGCTTCCTGCTCGAGGATGGAATGGGCGATTTCGACCTTGGAGGATTTGACGATTTGGTCGACGAGGGCGGAATAATAGGCCTCATCGGCTTGGGCGGCTTTCTGCTTCAAAAGGGCGTTCTTTTGATATTCCTTCATCTGCTCGACGGTTTCGACGTCTTTGATCCCGAAGTCTTTGACGGATTCGTCGCTGAGGAGGGGGATCTTCTTCTCCTTGATTTCGTGGATGGTGCAATGGAAGGTCGCGGGCTTGCCGGCGAGCTCTTTGACGTATTGGGTCGGGAAGGTGATTTCGACGTCTTTCTCTTCGCCGGTTTTCACGCCGACAAGGGCGTCTTCAAAGCCAGGGACGAAGGAGTTGGAGCCGAGTTCGAGCTCATAGTTTTTGGCGCTGCCGCCTTCGAATTCCTTGCCTTCCATCGTGCCGACAAAGTCGAGGACGACGGTGTCGCCAAGCTTAGCGGGGCGATCGGCGATGACGAGGTCGGCGGAATTAACGAGGCGCTTGGAGATGGCCTCTTCGACTTCTTTCTCGGAGACGGTGGCGACTTTCTTCTCAGCGGTCAAGCCTTTGTGCTCGCCAAGGGTGACGTTAGGGAAGAGGGTGACGACGAATTTGATCTGGAGTTCGTTGCCGTTGAGCTTGAGGATGTCGACATCAGGACGGGCGAAGGGCTCGACCTTGTTCTCGGCGAGGAACTGGGCGTAGACGGGGGTAAGGATCTCATCGACGGCCTCGTTCCAGATTTGGGCTCTGGAAATGCGCTCGCGGAGGAATTTCTCCGGGGCTTTGCCGGGGCGGAAGCCTTTGACGGTCACGTTGCCGGCGAGTTTTTTGAAGGCTTTGTTCTGAGCGTTCTGCCAAACGTCCTTATCGACGTCGCAAACGCCTTCGATTTTCCCTTCTTCTAGGGTTTTGATGGTAGATTTCATGCGTTTTTCCTCTAATCAGCGGTTATAAATATACTCTATCCTTTGGATAGTTCAAAGAAACATTTTCTCGAAGTCGAATCTATGGGCCTCGCCCTCCATTTTCAAGGGCCTTTTAAGTTAGGGACGGATGCTTTTTAAGGAGCTCTGAGAGCCTATTTTTCTCCTCCAAAGCTTCAGCGGTAAGCCCCTTAGGAGGATAGCCGAGGTAATCTTGCCCTAGGCTAAGCAAAGCGTCGAATTCCAGCTCCTTCTCCTTCTCAAACGGGAAGAAAGGATATTGGGTCAAGCAAAGCTGGTCGACAAGCCCCGAGCACACCTTCCCCAAAGAGAGGTCTTGAAGCGAGGAGAATTCCTTCTTAAGCCATTGCGATTTCTCGTTAATAAAAGGGTCGGAGATATCCTTGGGGACGATGGAAACGACTTTCCCCTCAAACAAGAAGTCCACCGCTTCCGGATAAGCCCACCACGAAAGTAGTTGCAAGGCGAAGGACCGAACATCAGGGTGGACATCGGGGTTAGAGAGGAGCTTCTTCACGGCCTCTTCATGCCCCTTAATCCCCTTCTTCCCCATTTGGTTAAGCGTCCCGAGCAAGGCAAAGGGGTCTTTGCTTTGAAGGGCTTTGTCATAGTCTTCAATCGGGGAATAAGCCCGAAGCAAGGCGGCTTTTTCCTCGTTCCTGATGATTCCGGGATAAGAAGACAAGGCCTCCTCGACGGCCTGGGAGACATAGGGGGCGTTCTTATAGAACTCCAAATCCTCCCTGGCCTCGTCGAATTGTTCCAAGGCGAAGCGGATCTCGAAGTTGCTTTTCATGGTAAGGCCGGGTTTAGCCTTAAAAAGCTTCTCCCTATTTTTAAGCAATGTCTCCAAGCCCTCCTTTTGACGCCCAAGGGCGAGCAAAGCGGAAATGCGAAGGAGAATCGCCTCGGGTTCATCCGAGCCTTCCGAAGATTTCAGCAGCGCCTCGTATTCGCCGGATTCGTAGAGTCTTTTGAGTTCATCCATGGTTGGAATTTTAATTTCGCCGCCATCGAAAAGGAAGGGCGGCCCCTTCTTTTGGGGCGAAAAAAGGCCCGGAAAGCCGGGCCTAAGGCAAATAGCCTCTTAATCAAGGAAAGAGGAAACGTCGACTTTGCTAGAGTCCACTCCCCCGATTTGCTTGCGGAGCTTCAAGACGTAAGAAGGCGAGACCGAAAGCTCGTCGATGCCGAGGCTTACGAAGAGGGGAACGAGTTCCTCATCCCTAGCAAGCTCCCCGCAGATGCCGACGGGAATCCCCTGCTTATGCGCGTTTTTCGCGGTCAGGGCAATCAGGCGGAGGATGGCTTTATGATGGGGATCGAAAGTCTTCGACAGCAAGGGATTCACCCTATCTACGGCTAGGGTGTATTGGGAGAGGTCGTTGGTTCCAATGGAGAAGAAATCGACGTGCTTAGCAAGCTCGTCGGAGATGATGGCGGCGGCCGGGGTTTCGATCATGATGCCGATTTTCATGTCGGGATTGAACTTCTCCCCTCGCGAAGAGAGGTTGCTTTTGGCAAGAGCGCACATCTCCTTGACGAATTCGACCTCGCTTAAGGAGATGATCATCGGAATCATGATGGACAGGTTCCCGAAGGCGGAGGCTCTATAAAGTGCGGTCAATTGGTCGAGGAACATCGACGGGCGGTCTTTGCAGATGCGGATGGAGCGGTATCCCAAAGCCGGGTTCTCCTCTTCCGGGAGGTCGAAGTAACCGACTTTCTTGTCGGCGCCGATATCGAGCGTGCGGATGATGACTTCTTTTCCTTTCATCGCTTCCACCACTTTCTTGTAATGGGCGAACTGCTCTTCCTCAGTGGGATAAGTCTTCGAATCGAGGTAGATGAATTCGGAACGGAAAAGCCCGATTCCCTCGGCGTCGTTTTTGAGGACGTTTTCGGTTTCGTAGCTCGAGGCGATGTTGGCGTATATCTTCACTTTCTTCCCGTCTTTGCTGAGACTGGGCTTACCGACTAAGGAAGAGAGTTCTTTGATCTCCAAGAGATAATTTTCCCTAAGTTTAGAATATTCGGTGATCGTTTTCGCGTTAGGGTCAACAAGCAGCTTTCCCTTTAGCCCGTCCACGATGGCGAACTTGCCGTTTAAAGAAGCGTCGACTTCAAGGTTGTCGATCGCGCAGATGGAGGGGATTTCTAGCATCCTGGTGAGGATGGAGACGTGGGAATTGAGGCTTCCCTTGACCAAAACCAAGCCGATGAGGAGGTTTTTGTCGAATTTCATGAGCTCGCTGGAGGGCAAATCGTCGCAGATGAGGATGCTCGGCTCTTTCAATACGGTTTCGTTTTCGTTCCCCGAAAGGGCCTCGATGATTTTATCGCCGACCTCAAGGACGTCTTTGGCGCGTTCCTTCATGTAGGCGTCATCCATGCCCTTGAACATCTCCGCAAGCTCTTCCGAGGCCGCTTTCACCGCCTTTTCCGCGCTTTCGCCGGAGGCTATATGGGCATTCACCGCGTCTTCGAAATCGAGGTCCTCGGCCATGAGCTTATGTGTCAAGAAGAGCTGGGCCTCCTCTTCGCCTAGGCGGAGGAGGGTGTCTTGGTAGAGTTTTTCGAAGCCTTCGATGGCTTGGCTGCGCGCTTTGGAAAATCTCTCCCCTTCTTTCTCCGCGCCAAGGGAGCCTTCCCTGATTTCGGCTGCCTTGGGCTTATAGACGACGAGCTTCCCCAAAGCGTACCCGTCAAAGATGCGTTTTGAAGCGTATTCTTTCATTGTCTTGCTCCTTATTAGAAAAAGGCCCATAGAAAAGCCTATGGGCCAGAATTATCAAAGGTTCTCGCTGAAGACCTTTTCCAAAGAGGCGGCGGCGGCTTCTTCGTCGGCCCCTTCGACCTGAATCTCGACGGTCTCTCCGGATTTGACGCAGAGCCCCATGACCCCGAAGATCCTCTTCAAATCGGCCTTTTTGCCTTTGTTGAGGATGGCGACGCTAGAAGAGTATTTCTTAGCCTCGGCGACGACGATTCCGGCGGGGCGGGCGTGGATGCCCTCTTTGTCCTTAATGACGTAAGTGAATGATTTCATGTTATTTTCTCCTTTTGAAATTGAATGATATTCCCTTGAATTTGCCAAGCTCGGGATTGGGGTCGTCTTTCTTGATGAGGCTCAGCATCAAGGCGGTGATGAGGGTGCCGACGACCAAGGCAAGGATGTACCAATACCAATTCCCGACGACGGCGAAGACGAAGATTCCGCCATGGGGAGCTGGCAAGGTGCAGCCGAAGACGACGCTAAGCAGCCCCGCCACAGCAGAGCCGACGACGGAAGAGGAGATGATCCTAAGCGGGTCTTTGGCCGCAAAGGGGATTGCGCCTTCTGTGATGAAACCCGCGCCCATGACGTAGTTGACGAAGGCTTCTTTCCTTTCGTTTTTGCTCCACTTTTGGGGGCAAAGGGTCGCGGATAGGGCGATGCCGAGAGGAGGCACCATGCCTCCGACCATGACCGCCGCCATCATCTGATAGCAATAGGTTTGGTAGGCGGGATCGCTAGAAGCGGCGGCTTCGGTGAGCAAAGCGGTTCCGAAGACGTAGGCGGCTTTGTTGATCGGGCCGCCCATATCCACCGCCATCATCCCCGCTAATAGCGCGCCAAGGAGGATCGTCAGGTTGTGCTGCCCAAGCCAGTTGAGCCCATTGGAAACGCCGATGTTGATGTAGGTGAAGGGAGTGTTGAGAATATACATCGACACGCCGATGAGCAACACGCCAAGCAGAGGATAGATGAGCATCGGCTTGATGCCATCAAGGGATTTCGGCATCCAGCGAGTCCCTAGTTCTAGCAGCTTGACGATATAGCCGGCCAAGAAGCCCGCGGCCAAAGCCCCAAGGAAGCCCGCGGTGGCACCGGTATCGCTGCCGCTGATCGTGTATTCGATGGAGAAGGTCGAAGTTTTGGCTAATGCCCCGCCGACGATGCCCACGGCTAGCCCTGGGCGCCCGGCGATGGAATAAGCCACAAAGCCCGCGAGCACCGGAAGCATGAAGCCAAACGCGGTGTCGCCGATAGTCTTGAAGAGTTTGGAAACGAAGGTCCCCGTGCCGAAGTTGGAGTCTTGAGGAACGCCAGCGAAGGTGTCGATCATGAAGGCTAGGGCGATCAAGATGCCTCCTCCGATGACGAAGGGAAGCATATGCGAAACGCCGCTCATCAAATGCTTATAAACCCTATGCCACCCGGACTCTCCTTCCGAGGACCCCTTTTTCTCTTCCGCGGAAGAGCCGTGGTAAACCGGAGCTTCCCCGGAGACGGCTTTCTTGATGAGGGCTTCGGGCTCATGAATGCCCTTGCTCACGGTAGCGATGACGACTTTCTTGCCGTTGAAGCGGTCCATTTCGACGTTGACGTCTGCGGCGACGACGATCCCTTTCGCGTGCTCGATTTCTTCTTGTGTGAGGGCGTTTTTGATGCCTCCGGACCCATTGGTCTCGACTTTGCAGGCATAGCCAAGCTCCTCAGCTTTCTTTTTAAGCGATTCCTCGGCCATGTAGGTGTGAGCGATGCCATTGGGGCAACCGGTGACGCCGAGGATGTCGGGATAGGCGACTGAAGGGGCGGCTTCTTGCTCCTCTTCGATTCTGTTTTTTTCGGCGTCATCGATGATTTGGAGGAACTCTTCCTTGCTCTTGGCGCTGATCAGACTATTTTTGAAATCCTCGTCCATGAGGAGATTCGAGAGCCTAGCAAGGACTTCGAGGTGGAGGTTGTCTTCACTATTGGGGGCGGCGATGAGGAACAAGAGATTGACCTTCTCCCCATCTAAGGAATCGTAATCGACGCCCTCATGGAGGACCATGGCCGCAAGGGCGGGCTTTTTGACGACGTCGGATTTGCAATGGGGGATCGCTATCCCTTCTCCAATCCCGGTCGTCGATTCCTCCTCGCGGTGGAAGACCCCCGCCTTGTAAACCTCTAAATCGGTGATGACGCCGCTAGAGGAAATTAGGGCAACGGCCTTTTGGATGACATCTGCTTTGCTGCTAGCAGAGGCGTTGATGTCAATCGTTTCTTTAGACAATAAATCAGTGATTCTCATCTTAATCTCCTTTCCTATATATTGTCTTTTATATCGTTTTAAGTAGAGCCTCGACCTCTTCTAGGGTCGCTAGGTCCTCTGAGAAAGCCGAGGCGCTTCCGGTGGCGATGCCGCGCTTGAAGGCTTTTTCGATGTTTTTGGAACGGGCGTATTCGTCGAGGAACCCGGCAACGAGGGAATCCCCTGCCCCGACGGTATTTATCGCCTTGCCCTTGGGGGAGGCTTGCTTGAGGTAACTTCCGTTCCCTTTGACTAGAAGCGCCCCTTCTCCGCCTAAGGAGACGATGACGTTCTGCGCGCCTTGCTCGATGAGCTTCTTCGCGTAGAACACCAGTTCCTCATCATTAGAGATGGCTGCGGAGAACAATTCTTCGAGCTCTTCTTTGTTGGGCTTGACCAAGACGGGGTGATGGGGAAGCGTTTTGAGAAGCGTTTCCTTCGTCGTGTCGACGACGAGCTGAACGCGTTGGCCTTTTATCCTATCGAGGATCCTTTCGTAGGTGTCGCTTGGCAAGGTTGAGGGGATGGCCCCGGAGATGACGAGGATGTCTTCTTCAGTGAGGGCTTCAAGCTTAGCGATGAGCTCTTCGATTTGCTCTTCCCCTACTTCGGGCCCTTGCCCGTTGATGGCTGTTTCGACCATTCCCTTGATTTTGACGTTGATGCGGGTATTCCCCTGCAAACGCACAAAGTCGCAGTCGATGCCTTTGTTTTGGACTTGCCTTTGAATGTAATCGCCGATGAAGCCGCCGAGGAAGCCCATGGCCACGGATTTGGTTCCGAGGTTAGAGAGGACGAAGGAGACGTTGATCCCCTTCCCTCCCGCTAGCATCTTTTCCCTCTTGCTGCGGTTGATGGCTCCGACCTTAAGCTCGTCCAAATCGACGATGTAATCCAATGCCGGGGAAAAAGTCACGGTGTAGATCATTTGTCTTCTTCAACCTCCAAAACGTTGTCTTTCCTATATTCGTTGTCGCTTAGCGCATTCGTAATCAAGGTCGCGTCTTTAAACGATGAGAAGCTGACCCTGGATTCAAGGCCGATTTTCGTGGAATCAGCCAAAACGAAGGCTTTGACGCATCTTTCTAACGCCGTCCTCTTGACGCTGGCTTCTTCGTAATCGGGGGTGGTATACCCTTGCCTTAGCGAAACGGCGTTCGCCCCGAAGAAGCCCATGTCGAAGGTGAAGCGCTTGATGGTCTCAACGGGGAAGGAACCCAAGAAAGCGTCAGTGGTGAGTTTTAATTCCCCTCCGGTGACGTAGACCTTGTAATTCTTCCTTTTGAGTTTCTCGGCGATGGTCATCGAGTTGGTCAAGAAGACGTTATTCTGCGAAGAAATGTAATCGCAGAGGAAGGAAGTCGTCGTTCCGGCATCGATGTAGACGAAGGACCCGTCTTTGATAAGTGAGGCGGCGTATTGCCCAATGGCTTTTTTCTTCTCGACGTTCAAAGAAGCCTTCTCGTTCATGTCGAGCTCTAGGAAGCTAGAAACCCCAGCGCCTAGGCTTTTGGCCCCACCGTGGAGGCGGATGATCTTCCCCTCCTTCTCCAGATGCACCAAGTCGGCGCGGATGGTGGATTCGCTTGAAGAGGTGATGTCCATGAGCTCATGAAGAGAGACGCACTCCTTCTCCTCAAGCTCTTCGAGGATTTTAGAAAGTCTTAGATTGCGTAACATATGTTTCCTGCGACGATTATAAAAGCGCTTACAATAGAAAACAACATAATACGTTATTTTTCGTTATTTTTCGTTAACGCTAAGTTCGATAATTACTACGTAATTAAAAATCATCAACTTGTGATGGGCATTTCGCAAAAAGGAAATCACATTGCCGGCGCCGATGATACTCGCATGGTTCAAAATCGAAAACGCGATGAGAGTTAGGAACGTTTCAAATTAACCGTAGTTAATTGAAAATTTAGCACTACATTTTTGAAATCACAGAAAAGAG
>CAVJMG010000012.1:0-51897 GCA_963650805.1 uncultured Bacteroidales bacterium
GTTGCGGAAAATCGAAGAAGAAGTCAATGACAAGATCTTAGATGGCATCGAAGAAGTCACTGAGGTTTTGCCCATTGAAGAGGCGAAGAAGCTCGGGGCTGAAATGGAGTTCTCCGAGAAATACGGAGACACTGTCCGCGTCGTTGAATTCGGCGATTACTCCAAGGAATTCTGCGCGGGAACCCACGTGAAAGACACCGCTGAAATCGGGCTTTTCGTGATTGAAAGCGAAGGCGCGGTCTCTAGCGGTGTCAGGCGTATCCAAGCCCGCACTTCCTATGGAGCCTACGCTTATTTGGCCAAAAAGAAGGCTCTTCTAGACGAAACCAAGCAAAAACTTTCTTGCCAAGACGGCGAGGTTATCGGCAAAATAACTTCTCTTGTTGGGGAAATCTCTTCCAAAAACAAGGAAATCGCCTCGCTTAAAGAAAAGCTCGCAAGCGATTCGGCGAAGCAACTCAGCCAAGGACTCGAAAGGATTAACGGCGTCGCTTTCCTTGCTAAATGCTTGGAAAAAGGCGAAAGAGCCGACCTTTTGAGGCTTGGCGATAACATCAAGTCCAAAGAGAAGGATTATTTCATCTTCCTCGCCGGGAAAGGCGAGAAGGGGATCGGCCTCCTCATCCAAGCTGGCGGGGAAGGCGCGAAAAAACTACCCGCTGGGAAGGGTATGAAACTCGTCGCCCCGCTTCTAGAGGGGAACGGCGGAGGGAAAGACGAGATGGCTAGCGGCTCAGCGAAAAATCTCGCCAATTTCCAAAAGGCCGCCGATGAACTCAAGAATCTCTTGAAATGAAAGGAAACAACATGGAGATCAAAGACAACGAAATCGTCTTGACCAGAGAAGACGGCACTGAAGAAGTGGCGAAGATCCTCTTCTATTTCCACAACGACCAAAGGAACAAGGATTTCTATTTCCTCTACAAGGAGGAAAATCCCAACGACATCATCGTCATGGGCTCTAGCGATGGGCAATCCCTAGAGGAAGTCACAGACGAGGAATTCGACGAAGCCGAGCAGGTGTTCCAAGCGTTCCAGGAAGACCCGACCATCGAAGAGGCCAGGAAGTGATTCCTTGCCCCTAATCTCGAAGAAGGGTAAAATCAATCGCGCATCATTAGAAGGGAAAACAAGATGGCAGAAAAAATCATTCTCACCGCAGCCGACAAAGCCAAATTGGAGGCTGAATATAGAGACCTCATCGACGTTCAACGTCCTGCGGTCATCGAGGCCTTGAGCCTCGCCCGCTCCCAGGGCGACCTTTCCGAAAACGCCGACTACGACGCGGCTAGGGACCGTCAGGCTCAAATCGAAGCTCGCTTGAGCGAACTCGAAAGCATCTTCAATAACTCCGTCATCGCCGAAAAGGGCGCCGGTTCCGTCGCCGCCATCGGCGATTTCGTCACTTTCATCGCTTTGGATTCCAACGAAGAATTCTCTGTGCACATCGCCGGTAACACCGGTGCCGATCCTATGGCCGATGTTCCCGCCGTCAGCAATGAATCTCCTTTGGGGAAAGCTTTGCTTGGCAAAGGCGTTGGAGACGTTTCGCTTGTCGAAGTCGACGAACCCTATTCGGTTAAGATCGTCAAAATTTATTAAGCTGACAGCAAAGCTTATGGCCCTGGCTTACGCTGGGGCTTTTTCAGTTTCCCTCATAACCTAAAACAAATTAATTTCTTTCCTTGGGGAAACTTGTCCATTCCCCTTTATTAAGATGGTGGGAGGGCATTTATGAAAACAATCGCCATAATCGTCGCTTGCACCATCGTCGCCATCGTCGCTTTTTCTTTAGCGGGCAATTTCGTTCAGGAGACAACCCGCACGGCATCTTCTTCCGCTTCGCTAGACAATACGTATTCCTTCACAATCGCTGGGGAGGTTTCCCGGCCAGGAACCTATGTTTTAAAGGCCAATTGCGTGCTTCAGGACCTCATCGCAGCCGCGGACGGGACGACAAGCAACGCGGATTCTTTGGCGTTCAATGTGGATTATGTCCTTACTAGCAAAGGCAGCTATTACATCGCTCCTTTATACGACAATTCCAATACGTGCGCCGTGACGCCTATCAGCAAAGTAAACGTCAATAACGCATCGGAGCAAGATCTCGTCGACGTCGCCGGATTCGGAAAAGCGGCTTCCTCGGCTTTGGTAAGTTATCGCCTGACGCACACTTTCCAAGCTATTGAAGAGATTAAAAACGTCCCTGGAATAGGGGATGCGACCTTTAGAGCCGTCAGAGACAAAATCACCTTAAGGGACGGCAGCAATTGACTCCATGGGTCTGCTCTTCCTCTTTCTTGCTCTTTTCTTCGGCATTAACGTCTCTGGGGCTAGGGGATGGCAAGAAGGAGTGGGCTACCTTGTTTGCCTATTGCTTATATTGCCTATCGCTTTTCATAAAAAAGCCAAAATCCCTTTCTTAAGCGGGGCAATCGCCGGCATTTTGCTTGGGCTATCAACGAGGATCCCGGCGATGGGGTACACCCCGAAAATAGGACTAGTCATTCGGACAAGCGAGAACTATTTCATCTTCCTTTCGGGCTTTGACCGATTTTACGTCTCTTCTTCTAACCACGCCTATGAAGTCGGCGATATTTTGAAAATAGATGGAGAGATAAACAAGCTGAATTTCACGACCTATGAAAGCCGTTTTGATTTCGCCTCTTATTTGACCTCAATTGGGGTGAAAGGGGAAATATCCTTGAAGAAAAACGGAATCACGGCTTTATTCTCAACCCCCATTCGCCTAAAGGCTTATGAAAAGTATTGCCTATCTTCTTTTTCTAGCGACTCAAGAGCTTTGATTAATGCCTGCCTATTTAATCAAAAGGATTCCAAAAACGCTCTGATGCAACGTCTTGAGGGCCTAAACCTCCTCTTTTTGTTTTCTTCATCCGGCCTTGTCGCCTCTTTTTTCCTTCGGAGGGTAGAAAGGCTTTTTTGGTATCATTTTTCGGATGAGCAATCTAAGGCGGCAACTTTGATAATCTCATTTTTGCTATGTGTTTTATCTCCTTATAAAATAGGCTTGTGGCGGATATTTATCGGACGCTTATTTACGTTGATAAATATCAAAAAGAAATTGGGGTTCAAGAGCTATGAATTGACTTGTGCCTCAGGGATTCTCCTTCTTTTATCCGATGCTAATTTGGCTTTTCAGAGCGCATTTTTAATAGGTTATGGGGCTTCTTTGTATTCGTATTTCGCCAACGGATTTTTCGTGATAATGAAAAAGAGCAAACAGCCCATTCCCCGTTTTCTTCTTTTTCAATTTTTCTTGTTCCCGGTGATGCTAAATTCGAATAAAAGCGTGATCCATTTGCTTGGGCCGGCCTTCACGTTTGTCTTCGCTCCCTTTGCCTGCGGCTACATTTTGTTAGGGGGAATCGCTTTGGTGGGGCTTCCTGTGATTAAAGTCGCCGATGCTTTGAGTTTGGGATTAAGTCATGTGCTTTCTTTCTTCGAGGCCTCCGATGCGACTTTCACGCTTTATTCGGCCGGAACCCCTTTCTTGTTCGCTTTCTACATCCTTGCCGTTGGGGGTTCGTTCCTTTATCAATTGGGGCAAAGGAGAAATGTCTTAATTGTCGCCGCTGCCTATGTTTCTTCATATTTCGTTTCTTTCGTCCCTATAGTCCCCGCGATCACTCAAGAAGTGAGCTTCATCAACGTTGGGCAGGGGGATTCAATCCTAATTAGAGATGGATTAAATACGGTTCTTCTTGATACGGGCGGCAATCTTTCCTTTGATATGGCAAAGGAAAGTCTAATTCCCTATTTCCGCAAAAAGAGAATTTATAAAATCGATTGCTTGATAGCAAGCCACGGTGATTACGACCACATTGGGGCGAAAGATTCCCTTATGAAAAACTTCAAAGTGATGAAATTCGCATCTTCGCCGTCGGATTTCCCTTTGAAAATCGGAGGGATAACTTTGAACAATTTGAATTGTTACGGCCACTCCGATGAAAACGAGTCTTCGTTGGTGCTGACGCTTGATTTCTTGGGATCCTCCTTTCTGTTTACAGGCGATGCCACGACTGAGGTCGAAAAAGAGATTCTTAACGATAATCCTGGGCTTCGCTGCGACATTTTGAAAGTTGGGCACCACGGCTCTTCAACGTCGACTTGCGAGCAATGGCTCGATGCCCTTAAGCCAAAAGAAGCCGTGATATCCTGCGGAGCGAAGAACAAATACGGCCACCCAGATAAAGAAGTGGTATCCCGTCTTAATAGCAGGGGGATAAAGATAAGAAGAACTGACATCGAAGGGACGATCACTTATGCAAGGGTAGGGCGCTAGGGGATATAATGTAATGGTGATCACCATTTATTTCTCCGCTCAGCCTAGGCTTGCCCAAGACATGGCTAAGCGCTTCTTAAAAACCAATTATGCTAACCGTGACGAGGGTAACTTCGTCTCTTTCAACATGGCGGATACCTTGGTTAAGGACTTGGCCAAGGAATGCGAGTCCTTATCGCTTTTTTGCGATAAGAAGGCCATTTTGGCTTCCGATTGTTTTTTCTTGAAGAAGGGAAAAGCGAAATTGCTCTCTGACGATAGCCTTGATCCCCTTGTGGAATATTGCAAAAACCCCAATCCTTGCATTGATTTGATCATGCTTTATTACGGATCTGACATCGACGCGAAAAACCCCATCGTCAGCGTCGTTTCAAAAACTGGAGTCGTGAAAGAAGTGGGCGAGCCTAGCCAAGACGAATTGCTTGGTTACGCGCAGAAGAAATGCAAAGACGCCGGGTGCCCTCTCTCTAGCGAAGCCGCTAGAGAGCTCATCGATAGGGTGGATGGGGATTATTCGCGCCTGCTTTCTGAATTAACGAAGCTCATCAATTATGCTAACGGAGAAGAAATATCCGCAAATGCCGTCCGGGCCCTCGTAGGCAAAAAACTCGAAAGCGATGTTTTCGCTATCTCCAATTCGCTTGTCAATGGCGACATAGCCACATGCTTCAAGGTTTATCGCGATCTGAAGCAGACTAAAGTTGAAGAAGTCGCCTTATTCGCTTTGCTCTCGCAGCAATTTCAATTCATGGAAAAGGTCGCTTACCTTGATGAAAGAGGCTGCTCATCCAATCAAATCGCCAACGAGCTTAAAGCCAACCGCTACAGGGTCGACATCGTGTTAAGGAATCTGCGAGGGATTTCCTCAAGCCAAATCGAAAATATCCTCGAAGACATTTACCAAGCAGACGCCTCCATCCTCAATGGGCGGCAAGAGGAGGGGTACGCCTTCGAAAGATTCCTCGCCAATTTCGGAAACTAAAAAAACCTCGGCTCAACCGAGGCTTTTCATTAACTTATATCGCTTAGGCGGCAATGCCATCGACGGCATGCTGAAGGTGGGCTTTTTTGCGGTTGGCGCTGTTGACGGAGACGATACCTTTTCCGCTTAGCTTGTCGAGCAAAGAAATGGCGTGGTTCAAAGCGACGACAGCTTCTTCCTTTTTGCCCTCTTGGACCAAAGTCTCAACCTTCTTGATAGCGGTGTGAAGCTCGGATTTGGCGGATTTATTAGCCAAATTCGCGGCTTTATTGGTTTGGTCACGTTTGATTTGGGATTTGATGTTTGGCATGGTGTTCACTTCCTTTTGTTTCGCGGTGATAATCTTAGCCTTTAGGCTAGCAATAAACAACTATTTTTGTTCCCCTTCGGATTCTTTCTTGCGCTTTTTCTTGCCTTTGCGGCCTTTTTTGCCGCTGACCAAGCTTTCCAAAGTGTCATTTTCCTTCAATATACCGAGAATCTCTTTCGAGAAGCCGTTGACGGTTCCGACGACGCCATAGAGCTCTTGGGGGAATTCGATTGAGAATTCCTGGTTGAGGTTCCCAACCATATCGATGTAGCTCATGGAATCTCCGCCGAGATCGGTCGTCCATATCGCGTCATTACCAATTTTGATTTCGGGAAGGAGCAGAGTTTTCGAGAAGACTTTTTTGACTCTAGAGACAACTGCGGAGACTTCCTCTTCACTATAGCCATCGAAGCTTACTTCGACTTTCTTGGATTGCTCATTGTCGAGGAATTCATCGCTTCCTTTTTCAATCATCTTCTTGAGCTCGAAGCGTTTCACCTTCATCGACCCCGACATCGGTAGGGGGCGTTTGTCGATGAGGATTTTTTGAATCTTCTTTTCGTTTGGCAGGGTGGAATTGATTGCCTTGATGTCTTGATAGATTTTTTTGATTTCCTTGTCGCCAACGGTATTATCAACCTCGCATACAAGAATGATTTTTTCCTCGTTCTCTCCGGGCAATTTCGCTCCTAAGCAAACGGCATTGGTCAAATGCTTCACGTCTTTGAAATAGTATTCGATTTCATCGGGGAAGACGTTTTCTCCGTTGGCGAGGATGATGGTGTCCTTGATGCGGCCCTTAAGGAAGAAGTTGCCGGCGGCGTCCATGCTGGCGATATCGCCAGTGGGGAAGAAGCCGTCGTCGGTTTTGGTTAATTGCTTGATTCCGCCGATAATCTCTTTCCCATGGGTGATGTTGGAGCGGACATAGAGCTGACCGGAGGCAATCCCGTTTTCATCGACCGTCTTTCCTTCGTCCCCGATTTTGTATTCGACGCCATAGAAGGGCTTTCCGACCGAGGAACGCAGACGCTGGCCGACTTTTTCGGACATATCCACGGAAGTGACGCCGACTTCGGTCATCCCGAATCCGTTATAGAGGGGGTAGCCTAACCCATTGATGATGGCACTAGTTTTCGGAGAGAGGAATCCTCCCCCGGAAATGGCGTAGCGGAGGTGGGTCCCAAGGACTTTCTTCTGAAAGGTGTGGAGAATGAATTTCTTCGATGCCACGCCGGCTTCTTTTTTGGAAATCTTTCCGTCTTGATAGGCGATGAGCCTAGAGAAGAGGTCGGCTTTCCTCCCGCCCATGGAATTGACTTGCCGCGTCACGGTTTGGGCGACGCCATCCCAAAACAAAGGCACGGAGAATAGATGGGTGACCTTTGCTTTTTTCGCGGCGTAAAGCAAGTCGTTGGTGGACATCGAAGAGGGGTAAACGATGATTTTCCCAAAATAGCTGTACCAAAGGAAAACGGCGACGAATCCGAAGATGTGGTGGAAGGGAAGCATCGCCAAGGTGCGGATTTCGCTAGGATACATCAAATCCAGCGTGTTTTCCGGGATGGAACGGCAGGCCATGATCTGCGCGCAGAGGTTTTTGCCTTCGTAGATCATCATCTTCGCGTCCCCGGTGGTTCCGGAAGAGCAGAAGATGACGTGATTGGCCCAATCGGGTGAGAAGGAGTAGTCGCTAGGCTGGTTATAAATTTCGTTGGAACGGTAATGGGGGACGCAGAATTCCTCTTCTTGGTTGGTGATGAGCGCGGCGGCTTTTGCTTGCCTTAGCAAATTGTCCGCGTTGAATTTGGGGAGCCTTACGTCGATTAGCAATGGTTGATGGCCCGTCATCAAAATAGCCCAAAAGAATACGCCCCAACTCGGAGAGTTTTTAAGCTTCAATCCGACGACAGCCCCATGGGGAACGCCGGAAAGCAAGCGGGAAAGCTTCGAAGCGGTGGTGAAAACCCTATTTCTGAAGTCATCGTAGGTTTTTCTCATCGGCTTTCCGGATTCGTCAAAATAGATGTATGCGGTTTTGTCGGGGCAGCGCGAAACGGTGGCTTCGTAGATGTCCTGCATCGTCATCGAAGTGCCTTCGAGAGATTTCGAAGCTTCTAGGAACTCTTTTACGGCTTTGTATTTGTCTTTTCTCATGTGCGGAATTTTACTTCATCCCGGGTTATCTTGCACCTTCATAGTTCGCTTCGCCTTTCTTGTTGCGTATAGAAGGGCCTAGGGGTGGTAAAATCAAGGGCGGAGGATCGCTTGATGAGATTTCAAAGCAAAGAGGATATAAGAATCGTTTACATGGGCACCCCGGAGATTTCCGCTCATGTGCTCAAAGACATTATCGACGCCGGTTTCAACGTCGTTGCCGTTATAAGTAACGAAGATAAGGAGGTCGGGAGAAAAAGAATCAAAACCCCGACTCCGGTTAAACAGGTCGCTGTTGATCACAATATCCCCGTTTACCAGCCGTCTCGCATCAAAGTCGATCATGATTTTTTAAACGCCATCGATTACGACGTTCTTTTGACGATGGCCTATGGGCAAATTGTCCCCGAGGATGTGCTCTCTACCCCAAAAATCGGCGCGATTAATCTCCATGGCTCCCTTTTGCCTTCCCTTAGAGGCGCCGCCCCAATTCAAAGGGCCATCATCAATGGCGACGAGGTCACCGGTGTGTCCTTAATGAAAATGGTCAAGGAGATGGACGCCGGAGAGGTCTACGACACTTTGGAAGTTAAAATCGATCCCAAAGACAACTATTCCTCTTTGCAAGTAAAAATCGCAAAAGCCGCCTCTGACTTGGCTGTTAAAGACCTATTGGACTACGCTAATGGGGAGATTGCAGGGGTGGAGCAAGATCCCGCCAAAGTAACGTTCGCTAAGAAAATATTACCTGATGAAGAGCATCTATCACTGAACATTCCTTGTTCATCATTACTTTGCTATATACGAGGGTTATCCGAAGTTCCAGGGGGGTATTTCTTGCTTGAAGGCAAAAAATTCAAGGTCTATCAAGCTTCTTTTGCGGCCACTGGAACCCGTGGTCATCTCGGAGAGCTTCTCCCCGATAAAAAGAGACTCTTGCTCCAATGCCAAGATGGCGTCATTTCCCTTGAGAGGGTTCAGCTCGAAGGCAAAAAGGCAATGGACGCGAGAAGCTTCCTCAACGGAGCAAGCGAAGTTGTCGGCAAGATATTGGAGTGATTTGTGGCCGAAAAACGCTATCTTTCCCTTTCCGTTCACCAACTTGTCGACTTTTTGCTGCGCCCCGGGGACATCGATGACCGCATCTTTAACAAAGAGACGATGCAGGAAGGGTCAAAGCTCCATTCCATCCTTCAGGCCAAGCAAGGCCCTTCCTACATGGCCGAATACCCCCTCTCAGGGATAATCAGCTGCCCTTCGGGCGAAATTTTCGTCCAGGGCAGAGCCGACGGGATCGTCCTCGGAAAAGAGCCCACAATCGAAGAAATCAAAACGACGGTCGACGATTTGGAGCATTTTTACGAGGAAAACCGGGAATGGCACGAAGGCCAAGCTTTGGTTTACGCTTATCTTTATCTTAAACAAGTCGATGCGCCCGGGGCCAATATTCGCCTCAAATACAAAAGCCAAATATCCTCCAAAAACGGGCTTTTGATAAAGGAAAGCCATTATTCGAAGGAAGAGATAACCGTGAAGGTCGAATCCTTCGCCTCGGATTATTTCGCTTTTTACGAAGAACCGTTTACCCATCGCCAAGCCCGGGACGAAAGCGTGGCTTCCCTCCCTTTCCCTTTCCCGAATTTCCGGGCGGGCCAAAGGGAACTCGCCAAATATTGCTTCGCCGTGGCCTCCAAAGGAGGGGTTCTTTTCGCCGAGGCCCCAACCGGGATTGGCAAAACGATGTCTTCCCTCTATCCCTTCGTTAAATCGTTTAAGCAGGGGAGGGTTGAGAAAATCTTTTACCTCACCGCCAAAGGCACCGGCTCCATCGCCGCCTATAAGGCGATTGGCCAATTGCAAAACGCAGGGCTTGTGGCAAGAGATTCCACGCTTTACTCGAAAGAGAAAATCTGCTTCCACCCGGGGCATCGCTGCAACCCCGATGATTGCCCTTTCGCCAAAGGGTATTACTCAAAGCTTAAAACCGTCCTGAAAGAGGCTATGGCGGAGCAGAAGCGCTTCGATTTCCTCGCCATTTCCACTTTGGCTAGGAAATACCTCATTTGCCCTTTCGAATTTCAGCTCGACCTTTCCCTATTTGCCGACATCGTCGTCTGCGATTACAATTATTTCTTCGATCCCATCGTGCATTTAGAACGTTATTTCGATTCAAGCGTCGATCAAAGCAAATACCTTCTTTTGATTGATGAGGCCCATAACCTCATCGATAGAGGACGCTCCATGTATTCGGCAAGCCTTTCTTCTTCATCCGTCAAAGCCGCCAAGCTTTCCCTTAAGGGCAAGAATAAGAAAGGCCTGAGCAACGCTTTGACAAAGCTCTACCAAGCGCTTCTGGACTTGCCCGTGGATGAGGGCCAAACCGTTTTGCAGAGCAATCCCGAAGACGTACTTTCCGCTTTGACCTCGCTAAAAGGGGCGGAGCAAACCTGCACGAAGAAGACCTCGTCGAATTCCGAGCTCGGCCCTCGCTACAAAGACCTCTCCAGGGAAGCGGGGCGGTATCTTCGCTTGTCCAACGACTTCAAAAGCCCAAGCGTCGTTTATTACGCGGAAAGGAGGGAGGATGAGGTCAAACTCAATCTCTGCTGCCTCGACGCTTCCTCTTTCCTCTCCGATTCCCTTTCCAAAGTCAAAGGGGCCGCCCTTTTCTCCGCGACCCTTTCCCCAATCTCCTATTTCACGCACGCCATCCTCGGCAAAGACGATTTCCCTTACCTCCTTTTGCCTAGCCCTTTCTCCGAGAGCAATTTCCATTTGATGATCGCCCCGAAAATCTCCGTCCGCTACAAAGACAGGGAGAAGAGCTATGCGGAAGTCGCGAAATATCTAAAAAAGTTCGTAGAAGCGAGGATGGGCAATTACTTCCTTTACTTCCCTAGCTATGAATACCTCGAAAAAATAAGGCCCCATCTCGACTTTGAAGGCGCTAGCGTTTTGGTTCAGGGGAAGAGGATGAGCGAAGAGGAGAAGACGGTTTTCCTCGAAAGCTTCTCCCCAAACCCTAGCGTTACCACAATCGGGCTGTTGATATTAGGCGGGGCGTTCTCCGAAGGGGTCGACCTCATTTCCGACCGCTTGATCGGGGTTGGCATCGTGGGGGTGGGGATGCCCCAAATCAATTTCGAGAACAATCTTCTGAGGTCTTATTACCAAAAGAAGGAGGGGGATGGGTTTTCTTACGCCTACCAAAACCCCGGGATGAACAAAATCATGCAGGCCTTAGGCCGGGTCATCCGCAGCGAAAGCGACGTCGGGGCGGCCATTTTGATCGATGACCGCTACGCCAAAAACGAATATCGGGACCTTTTGCTAAGAGGCCATCCCTCTTACCAAATCGTCACTTCGGAAGAGGAGGTGGAGGAAAGCCTCTCCGCCTTCTACGTCTCTAAAGGTCTGAAATAGGGATTTTCCCGCTTCCCGACTTTCTTTCCTCATTTTAAGAAGAAGCGAAATAAGCTAGAATTCGCCTATGCCATTCGATCAGAAACACATTCGCAACTTCTCAATCATCGCCCACATCGACCATGGGAAATCCACCCTCGCCGACAGAATCCTCGAACTTACCGGGACCGTCGACAAAAGGGATATGAAGGAGCAGCTCCTCGATTCCATGGACCTTGAGCGCGAGAGGGGAATAACCATCAAGCTCAACGCCGTCACCGTGAAATACCGTTCCCCCGAAGGGGAGGATTTCATATACAACCTCATCGACACTCCGGGGCACGTCGACTTCTCTTACGAAGTCTCCCGCTCCCTCGCCGCCTGCGAAGGCGCTCTTTTGGTCGTCGACGCTACCCAAGGCGTGCAGGCCCAAACCCTCGCCAACGTCTACCTTGCCGTAGACAACAACCTTGCGATTTTGCCCGTCATCAACAAAGTCGATTTGCCTAGCGCCATGCCCGAGATGGTCAAAAACGAAATCCAGGAGAGAATCGGCATCGATTGTTCCGACGCTTGCCTAGTTTCGGCCAAAACGGGTTTGGGGGTAGACGAGGTGCTTAGGAAAATCGCGGCTGACATCCCCGCGCCAAGCGGAGACCCAAACGCCCCTTTAGAAGCCCTTATCTTCGATTCTTATTACGATTCCTATCGCGGCGTCGTGGCCCTCATCCGGGTGAAAAACGGCTCGGTGAAAGTAGGGGACAACATCCGTTTGATGCAAGCGAAAAAGACCTATCAAGTCACCGAAGTCGGCATCCGCACCCCAAAGGAAATCCCCACGAAGGAACTCGATTGCGGGGAAGTCGGTTACTTAACCGCGACCATCAAAGACATCCACGACGTCTTCCCGGGCGAAACGATCACTTTGGAGGAGCGCCCCGCCGAAAAGCCCCTTGAAGGCTATAGGCGGATCAACCCCATGGTCTATTGCGGGCTTTACCCCGTCGACAGCAGGGATTACCAAAACCTCAAAGACGCCTTGGAGAAGCTGGCTTTGAACGACGCTTCCCTAATTTATGTCCCCGAGACCTCCCAAGCCCTCGGATTCGGCTTCCGGTGCGGCTTTTTGGGACTGCTCCATATGGACGTCGTCCAAGAAAGGCTTGAAAGGGAATACAACCTCAACCTCATCCTCACCGCGCCTTCGGTCATTTACCGCATCCAGCTCACCGATGGGACGATCGTTGAAATCGACAATCCCTCCGAAATGCCGGACCCCTCTAAAATCAAGGAGATCGACGAGCCTTTCGTTGCAGCCTCAATCATGTCCCCGAAAGATTACGTCGGCCCCATCATGGAACTTTGCCAAAACAAGCGGGGGAGCTATGTCGACCTCGAATATTTCGACGAGACTAGGGTCATCGTGAAATACGACCTCCCCCTTTCCGAAATCATCTATTCTTTCTTCGACAAACTCAAATCCTACACGAAGGGCTACGCCTCCTTGGATTACGAATTCAAGGAATACCGCAAAAGCGACCTCGCCAAGATGGACATTCTCCTCAACGGCGACGTCATCGACGCGCTTTCCTGCATCGTCTATAGGCCCGACGCCTACAAAAGGGGCCTTGCCTTAGTCAGCCGCTTGAAGGAAATCATCCCGCGGCAGCAATTCGAAGTCCCCGTCCAAGCCGCGATTTCTGGCAAAGTCATCGCCAGAGCCGACATCAAGAGCATGCGCAAAGACGTCTTGGCCAAGTGCTATGGCGGGGACATCTCCAGGAAAAAGAAGCTTTTGGAAAAGCAAAAGGAGGGGAAGAAGCGCATGAAGGCCATCGGCTCAGTCGAAGTTCCCCAAGAAGCCTTCATGTCGGTGCTTTCCATCGATGACGACATCAAAAAATAGTTTTCCAAAGATTGAAATTAGTAGTTTTTTGGTTGAATCGCCTTTTGCATGTTGCCTATAATTTCTAAGAAGAGAGGTAGCGCATGGCTAACGACATACCTTTACGGTACACGGATGAGAATTACGTCACCAAAGCAGGCTTGAAGAACGCCTTGCACATGAGTTTGGTCGACGACTTCTGGAAGGGCGTGCTTTCCTATCGGCGCAACTATGAGAGGAAGGTCGATTTGCTTAATGTCGCCAAAGCCAATTTCCATTACACCGCCTCCTTGGGAGTAAGCGCCAAAATCAACGCTTTTTCCGCCCAGCTAGCCGCTTTTCAGGAAAAAATGGCTGAGTTTGAGCAGGTCTCTCCCAATAGCTTCGCTCGGTTTGAGAGGGAGCTTCTTCTCCCGCAGCTTCAAATCGCCGCCTCCGTTGGGGGCATCAAAGCCGATGAGCTCACGCTGAAAGCGATGCTTAAAGGCGTCTACAGCGAGGCTAACGCCAACGCCAAGGAAAAATCGCTTTTCTCTTACCTCCGCCAGGAGAGGAAGCTCCACCTTTCTAAGCCTTCTTCCCATGAGGATTTCTTCGGGGAGAGCTATTTTGCATTGCTTGGTAGGGGAGACGTTTCTTGCTTCTACCGCGAGAAGGATCTGACCTCGATTTATACGACGGCCCTATTCGGCGGTGGGGTGGGCAGCTATGCCCCCTTTGGGGAAATCCCGCGGATGATGGACTCTTTGTTCGAATTCCTCGACGACGCCTCCATACCTATAGCCTTAAGGGCGAGCGCGGGCGTTTATTATTGCTATTACGTCCGGCCCTTCGAAACCCAAAACGAGCTCACCGCCTTGCTCCTTGGCAAAGCGCTCTTCCAAACCGCGTTGCCTTCTTATTCCTATCTTTTGCCTCTCGAATCTTGTCTTAAATTGACCCCAGAGCTGCGCGACGTGCTCAATCAGACCCTAAAGGATTGCGACCTCACCTATTTCGCCCTGCATCTAATTTCCATCGTAAGCCCTTGGATTGAGGAGACCTTAGCCTCAATCAGCAAGGCCGAAAAAGAGGAAGTGGCGGAGGAATTCCTCGGAAAGCCTGAGGAAATGGAGGGGGAAAAAGAAGGCCCATCCTCATCGGCCCCACCCATCGAAACGAGGGAAGAAGGGGAACAAAGCGCCCCCCACGAAGCTGCCGTTAAGCCCAAAGAGAGCAAAGTGCCTCTATTGACCCCGGAAGAGGAGAAAAGCTTCTCCTCGAAAGAAGGGTCCTCCGCCATCGCGGCGCCCCGTCCTTCCTATAGCGATAAGGAAGTCAAGGAAACGGCCCGCTATCTTCTCGAGACCAACCCCTCCCTTTCAAAAAAGCAGGCTCTCTTCTACGCCTCCCATTGCACTTTGGGCAGGTTCTACACTATCCAAGACTTCAAGAAAGCCTCCCACTGCGCCTACGAGACCGCGCGCACGAGCATGGACGGCCTTTCTGAGCTAGGTTTCTACGCAAAGAAGCAAATCAAGAACAAATTCGTGTATACTCCCATCAAGCAAGGAGAAGAAAAATAAAATGAACAATTACCTCAGCACTTTATCCTCCTCGACCAACAGCGTCATCATCATCGTCGTTTTGGTGAGCTTCTTCGCTTTGGTCGTCTTGCTCGTCATCCTCTTGAAACGTCATGTCCCCGGGCTTAAGAACAACGAAAAGCCGAAATCGGACAAAGAAATCGCCAAAGAGGAGCTCGACCGCGTTTTGGAGAAGGTTGAAGACCCCGAAGCCGAAAAGCAGATGCAGAAGTTCGAAGAAGAGAAGAACAAGGACAAGGATAAGAAGGAGTAAGCCGCCATGGCTCCGCGCTCCCTCTACGTCCACATTCCCTTTTGCAACGAGATCTGCGCCTATTGCGACTTCCCGAAAGTCCTTTACAAACAGAATTGGGCGGAAAGCTACCTTTCCGCTCTTTTTGATGAGCTTGAAAAGCGGGAAGTGGGGCTTGTCGATACGATTTATGTCGGGGGAGGGACGCCAAGCTGCCTGCCGCTTGATCTTCTCGACTCTCTTTTGGAGAGGCTTTCCGCCCATTTGGACAAAGACGGGGAATTCTCCATGGAAGGCAACCCGGAAAGCCTAAGCGAAGAGAAGATCCTTTGCTTGGCGAAACATGGCGTCAACCGGGTTAGCTTAGGCGTGGAGTCCTCGTTGGATAAATACCTTCGCTTATTGGGAAGAAAACATGATTTTTCCCTCGTTAAAGATAGGGTCAGCGCCTTAAAAGAGGCGGGGATTGATAACATCAACCTCGATTGGATGGTCGCCTTGCCTGGAGAAAAGCTTGGCGATATCGAGGAAGAGGCGAGGAATTTCCTTTCTTTGGAGGCGCCTCATCTTTCCGTTTACACTTTGATTTTAGAAGAAGGGACGCGTTTTTTCGTAGATGGCGTCAAAGAGGCGAGCCAAGACGAGCAGGGGGAGCAATACGAGAAAGTGCTCTCTTTGCTCCGCGAGGAAGGGTATCGACGCTATGAGGTTTCTAATTTCGCCAAGCCCGGATTTGAATGCCGGCACAACCTCACCTATTGGAAAGACGAGGAATTTTACGGAATCGGAATGGGCGCTAGCGGATTCGTCGACGGGAGGCGCTACGGCAATTCGCGCTCATTGACATCCTATTTAAAAGGGGAGGGCATCGCCGTGCCAAACGAAGATAGCGGCGTGGAGGATTTCCTTTTGACCACGCTTCGCCTTGAGGAGGGTTTTCCCCTAAGCGAATACAAAAAACGGTTCGGAACCGCCTTTGAAGAAGACTTCGCCATTCCTTTGGCGAAGCTTAAAAAGCAGGGCATGCTCGTGGAAAAAGACGCCAGAATCATCCCCACGGACAAAGGAATCGAGCTTCTGGACTACGTTTTGCTGACCCTAATCAGCGAATAGAAGCGAATTCAAAACTTTTTGGCACTTTATCCTTGACAGTGCTAAGACCTTTCCTATAATGTCCTTGGCACTCATAGAAAGAGACTGCTAGAAAGGAGGGCCAATGACACGAAG
This sequence comes from uncultured Bacteroidales bacterium, assembly GCA_963650805.1. Taxonomy (GTDB): domain Bacteria; phylum Bacillota_I; class Bacilli_A; order RFN20; family CAG-826; genus Alloenteromonas. Next base: position 16,088 of record CAVJMG010000012.1, read on the forward strand.
CGAAGAGATATTGAAGCTCATCGTTGAGCACTTCATCCGCACCGCCGAACCGGTGGGCAGCAAAACGCTATTGGAGTCCTATCATCTCGGCGTTTCCTCGGCCACCATCCGCTCGGAAATGAGCGAGCTTGAGAAGGAGGGGTACCTCGAGAAGACCCACACTTCTTCGGGAAGGGTTCCTTCGAGCAAAGGCTATGCCTATTACGTCGAACACCTTCGCGAGGAAAGGGTCGACAGCTCCGTCAAATACGCCCTCCAATCCGTTTTGGAGAAGAAGGCGCAATCGGTGGAAGAGGTCATTCAGAAGTCCTGCGAGATTCTCTCGAACATGACTAACCTCGCCGTTGGGGTGTTGGGGCCGAAGGTCAACAAGGAAAAGCTTGTTTCCATTCAGCTGATCCCCATTGGGCCGAATACCGCAACCGCGGTATTCGTGACCGACCAAGGCTACGTCGAGAACAAAACGTTCGTCATCGACGCCAAAATGTTGCCTAACGACGTCCAAAAGACCGTTGAGCTGCTAAACCAAAGGCTCATCGGCACGCCGGTTTCGGAATTGGTGCCCAAAATGGAGGCGATGAAGCCCGCGGTCACCGACTACGTCGTTGGCCAAGACGCCATCTACCAAGCCCTCCTGTCGGCCTTCGTCCAATTCGCTGGGGAAAGGGTGAACCTCTATGGGAAGGAGAACCTTCTCGACCATCCGGAGTTCGCCGAAGACGCCAAGAAGCTTAAGAAAATCTTGAAGCTCCTCGACAACCCCCAAGCCATGCGCCAAGCCGTTGGCGACGGGAAGGAAAGCGAAGGCGTGAGCGTCAAATTCGGGAAGGAAGAAGGTCTGCAGGACGTGGCCCTCATCACCGCGGATATCTCGATTCCCGGCCAAGAGAAGACTTCCATCAGCCTTCTTGGGCCGACCCGAATGGACTATGAGCGCATCATGTCAACCTTAGATTACGTTACCCGCTCGCTCGACGATTACTTCGCCCAGGGCAGCGGTGAGGAGAAAGGAGAAGAAAAACAGCAATGTCAGAAGAAACAAAGCACCCCGAAGAAGGGAAACAGCAACCCGAAGCAGGGGAACCAAAGCAAGAAGAACAGCCCGAAGTGAAAAACTCCGAGGAATCGAGTTCCCTCTTCTCCGGCAAGAAAGTCCCCAAGGAGAAATACCAAAAAGCCTTAGAAGAGCTTGAGAAGGCCAACGCGGATAAAGACCATTGGAAAAACGAGTATTACCGCGCCTACGCCGATATGCAGAACCTCAGGCGCAGCATAGAGGAAGATAAGAGGGTGGCCATCCGCTACCGCTCCGAGGGCTTCCTCGAAAAACTCCTCCCCGCGCTCGACGCCTTCCGCATGGCCTTAGTGGCCAGCCCGGAAAGCCAAGAGGCGAAGAACTATCAGGTCGGCTTCCAATACATCTACCGCCAGCTTCAGCAAGCGCTTGAAGATGAGGGCGTCAAGGAAGTCACCCCAAAGCTCAACGACCCCTATGACATCAATTACATGCACGCCGTCGACGTAGAAATCCGCGACGACTTGCCCGCAAACGTCGTCACAAAAATCCATTCCTCGGGCTACAAACTCCATGACCGCTTGGTTCGCCCGGCAATGGTCACGGTAAGCAAGAAAGAGGAGAAGAAAGACGAAAAGCCCGAACAGGGCGAAGATAAGGCCCATCAGGCCTAAAAGGAGAATAATCATTATGGCAAAAGAAATCATCGTCGGTATCGATCTTGGTACCACCAATTCGGTCATCAGCTGCATGCAGGCCGATGGCAAAGTCAAAGTCATCCCCAACCCGGAAGGAACCAACACGACCCCCTCCGTCGTCGCCTTCAAAGGCGATGGCGAGGAGATTGTCGGCAACGCCGCAAAGCGTCAAGCCATCACCAATCCGGACACCGTTTCAAGCGCTAAGCGCCACATCGGCACCAGCGACAAATTCCACATCAATTGCTTGAATAAGGACTTCACTCCGCAGGAAATCTCCAGCAAAGTCCTTTCCTACATGAAGACTTACGCCGAGAAGAACCTCGGGCAGCCCGTTAAAAAAGCGGTCATCACCGTTCCGGCCTACTTCAACGACGCCCAGCGCCAGGCCACCAAAGACGCCGGCACCATCGCCGGGCTAGACGTCGTCAGGATCATCAATGAGCCGACCGCTGCTTGCCTCGCCTTCGGGCTTGAGAACAATAAATCCGAAAAGGTCCTCGTCTTCGACCTTGGCGGAGGAACCCTCGACGTCTCCATCCTCGATATCGGCGACGGCACCTTCCAGGTTTTGGCCACCAGCGGCGACACCCATCTTGGCGGCGACGACTGGGACAACACCCTCGCCGATTGGATTCAGGCCCAAATCAAAATCGAGACCGGGGCCGATTTGACCGACAAAATGGCCCGTCAGCGCTTCGTCGATGCTGCCGAAAGAGCCAAAATCGAGCTCTCCAGCTCCCTCCAGACCACGATTTCCCTCCCGTTCATCGGCATGGGGAAGAACGGCCCGATCAACTTCGAAACCACGCTCACCCGCGCCAAATTCCAGGATCTCACCCGCGCTTTGCTCGAACGCTGCCGCGTGCCTCTTGAAAAGGCGATGAAGGATTCCGGCCTCTCCTACAGCGAAATCGGCGACGTTCTGATGATCGGTGGCTCCATCCGCATGCCCGCCGTCCAAGACCTCGTCAAGCAAATCACCGGCAAGAACCTCAATCTCTCGGTCAACCCGGATGAAGCCGTTTCCGCCGGCGCCGCCATCCAAGGCGCGGTCATCGCCGGCGACGTCAAAGACGTTGTCTTGCTCGACGTCACTCCGCTTACCCTCGGCATCGAGACCCTCGGTGGCGTCATGACCCCCTTGATCCCGAGAAACACGACCATCCCGACCACGAAGAGCCAGACCTTCTCCACGGCTGAGGACAATCAGCCCGCCGTCGACATCATGGTCTACCAAGGGGAGCGCCCGATGGCCCATGACAACAAGTTGCTCGGCCATTTCCAGCTTTCCGGCATCCGTCCGGCTCGCCGCGGCCAGCCTCGCATTCAAGTCACCTTCAGCATCGACGTCAACGGCATCGTCAAAGTCACGGCCGAGGATCTCGATACCAAGCAGTCTCAGGACATCACCATCTCCGGCTCCAACGGTCTTTCCAAAGAGGACATCGACCGCATGGTGAAAGAAGCCGAGATGAACAAAGAGGCCGACATGAAGAGGAAGGACGACATCGAGGTCAAGAACAAAGCCCAGACTTACGTCGATCAAATCAACGCCACCCTCAACGAGAACGGCGATAAGATGAGCCAGGAGCAGAAAGACGCCCTCACCAAGCTCCGCGACGAAGCTAGCGGCGCCCTTGCCTCCAACGACATCAACAAGATTCGCGAGATCGTCGGCAAGCTCGAAGACGCCGCCGCCCAAGCCGCCTCTTACCAGCAGGGCGCTACTAATGGCGGCGCCAATAACGCCGGCGCTTCCGATAGCGCAAGCAAAGGCGAAGGCAACGAGACCGCCGATGACGTCGTCGATGCCGATTTCACCGACAAGAAGTAATGGGGGCGACCCCGAATAAAATGGGCGCCGGAATCTCTCTGGCGCCCCGTTTCTTGTTTTAGAAAGGAGGCCGTTATGGGTCAAACCAAAAGAGATTATTACGAAGTCCTCGGCGTCAGCAAAACCGCGACCAAGGACGAAATCAAATCGGCTTACCGCAAATTAGCCAAACAATATCACCCCGACATCAACCACGACCCGGACGCCCCGAAGAAATTCGAAGAGGTCCAAGAGGCCTACGATGTCCTTTATGACGACAACAAAAGGGCTCAGTACGACCGCTTTGGACAAGCCGCGTTCGAACAAGGCGCCTCTACCGGAGGGGCTGGGAACCCCTTTGGGGGAGGTTTCTCCTCTCAAGGGTTCGGCGATGTGGATTTGGGCGATATCTTCTCTTCCTTCTTCGGAGGGGGAGGTAGACGCTCTTCGTCCGCTCAAACAGGGCCCGCTAAAGGCCAAGACGCCGTTACGCGCATCCGCATTTCCTTCATGGAATCGATTGAGGGAACGAAAGTCACGATTCCCGTCAATTACGAAGAGCCTTGCTCCCATTGCCATGGGACCGGCGCGGAAAGCGATTCGGATCTGAAGACTTGCCCTTATTGCGGTGGGTCTGGCGTCGAAAGGACGCAACAAAGGACCATCTTCGGCGTTATGGAAGGACAAACCACCTGCTCCCATTGCGGAGGAAGGGGCAAAGTCGTTCAGAACAAATGCCATGAATGCGGTGGGAAGGGCTATGCCAAAGTCCATAAGGACCTTTTGGTGAACATCCCCGCCGGCATAAGCTCGGGCCAGCAGATCCGCGTCTCCGGAAAAGGGGGCAGGGGAATCAACGGCGGAAGCAATGGCGACCTCTACGTCGAGGTAATCGTCACCGAGCATCCCGATTTCAAGCGAGAAGGCAACGACATCCATTTGGAAGTGCCCTTAAGCTTCATCGACTGCGCCCTTGGCGTTTCCATCGATGTGCCCACCGTCTATGGGGAAGTCACCGTGTCCATCCCCGAAGGCACTCAGCCCGATCAAATCCTCAAGCTTAAGGGGAAGGGAGTCAACGACCTCCGCTCCGGAAAGCCAGGGGATGAATACCTCCACATTAAAGTGAAGACCCCGGTCAAGTTGTCCAAAGCTCAGAAAGACCTTTTGAGGGAATTCCAGGCGCAGGAAAACAAAAAGGAAGGGCCGTTTGCGAAGTGGAAGCAACGCTTCAAGAAATGAAGTCCATCTGAATTTAACGGCCAATGCTAAACTATTGGCCGTTTTGTTTTAAACTCCTCGCGGAGGGGGTTATAATTCCCTAGAACTTATGCCTTACTGCAAAAATTGTCACAAAGAAATATCCCGTCTTGACGCAGATGTCTGCCCTTATTGCGGCGAAAAGAAGCCCATTGACGAAGACTACGCGACCAAAGACATGACCTCTCACATCGATCCCGTGACGGGTCATTACGAGCTCTATAAATCCAAATCCCACAAAGTCTACGCGATTTTGGCCATGACCCTCGGCTTCACCGGGGCCCATGACTTCTATTTGGGGTTCAAAGGCAGGGGGATCGCCTTCCTCGTTTGCTTTTTATTAAGCCTTGCCTGCTTTGTGTTACTGCCTGTTTTCGGATGTCTGAAACCGCTTGTGTCGATTATCGTTTTCCCCGCGTTTTGGATCGTCTTCGATTTGATTCTGGGCATCGTTTTGCTTAAGAAAGACTGCCTTAAGGACGCGACGGGCGAGTTCCTTCGTTGATATGGACCTCTTCGCGACCTTGAAGAAAAAGCAAAAGAAGACTTCTTTTGAGCGAAGCGACGAAATGGCTTTTTTCTTGGCCAATTCGGGCGTTCTCAGCGATTTTTTCTTGTTTCAGCCGCTGATGAAGGCATCTACGCCTTTTGAAGTCATTAGGGCCAATATCGTTTTGCGCTCGCTTTACGGCAAACAGACGATCGAAAAGGGTCTTCGAGAGGCTTTCTTGAAGGGCCAGGGACTTGATGAGAACGCCCAAAACGTCCTTTTGAAGGAAGCGATGGACAAAGCGCTGTCTTCCCTTCCATACCATCTACACGAAGGCGAAAAGATATACGTTCCCATCTTCTCGAAAAGCCTGAACCGAATCTATTCGGAAGAGTGGGGCAAACTCTTCAAAACCCCTTATCGGAGAATCGTCAAAAATTACGAAGCCGTTCTGATTGACCCTTTCGATTATTATGGGGACGACTTGTTCGAATCTCTTTTCACAAAGCTTGTTAGAGCCAAGAAAACCGATAGCGGAAGCGCCTTCTACGATTACGATTCCAGAAGCATATATTTCGTCAACAAACAAGGCCGCTTGGACGCCGAATGCCGCTTGTTTGACCGTTATGTCAAAGTGCCCAATTACAACCACATGATGGAGCGCATCCTTCCGGCGGTGGATTGCTATTATGACGATGACAAGGAGGGCTTTAAAAAAGCCTTGGTTGATAATAAGTTGATTTCTAGTAGATTGATGTACAAAATTAATTACGATGAGGTCGTTGTTTTATCGAAATTGGAGAAAGATGCTTCGAAATTATGAAAACTTATTTTTTGCATAGTTTGGGCTGCAAAGTCAACTCGTACGAGAACGCGGCCGTAGGGACGATTCTTTCTTCTCATGGGTATAAAGAGACTTCAAGCGTGAATGAGGCCAACGTCATCGTTTTGAACACATGCTCCGTCACCGGGAAGGCCGATCAAAAGTCAAGGCAACACATTTCCTCTTACCGAAAAGGCAACCCTGACGCCGTCATCGTCGTTATGGGCTGCTATTCCCAAACCCACGCCGAGCAAGCCGCCTCCCTTGGCGCAGACATCGTTCTCGGTGCCTCCGACCGGGCGTTGATTCCTTCTTATATAGAAGAGTTTGAGAAGACCAAAACTAAGCGCATCGACATCCACGAAAACGTGCGGAAGGAAAATTACGAGGAGCTTGGGGCCAACGCTTTCTGCGAGAACGCCAGAGCCTACCTTAAAATCCAAGATGGCTGCGACAATTTCTGCAGCTATTGCCTCATTCCCTTCCTCCGGGGAAACTCAAGATCGAGGGACCCCCGCGACGTCTTGAAGGAAACCGAGGCGCTGGTTAAGTCCGGATACAAGGAAATCGTCATCACCGGCATCCACATCGGGGCCTATGGCAAAGACCTTGGGGATGGAAGCTACCGAATCTCGTCTCTCTTGGAGGATATCCTCTTCAAATGCCCCGACCTTTATCGACTCCGCATCTCCTCCATTGAGGAAAGCGAAATCGACGATCGTCTCTTGGAGCTTTTGAAAAAGGATCGCCGCATCGCCTCCCATTTGCACATCCCTTTGCAATCCGGCAGCAGCAGCGTTTTGAAGAGGATGAAAAGGAAATACGATACCGAGGGGTTTTTGAATAAGCTTGAAGCGATTAGGGCGGCTCGCCCAGACATCGCCATAACCACAGACGTCATCGCGGGTTTCCCCGAGGAAAGCGAGGGGGAATGGCAGGAAACCGTTTCCTTTTGCAAATTAGCCCGCTTTGCCGAGATTCACGTTTTCCCTTTCTCCAGTCGCCCGGGCACCTACGCCGCGACGCTTAAGGACGTCGACTCCAAAGTCAAGAAGGCGAGGGTGGCAGAGTTGCTTTCTCTTTCCAAAGAGCTGCGGCAAAGCTATGAAGAGGAGTTCTACGGGAAAGAGCTTGAGGTTCTTTTCGAGGACTACGACGCGGAGAGGAAACTTGCCCGCGGACACAGTTCCAATTATCTCCTCTTTGGTGTTCCAAGTGAGGCTCCCCGGCATGGCGAAATCGCCAAAATCGTCTACGAAAAATCGGTGGCAGCGGATTAATTCGGTTTATTTTTGACATCGTCTAACTTTTTCGGTTGTTTTTACCCTTCTTCCCGATATAATTGCCACCGGAATTCAAAGGAGAAACAACTATGGCAGTCCCACAGAGAAGAACCAGCAAAACCAGGAAAAGATTGCGCCGCACGCACTTCAAGCTCGAAGTCACCGGCTTGGTCGCTTGCCCTCATTGCGGCGCGATGATCCGTTCTCACCGCGTTTGCCCTGAATGCGGCTATTACGACGGCAAACAGGTTCTTTCCGTCAAGAAAGAAGAGAAGTAATTTTCTCAAGAAATCAGCCCGGGTTTCCCGGGCTTTTCTTTTGCCTTGATTGTTAGGATAATGTGGCGGAGGAAAAAACATGGAATTCAATAAACTTTTCGATCACACCCTGCTTAAACCGGAAGCGACGCCTGAACAGATAAAGGCGCTTTGCCAGGAAGCGAGGAAATTCGATTTCGCGTCCGTTTGCGTCAACCCGGACTTCGTTTCTTTGGCCGCGAAAGAGCTAAAGGGGAGCAACGTCAAGGTCTGCACGGTCATCGGCTTCCCCTTAGGCGCGAACAAAACCGAGGTCAAAGTCGAGGAAACGCGCCTAGCCATCGCTGACGGGGCCGACGAAATCGACATGGTCCAGAATATTTCTTGGGCCAAAGAGGGGAAGTGGGGCGCCATTAAAGAGGAAGTCGCATCCCTGAAGAAAGAAGCCGGCGAGAAAACCCTTAAAGTCATTCTTGAAACCTGCTTGCTCACCAAAGAGGAAATTCGCCTTTCCTCCATCGCCGCCAAAGAAGGCGGAGCCGACTTCGTGAAGACCTCCACGGGTTTCTCCAAAGGCGGGGCCAAGGCCGAAGACGTCGCCATCATGAGAGAAGCCGTTGGGCCCAGTTTGGGCGTCAAGGCCAGCGGTGGAATTCATCATTACGATGAGGTCGTCGCCATGGTTGACGCCGGGGCCAATCGCATTGGGGCGAGCGCTTGCGTCGCCATCATGGAAGAAAAAGCGAAACAAGCCTGATTTCCGTTGCCTTTTGAGCCTTAGAAGCGTAATCTAACGCTTGTCTGGAAAGGAAGTGAGAACCGAATGTCCGTAAAAGTCGTCGTCCGTGAGAACGAGACCATCGATGACGCGCTCCGCCGTTTCAAACGCGGCGTCAACAAATCCGGGATCCTTTTCGAGGCCCGGAAGCGCGAAGCTTACCTCAAGCCGGGATTGGCCAGGAAGATGAAATCTAAGATGGCCCGCAGGAAGAAATTCTAATCCTTGCAAAATTGCCCTCAGGCGAAAGCCCGGGGGCTTTTTTTGATTCTTTTTGGGTGAAACGCCGAATTCCCCTTTATTGAAGGGGTGAAGGATAAAACGATGATTTACCAAGCCCAGGAAAAAGGATGCGGATACGCGTCTATCAAGATGATGCTTAAGCATAATGGAGTCAAACGCGCGGAAGAACTTAAAGAGCCTCTTATTACCGGACAGGCCCCTTCGCTGGGGGAATTGATCGCCTTCGCCAAAGACAATGGATTGCTGCTTGGCGGATATCAGTTCCTCGAGCCAAGTGGCTTGCGCCAATGCGCCTATTTCCCGATTTGCCTTTTGGTAGAAGAAGAGGGGTTGGAACATATGGTTTACGTCAAAGGGAAAGGAAAGAGGGCCTATGTGGTTTTTGATCCCGCAAAAGGAAGGAGGAAGATTCCTTTCGAAGAGTTGGAGGGAATTTCCAAAGGCGTTTATCTCCGCCAGCTTTCTTTCGACGCAAGCGCGGAAAGGGAATACCTTTCGTTTAAACGCTCGCCTGGGGCTAGGCTTTTGTGTTTCGCCTTATTTCCCATCATTGAGGTGATTTTGGCTATAGGGGGCATTTCTTGCCTTAGGGAAGGCGGCTCCTTCCCTCTTCTGATTCTCTTTGTTCTTGGCTATTTTGCGACCATAACGGGTAGGAGCTGGGCCTTGCTCAATGAGATGAAATCCTTCGACAAGGAATATTCGGAAGGGTGCTTGAGGGGCGATGAATCGGAGAGACGGAATTTGCTCCAGCATTATTGCGCCTACAAAAGAAGCTATCTGCTTCCTAAAATCTGCCTTTGTGAGGATCTCCTCGCATTTGCCTTCCTCTTTTTCCTTTTGGCGTTGAATGACCCGTTTTTTGGCCTGCTATCGTTAGCTCCGGTTTTGTATTCCTGCCTTTCGAGGATTTTCTTCGGCGATGCAAGGGAAAGGGAGGAAGAAAAAATGGGAAAGATGGAAAATGACTTCATCTCAAAAGAGGAGGCAACAGAAGAAAAAAGGAAGAGATTAAACGATTTGTTCGCCCGCTCTTACGCTTATGCCGAAAAAGCCTCTTGCACGCGCGTTATAGAGATGTGCCTTTGCGCTTTTTCTTCCTCGATATGCCTATTGTGGGGAAGCGTATCCAGCAATCGCTTTCTTTTCTGCCTGTTTTCCTTGCTCTATCTTCTTCATCAACTCGAAGCAATTTACAAGGATGCGGACATGGCCGAAGACGAAAAACGGGAGAAGCCGTATTTCTTATTGCATTTCGGCGGTGCGATTGTTCCCAAAAAGAAGGAGCAAAATGATACAATGAAGCCATAAATATGGAACTTGAATTTGAAAACAGAATGGACCCTTCTTACGATGGCTACGGAGAAAAATATTCCGCCATTATGGAGAAGGCTTTTTCTTTGCTTGGGGTGGTTACCAACTACGAGGTGGACGTTTCTTTAGTGGACGAACCGACGATCCACCAAATCAACCGTGATTACCGCAACGTGGATAGGGTTACCGACGTCATTTCATTCGCCTTCAACGACGATAAAAGCGAGGAAGGCTTGATCGCTGACCCTAATATCCCCCATATGCTCGGAGAAATATTCATCTGCGTCCCTAGGGCCCTCGAACAAGCCAAAGAAATCGGCAACTCGGAGCAAAGGGAAATGTGCTTTTTGTTCTGCCACGGCTTGCTTCATCTTCTTGGTTACGATCATATGAAGGAAGAAGAGGCCAAAATCATGTTCCCGCTTCAAGACAAAATTCTTGACGCGGTTAAGGAGGAGGAGGGGAAGATATGACGGCCGAAGATTTGCTCGAAGAAGCCATTGAGGCGCGGGCTTTGTCCTACTCTCCTTATTCCCATTTTGCCGTTGGCGCCGCGCTTCTATTGAAAGATGGCCGCATTTTCCATGGTGCAAACGTTGAAAACTCGAGCTATGGGCTTTCGATGTGCGCTGAAAGAAACGCCATTTACCATGCGCTAATGGAAGGGTGCACCAGCGATGATTTTTTAGCCTTAGCTATCGCCGGAGACACCGATGAACCCATTTCTCCCTGTGGGGCCTGCCGCCAAGTCATCGCCGAGTTCTTCCCAATGGATGCGAAAATTTACTTGGGAAACGTCCATGGCGATATCAAAATCATGACCGTCGGGGAGCTTCTTCCCTATGCCTTTGAAGGAGGAGATATGCTATGAAAGTAGGATTCGTCGCGATATTAGGTCGCCCGAACGCGGGCAAAAGCACTTTCCTTAACGCCGTGCTATCGAAAAAAGTCTCGATTGTTTCGCCCAAAGCCCAAACCACGAGGGATTCGATCTGTGGGATTCTCAATGAGCCCAAACGGCAAATTGTCTTCGTCGATACCCCAGGGATCTTCTTTGGCGAAGGAGGGCTGGACCGATATATGAAAAGATCGGCTTTCGATTCTTCGAAAGACGTCGACGCCATTCTTTACTTGATCGATGGGACCGCTAAAACCCTCGAACCCGATTTCAAAATCATCGCTTCGCTTCGCTCCAACGCCCCGAAAATCCTCGTTTTGAATAAAATCGATTTGCTGCGCATTGAAGAAGGGGAAGCCAAGAAAAAAGAAATCAAAGAGCGTTTCCCCGAAGCGACTCTTTTGGAATCTTCCTTCTTGAAGAGTTTTGGCATAAAGGAAGTCAAAGAAGCCATTGAGCCCTATTTGCAAGAGGGCGAGCCTTTTTATCCCGACGATTACTTGACCGATAAGGACCTCCCATACCGCGCGAAAGAAATCATCCGTCAGGAGCTGTTGCACTTCCTTAAGCAAGAAATACCGCATCAGTCCGCCGTTTTGATTACCTCCTTTGAAAAAGAGAAGGGCGGCTTGATGATCGACGCGACCATTCTCTTGAACAAAAAGAACCATAAGGCGATTGTCATCGGCAAAGGCGGGGAGATGATCAAGAAAATCTCCATGGCCGCCAGGCACGAAATGGAAAGAGTCTTCAAAACTCACGTTACGGCTTTGAACATCGAAGTCGACGTCAAAGAGGGCTGGAGAGACGATCCGTCGATGCTTAAAAAGCTCGGATATGCTGAAAACTGAAAAACGCTTTCGCGGATTGGTTTTGCGTCTTACTCCGTATAAGGATTCTGACGCTATGGTAAACGCGATTAATGAGGAGGGGTTTTTCTCTTTCCGCGCTAGGGGCGTTGAAAAACTCACTTCGAAAAACGCCCCATCCGTTCAAGCGATGACTCTTTCCGATTTTGTTTTAATGGAATCCCAAAGCGGTGGATTGAGCCTAAAAGAAGGCGTTGCTGCCGAATCTTTTTTGCGTTTGGACGATTTAGGGGAAGCGGGGGTGCTTTCCTTTCTTCAGGAGCTGACCCTTAAAATTGTTCAAGAAGATGAAGCGCCTATGGCATATAGCTACCTTCTCCCTATTTTGCGTTTGCTTTCAAGAGGCAAAGACGCCTTAACGATGGGGCTGCTTTATTTTGCCAAAGTGCTTTCTATCGCTGGATACGCCTTAAACGTCGACCGGTGCGTGATCTGCGGCAGACAAAAAGACATTGTCTCCTTAAGCTACGCTGAGGGTGGATTCCTTTGCGGGGATGATTTCGATCCGGAAACGTCGGCAAAGTCCTCACTACGCCGCCTTCAGATTGCCCGCTTCCTCTTCAAATGCGAATCCAAAGACTTTGAGAGGGCGGACTTTACCCAAGAAGAGTGCATGGTTTTCTATTCGGAATTCGCCGATTACCTCGAAAATCTAACTGGGGTAAAGCTCAAATCCATAGATGTTTTGAAAATGCTCTAAAGTACACTTATAATGGGTTGACGCTATAAGGGATTGACTCTATACTTTCACGGCTTTTTGTCCAAAAAAGCAGGAAGGAGGAATTCAATTTCCTTGTCTATATGAGCCAAAAATTCACTTTCGAAACAATCGCCCAGCACTTGCAAACCTCTGGTTTCGTGTTCCAAGGCTCCCAAATCTACGGAGGCCTATCCAACACTTGGGATTACGGTCCTTTAGGGGCCGAAATGAAACGCAACATTCGTTCGATGTGGTGGAAGAAATTCGTGCAAGAATCTCCGACCAACGTCGGCTTGGACGCCGCCATCTTAATGAATCCCCGCGTTTGGGAAGCAACCGGCCACGTCTCCACGTTCAACGATCCCATGGTCGACTGTAAAGCCTGCAAAGCCAGGCATAGGGCCGATGAGCTCATTAAAAGCGAATACCCTGACGTCGATGTCGACGGCATGACCTTCGAGCAAATGGATGAGTTCATGAAAACTCATCCCATGACTTGCCCGAATTGCGGCAAGAGCGACTTCACGCCTATTCGCAAATTCAACATGATGTTCAAAACCCACATCGGCGTTACTGAGGATGCTTCAAGCGTCGTCTACCTCCGTCCCGAAACCGCCCAAGGCGTCTTCGTGAACTTCAAAAACGTCCAAAGGACTTGCAGAAAGAAGATCCCTTTCGGCGTTTGCAACGCCGGCAAAAGCTTCCGCAACGAAATCACTCCGGGGAATTTCACCTTCCGCACCCGCGAATTCGAACAACTCGAAATGGAGTTCTTCTGCAAGCCGGGGACCGACCTCGAATGGTTTGCCTATTGGAAGGAATACTGCCGTAAATTCCTCGATTCTCTCGGCGTCAAAGACGAGAATCTCCGCTATAGGGATCACGAAGCCGCTGAATTGGCCTTCTATTCCAAGGCAACCACGGACGTCGAATATGACTTCCCAAGCATCGGCTGGGGCGAAATCCTCGGCGTGGCCGATAGAACCGACTACGACCTCAAACGCCACATGGATTATTCGCACGAGGATCTCACTTATCTTGACCCCGAGACCAACGAGAAGTACGTCCCTTACACCATTGAGCCTTCGATGGGATTGGATCGTCTCTTCCTTATGGTGGCCATGGACGCCTATGACGAAGAGGAACTTGAAGGAGGGGATAAGCGCATCGTCATGCATTTAAGCCCCGCGCTCGCCCCTTATAAAGTAGCGGTTCTTCCCTTGTCGAAGAAACTCAACGACTCGGCGAAACAACTTGAGCAGAAGCTCGCCAAATCCTTCTCCGTGACCTACGACGAAACCGGCTCCATCGGCAAACGCTATAGGAGAGAAGACGCGGTGGGGACACCCTATTGCGTTACGGTCGACTTCGACACCGAAACTGACCAAAGCGTCACTGTCCGCGACCGCGACACCATGGAGCAGACCCGTGTCAAAATTGATGAATTAGCCGAATACATCCGCAAGAAAATCGAATATTGATTAGTTGATAAATAGTTAAAAACTAGTAGACATTATATACTTATATATAAAAGTCTAGGAAAGGAGCGAATATATACAGTAAAGATTTAATCGAGGCCGTTCTTAAAAACGCCGATATCGTAACCGTCATTTCCTCCTATCTCAACGTTATCAACAAAGGGCGTTATACCGTTGCTCTTTGCCCCTTCCACGACGACAAAAATCCATCGCTGAATATCTCCAAAGAGAAGCAAATCTACAAATGTTTCTCTTGTGGGGAGGGCGGAAACGCGATTTCCTTCGTCCAAAATTACGAACACGTTTCCTTCGAAGAAGCTTTGCACAAAGTCGCTGAAATTTCCGGGTTCCATGACCCGCGGCTTGAAAGCGAGCGGACGCAAGTCTACGTCGATCCGGAGAAGGAGCCTCTTTATAAGGCCATCAAGGATTTGAACGCCTACTATCAGTACGCGCTCAATACCGCTGAAGGCGAAGCAGCGAGGAATTACCTCGTCCAAAGGAACATCCCCTCCGCTCAGATTGAGAAATTCGGCATTGGCTACGCGCCTAGAGACGGCAAAAAGACCATTTCCTTCCTTCAAGCGAAGAAGCATTCGCTGAAATCGATTGAGGGGATTGGCGTCGCCCACGTCCAATTAGACGATTCCAAAGACAGTAACGCCGGGCGCCTCATCTTCCCCCTTACCGACCCTCAAGGAAGGGTGGTGGGCTTCTCGGCGAGGAAACTCCTCGAGGAGGACAGTCCAAAATACGTCAATTCGCCCGAAACGAAGATATTCCACAAAGGCGAAACCCTCTACAACTACGCCAGGGCCGCCAAAACGGCGCGCCACGATGGCTACGTCTATTTGCTTGAGGGATTTATGGACGTCATGGCCCTCGACCGCATTGGCATAGCTTCCGCCGTCGCTTTGTGCGGAACCTCGCTTACAAAGGAGCAAATCGAGCTTTTGAGGAAGTTGCACTGCGAAGTGCGCGTTTGCCTCGATGGCGACGACCCTGGGCAAATCGGCATGATGAAGATCCTCACCCTTTTGCAGAAGGTGAACCTCCCGTGTCGCTTCGTATCCAATCCCGGCGATCTCCGCGACCCCGATGACATTCTTCAGGAAAGCGGCGAAGATGCCCTCAAAAAAGCGATGAGCAGCCTCGTCGATTCCAGCGATTTCGCGCTCAACTTCTATCTGAACACGAAAAAGCTCGACACCATCGAGGACCGGGAGAAAGTCTTGAAGCGTTTCCTCCCTTATTGCGCTTCATTGAAGCCGGGCATTGAAAAGGAAAATTACATCGCCAAACTCGCTAAAGCCACTCGCTTCGAGCCCGAGGCGGTGCGGGCGATGCTTCCAAAGTCGTCCGCTTCCGAAGAAGAAGTTCTTCCTAACGAGCGGAGTCGCGGAGCGAGCCATCGCCACGCAGCGGAGAAAGGTCCAACCAACCGGCTCTACCGTGCGGAAAGGACGATTCTCTATTACATGCTTCGCCACAGCGAAGCCATCGCCTATTTCGAAAGCAAGGTAGGGGACTTCTATTACCCCGTAAACAACAGCCTTGCCAACTACATCATCGATTATTCCACTTCCCATGAGGGGCAAATCGAGGAAGCTCAGCTTCTTGGATTGGTCCAAAGCGAAGGAGGGGAAGAGGCCAAAAGCCTCGAAGAATCCCTGCTTTCCCTCTATGAGGACGAAGAAAAATCCACCCCTCCCTTCTCTGACGGCCAACTCGCGGCCTGCGGGAAAGCCATCGACCAAGAGAAAGAGAAGATGAGAATCGGCGAAGAAGCCAAGAGAGCGCTAGCTAACGGAAACGTCGAAGAGCGCAAAAAATTTCTCAGCGAATTCGCCGCCCAACGCCGAAAGGCCTGGGAAAACAAAAAGAAAAAAGACTAAAAGGAGAGAAAAACATGGCCACCAGCAAGAAAACTTCCAAAAGCGGAACCAGCAAAAAAGAAAGCAAGAAAGTCGTTAAGCCCGTTGTCGAGGAAGACGAAGACATCGAAGGCTTAGAGGCCATCAAAAAGCGCTTCCTCAAAAAGGGGAAAGAGGAGGGGAGCATCGACATCGGGGAACTCCTCGACGCCTCCAACCACCTTGACCTCAGCGACGAAGATCTCGAGTCTTTGATGACTTTCTTCAAAGAAAACGGCATCAGCGTCAGCGAAGACGAAGAAACCAAAGAAGAGGAAGAACCCGACGGGCCCAACCTCAGCGACCTCGAAAACGCCGAAAAGGACCTCGAGGAAGAAGAAGCCGACGTCGTTTCCGACGAGGAAACCGGAAGCGCCGAAAAAGAAGAGCTCGACGCCGTCAACGAATTCAATCACGCCGCCATCGGCGAAGTCAAAGTCAACGACTCCGTCAAAATGTATCTGAAGGAGATTGGCAAAGTCGACCTTCTAACCGCGGCCCAAGAGACGGAACTAGCTAAGCGCATCGTCAAAGGCAACGAGGCCAAAGCCAAGCTCGAGAACGAAGTCTATCCCGCCTACAAACAGCAGGGAGGCGATTTGTCCTATGCCGATTGGTATAAGCAGATTGACGTTTATGGCGATTCGCCGGAGTCCCACCTCAAATACGATCAAGAGGACGGCGTTGGGAAGGGCGTGGATGGGCAGCAGGGGGCCAAAGACCAATTGATTACCGCCAACCTCCGCCTCGTCATCTCCATCGCCAAGCACTACGTCGGCAGGGGCATGCACTTCCTCGACCTCATCCAAGAGGGGAATATGGGCTTGATGAAGGCCGTCGAAAAGTTCGACTACACCAAAGGATTTAAGTTCTCCACCTACGCCACTTGGTGGATTCGCCAAGCCATCACCCGCGCCATCGCCGACCAAGCTAGGACCATCCGCATCCCCGTCCACATGGTCGAAACCATCAACAAAATCACCCGCGTCCAGCGCCAGCTCACCCAGGAGCTCGGCCGCGAGCCCACGGCTGAGGAAATTTCGGCGAAGCTCGAAGGCGCCCAAAGCGCCGAGGCTATTCTCCGCATTCAGCGCATCGCTTTGGAACCCGTTTCCCTAGAAACCCCGATTGGCGAAGAAGACGATTCCAGGCTCGGCGACTTCCTTGAGGACAAAGAGACCCAGTCCCCTGAGGAATACACGACGAAAAGTCTCCTCAAAGACGAGCTCTACGACATCATGAAGGACCTCACCGACCGTGAGGAGAAGGTCCTCCGCCTCCGCTATGGCTTAGACGACAACCGTCCTCGCACCCTTGAGGAAGTCGGACGCGAATTCGGGGTGACCCGCGAGCGCATCCGTCAAATCGAGGCCAAAGCCATCCGCAAGTTGCGCCACCCAACCCGCGCTAAAAAGCTCGGCGACTATAGGGAAGCCAATTTCGGCGGCGACGGCAAAAATCGCTGATGAGGAGCGGCGGCGGAAACGCCGCCTCTTCTAATTGCGTGCGCATTGAAGAACCCATGAGAGAAGAAAAGGATGAGAAAGCTGTCTGCTAGACTAAAAGCCGCCTACGATTTCGTGCCCAAAGGCGCGGTTTTCGGCGACATTGGAGCCGACCACGCTTATCTCACCCTCGCCCTTCTCGAAAGCGGCAAAATCGAATGGGCCGAAGCGGTGGAGAACAAGCCCGGGCCTTTCATCCGCATGAAAAGCAACATCGACGCTTCCCCTTTCTCTAACCACGTCGTCTGCTCCCACAGCGATGGCCTCGAGGACCTTCAGGGGAACGTCACTTGCCTCGCTTTATGCGGCATGGGCGGGAAGCTCGTCGCCGACATCCTTGAAAAGGGGAAGGACAAGCTCGATAACGTCGATACCATCATCGTCGATCCCCATCGCGACCTCGCCGAGGTTCGGCGAAGGGTCGTCGAGCTTGGCTACGCAATCGAAGACGAAAAGATGGTCTATGAGGACAAAATCTATTATT
This sequence comes from uncultured Bacteroidales bacterium, assembly GCA_963650805.1. Taxonomy (GTDB): domain Bacteria; phylum Bacillota_I; class Bacilli_A; order RFN20; family CAG-826; genus Alloenteromonas. The sequence continues at coordinate 33,912 of CAVJMG010000012.1, forward strand.
CGATCATCCTCTTCACCAAAGGAGCCCCTTCCAAGCCATATACGAAAGCCGAGCTTGGCCTTGGTCCCATCCTGCTAAAAAAGCTTGACCCCGTCTTTCTTTCTTTTGTTTCCGAACAAAAAAGGAACGTAGGCAAAATCCTCGATAAAAACCTCTCTGAGGAAGCAAGAAGGAAATATCTGAATTTCTACCGTTTGCTTAAAAACATTGAGGAACGGGGCAAAGTCAAAGCTTCCGCAAATAAGCCCTGACCTCAAGGAAAGTCTCCCTTGAGGTGGACGTCCCCGAAGCCAAGGCGACCTTTGCGAATTTGCTTAGATCAAGGCGTTTGACTTCTTCTAACCCCAAACATAAGAAAGCGGGGCAGCTTTTAGCGGCTATTTCCACGAGCTTTTTGCTATTATTCGAAGTCGATGATCCCAAAACGATGGCACAGTCTGCGTTCCGCGCGCCTTCTTCCATCGCTTTTTGGCGGGTACTGGTCGCTAGGCAACGCCCTTTGATGAACTCTGCACGACCAAGGCGAGATTCTATTTCGAGGAGAGCTTTTGAAATTTCCTCCCCGGACAAAGTCGTTTGGGCGATGACGTAAGGGGGTTTTGGGCATTTTCCCCAAGAACCCCCTCCGTTGGAGACGGAATAAAAATAGGCGTTGGGGCAATTGGCCAAAAAGGCCTCTTTCTCCAAATGGCCTTCTTGGCCGATGTAAATTAGTGGGGATTTGCCGACGCTAGACGCGATGTTCTCGTTTACAAAGCGGCATGTAGCGTCATAAGCAACAAGCCCTTTTTCTTTGACGATATCATCGTAATGATGGGGGTGTCCATGCGCGGAAAACACGACGACGTCGCCTTTTTCCAAGCTTTCCAAGGCGCTTTCTAAGTTTGTCGCGGCTTCGTCAAGCAAGACTAAACCCTGGCTTTTCAGGAAAGCGATCGCGCTTTCGTTATGTATTAAGCTGCCCAATAAGCATACTTTCCTATTGGGGTTTTCCCTTTTCGCCTTTATTGCGATGCCCATGGCTTTCTCCACGCCGGAGCAATAGCCGAAGGGCAGAACCGAAAGCACTTCCATGGGCCCCATTTTGTCCCAAAGGCGTGCAAAAAGGAAGAAAGTTCCTCTATAATTCAACCGTTATGTCTAATTTTGCTCAGTTCAATCTATCTAAAGAAATGGTCTCTGCGCTAGAGAAACTCGGCTATGCAGAGCCTTCCCCGGTTCAGGAGAAGGTCATCCCAAAGGCCCTGCGCGGAGAATCGATCCTTTGCCAAAGCGAAACCGGCTCTGGTAAAACCCACGCTTATCTTGTCCCCGTTTTGTCCAACCTCGATCTTTCTTTGCCGAGGCTTCAGGCAATTGTCATTTGCCCAAGCCGGGAGCTTGCCCGCCAGGTTTACGATTTCGCGTTTGCCTTCACGCGCTTTTTCCCAAAGCTCAAAGTGCGTCTTTTCACCAGCAGCGAGGAGAAAAGCGAGAATGAGCAGGGGCTTTCCGTCCCACCTCAGCTCGTCATTGGCACCCCCGGAAGGCTCAAAGACCTTTTGGCGGAAGACTATTCACTCAATTTAAGGGGCGTCAAAACCTTGGTTTTAGACGAAGCGGATATGCTCATGGAGATGGGCTATTTCGAAGACATCGACGCCTTGCGCGAATTGCTTAGGGACGACCTTCAGGTTATGGTTTTTTCCGCGACTTTGGAGCAAGGCCTAAAGGAAAGGCTCCGCAAATACGCCGGAAGCGATTTCCTTTACGAAGGGGAGCAAAATAAGTCCTCTGGCAACGTCACCCATCACCTCGTGGATATAAAGCACGTGGGCAAAAACGAAGCCCTCATCCGCTTTTTGAAGATCCGCCGCCCTTATTTGGCCTTGGTTTTCGCTTCGAAGAAAGAAGACGTCAATTCCGCCTACGCCGCGGTTAAAGAAGCCGGCTTTTCTTCGGTGTGCTTCTCTGGGGATTTGCAAACCCGCGAGAGGAGAAAGACGATCCGCCTGATCAAGGAGAATCGCTACCAAGTCGTCGTCTGCAGCGACTTGCTTAGCCGCGGCATCGACATCGAAGACGTCACCGACGTCATCTCCCTCGACCTCCCCAAGGATCTTAACTATTACCATCACCGCGCGGGAAGGACCGCTCGCTTTGGCAAAAAAGGCGATTCTTGGATTTTCTATGATGACGATTCGACGAAGCTGCCGTTAGCTTTGATGGAGCAGGGGATTGCCTTCGATTTCTTGATCCTTAAAAAAGAAGGACTTGAAAGCGACCCCGTCGGATTGCTTCCTAAAACCAAGCTTAAGAAAAAGAAGCCCTTCGAGGATCCCGAAGAAGCCAAGGAGATCAAAATCGCCAAAGCCAAAAGCCGCGTCGATAAGGTCAAGCCCGGCTACAAAAGGAAGCAGCGTTGGGCCGTCGAAAAGGTCAAAAACAAATATCGTCGCAAGGCGATTCGAAAAAAGATTAGGGCAACCTTACATGGAAAGAGCGAGTAAACCTCGCTCTTTTTTCATAACTTATCTATTTCCTTTATCATTTCCGAGACGATGTCGGCGTCTTTGACTTGGCGGAGGATCTCGCCTTTTTTGAATATGACCCAAACCCCATTTCCTCCGGCGGCGCCAAGATCAGCGTGACGCGCTTCTCCGGGACCATTGACGATGCAGCCCATTATGGCCACCGTTTTGGCAATTCGCTTTTCTTCCATGTAGGCCTGAATCTTTTTAGCGACGGGGATGAGATTGACCTCGGTCCTACCGCAAGTGGGGCAAGAGATGAAAGTCGGGTAGTCTTCGAATAACCCCAAATCGTGGAGGAGCCTTTGGCAGGCTTTGATTTCTTCTTCGGGATCGTCGGACAGAGAAATGCGGATGGTGTCCCCGATGCCTTGGAGCAATAGGGGCGAAAGTGTGGCGGAGGAGCGGATCAAGCCGACGTCTTTTGGGCCGGCTTCGGTGACGCCTAGATGGAGGGGGTAGGGGAAAACGGAAGCGGCCTCTTCGTAGGCTTTGATGGTTTCCAAAGGCGAAGAACCTTTCAAAGAGATGACGATGTCGTGGAAATCAAGGTCCTCTAAAATCTGCACGTGCTTTTTCGCGGAAGCCACTAGATAAGAGGACGCGATGACGTCTTTGCCTTGATAAATGGAAGAGTCAAGCGAACCGGAGTTTACCCCAATGCGAATGGGGGCTCCATGGCTTTTGCAAGCCTCGACCACGAGTTTGATTTTAGAAATATCCCCGATGTTGCCGGGGTTTATTCTAATGGCGTCGACTCCGCCTTCTAGGGCTAAGAGGGCGAATTTGTAGTTGAAGTGGATATCGGCCACCAAGGGGATGGACACCCTTTTTTTGATTTCGGCGAAGCTTCTCGCGTCTTCTTCGTCAAGGCAAGAAAGCCTCATGATTTGGCACCCCAAGGCGGCGCAGCGGTTGATTTGGGCGGAAACCTCCTCGACTTTGCTTGTCTTTATGGAGGCCATCGATTGGATGACTACTTGATTCGACCCCCCAAGGGTGAGGGAACCGACTTTGACGGGTCTAGTTTGCGTTCTTTTCAACATAATGAAACTATTCTAAGCAAGTTGTGGAACTTTTGGAAAGGCTATGATAGACTACGTAACGCGCAAGCGAAGGAGTGTGAATCGATATGGCATCCAAACGCGATCAAGTCATCTTAAAGTGCACCGTCTGCGGCAACGAGAACTACATCACGACCAGGAACAAACGCAATAAGCCTGAGAAGATGGAAATCAAGAAATATTGCCCGACCTGCCGCAAAATGACCGACCATAAGGAGAAAAAATAAGGCTGCGAAGCCTTATTTTTTTGGCTATGCTCAATTTCGCCAAGCTTTGCTACAACCAAGACTTCTGCAACACCTACCTCCTTGGAGAAGAAGGCTCGCCTTGCTTAGTCATCGACCCTGGGTTCAATGAAAATGGCTGCCTTAGTAGGTATATCGCCAAACACCATGACGGGAAAATCCTCGCCGCGCTTCTTACCCACGGCCATTTCGATCACTTTGCGGGTTTGAATTTCTTCGGCAAGACCGATGGTTTCCCTTTGTTTATGTCGGAAGATGACGCGCCTTGTTTAGAGGACCCGAAGAAAAATGCCTCTTTTTATCTTTCTTCGCCCATCGTTTTGGAGAAAGAGATTAAGCCGTATTACGTTGATGACGGCGACGAAATCGCTTTGGGCCCATACCATTTCCAGGCGATGGCCACGCCTTTCCACACGAAAGGCTCCGTTTGCTTTTATTTCAAAGACGGCGGCATCCTCTTCTCCGGGGACACGTTGTTCCGTTTGGGAATAGGACGGGACGATTTGCCTTGGGCCGACCCCCGAAGCAAGAGGGAGAGCTTAGAAAAGCTTTTCAATTTGCCACCTGAAACCAAAGTCGCCCCGGGCCACGGGCCCATGACGACCATCGGCCAAGAGAAGAAGCACCTCACCGACTATCTCGGCGATTAAATGCACCCTTTAAGGGTGAAGGAGAAACTCCTATAATACCAAAGACATCTTAAGGAGAGTTCATTATGATCAATGTCACCGAATTGCGTCCTGGCAATTACTTCATTGACGAAGGCAAATTGTACCAGGTGCTCGACATCCTCCTCAACAAAACCGCGATGAGGAAGATGGTCGCCAAAGTCAAAGTCAAGGATATGAGGAGTGGTGCCATCACCGAGTTGGCCCGCAACTCTGGATATGGCGTCGAAGACGTCCACGTCGACAAGAAGACGATGACCTACCTCTATGACGATGGGCAGGCCTACAACTTCATGGATCCCACGACCTATGAGCAGATTCCGCTCCCTCATAGCACTTTGGAGAACGAAATCAAGTACATCGCTCCCAATAGCACCGTCACCATCGTCAGCTACGAAGACGAAATCCTTGGCGTTTTGCTTCCCGCGAAGGCCATTTTGACCGTCACCAAGACCGAACCCGGCGTTAGGGGGGACACCGTTTCTAACGGCGGTTCCAAAGACGCCGAGTTAGAAACCGGGATCACCATCCGCGTCCCTTTGTTCATCAACGAAGGCGACAAAATCTCCGTTGACACCACGACCGGGAAATACGACGGGAGGGCCTAATGATGACCCTTCCCGCTTATTTCGGATGGGATGGGGGCTGGTTCGGACTGGTCATCGGCGCTTTGATTCTAGGCACCGTCGGCGGTTTTTTGGTTGCCCGCTTCCTTATGAAAAAGCAGCTTAAGGACAACCCCCCAATCAACGAAAACATGATCCGCGCGATGTTCCGCTCCATGGGCCGCAAGCCTTCCGAAGCGCAGATTCGCGCCGTCATGAAATCCATGCAACAAGAAAGCAACAACCGCTGACAACAGCGGTTTTTTAGCTTATTAAGAAAGGAAACAGCATGAAAAGCAATTTCGCTATCCTCATCGATTCTACCGGTGACCTCAGCCGCGATTTGAGGGAAAAATACGACATCGACTACATCCGCTTCACCGTTTCGATCGAGGGGGGGAGTTCCATCATCGCCTCCCTCGATTACGATCAGGGCCTCAGCCACCACGATTTCTACCAAGTCATGCGCGATGGCAAGCGCATCTACACTGCGCAAGTCACCGAGCAGGAATGCGTTGAGCGCTATACCCAATTCCTCAAAGAGGGGAAAGACGTCCTTTACATCGCTTGCTCTAGCGGCCTCAGCGCCTCCGTTGGAGTCGCCCAAAAAGTCGCCGAACGCCTTATGGGCGAATACCCTGGACGCAAAATCGTCGCTTTCGATTCTTTGATTTCCGGCTATGCCCAAGGCACCATGGCCATCAAGGCCAGCGAAATGAGGGAAGAAGGGAAAACCCTCGATGAGGTCGTTGCTTTCCTGACAGAAAACCGTCAGCGTTTCAATCAATTCGCCTCCGTCAAAGACCTCACCGCATTGAAGAAAGCCGGCCGCGTCACCGCCTCCAGCGCTTTCTTTGGCAACATCTTCTCGGTCAAGCCGATTCTCATCAGCGACATCAAAGGGCACAACTTCGCCATCGAGAAGGTCAAAGGCCGCAAAGCTTCCCTCGTCCATATCGCCGACATGGCCGTCGATGCCTGCTTAGACCCCGAGCACGAAACCTTCTACATCGCTAATGCCGACTGCGAAGAGGAGGCCAACATCTCCAAAGAGGAGATTCTCCGCCGTTTGCCCAACGCCAAAATCGTCTGCGGCAACATCGGCCCCATCATCGGCGCCTCAACCGGCCCGGGCACCGTCTCCGTCTACGTTTACGGCAAGGAAGTCACCGCCTGCGGCGAGTGAGTTCCTAAGTTGGTATGAACACCATCACAGCCGCCTCCTTTCAGAGCATGGTCGAAAACGGCCTTAGAAATCTGAAGGCGCACTATCAAGAGATTAACGATCTTAACGTGTTCCCCGTCCCCGACGGGGACACGGGGACCAACATGACCGCCACTTTAAAAGGCGGGGTTGAGGCCATGGGCAAAGTCGAAAGCGACGAGCTATCTGACAAAGCCGGGGCCTTGGCTTCGGGGATGCTGCTTTCGGCGCGCGGGAATTCCGGTGTTATTCTGTCCCAATTCTTCGCCGGTATCGCCGAATCCTTCAAAGGTCTCCACGAAGCCGATCTGAATCAATTCGCCTCCGCCCTTTCCCAAGGGACCGCGACCGCTTATAAAGCCGTGGTAAATCCCGTAGAAGGAACGATACTCACTGTCGCAAAAGACGGCAGCCGCGCCGTCAGTGAGGCCATAAGCACCATGAAATCGTTAGAAAGCGTCTTCGGGCTGCTTTCTCGCTCTATGTCCGAGTCGCTGCAAAACACGCCGAACCTCCTTCCCGTTTTGAAAGAAGCAGGGGTGATTGATTCAGGCGGGGCGGGCTTGCTTTCCGTCATGGAAGGCATGCGGAAAGACGTTCTCGGCGAAGAAATCGAAGATTCTCTTTTCAACGGGCCTTCTTCGCCTTCCTCTTCCGCCGATTTATCCGCATTCAACGAAGACAGCGTTTTGACCTATGGGTATTGCACCGAATTCATCTTGCAACTCCAAAATTGCAAGAACGGCCCAAAAACCTTCGATTTGGATGACATGATCGAGACTTTCCAGACCTTCGGCGATTCCATTGTCGCCCTTCGCCAAGGCAACATAGTCAAAGTCCACGTCCACACGAAAGATCCCTCCCTTCCGATTCGATACGCCCAAAAATACGGGGAATTTCTTACCTTTAAAATGGAGAACATGAATCTTCAGCATAATGAAATCCTCCTCAAAGAACTCCCCATCGAAGAAACAAAGACAAAGGAATACGGCATCGTTTCCGTTTCGCCAAGCCCCGAGATTTCCGCTTTGTTCAAGGAAATGAAGGTTGATCAAATCGTTTCCGGCGGCCAAAGCATGAATCCAAGCGCGGACGATTTCGTGAAAGCCTTTGTCAAGACGAAAGCGAAGAAAATTATTGTTTTCCCCAACAACGGGAACGTCATCCTCACCGCCAAGCAGGCTGCTAAGCTCTACGACAAAAGCGAAATCTACGTCGTTCCGTCCAAGTCCGTCGTCGAAGCCTATTCGGCGCTTCAGCTGATCGATTTCGAATCCTACAGCCTTGAGGAAAACCTTCAAAGCATCGAATCTTCCATGGCTGAAGTCGTTTCCGGAGAGGTCTCCGTTGCCGTGAGGGATTCCCTAAATAACGGCATCAACGTCAAAAAAGGCGACGCTATTGGAATCCTTTCCGGAACCCTCGTCGCCGATGAACCGGATGTGGTGGATTGCCTGTTCTCAACGATTGCCAAAGTCGCCGACATCGACGACCGTTCCGTCATCACCATCTTCTTTGGAAGAGACGTCGATGACGAAACGAAAGAAGCAGTGGAATCTCAAATCGAGGAAGCCTATCCCTTGATGGACTACCAATCCTTCAATGGTGGCCAAGACGTTTACCCTTTCATCTTCGCGATCGAATAAGCCCAATCGCCTTCAAATCTACGGCCTTGAAAGAGGCCGTTTTTTCTTGCGCGTTGTAAGACCAAAACAGCTGAAGTGGGGGGGCAAATGAGTTCTGTTGGACTTGGAAATCGATCTTTAAATTTAAAACAAACAAAAAATGCCTTTCAAAGATTTCATCAACGGAAATGCTATTTTTACGTCAATTAAAAACAAAGACACAGTCGAAAAAAACCATTGGCAACGAGAATCTGCCAATGGTTTTCCACATAAGGTTATTTAAGCCTAGAAAACTACTAATTATTTCCTAGTTTGTCTGTTGTCTTAGCTTCGGTTCCGGCTTTAATTCTTTTGATGTTTTCCCGGTGTCTAAAGATGAGAATCGGAGCAATCAAAGTATCTACCAAAGCGAACTCCCATCCGAAATGAAGCAAGGGATAAAACCCAAAGGCCCAGCCGAACACCGCGTCCCAATTGCAGACGTTTGGAAGCAGGGTCACGATGAGAACCATGACCCAAGCGGTCAATGTTCCCGCGACGGAAGTCGTGATGGAGGCCAAGGAAACCATCTTCTTCTTCCCCGCGACGAAGAGATAGGTGAATCCGGCGAAGCAGAATTCGACCCAGCTGGTCAGAATGTTCGTCCCCATGTAGCAAGAGACGGCTTTCCCGCCTTTGAACTTGATGTAGATGGGCCAGCAGTGGCCGATCGCCGCGGCAAGCCCGGCAAACCAATAATATAAAGGAGCGGCATTGTATCCATTTTGCCAAATCATATAGCCCTTTAGGCCGCTATAGGTCAAAGTCGCCCAAATCGCATAAATCGGCAAAGCGGTTTTCACCATGTCGAGGATTATGACGAGAATCCCTATCTTCTTCCCGAAGACGCGCCCGGAGTTGGTCCCGCCGGAATTGTGGGAGTAGTAGTCCCTTGGATCACGGTGAAAAAAGATCCTCCCGATGAGCACGCCGCTGGGGATGGAACCGAAGAGGTAACCGATTAAAAGGCTAGAGAACGCGACGCAAAGGTTTATCCAAACAAGTTTTTCCATATTTCTCCTTAAAGCGCGCTCATTATATAGGAAAAATGGGCCGTGGTTTTCTCTTTTTCAAGGGGTATAATGTGCAAGGTCACACAAACCGCGTTTTTTTACGCAATCAAAGAACATGGCAGATATCGAAAAAGCAGAGGAACTTTACACAGCTAAAAACATCGAGGTCCTTTCCGAACTCGAAGGCGTTAGGAAACGCCCAGGCATGTACATCGGAGCCACGAACGCTTCCGGCTTGCATCATCTTATTTGGGAAATCGTCGATAACGGCGTGGATGAGGCCGCCAATGGCTATGGCGACCATATTTACGTGACGCTCAATAAAGATGGCTCTGTATCTGTGGAAGACGAAGGGCGCGGCGTTCCTGTCGATACCCACAAAGGAACCGGGAAACCCGCCATCGAAATCATCTACACCAAGCTCCACGCAGGCGGAAAATTCTCCGATAAAGCCTATCAAACCGCCGCCGGTCTCCATGGCGTCGGCGCCACGGTGACCAATGCCCTTTCCGAATATCTAGACGTCACCGTATTCCGCCAAGGCACCACATATCACATCCGCTGGCAAAACGGCGGGAAGCTCGTCGTCCCCCTAGAGAAAATCGGCGCGACGAGAAAGCACGGCACCCTCGTTCGCTTCAAACCGGACAAAGCCATTTTCTCCACGACCGAATTCAAATGGGACACCGTTTACAACCATTTGCGCGAAGAGGCCTTCCTTCTAAGGAAAATCCATTTCGTCCTCAAAGACGAAAGAAGTGGGCAGTCCGTGGAGTTCTACTACAAAGACGGCTTAAAGGAATACGTCGCTTCGTTGAATGAGCACAAGACCCCTTTGGGCGGGATCATCGATTTTTCCGACGCTAAGTCGATTAAGGAAACCAACAGCCCCATCCGCATGGAAGTCGCGATGCAGTGGTGCTTGATGGATTATAACGACAACCTCATTTCCTACGCCAACAACGTCCGCACCCACGATGGCGGCTCCCACGAAACCGGGTTGAAGGCCGGGTTAACCAAAGCGGTCAACGAATGGGCTATCAAAAACGGCGTCATCAAGGAAAGCCAAAAGCTCGACGGCAACGACATTCGCGAAGGTTTGACCGCGGTCATCTCCGTCCAAATCCCCGAGAACATTCTCCAATACGAATCTCAGACCAAAACCAAGCTCGACACCGCCGAAATCACCCCTCTAGTGAATGATTTCGTCTACACCAATCTCACTTATTACCTTTCTGAGCACAAAGACTTCGCCATCGACTTGGTGAAGAAATGCTCGGCTTCGCGGATGGCTAGAGAAGCCGCAAGAAAAGCCAGAGAAGCCGCCCGCAGCGGCAAAACGAAGAAAGTTGATGCGGTCATCTCGGACAAATTGGCCGCTGCCCAAAGCAAAGACTACGCCAACAACGAGCTTTTCATCGTCGAGGGCGATTCCGCAGGCGGGTCCGCCAAAGCCGGGAGGGACAGAATGTACCAAGCCATCCTCCCGCTTCGTGGCAAACCTTTGAACACCGATTCCATCACCATGGAAAGGATGAAGCAGAACGTCGAGTTCAGCACCATCATCCAAACCATCGGAGCCGGAGTGGGGGCGGATTTCGATCCGGCCGAATCCCATTATGGCAAAATCATCATCATGACCGACGCCGATACCGATGGGGCCCACATTCAGATCCTTCTCCTAACATTCTTCTACAATTACATGAAGCCCCTCATCACCAACGGGATGGTCTATATCGCCTGCCCGCCGCTTTATGGCGTCTACAAGAAAATGGACAAGAGCCACATCGTCTACGCTTGGGACGACAAAACCCTAGAGGAAGCGAAGCAAAAAATCGGACCGGGCTATTCGATTTCCCGCTACAAAGGTCTTGGCGAAATGAACGCCGATCAGCTTTTCAACACAACCATGAACAAGAAGACGCGCCGGTTGCTCCGCGTTCATATCGACGACCCCCTCGTCGTCGAGAACCGCATTTCCGTCCTTATGGGGAGCGATGCAAGCAAGAGGAGAGAATGGATTGAGCAAAACATTCAGTTCAACGAAGAGGATAGCTTCCTCAAGGAGGTCAAAAAATGAGCGCAAGGAAAAAAGCGGACCTCGAACCGATCGTTGAGAACATTGAGCCTTCGACTCTAGACGAGCTGATGGGCGAGCGTTTTGACATCTACGCCAAAGACGTCATCCAAGACCGCGCGATTCCGGATGCTAGGGATGGCCTAAAGCCCGTTCAGCGCCGCATTATTTTCGCGATGTACAACACGCACAACACCATCGACCACATGACCAAGAAGTGCGCCCACATCGTCGGCGAAGTCATGGGCAAATACCACCCTCACGGCGACTCCTCAATTTATGGTGCTCTCGTGCATATGTCCCAAAAATGGGCGATGCGCGTGCCTTTGATCGATTTCCAGGGAAACAACGGATCCATCGATGGCGACGGCGCCGCCGCTTATCGATATACCGAAGCTCGCTTGGCCGCCATTTCCAACGAAATGGTCCGCGACATCGATAAAGACACGGTGGACATGGAGCTCACTTTCGACGACACCGAATTCGAGCCGACCGTTTTGCCTTCCCGTTTCCCCAATCTCCTCGTCAACGGTTCCACCGGAATCGCCGTCGGCATGGCCACGGAGATCCCCCCTCACAACCTCAAGGAGGTTTGCCAGGCCGTCGTCCATAGAATCCGCCATCCGCGCTGTCCCGTAGAGACTTTGATGGCCTATATACCCGGGCCCGATTTCCCGACCGGCGGCATCATCTACGAATCCCAGGGCCTTCAGGACATCTACCTCAAGGGGAAGGGGAGAATAGAAGTCGTCTCTCGCTGCCGCATCAAAGACAACGAAGACCAAACCCAGCAAATCATCGTCAGCGAGATCCCCTTTGGGGTGGTGAAGAGCTCGCTCGTTTTCTCAATTGACCAAATTCGGCACGACAAAAAGATTGACGGCATCGAGGAAGTTCGCGACGAATCCGACAAAGAGGGCATCCGCATCGTCATCGACATCAAAAAAGGCTTCAAAGCTGATGCTGTTTTGGCTTATTTGATGGCGAAGACCCAGCTCAAAACGAGCTATTCCGCCAACATGGTCGCAATCGTCGATGGGCGCCCTCAGACTTTGACTCTTCTCTCTTATTGCGACACCTACATTGCCCATCAAGTCGATGTTTATACCCGCAGAACGAAGTTCATCCTCGACAAGGATGAGAAACGCCTTGAAATCGTCGATGGCTTGATCAAAGCCTACTCCATCATCAATGAAGTCGTTGCCACGATCCGCGCCTCAATGGACAAGGCCGATTCGATGAATAACCTCATCGCGAAATTCCTCTTCACCCAACCCCAGGCCAAAGCCATCGTCGAGATGCCTTTGTATAAATTATCTCACACCGACATCGCGGTGTTGGAGGAGGAAAAAGCCGCGCTAGAGGCCGACATTTCCGAATTGAAGAGCATCCTCGGCGACAGGAACAAGCTCAATGAGCTCATCGTCAACGACCTTCGCAACCTCAGCAAAACCTACGGGGACAACAGAAGGACGGAAATCGCGGAGAAAAACGATTCGCTTACGCAAGTCGACCAAAGGGACCTCATCGCCAAAGAGGAGGTTCTCCTCACGGTTTCCAGAGACGGGTACGTCAAACGCAGCTCCATCGCCTCTTGGAGAAGCTCCGGCGGGCTCAATGGCGCTTTGCCTGGGCTGAAAGCGGGGGATTCCCTGGTTTACGAAGGCAACTGCCTCACGACCGATTTCCTTTTGGCCTTCACAAATTTCGGAAATTACATTTATCTGCCGATTCACATGGTGAAAGCCAACAAATGGCTCGACGAGGGCGTGCACCTTAGCAATCTTATCTCCATGGCGACGGGCGAAAAGCTCGTCAGGGCTTACGCCGTGCACAATTTCCGCAGCGACCTCACGATGCTCGTTCTCTCTAAGGGCGGGCAAATCAAAAAGGCCCGCGTTTCGGATTTCCCGGTGACGCGCTTTACCCGCCCCATCAAGACGATGCGCCTAGCCAAAGACGACGAAGTGGTGGATGCAAGGCTAGGAAGCGGAGATTCCACGTTGCTTCTATTCTCCTCTTCGGGCCTCTGCGCAAGGTATAACGAAGGGCTCGTTCCCTTAAACACGGGAGTCAGCTCCGGCGTTAAGGCTGGCTCTTTCAAAGGCTCACCCTGCGTTTGCATGTTGTCTCTTCCCCCGGAAGAAGTCGAAAACGCCAAAATCTACGTCGTGACAAATTTAGGGTCGACCCGCATCGTTGCCCTTTCCAACATCAACGAAGGGGAGCGCCTCAGCAAAGCGACCCTTCTGTTCAAATCCTTCAAAAATGAGCCGCACGAGCTTATCTTCGCAGACGTCGTTGGCGATAAGCCCTCGCCCTTCGAACTGACATCCTCCACGGATGATCTGACTCGCTTCACGCTTAAAATCCCTTCTTGGAACCTCACCCCGATGGACCGATACGCCAAAAAGGACGACCTGTCGCCCAAAAAGGGAAAGCTCATCCACGCCGATCAGCGCACCAAGGATTACATTGACGATACCCTTATCTCCCATGCCCCGACAGTGGAAGAAGAAGCCCCTGAAGAGACAGAGCAAAGCCAGGACGATGACCGTCCGAGCGAGAAGTTCGAGCAGATTTCCATCTTTGGTTTGGATGACTAAAATAAAGTAGAAAACTAGTAGTTTATTAGTTAAAAATGTTTCGATGTGGACGAGATTATAGTTGTTTTCGTTAATTTTAGGATTAATTCAAATTTAACGAAGGCTCGGACCTTTTAGTTGCCTTTAACTAGCCACGCACGCGCGCATGCTTTAAAATTTAGGCGATGAGAAAACGCTGCATTCCGTTCGCATTGGCAAATTCCATTTACGAGCTCACGCCCGAGTTCTTCAAAAAAATCGGCGCGAGCATTTTGCTTTTGGATTTAGACAACACATTGGCGACTTATGATTCCGCTTTGCCGGAAGAGAAGACGGTGCAATGGGCCAAAGCAATTGAAGGCGAGGGCATCCGAATCTTCATTTGCTCCAATAACTCCGGGAAGCGCGTTGGCAAATTCGCCGAAGCCCTCGCCTGCGACCACGCTTGCTGGATGAGGAAACCCTTTTCCGGCCCTTTGAAGAGGCTCATTTCCGAAAATGGCTTCCCTAAGGAATCCGTTGTCCTCATCGGCGATCAAATCATGACGGATGTCAAAGCTGGGAATGGCGCGGGTATCCGTTGCATCCTAACCGAGCCTTTAGGGGAAATCGAGCCGCTTTGGACTAAAATCAACAGGATATTCGATAAACCGCTTAGGAAGAAAATCAAAAAGAAAGGGCTGTCTAAGCCTTGGAAGGAGATTGTATGAGCGAATTCAGCGTTGTTAGGCGTTGCTATGGCTGCGGGGCCGTGCTGCAATGCGAAAACCCCGATGCGCCGGGGTACATCGATAAAGCGACTTTCGACCGCGCCGAGATATCCGCCCCTTTGTTCTGCGAGAAATGCTGGAGGGGGACGCGTTATAACACCGCCCCGGGGGAGGCCAAGGCAAGCAGCGAATTCCTTTCGATGCTGAAAGACGCCCAGGCTAGCGACGCTGCTATAGTCTACGTCGTCAACCTCTTTTCCTTCGAATCGAGCTTCGTGAGCGAAGTTTCGGAGCTTTTGAGAGGATTGAACATCCTCGTGTTGGCCAATAAGCGCGATTTGCTGCCGAAGAAAGCGGATGATGGAAAGTTAAGGGAATACGTCGCCCAAAGGTTCAGACGCGCCTCCATTAGCGTCGGCGTCAATGACGTCGAATTGATCTCGCTGCGCTCCGCCATGGACATACGGCCCATCATCGACAGGATCAACAAGATGAGGAAAGGGCACGACGTCTACGTCATCGGCGCAGCCGGGGCGGGGAAAACCATATTCGTCAACGCCTTCCTCCGCGGCTACGCCAATCCCTCCAATAGAGAAGTCACCATCAGCAAATACCCAAAAACCTCTCTTTCGGTGATGACAATCCCCCTCGATTCGTCTTCCTCCCTTTACGACACCCCGGGGATCGCCATGGAGAATTCGCTTCTTTGCAAAGTCGATCCCTTGACATGCCTTCAAATGATCCCCCAGGAAGAGGTCAAGGGCAGGCCGTCCTCCTTATCGGAAGGGGAAGCCCTAATCTTTGGCAACAACCTCGCCAGAATCGAGCTTCTGAAAGGGGATAAGACTTCTCTTAAGGTTTATTGTTCCAATGAAATCCCTCTTTATAGGAGAAGGGGGAACAAAGTCGAAGAGACTTTGTATAAATTCATCGACAAAATCGACTTAAAGGGAGGGGCGAACAAGCGCGGGCCCTCCGATTTCGACGCCTTCGACATCTCAATCGGGGAAACCGGGGCCAGAGACATCGGCGTCGAGGGGTTAGGCTGGATTAGTTTCCTTGGCAAGCACCAGAATTTCAGGATTTACGTGCCCAAAGGGGTCGCTTTGTATTACAATTCCGCGAAGCTGACCCTCAAATGAGGGCGAAAGGACATTCGCCATGCTTAAAGGAAACCAAAAACGCTATCTCAAAGGACTCGCCAACCCCATATCCCATCGCTACCTTCTTGGAAAAGGGGAGATCGACGAAGCCTTCCTAAAGCAAATCGATGAGGCTTTGGAAGCCAAGGAGCTCATCAAAGTCGGTTTGCTCCAAAATTCGCCTTACGAAGTCAAAGAGGCGGGAGCTTTGCTGGCGGAGAAAACCGGCGCAGAGCTCGTTCAAACTATCGGCAAGGTCATCGTCTTGTACCGTAAATCGGCGAAGAGCCCCAAAATCGTCCTTCCCGATTAAGAGGCTAGATTTTGAAAAGCGCGATTTATTACCTCGGCGATTTCGATCCCGTCACGGCGAAAGATTTCGCCCTATGCGAAAGCCTTGCCTCATCAAAAGGCGCGAAAATCGTCTTCTTGCCCTCTCCTGAGGGCCTTCTTTCCTCTTGCGAGGCTTCTTCTAGGCAAAGGGAAGAAATGCTCTCATTGTCCCTTTCTCCAATCAAGAATCCGCTTTTGTTTGCGAATTTCTCTTTGTTGGACTTAAAGGATGCCTCCGAGGTTTTGGAACGCTTGAAATCGATAAGCAAAGAAGGGGAGGCCGCTTTTTTGCTAAGAGACGAGGATAAGAGAACCTTGATGAACAAAGGGTTCGGGGATTTCCTAGATAAAGCTGAAGTGCTTTTGGCTTCTGCCTACGAAGACGAATTCCCCCTTTCAAGCTCAGCAAGCGTTAGAAATCTCGCAGACCCTTGCCTAGAGCCAAGCATAAGGCCTTACATCGAAAAGGAGAGGCTTTATTACGTTGGGCGCCTCGCTTCGTTTTTAAAAAGCGAGCATCGCCTGCAGCATAGCCTTTCCGTTGGGGATTTGGCCTTCGAGATCGCTAAAGCAAACAAATTGCCCAATCCGATAAAGGCTTACGTCGCCGGAGTCTTCCATGATTTGGGCAAGCATTGCCCCAGAGAACAAGAAAAGGCGATCATCGGCGAATTCTTCGCCCCGTACGCAGATTTCCCCCAATGGGCCTTCCATGAGTTCACGGGAGCCTATTTGGCGGAGAAGGAATTCGGAATCGATTCATTAGAGATATTGGACGCCATAAAAAGCCACGCCACAGGAAAAGCGAATATGTCGGCTTTGGGGAAAATCATCTACAGCGCCGATAAAATCGAACCCCTTAGGGGCTATGATTCGTCTTGGATGATAAAGGAATGCATGGAGAACTACGGAGCGGGCTTTCTGACCATATTGAGGGAAAACCGGGACTACTTGACGAAAAAGGGATACCGGGTCGATAATCCGCTGACGAAAGAATGCTTTGAAATGTATTTGGAAAATTAAGGAGAAAAAATTAATCATGAGCGAACTTAAAGAATTGGCTCTGGCCAAAAAAGTCTTAGACGATCACAAAGCCGAGGATGTAGCGGTGGTGGACGTGAATGGGTTCTCGCCCTTCTCAAGCTATTACGTCTTGGCGACTGCGACGAACGTTCGACATCTCGGGGCTTTGTCCGAGGCCCTTGAAGAAGAATTCGAGAAAGAAGGTTTCGAGTCGATCAAGAAAGACGGAATCCCCGAATCTGGATGGATGATTGTGGAAGCGGGGGAAGTGGTTGTCCACCTCTTCATTGCCGTCAATAGAAAAGAAATTGACCTTGAAGGTCTCCTTGAAAAAGAAGTGACCTCTAAAAGAGCTTAAAAGAGTAGAAGTGAAGGATCAAGCGGTTGGGCGAAAGCCCGGCCGCTTTTATTTTAGTAGATTTGGACTTTTCTAAAACTTCTTTAAAATCCTTTAAAAATTGCTTCTTCGCATAATGTCTATTATGTTAAGTAAAACGTAAAAAATAAAGATGTAAAGCAATGTTTAATGGCTTAATGCTTTTATGATTATTATTTATCCACTTTGATATTCGTTGAGTTTTCCACCAAATAAACATTACTAAAAAACTACTAATCTTGATTATTTAGCCTTTGAGGTTAATACCGTTATCAATAAATCTAAATCCTTCGGAATTTATTCTCTGACATTTAAACGCTTTTATGATTTAACGTTTAAAAACGTTTCAATTTAACGTCAATGGCAAGCCTCTAATTTTTCTATTTTTGCTTTCGCTTTCCCAAAACAAAAGGAAGATCGATCAAAGCCATTAAGAGCAAAACGATCAAGGCATAGGCAGGAATTTCTTCAATCCCTCCGGTCGTCTGCCTAGAGATGACGATGAGCGTTCCTATGCCCGCTTTGCCTGCGCTGCTGGAAGTTAGAACCTCAGCCATCACGGAGACTTTGAAAGATAATCCGAATGCTTGGGCCAAGCTCAATTTGATGTAATTCCACGAATCTGGAACATAGACGTCTTTTATCGTGGCCCATTTCCTTTCCGCGCCTTCTAAAGACAACGAATCCCTCACGTCCTTATCTTCGTTTTCTATCCCTGAGGCAAACGCTTGATAATGCAAGGGAAAGCAAACGACGAAGGTCAAAGC
>CAVJMG010000013.1:0-50479 GCA_963650805.1 uncultured Bacteroidales bacterium
AGCTGCGCAGGAGAAAACTGCGCCTATTGATACACACATTGTAAACGCTTACAAATGCGGTTAAGTGCCATCTCCTTATGGTTTGTAGTCATGCAAAAACGTGAAAAAGCCTCGTCAAACAACGAAAAAGCCTGTTTTTGCAGGCTTATTCAAATATGCGTTTTATTCCGTTGCTTTGTATTTGGCGCGGTATTTCCCAGGCGCCATCCCATACGTTTTCTTGAAAATGCTTGAGAAGTGAGACAAGGAGGAGTGGCCGATGATGTCGCATAGCTCGGATATGGACAAATCGGAATTTACCAAGAGGTCTCTCGCGCTGCTGATTTTGATCTTTTGGAGATATTCGCCCAAGGATATGCCCATATGCTCTTTGAAGAGGCGGCATAGATGCGTTTTTGAGTAGTTTGTGTGGGCGACGGTATCGCTGACGTCCCAGTAGAGATTCTCGGGTTTGTTGATTTCTATGAGCAATTCCTTCAGCCAATCTGGGCGCTTGTTTTCCTGGTTTAGCTCGTTCTGGTTGAAGAGAGATTCGACGAGGTTGAAAAGCAAGAAGGCGATCAATGGTCTTTGCTCGGATTCGTCGCCTTCGCTGTCTTTGATTTGAGTAAGATAGAGGACGACTTTCTTGAGGCGGGCTTCGGAAAGAGTGAATTGTCTACGCTCAACTTCTTTGAAGCGATCAATGAAGTTGGGGATGAAGAAATTGACGGTGTCTTCGAAGTATTTCTTTTCAAAATTAAATGTGAACTGCCAAGAATCGGCTTCTTTCTCAATGATTGCGTGGCTATCCTCTGGGTAAAGCAAGCAAGAGCAAAGCTTAGAGTAGCCGTGGCTTTTTCCGTTAATGATTTGCTCGTACTTCCCTTGGGTGCAGATGAAGAATTCGTAGAAGTCGTGGTTGTGGTATTCAAGGAAGCTGTGGCAGGTTCGGTTGAACTTCATGACTTTCCCATAGGGTTTATCCAACTGCTTCTCGAAATGGAAGGTTGATGGATGGGCTATTTGATATGCGGAAATTGACTCATTCATAGGATGCAATCAGTTTAGCATCGGTTTTGAAAAGTGAAACAAAAATAGATGCGTTTTTACATCATTGCAGGTTGAGTAGAAAACATTGAGGCCGAGGCCAATAAGCAGTTCAAGTCACTTGCTAGACAGCTTGCCATTGGGATTGGGCCTTTGGTTTTGGGGACGCGGTCTTCGGGGGTCAGGCTTCGCTATAGAAACGATATGTTTCGGAGGAATCTAATTTTAGGGAAGCGCAAACGCTTTCGGCCAGCGCGTGGGTTTGCTGGAGGTTCATGTTTTCTTGAGCTAAGGCGCACCCTGCGATTAGCTTTATGCTTGAATTGCCCACGTACGCTGCGAAATCTTTTTCGGCCTCTTCGAATGAGGGCGCGAACTCATTTTCGTTGCAAATCATGGCGAAATGGTCGGCTGAGATGCGCGTGATGAGGCTAAGCGGGAAATGGCTTTTCAAAAGTTCCGCCACTTTGATGAGCAAATGGTCGCCAGAAGAGCAATCGATCGCACTGTTATAGGCCTTGAAGTTAAGCACGTCTATATAACAAACGAGAACGTGTTTTTTCTCTTTAAGCTCATCGAGATAACGCTGACCGCTTTGTAAATAGGTTTGGAAGGTCATTAATTTCGTCAATGCGTCAAGGCTCGAAGCGGGGCGGATTTCCTTCTTTTCGTTTGAGTGGGATAGGCTCGCTTCGTTAGAAAGGCATGGCTTTCCGAAGATGATGTCTTTCCCTTGCCCTTTCGCGTCATAAAGAGTGAAGTCGGCCGTATTGATCATCTCTTGGAATTCTTGCTTTGTGGTTGCCTTCCCGTAGACGAAGCCTGCCGAAAGAGTGGGGTGGAGGAGGAACGTTCCGGAGATTTCAAGGTTCTTCAAATCGCGTTTGGTTTGCTCTAATAGCGATTTGAAGCCTTCTTCATCTTTGCCTTGATAAACGATTAAGAACTCATCACCGCCGAAGCTATAGCTGGCAGAATCACCGAAATTGCGTTTCAAGATACCACCTAGTTCCTTTAAAACCGCATCCCCGATTTGATGGCCGTACATGTCATTGAAGAATTTGAAATCGTCGATGTCTATCATACAGACGATGATGTCCTTGCCAAAATAATTGACTCTGTCCTTCTTTAACGCGTACTTGTTCTTTAACCCTGTGACTTCGTGATGCTCGCTCTTTTCCCTTGCGGAAACATAGTTCTCCAAGCTTGTGTAACGCAAACTGAGTATCAGCAAAATCGCGCTTATCGTCGCCACATACGTGACCAAAAGGTGGACGGCGTCGACGGCGAAGACGTCGAAGGATTTGCAGAAATAATCGGTGACGAGGAAACAGATGCAATAGACGGTTTGGACTGCCATCACCCTCAATGGGATGTCGAAGACGAATAGGGGGAGCATGAAGGAAATGATGTAAAAAGAGAAGGCGTAGGAATCCCCGATGTAAAGGCATCCGTTGAGGATTGCGATGACGGAAGTGGGGATTTGGATCAAATAAAGCAAAGGGAGAACCCAAGAGGAATTCACCTTTTTAATGAGCTTAGGGAAAGATAGGAGCAACAGCAAAGAATAAACCGTGCCGGATAAGGAGAAGGCGAATAGGTAGACGTCCCAGTTCAACGCCAATCTGGAAACCATGACGGCCGCTTGTGCGATCAAGCTTGCGATTAGATAAAGGATGCAGGATTTGCGGTTTTCCTGCTGAATGTCATTCTTATAAAGAAGGTAATCTTTTTTACCTCTTTTTAGGACGAGCCTTTCGAGGCTTTTTTCTTTGGTTCTGCGTTTTTTCATTAATATTCGGGTGGCCAATGTTTGGAGTGCCTAGAAAAGCCGAGCCCTTGGGTTGGCTTCGCCATGCATTATAAAAGTATCCGAATAATATCACCCTCGAACTTGCTTACAAGTTTTAATTTATCTAGTGCTAAAGAAACCTGAACCTTCATTTGGCCTTTTTGCCAAGGTTTCAAGTTATTTATAAACCGGCCTTTGTTGTTAGGACTATAATTAAAAGGTCCATGTAAGGACCACCTTAAAGCAAAGGAGAACGAATGCAAAACAAACACCATTTATGGCTTCTGCTTCCTTTGGGCTTGAGCGCGCTTGCTTCTTGCTCTTCCTCAACCGCCTACGCTAGCGGCTCTGGGGATAAAGAGGAAGCCGCTCTCAAAGAGTTTCTTCTCGAAGCCCGGGAAAGCTTTTCGATGAAAGGCGACAAAATCCAAAACGTCACCGACCTTTCGGGCAACGCCCTTTTCACGAATACCTACGATTACGATTATCTCTTCCTAGGAGGAGAGAAGGGGAAAGTCTACCAAACCTATGGCTACTATTCCGGCGGCCAAAGGCAGACCTCGACGATGAGCCTTGCTAGAAGCGAAGACGGCTACATCGCCAGGGAATACATCAATTACAAGAATGAAGTCGGCTATTCCAAAGTCGCCGATTCCGACGGTTATTACGCTTTCTACGATCAGTACTTCACGAATCCGTTTGAGATCGTTGACGCTAATGATTTCTCCTTCTCTTCCATAGAAGGCAAGACAACGTATTCGCTTGCCCAAGGCAAAATCAACATCTTCGACTATTTCCTTACCGGTAATTCCGAACCCCTTTCTTCGCTCGACCTCGTTTATGACGGCTCTTCTTGGTCCATAAACACCCTTTCTACAACTTTCACCGGACGCACGAAGAAGGAGAATGACGAATACGCCCGTTGCACCTGGACTTATCAAGGGAGCTACGCACTTTCTAAAATCGGCGAGACTGTAATCGAAGGACCGAGCGTGAGCAAAAAGAAAGAGAACGTCGCATTGCAAAAGGCCTTCTCTTCCATCAACGATAACTTCACCCTCACTTGCGTTTTGGCCCTTTCTAGCGATTTGTCTACCCCCTTGCAGACGAAGGTGAGCTATTTCGATGGCGCTTCCTATTACATCGATTTGGATTCCACCAAAGACGACAAGGCTTCGGATTATCTTTATCACGAAGACCCCTTCTCCCCCGAAGATCCCCATCTTTACGAGTACCGCTATAACGACACGTCCAAGCTTTGGATCAAATCCAGCAATGACAGCGAGTCCAGTTATAACGTGGACCCCATGGGCAAAGAGCTCTTCACCCCTCACGTCAAGGACATGAGCGTCGACCTCTTCACTGAAGGGATGGACAAAGAGGACTATTTCGCCGTTACCAACGAATACGCTTTGGCCTATATCGGAGAGGGCTTCTTCTCCGATGGGGAATTGCTCCCTTATTTCAGTTATGGATATGGTATCGACGCCAAGGTAAAAATCAATGACGATGGCGGTTTGACCGCGGTGCTTTCCTTCTACATGCCCGTTTCGAATAGCTACATTCCCGTGACCTACACGATTACCTATTCCGATATCGGGTCCACTTCAATTCCGGAGGTTGATTTATGAAAAACCGTGCAAAAGGCGCTCTTTTCCTTTCTCTTTCCTTCCTTCTTTGCGCTTGCGGAGGCAATGGGGGAGAGGCGAGTTCTCCCGCAATTTCCTCCGATTCTACTTCTGCTCATACTTCTTCTTCCTCCGCGGAAACCGCTATCCCGGACTATGTCTACCTTCAGATTCGAAGGGCTTCTGAAAGCTTCCGTTTGAAGGCCAGGGAAAGCGAAAACGTCACTCGCAGCGATGGCGTTCTGCTTTTGAGCAACACCTACGATTATGACATCCTCAATGATTCTAGCTCTAACGGAGGCATCCACGAAGTCAGCGTCAGCAAAGGGGAGACCACAATTGTCGACTACGCCAAAGGAAGCAGGGGCTACGCCGCGATAGAAGGGCTTAACTACAAAAATGAAGTCTTCCAGACCGAAGCCCTTGTCGATTCCTCACGCGTCAACTACGACCAAGAATACGCCAATCCGTTCCTTCTCCTTAAAGAGGGGGATCTCCGCAGGATCGACGAAAGCCATTACGAGCTGTCTTCGCTTAAGAATCAGCTTTTCGCCAAATACCTTCTTGGCTGCGCCTATTCGGTTTCTTCCGTGATTTTCTCTTATACGGGCGAGGCTTTGACCGGGATTTCCATCTCCTCCTTGCCTTATTCCATCAATTACGAGGATAAGAACACCTCAGCCTACATTCCCTGCACCCTCGCTTATGAAGTCGATGTGAGGCTCTCAGGCTTGGGCTCATCCAATTACGCTCACGTCCTGCCCGCGGAAAGCCAAGACAAGGAAAAGGAAACTGCCCTCAAAACCGCTTTCTCCAACATGGGCGATAACTTCACGATGGTCGTCAACTCCCATTACCAAGACGAAGAGCCCGATGAGCAATATGACACCTATTGGTATTTCACCGGGGAAGAAGCCTATCACCAAGCCCATCTCAACGATCAAAGCAAATCCTACGACCTCTATTACCACAAAGACGAATCCAAAGGGGACGACAAGCTCTACCTCTACGATTACGACGAGAAGGCGGGGCAATGGGCCTACAACAAACCCATCTACAGCCAGTCCTATAACGTCGATCCCCAGGATTACAGCTATTTCCTGCCCAAATTCGCCGACATGGCCCCTGAGCTTTTCACTTACGACGAGACCAAATCTGCCTACGTCTGCCAAATCGATGCGGCTAGGAAGTTCCTCGGCAACGATTTCCTCGGCGGGGGATACAAAACCTCTTACTTCACCTATGGGGAAGGGAATCAAGCCGAAGTTTACCTCAACAAAAGCGGAACCCGCGTCGAAAAAGTCGTCGTCGGGTATTACGCGGTCGATAGCCAGGGCTACGACGTCTCGCGTTCCTATACCCTGAATTTCCTTAACGTCGGCAGCACCAGCTTGCCTAGCTTTGTAAAGGAGTAACAAAACATGAAAAAGAAAACGCTGATTAACGGAATCTTGGCCCTCAGCCTCCTTTCCCTCGCCTCCTGCGGGGGCAAAGGCGGGGAAACCTCTTCCCAAGCTTCGTCCTCATCCTCACCGGAGACCTCTTCTTCCAAAGAAGTCGTCTTGACCTTAACCATCCTCACCCCGGAGAAAACCACTCTGGAGGTCGGTGAAGAAGAGACTCTCCACGTCAAAGTCGAAGGAGGCGACAAGGAAGGGTACAACGTGAACTGGTACTCCTCCAACACCTCCGTTTTGTCCATCACCCAAAGCGGCAAAATCATCGCCTTGAAAGAAGGGACGAGCGAAGTCACCGCCAAATACCAGAACTTCGTTTCTTCGCCTTTGCTCATCACCGTTTCGCCTAAGAAAGTCCCCTCCATCACGCTATCCGCCCCCGAGGTTTCTTCTATCGAAGTGGGGCAAACCCTCCAATTAAGCGCGACCACCAAAGACGCCGAGGGCATGACTATCAGCTATTTAGCCGATAACGACAACGTCAGCGTCACATCCTCTGGCTTAGTGACAGGGCTAAAAGAAGGCACTAGCAAAATCAAAGCCGCTTTGGACGAAGAGATTTTCTCCAACGAGATTGAAATCGCCGTCCTCCCCCAAAGCAAGGACCTCGTCGTATCGCTTAAGCAGCCCGTTAGCGACATTCTTTTGAAAGGGAACACGCTGGCCCTTGAATCCGAAGTCAAAGGCAACATCAATAACTACCCCCTCGTTTATTCTTCTAGCGACGCATCTATCGCTGCAGTTAGCGAGAAAGGCGTAGTCACCGGGGTTAAGCAAGGCGAAGTTACGATTACCCTCACCGTTGGTGAAGTCTCCTCCAGTGTCTCCCTTAAGGTCATCGATGCTTATGACCCCGTCGAATCCATTTCTTATTCCGCCTCGTCCTTGACTCTCGCTCTTGGCGAACCCTTCGCTTTCGAAGGGGTGAGCATCCTCCCGAAGACCGCCGATCAAAGCTTCAGTATCGAAAGCTCCGCCCCGCTTTACGTTTCCGTTGATGGTAACGAAATCACCGGGCGCAAAGTCACCGATTCGGAAGTCTCCGTTTTGCTAAAAGCCGGGGAAAAGAGCTTTGAAGTGAAAGTCACCATCGTCACTTCCAAAGCCCTCCACACTCAAGAAGTGCTCGCCAAGCTTAAAAAGGCCGCTGAGCTAGAGGCTAACAACGCAAAATCGGGCCATTTCTACAAAATCGACAAGAAGGCCGACGGAAGCGAGAAAGGGACCTATGAGAAATTCGATTTCGAGGTTTATGGAGACGGCAAAACGACGGCAATTTACGATAAGGCCTCAAGCTACTCCTCTAAAAAGCGCCTGACTTGGGCTCAGCTTGGGTCCCACGTCTATAAGGCCACCGACACCTTGGACGAAGAGGGCAGCGTCGAATCGAGCCTCTATTCTCCCTACGATATCGTCCCCGACACGGAAAGCGCCTCCTCCGGCAACAGCTACCATCAAAGCGACGTGGACAAGGCCTTGTCTCTCCCTGTCGTCAGCGATGACACCAATCCCACTAGGCTTGGCTTTGCCAACATGGTGATCAACACCTATTTCTCTTCTAGCGCCCACACCTATTTCGGCGAGAATTCGCTTGAAGCCAACGTCAAAACCTTCACTTATTCTCATGTCGGCGAAGTCTATACCCTGGGAATCGATTCCATGGCGACGACCTATTCGAGCTCAAAAGAGCATATCGAGCTCGTTTTGACTTTCGATGGGGACAGCCTTAAGCAAATCGGCGGCAGCATCGCCTCCTATTCGGGCGAATCTGATTACGATGACGACAGCAAAACCGCTTGGACTTTGTCTGGCACAACCGTTTTGGATGGGTTGCTGGAAACCGGGGAAAGGCAAGACTCTCCCGCCTCTTCCTTCTCTCCCGAGGCCCATTGCGCCACTTCTTACGATGTCGAGTTCTCCACCGGGTATGGCTCCAACAAAAAAACCGGGACTTCCTTCGCCCCGGGGGAAACCATCACCTATTCTCTTAAGGATCTGCTTCCCGAAGGCTATTCCAACGCCATCGACCCCATGTCCATCGCCTTCCCCGGCCACGAGGATTTGATCAAACGCCCCGCTTATGGTTACAGCTTCACCGTCTCTTCAGCCATCGACGACCTTGAAGTGGTGGTCTCGACCTATAAGGTGAGCAAGACCTATCACCTTAATATCAAGGCCACGGCCACGACCTCCCTCACCTTGTCCTTAGCTAGCGCGGGGCTCGTGAACGAAGAAACTAGCGGTAGCGTCAGCTTCACCAAGAACGCCACCCTTTCGCTCAGCTATGAGATCACTAGCGATAACGCGGATAAAGCCACGGTGACCCCGGGCACCCCGACGCCTGCTTATGGAAAGACCACCTTCACCTTCAAAGCCACGGAAGCGGGGACCTATTCGCTTAAAGTGACCGACGCCATCAGCGGGCTCAGCCAAAGCCAAGACATTGTCGTCAAAGGGAACGACGATGAGGGTATAGCCTCCTATATCCTCACCAATTCTTGGAGCGGCGGCTCGGGAACCCCAAGCTTCTCCCTCAACGAGGATGGCTCGATCACCCTTAAGGCCAAAGTCGTTTGCTACGACGAATACGACGAATCCGAAACCGTGACCTTGACCATCGTCTTCAAGGTCGAAAGTGGAAAGCTTACCCTTGTTTCCTCGTCTAACGGCGGCTCCGAAAGCGAGCTAAAAGCCACTGCGTTGGCCTTCAAAGGCAGCACGCATTCTTCGATTTCCGTCACCTTGTCCATAAACGACGATTGGGTGCAACCCTATTTGACTTTGAAGGTCAAATAACCCCCAACAATAAAAAAGCCTAGACGTTGCTGCCTAGGCTTTTCTTATGCCGTTTCTGCTTATTTTTTATTGCAGAACCCAATCAAACGGCCCATTCCGTCGGCAACCCTTTCTCTTTGGGTGGCGAGGTTGATGCGGATATGCCCCTTGCCTTCTTCTCCGTAGGTTGATCCCGGGGTGACCCATAAGCCTGTTTCTTCACGAAGTTTTTTGCAGAAGGCGACGTCATCTTGGCCATAGGAAGAGACGTCTACCCACATAAGGTAGGTGGCTTCCAAAGGGGCGATGAGGGCATTCGGCAGTTCCGCTTCTAATCTTTCCCTGCAATAGAGGAAATTGCCGTGCGCGTATGCGTTCATTTGCTCGAGCCAATCGTCGGATTCGTTTAAGGCGGCGTTAGAGGCCAAGTAGGAAAGGAAATTTCCTTCGGCGACTTCCCCGGCGTTTAACTCGAAGGCTAGCCTTTCTCTTAAAGAGGGGTTTTCGGCGTAGCAGGCGGAGGTTTGGATACCGGCGATGTTGTAGGCTTTCGTTGGGGCGAAGAGGGCTATGCAGTTATCTTTGGCTTCAGGGAGACTGCAGTAGGGGGTGTAGGGCTTTTCTCCCCCGTTTATGGGACCATGCACTTCGTCGGAAACAACGAGGACATGATGCTTTTTGCATAAAATGGCGACCCGGGTAAGCTCTTCCTTGCTCCAGACTCTCCCGACGGGGTTATGTGGATTGCAAAGCACCAAGATTTTTGCCTTCGAGGAGGTTAGGCGTTTTTCAAGGTCAACGAAATCGATGGAGTAGATTTCCCCGTCGTTTCGCAAAGGCGAACGGACGACCTTCCTATAGGAGTTCTCAATGGAATGATCGAAGATGTTGTAGACCGGGCTCATCAAGACGATCTCGTCTCCAATTTGGGAAAAAGCGCGGATGCAGGTGGTCAAAGAAGGGATAATCCCCAAGCTAAATAGCAACGCCTCTTCCTGCAAAGCGACATTGAAGCGCCTTTGAAAATAGCTGATGTAGGCCTTGGTCCAGGATTCTGGCATTGAAGAATAGCCGAAGGTTGGATGGGAAATCCTTTCGTTTATGGCGTCTAAGATGGGCTTAGCGATAGGAAAGTCCATGTCCGCCACCCACATGGGAAGCTCGTTTTCAGCGCAATCCCACTTTACCGAATGCTCGTTTCTCCTGTCTAAAAGAGAATCAAAATCGTATTTCATCCTAGAGTAATCTCCGTGTCTTGTAAGTTTATCTTTGGGTCATCGCGGATCACTTTTCGAACGCCTTTTGCGCGTATTTTCCCAGAAATCGGATTTTTAATAGACTCGAACTCCGTGAGTATCGTTGCGTCGATTTCCGAGCAGTATTCAAAGCAAAGGTCGCTATTGATGACTTCACAGTCTTTCAAGGTGATGCCCTTCATGTAGCAGAAGCCCTGATGGGATTCGATATGGCAATTGATGAGGGTGATGTCTGAGGAGTTCCATCCAAAGTATTCGCCGATGACGGTGCAATTTATAAGCGTGATGTTATGGCAGTTCCAGAAAGCGTCTTTGGTGTGAAGGGTTGAATCCTTGATGGTGAGGTTCTCACTGGAATCGAAGGCGTAATCTCCCTCTAGGGTTAAATTCTCTATGGTAGCGTCGCGGCTGCCCATGCCGAAATAAGCGCCGTTTTTGACCCAGACGTTATTTAGACTGTAGTTGGAGTTCCACCACAGGGTCTCTAAAGCGTTAGAGAAGCGGATGCCTTTAAGTGCGAAATCCGAGCAGCGCCGGAAATTCTTGGGGCCATCGATATCGATTTGGCTGAACTGGAAATTGGAGGAGTACCACATTCCGGCTCGTTCGCTTTCCTCCATCTTCCCTCCGCTCACGGCGATGCCTTCACCATACCAAAGCGGGTATTTATAAGAAAACACGCATTCATTGCAAATGATGGAACTGCATTCTTTAAGCGGGGATTCCCCATCCGTGAAATGGCAGTGATAGAAAGTCGCGTCTTTGTAGGCGAAACAGGCCCTTTCGCCCGTTAGGGTTTCGTTGGAACGATTTTGCATGGCGCTATTCTAGGCGCGGAGCGCTTATCTTGAAAGCACTTTGCTTCTTCCATTGAGGAAGAAAATGGGCAAAAATCATGGCCGTATGAAAGTGTGTGTTTTCTGCGGTTCCAGTTTAGGGAACAACCCCCGTTTCGCTTCGTGCTCCGAAAGCCTTGGCAAGCTCCTTGCCGAAAAAGGCCATACTCTTGTTTATGGCGGCTCAAGAAAAGGACTCATGGGCAAGGTTTCCGACGCTTGCTTTGCTTCTAAAGGCAAAGTCATCGCGATTGAGCCAAGATTCTTTTTAGAACAGGGCGCGGTGACGGATTCCGTTACGGAGCTCATCCCCACCGACACGATGTCGGAGCGAAAACAAAAAATGATCGATATCTCAGACTGCTTCATCGCCCTTCCTGGAGGCATCGGAACCTTGGACGAAATCTCTGAGGTCATGACCGATCTTGGCTTAGGGCAAGCCAAGGGCAAACTGATACTCATCAATATCGACGGCTTCTACGATCCCATCGTTGAGCTCCTCAACGGCTATATCGCCTCGGGCTTCATTCATGAAGGTTGGGCCGGATATCCATTAGTCTGCGATTCACTTGAAGACGTCTCGGAGGCTTTGAAAGAAATTGGAGGAAGCGTCAATGCCTAGGCTAATTCTCATCGGAGGGGGTTCGAGCTCTGGGAAGAGCTACTTGACTCAAGAAGTCATTAAGCAGCTTGGCGAAGAGCAAATCACCCATCTCACTTTGGACGATTACTACAAAGACCAATCGAACATGTCGATGGAAGAACGCCTTCAGGTCAATTACGACCACCCTAGAGCCTTCGATTGGAAGCTCATGCGCGAGCAAGTTGCCTCGCTTAAGGAAGGGAAAACGATCTCCAAACCCGTCTATGATTTCGTAGAACGCACCCGCAGCGACAAGGTGGAGATCATTCGGCCCAACAGCCTCATCGTCATCGAGGGCATCATGGCCCTAGTTGATAAGCAGCTCCGCCAAATGGGGGATTTGAAAGTCTTCATTTCCGCCTCCGCCGAAAGAAGATTCCTTCGCCGCCTTATCCGCGACTCCCAGGAAAGGGGACGCCCGTTTGAGGGGATCGTGCATCAATATTTCTCCACGGTTCAGCCGATGTATGAGGAGGTCGTAAAGCCTTCGAGCAACTATGCTGACCTCATCATCAATAACGACGGCGTGGAAAACCTCGCCATCGACGTCTTGGCACAATTGTTCAAAAAAGAGCTTATTTTGGCTCAGCAAGGGCAAAACGGCCACATCCTTGGAGAAGAGGAATTCGCCGAGGAAACCCTCGCCCGGGTGTTTAGGGGAGGGGAGAAATGATGGACTTCATTCCCGAAGACGACCTCTCCGCCTCTATTGCCTACGTCAAAAAGAGCAAGTCCATTGTTTTCCTAGGCGGGGCTGGGGTATCCACGGATTCCGGCATTAACGATTTTCGCTCGCCCGATGGCTTGTATAACGTCCATTCCAAATATGGGGTTAGCTATGAGCAAATGCTTTCCCGTTCTTATTTCTTCGGCCACACCGAAACGTTCTACCGCTTCTATTGGGAGAGCATGGTCCATTTAGAGGCGAAGCCCAATCTTGCACATCTAGCCTTAGCCAAATTTGAAGCGCAAAACCCCGGCAAAATCACAATAATCACGCAAAACATCGATGGCTTGCATCAAAAAGCGGGCTCGAAAAGAGTTCTTGAAGTTCATGGCAGCACGGCTAGATATCGTTGCTTAGACTGTGGGTGTTCCTACTCTTTGGGGCAAATACCCCATCGAGGCGTTCCTACTTGCGAGTGTGGGGGCATCCTCAAGCCGGATGTCGTCTTATATGAAGAGCCTCTCGACGGGTTCGTTCTCCAAGCAGCCATCGAGGCGGTGAAGAACGCCGATTTGCTCATTATCGCCGGCACCTCGCTGACGGTTCAGCCCATCGCCACTTTGCCTTATTACCACGAAAAAGGGAAAACCCTAATTATCAATAAGGAGCCCACTCCGCTAGATGACCGCGCAGACATCCTCTTCCATTGCGGGGTCTCCTCCGTTTTGCCTAAGATTCTAGGGGTCGAATTATGAAGCCTGGCTACCATCCTTTTCGTCATTTCCATCTCATCATGCATCACCGCCACATGGTGATAGCCAACGGTTTTCATTGCGGCATCTTTTTCCATTGTCTTAAGCACGATCTCACCAAATTTACTCCAGTGGAATTCCATAATTCTGCTTTGCATTACGTTGGCGACCATTCCCCCGTTTACGAAGAAAGGCTTCAAAACGGTTACTTCTCCTATATCTGCCAGCACCACACGAAAAGGAACAAGCACCACTGGGAATATTGGACCGACTTCTTCTGCGGCAGAATCATCGTCATGACCATGCCTTGGATTTATGCGACTGAGTATGTCTGCGACATGCTCTCGGCCTCTAAAAACTACAACCCAAAAACGTTCAAGCCCGAAACGACACTGAATTATTTCCTCCATCATTCAACGCAATACTATATGACCCAAGCAACCCGGGAATACGTCATCTGGTGTTTGACCCGGTATCGCGATTTAGGCTTTAAGGGACTAAAGAAAAAGGACACGAAGGCCAAATACAAAGAAATCGTGTCCAAATATCCTAAAACCGAGATGCTCACCTCCATGAATCTTGGGGACGACCTCATCCCCGGCTAGTTGCTGGTGTAGTCTTCTTCTTTTCCTGAAGAGGCGCTTCCATTGCCTTCGGGGGCTATCGAAGCTGTAGAAGCGGTGTAGTAATACATCAAGATTGTTCCGTTGTCGTTAACCCTCCAAAAGCAAACGGAGGTCACGCCTGAAGTCAATGCAAAGGTAATCTTCGAATTCGCATACCCCTCCTCATCGATTTTCATGATTTCATTTGTTCCCGTCTTGTAATAGACGAAATCAATGGTGGGGGTCACTTTGGACGTATCTTCGCCGCTACCTGCATCGGCCCCTATGTCCATATAGGCGATATAAGGAGCGTCATAGGAGCTGGTGTTGTAAAACGTGATGTAGTATTCGTAACCCACATAGGCCGTTTTTTCGAAATAGCCGTATTTGCATGAATAAGATAACCCCGAGCCTTGCAGGTAATTGCGTTTAAAAGGGGAGGAGTAATCTCCAGGGGTCACTCGTTGAAATTCCATAAACAAAATACCTACCTGGCCGCCCTTTTTATAGCTGTCGTTGTAAAAAACGAATTTAAAAGTTCCGTTTTCCTTAGGCGCGACCCATATTCCGTTGCTCGGAAGGATCAAAGGCCCCTCATAAGTTGAACCCACTCTGCCGTTTTCCACATATGTAAAGGTTGAGCCGCTCAAATTGTCGCTGGAGTAGCCGTTATTCAACCTCAGCACATGGGTTCCGTTTGTTTTTAGATACGATAGAACGTCATCTGGCGGTGCTTTTAAGTAGCGGTTCGTTATGGAGTAGCCGCTTCCGCTTTGAACTCCAAAGTCATCGATGCTGTAGTCTAGGCTTTTCTCATATGTTTTCACTTCGCCAATGTAATAACCCAAATTGTTGCCTTTGTGCGAAGCTTCGTAGGTGTAATAGTTGCTGGGGTTTATGCTTTGGGTTTTTGATATTCCTGTGTCCATTGATGTATAAACGGTCATTGCGATTGTTTCGTCGGTTCCGTTTATTAAAGTGGTGTTTTCGTACCTAAAAGGTATGGCGTAGCTACTTTTAATTTTCCCGGCGCTTCCATCGCTAAGGCCGTTGTCGATTAAGCTTTTATGCAGTGCTTTGATATCGGTGCTTGTTCCGTAACCCGTATCAGAGCTCGCTCCGCCCTTTCCTTCCCAGGTGAAGCTGCTTTCGTTGTAATCTCCGATCAAGGAATATTTGCTGAGCTTCGTGTTGTCGCTTCCAAAGGTGCTGTCTTTTATGGGGGAGGCTCCGCTTGCGTAAGTGAGTTTCCCCGATCTAACCCCACAATGAGACATATTCCCATTGACGTAACCAGCCAAAAGGCCAGAGAGGGTGCTTGAAGAGTTAGAATTCACTAAAAGCTTGTCGAAATAGAGATCGCTAACGCCGTTGACCTCGCTTGAAAACGTATAACTTGTGGAATTTCCCCATTCCCCAACGATGCCAAAAAAGCCGACGATTTCAGCTTCGTCTAAAAGCCCGTCTGAAGTTTTAGCTCCCTTAGGGATACCCGATTTGGCCAATTTGCTGACGGAGTTGCTGATGGAGAGGTTGTTGATTGTGTGCTTATCCCCGTTGAAATTGCCTAAGAATGGATATGTTTTCGTTCCGGCTGGAGGGAGGACGTATCCGCTGGCATCGATGTCATCGGTCAAAATGAAATACGTCTGGTCAATGGTTGTGGTTTCTTTTCCGGATTCATCCATTTCGTATTTGTTGAAATAGCCCAAATCTTGCAGCCAATTGAAGTAATAGAGCTGTTTGGCCGTCTTGATTTGATAGGGGTCGTCTTTGCTTCCGTCCCCTCCGGCGAAATAGGATCCTGTTCCTATTCCGTTGATGCCGTCGGTTTCAACTTGCGTTTTCGGCGCAGCAAACCACGCCAAAGAAGCCGCCCCTAAAGCGCCTGCGCCCACTAAGAAGGCGATTCCTAGGATAAGGATGGGCTTTTTCGATTTTTCCGGGGGCACGCGTGTTTTCACCGCGAAAAAATACCATGGATTTGCCAATTGGCAATAGAAAAATCAGCAAGCTGCAAAAAAAGCCTTGGGACCAGGCTTCCTTTTTCGTTTAGCCCCTTCTTTCCTTTAGGAAAAACGCATCAAAGCGTTTCCTCCTGCATTGCCCAGATATCTCTTCAAGACTATACTTCCATCGTTACAAAACTATGAGAAACCTCACGTTCATTCTTGGCTGCGGACGACTCGGCTCTTCCATCGCGAACTACTCTTCGGCGATGGGCGGGAACGTCGTCGTCGTCGACCCCAACAAAAACTCCTTCGAAAAGCTCAACGACGCCTTTTCCGGCATCACCATCGCTAGCGACACCACCGATATCGATGAGCTTCGCGACGCGGGGCTAGATTCGGCCAAGGAAGCCATCATCACGACGGGGGATGACAACGTCAACCTCTTCTTGGCCTATGTTTGCTGCAAGGTGTTTGAGGTTCCCTATATCTACGTCCGCTTCGACGATCCCGACAAAGGCTTGCTGATTCAAGGCATGCCCATCAAAGCGATTTATCCCTTCCAGCTGTCCCTTGATCGCTTCTCTTTGCTCCGCGCGGGGGTGGAAAAATAATGAAAATCGTCATTGCCGGAGGCGGCTCCCAAGCGGAGTTCATCGTCTCCATGTTCAAAGACAAGAAGAACGAGCTCATCGTCATCAACCCCTCCAAAACCGAGGCCGACCTGTTGGTGAAGCGTTACCGCATCCCCGTTTATGTCGGAAAGCCCTGGAGGAGGAAGAGCCTCGAGGAGTCCGACGCGTATAATGCGGACGCCTTCATTTCGCTTTGCGAGAAAGACACGGACAATTTCGCCTCTTGCTTGACCGCTAAGCGCGTCTTCGACGCCAAAAAGTGCATCTGCGTCGTCAATAACCCGAAAAACGTCGACCTCTATAAGCAAATGGGCATCGACGCCGTCATTTCCGCTTCCTATCTGCTCGGCCAATCCGTCCAAAGCGAGACCTCCTTAGCCTCCATGCTTAAGACCCTCTCTTTGGAAAACGACAAAATCACGATGATCGAAGCGGTGGTGCTTTCCAAATACCGCATCGCCAACCTCCCCTTGAAGGAATGCCGTTTCCCTAGCTACGTCTCCGTCGCCTGCATCTACCGCACCCCGGACGTCATCATCCCTAAAGGCGACACGGTCATCCTCCCCAAAGACAACCTCCTTTTGGTCTGCGCGCCAAACGACCAGAAGAAGGTCATGAACTTCGTGCGCCAAGAAAACCGCAAAACCGGGATCATCATGTCCAAGGTCAGCGAAGCCAAGAAAAACAAGGCCGGCAAATAAGAGCGTATGTCCTCCATTAAAAAGCCTCTTAAAAGTGTTATGGGCCCCAAGATGGTGTTCGGCTATCTTGGCATTTTCATGGTCCTCATCGGGCTATTGACTGCGCTTCCTTTGGCGCTTCTTATCTTCTATCCCGAGGAGGTCGCCTGCTGGAGGGAATTCGCATACCCCGCCTTGGCCAATATCGGGGTTGGTCTTTTGCTGTATTTTGCCTTCATCTTCAAACGAAGAAGGGCCAACTTCGCCAGAAACGAGAACAACGCCCTCCTGATCATGATTTGGGTCATCGCCGTCATCAGCGGCGCCCTCCCTTTCTATTTGGCTAATCTCTACGGGAATATGTCGATGACGTTCTCCGAATCCATTTTCGAGAGCGCATCGGCTTATTCAACGACGGGATTAACTTGCTTTAAAGACTATGTTGATGGAAAGCTCGTCCTCGACTCCTCTTCCTCTTATTATCATTTTGAGGCGCTTGCAAGCTATTGCCCCCATATCTTCACCTTCCACCGCGCGGAAATGCAGTTCGTCGGGGGCGTGGGCTTGGTATTGCTCCTTTCAATGGTCCTTGGCAATAGCGGTGGCATGTCTTTGTATGTCGGCGAAGGGCACGGCGACAGGCTTTTGCCTAACCTCAGGAAAAGCGCGGCCAGGATATTCGGCATCTACATTTTCTACGCCCTTTTAGGCGTTTTGGGCCTTTTCTTGGCCGGCATGGAGCCCTTCGACGCCGCGGTGACCTCAATGGGCGCTTTGTCTGGAGGCGGCTTCTCTCCAAGGAGCAGCAACATCGCTTACTATAGCGGCCAAGGCGTGGGGAATGGGTTATATGGGGCCAACCCCATCGCCATCGAAATCGTGACGATGATTTTGGTTATCTTCTCCGCGATTTCCTTTGTTTTGCACACTTTCTTGCTTTCCGGAAAATGGAAGAGCTTCTTCAAAGACGACGAAATCCGGTTCTTCTTCTGCCTTTTGGTGTTTGGCATCAGCGTTTCGTTCTTTGGCTGCCTCATTTACCAAAACAAGGTCTACAACCTTTCGTTCTCCTCGAATTTGGGCGGAAATTTCAGGGACGTCGTGTTCTACGTCGTGGGATCAGCTTCCACGTCGGGATTTGCGAACACGTCCTTGACCCGAATGAAAGACCTTGGTCATCCGTTGATTTTCGTTTGCACGGTTCTCATGCTTATCGGTGGCGGGGCGGGGAGCCCTGGCGGCGGCATAAAGCAATACCGCGTCTTCGTCGTTATAAAAGATCTCTCTTATCGTATCCGTTATCAGAATTCCCCATCCCGCGTCCTCCATCCGAAGCGTTCCTTCCATTATGGCGAGGAGCAGGAAATCGACGACGCTACCGTTAAGGAAGCCTCCCAATACTGCGTCCTGTTTCTTTTCGTCTTCGCCATTTCGGTCACAATCCTTTGCTTCTTGCCTGGGGTAGACGCCGAATCGGCCGCCTTCGACGTCGCTTCGGCCATGTCAAATACCGGGCTTAGCGCCATCGACTTCGTCG
Source organism: uncultured Bacteroidales bacterium (assembly GCA_963650805.1). GTDB lineage: Bacteria > Bacillota_I > Bacilli_A > RFN20 > CAG-826 > Alloenteromonas. Next base: position 18,242 of record CAVJMG010000013.1, read on the forward strand.
CCTATGGTGTGCAGTACCCCGGCTATTACGAAGTCATGCTCTGGACCCTTGCCGTCGGCTCTTTCTTAGGACGTTTGGAAATCTTCCCGCTCTTCTACGGGATTTCCTCGGTTGGAGAAGAAATCTCCTATTACGCGAAGCTTCGCAAGGGCTTATCCCAAAACGTCGAGTGAGCTTGCCTGCTAATAAGAGGGTTCGCAATAACTTTGGTTCGGACTTTTATTCTTTGCTATCTCCGCAAATTCCGGGCTTCTCGTTGCCTCATTGGCTTATAAAAACATGGTGAAATAAATCGGATAGTAGGTTATTTTGCCTACTTTTTTGATTTCCCTTTCATTGCTTAAAACATAGCCTTTCGCCATCTTGTAATTTGCATCCGCTAGTATTTTTGGCAATGCCTTGAAGCTATTGAAATCCTTGCCTGATTTTATTTCCAAGGGTAGGACGCTCAGCGAATCGTAATCATCAATCAAATAATCTACTTCCCCGACTTTTTTCCTATCGTAATAATACAATTCGTGATCGTGAGCTTTTAGCTCTTGAGCTACGACCGTTTCGTAAACGGCGCCTAAATTCACGCCCGTCGCATCGTCCAAAATCGCGTTGATGTTATTCTTATAAAGGACGCTGGTTAATAAGCCGACATCATTCACATAAAGCTTAATAAGGCTTTTGCTGCTTGATTGTATCAATGGGAATCTTGGCTCGCTGACGGCTTTAGTGGCTAAAGCGATGCCCGAGGAAATAAGATACTCAAATTCCTTGGTGTATTTGGCGTACCTAGCATCGTCGATGTTTTCGATTTTTTTGTATTGGATGCGCTTAACTTTGTTTTCAATGTTCGATGGGATCATTTCGTAAATCCGCTTTATCGCCAATTTGCTTTGCGCGTCGTATTTCGAAGCGTCTTCGGAATAGAAACTGATGATATCTTTTTGTATCTGCCTAATCTTCATGACGTTCTTCGTTTCGACGAACGTTTTTACCGCATCAGGCATGCCCCCAACATATAGATATGTTTTGAACAAATATAGGAGTCTATTATGCAACGCCTCGTCTAGAGACGCGCCTTCGTCAAACGTTTTTTTCAGATGGCTTATAGCCAATTCCCCAAAGGAATTCGCAATCAGGAATTCCTCAAAATCCATCGGGTACATTTTTTCTCAATGATCGACCCCATCGGAGTCAATGTTGTTTGAGAAAGCGCAATCCCTAGTTCCGATCCGCTGCAAATGTATTTGTACTTATTGTCTTTTCTTAGCGGCTTTAAAAGCGCCAGCAATACAGGATACTCTTGTATTTCGTCGATGAAGACAATGGTGTTTTCCCTGTCCCCGAGCTTATCGCCTGCAATAACACTAAGTTCAATGTAAAAAGATTCCGTAGTCCTGACGTTTTGAAATAATCTGTCGCCGACCTTGTCGTCTGCCATATTGATTTCTATATAGTTTTCGAAATGGCTATTTGCCAATTCCCTTATTATGTAGGATTTGCCAACTTGTCTCGCCCCGTCGATGCACAGTATTTTGTCTTCATCGCCCGTTAAATAATCTTCTATGTATTTTGAAATCTTTCTAAACATACACTTCTCCGCTTTTCCAAAATTTGCCTCTTATATGGAATAACGCTTATGGCGAAGTGCTCTGTAAATTCACCTGTTTCATCAGACTTCTAATGCCGTGATAAAATAGTCGTGAAAGAGGTGAAGCTATGATTATCGAAGAAATCAGAAAAGCCAACGTGGCGGCAATGAAAGCCCACGAAACCAACAAAAGAAACGCCTACGCGATGGTCATTTCTCGTTACCAGGAAGCCAAAACCAGCGGGCAGGGGAAGGAAATCGGTGACGCTGAAGTCATCCACATCATTCAAAAATTCTCCAAAGAATTAGAAGAGGAGATGAAGGGCTATAAGGATGCTGGAAGGGAAGAATCCGCCGCAGAAGTCAAAGAGCAGCTCGATGCCGTTTCTTCCTTCTTGCCTCAAATGATGAGCGAACAGGAAATCAAAGACGTCATCGCTTCCTTGGAAGACAAATCCATACCGTCCGTCATGAAGCATTTCAAGGCAAATTACGCCGGAAAAGCCGATATGGGGCTTGTTTCCAAAATCGCGCGTGGTTTATAATCACGCATGCCGCTTAGGGAACTAGCGCATAGGGGCGTGGTTCAGTGGTAGAACAGAGGTCTCCAAAACCTTTGATGAGGGTTCGATTCCTTCCGCCCCTGCCAGAAAGCATCGCAGCATTGACCTCGTCAGTGCTGTTTTTCTTACCCTGCGTCTTAAGCTAAAAGCGGAAGCGGTGGCTTTGACCACTCCCAATCGCGGAGAGAAACGGCAACGACACACGAAATTTTCCCTTTTCGCGGTAACGAACTGCCTTTTGAGGAAGAGACCTCTAGGCTAGTTTCCCTTAAGGACAAAACAAATATCTTAGAGGAGCCGCTTCCTAAATTTCGTCTATTCATTAGATGGTCTGTGTTCTAGAAATGTAACGAAACCATAGATGCGCCAAATCGTTTTTCAAGAACGGGATTGCTTTATTAAAGTCGATATAATCGATATAAACCTTGCAAAAACCTTGTTTTTCGAAGCAAATAATCACCGCTAGAAAAAGCGGCAATGAAACGAATGCATGGTTTTCTACGCTTGTAAATTAGTATCAAAAGCATAAGTTATGGCTTCTTTGAAAGCGCTAACATAATGGTAACGAAAAAAGAAAGGATTGGCTTATGACTAAAAAGTTCCCCGCCCTATTTTTGGCCTCTTTGGCCGCTTTGACCTTGGCTTCATGCCAAAATCAACATACCCACGCCTACGATCTTGAAACCCCTACGTGGGAGTGGTCACAGTTTACTTCCGCTAGCGTCAGCTTCACTTGCAAAGACTGCGACGAATCCGCCGAAGGACACGTTTATACCGTTGAAGCCGCGATCACCTTGAAAGAAAGCGTGGCGGCAACCTGCGAGACGGCCGGTCACAAGACTTATCTCGCCACCGCGACTTATGAAGGAAAGACCTTCACGGATACGAAGACTCAGCCCATTCCCGCAAGCGGGCATAGCGAAGATTCGAGTGCGTGGAACTGCGACGGCAATAAGCATTGGCATCCCTGCCGTTATTGTGGAGATTCCTATCACTATCAAGAGGCCGAACATACGATGACGGATTGGTCCGAGACCCTTGCTCCAACCTATCATCAAGTTGGAAGCAAAGAAAGGCATTGCACTGTCTGCGCCTATACCGAAACCGAAGAGGTCGCCAAACTCCGGTATTCATATGAGCAGGTCAAAGCTTTCGCGGAAGAATTCTCGGGCTTTGAATCTGGATCGGCTTACCTCGGCAGAGCCCTCGACGCCTTGCTTGATGGCGTGGAGAACATGGATGAAACTGACAAGGCCGCTCACGCTGAGGAAGTGAGTCAGTGGCAAGAGGCCGCCACGAAAGAAAAAGCGGCATACGATAAGTTCTACAGTATCATTGTTGATACCGAGGGCATGGACACCTACGAAAAGACGAAGACGAGCGTGGTTACTAATGCTACATATGGAAATGTCTTGAAGGTTAATGCTGATGAAACTCTCGTCGCCGGCGAGTGCTGGAGCTATGGCCCCGATAGGAAAGCGAGTTTGCTTCAAGAAGGGATTTCCGCGGTTCGCTTCGCCATTTACGCCCCTCAGCCGATGAATGTCTCTTTCATTAACGGGGCCTGCGATACTTGGTATGACGCCGCCTCCGGAAGCGTCGTTAAGGCAAAGGCCGAGACCACTATCAATAAGGGCGAGTGGAAGGAATTCACCATTCCCACCAGCGCTATCAATGCGATGGATACATTCTTGGTCTCGCTTTATTTGTCCCCCTCCCCCTTCATCGGGTATGGCATACCGACTTCTAGCAAAGAAGAAACCTACGGCTCTGCCTACATCAGTGAGATCATCGGCGTCAAAGACGCTTACTACGAGGGCTCGGCGATTGAGCTTGACGAGCGAATCGCAAGTTTCGAAGGGAAAACCCTTACGATGTGGAACGGCGCCGAAATCGCGAAAATCCGTTCTGATTACGAAGCCCTTCCCGCCGCGGCCAAAGGGATGGTCAAAAATTTGGAGGCGTTGAGCAACCTAGAAAGCGCCTATAACGAAAAATGGGTTTGCTATAACTATTCGTGGGGCAAAGGGAAAGTCAATAACTCCACAACGTTTACTTCCTCCATGGGTACGGATGAAACTTATGGTGTTTACACCCAATTTGATAACGCGAGCGATGGCTGGATTGTTCATTTCACCCCCAACGGATCTGCCACCATCACTAAGAACGTCCAAATGGCTGTTTACAATCCTTTTGACAGGGACGTCGTTGGCTATTTGATTGATAATGGATGGGGTAATTGCGTTACTGATTTTGCTGTTCATCCCGGATGGAATGTCATCGAACTCCCTGCGACTTCGTTCCTTAAGGGAAGCGTAGATGGCATCTCGGTCGGATTCGACGGCGTCAGAGAAGGCTCTGGATTCAAATACAGCGCGATTTATTCCGAGAAGTAATCCGCCTCACGAATATCCTCTATGGGCGTCAGAGAAAGCTGACGCCTTTTTCAAATGTTTCAATTCAAGAGACGGACATTGAAGTAAACAAACCGAAAGCGGTGCGTTCAACCTCTCATCAACCCTTTTCTAAATGCGAAAACGACAAGAAATAGGTGAGTAAAATCGAAAATATCATTATGTTTTTCGCTCACAAAGATGAAAAAGAGCGAAGAATAAGGAAACAAGGAAACTGATTTGACTTTATGCCAACTTATTTTTAAATGTAACAAAACCATAATTTAGTGTTCCATTAACGCCTATTTGTCCTCCATTTTTAAAACCTATAATGTAAACGCTTACAAAATAAGGAGCAATTGATCATGACTAAGAAGAGCATTCTACTTTTGGGCCTAACGGGCGTTTTGGGCGCGGTTGGCGTGATTGGCACGAGCCAGCTGAACAAAGCCTTCAAATTGGGTGCAGCGGAAGTGAATACGTGGAAGCATTTTGCCGCCATCATGCCTACGGAAACCGAAAAAGGAATTCGCGAATATTGGACCGACTGCGTTGGCGGGGCCCCGCGCTTCACCGCCCCGGAGGGGATTACGGCTACCGACGCTACACTTACCGATGAGCAAAAGGCCTATATCCTCAATCACGCCGGAGATGAACGCGTTATCCCGACTCTGTCCCAGATCAAACGCAGCGTTGCGAAAGGATATGATGGCAAAGCTTCGGCGCAAGGCTATGACGTTGAAATGGCTTATAACTACGTCTATCTGGACGAAGCCACAAAAACGGAGGTTTCCGGCGCAAACGAAACGAACATCATTGGTGCGTACCAAACCTATAATGCAAGGTTTGCTCAAATTGACTCTCCTTTGATTAGTGGCCCTCAATACCCTTTCGTCGATCCTTCTTTCAAAGAAACTTACGTCGACGGTTATGGGCTTGTTAACGAGATGGTTTCGGGCACGGTGTCCGAGGGAGGATGGCTGTCTTTCAAGTATGAAGACGCCACATTCGATTTGAGCAATTGCGAATCCGTGTCCTTCTACCTTTACAACCCAACCGATTCTGCTTGGGCAAAAGTTTGGGTTGAGAATGATTCATGGAGCGAGGGCTCACAACTAACATTTACAATTCCGTCCCACTCTTGGGGCGAAATCAAAATAGACAAATCTTGGTTTGATTCCAACGCCTCCTCCCAATTCAAGAGCTGGTGGCTTGGCGTTGTTGATTATAGGGGCTATGAAAGCGCGACTGAAACGCTGAAGATTACTAGACCAGTAGCAAAGACGCTGACCGGCGCTGCCGCCGAATTCGATGATGTTGTCGGTAAGATCTCTTCTACGACCAATCCGACTCGTGGCGATTCTTATTACATCGTCAAAGCTGGAAGCATCCTTGCCGGTTTAAGCGACGGGGCAAAAGTTCTGGCCACGAAACTGGCCGATTACAATTCCGCCAAAGCCAATTGCTCTTATACAATCGCCGGACTAATCGACGCCTCCTCCTTCGCCATCACAGACGGCTGGGGCGCGGCGGGGACCGCTAGCAACGTTTCCGATGCGGATTATGGCGAAGTGCTGAAAATCACCGTAACTCAAACCGGTGGAGCCATGGAAAGCTCTTTTGCTGGTATAACGGTCGACTCTTCTTCTTATGACACCGTTTCCTTCTACGTCAAAGCCGATTGGGAGGCGAAATTCACGTTTTCAAAGAATGACTGGTGGAAAGGCGCCTATGATTTCGCGACCGGTCAATGGGTTGAAACCGGGGATGGCGTGACGTTCAAAACAGGCGCCAATGCTGCTTGGACTTTGTGCACCATGTCTTCTGAAGACTTCAATCAGTGCAAATACTATTCCTTCTTCAACAACTCCGCAGTTGGGCAAAGCTTCTACATGTCTCCGATTTATCTATCCAATAGCGCCCAATAATTCAAGGTATCGTTTCAAACGTTTAAAAAGCCGCGATGCGAGGTTAGCCCTCATCGCGGCTTTTATCTTGTCCTTATTTCCCTTTGCGGCGGATTATCAATCTTCGTCCAAGGCGATTGCGCTTCTCGATGTGTGGCTTTTCCGATACGAACCCGGGGTGGCCTTGAACTCTTTTTTGAAATCGGCGTTGAATTGAGAGGTATTGGAGAAGCCGACTTTCAAGGCGATGGCGTTGATGGACATCTCGCTGTTGATCAGCAAACTCGACGCGTAACGGAGCTTTGTTTTGATTAGATAATCGTGGGGCGTGCATCCGAAGTCCTTTTTGAAGAGGCGGTTTAGGTGAATCCTGGAGTAGTTGAGCTTTTCGCATAGGTCGGCGACGGTGAGCTGCAAGAAGGAGGGGTCTAGGGCCAGTTCGTTGATGGCCTGCATGAAGGAGGATTTGTTCTCCGGCATTTTGATGATGTCGAAATAGATGTGCTGAAGCGCGAGCAACGCGGCGGATTCGGAGATGTCGTTGGTTTCAACGCGGGCGGAAACGCGCACGTTGGCGCAATGGATGATGGATTCGATGTCCATGACGAACTGGCTGCTAACTTTACGGAAGTGGTTCCCCGTTAGCAAAGCGGATTTAAACGTCGGGGAAATCGCGTCTAACAACGGGTATAACTTAGAGGTCCTTATGATGATGTTGATGTAACGGGCGTTTTCCTCTCCGACTTTGTGAAGTGAGTGCAGATCCTCGGTCGTTGCGTAGAAAAGCGTGTTCTCGGAGCAAATATAGCTTTTCCCGTTCAGCCGGTTTTCGATGGAGCCATTGGTTACGACGGTGAATTCCCAATAGTCCTGATGCCCGTGGAAATAAGGGTAATCGAAGGTGTTGATGTGAAAACCGCAGTAAATACGGCTTTCATCCTTCTTCTCTGGCGCAAGTATGGCGTCGTTGAATTTAAGATAAACGGCCTCTTTCATGTTCACATAATAGAAAATTCAATGAAACAAAACAATAAGCCCTAAGTGGAATTCGCTTGAATGCTTAGGATAAAATGTAAAGGCTTTCTTTGACGGATGTCCAAAAATACGGATTGCCGTTAGATCCGACCGCATCGAGATTTTCTTATTCTTTCCTTATAAACTGCACCCATTTTTGAATATGTAACAAAACCATATACTTACGAACATTTAAAGTCTTTGCGCGCGCATATGGGAGACTTTAAAATGTAAGCACTTTCCTAAAGGAAGGGCTCGCTTTGGCTTCTTCGCGCCCCTTCCTAAGGCTTCTCTTAGGCAGGGCCGTGAGGAAAAAGTAAGGAGGGACGCGATATGGTGCAAGCTAGGGTTTCCTTAAAGCACAGAAGGAACAAAGCCGCCTCGCGAAAAAAGCTCAGCAGCAATCTTTTCGTTTTCGCTGTTTTGCTTTTGCCTACCATCGGTTTTCTTATTTTCTGGCTTTACGTCCATTTGGATTCCTTCGTCTTGTCTTTTAGAACCGATTCCTCCATCACCTTATTCGATGACCCCGTTGCCGTCTTCAATGACTTCACCTTCGATAACTACGTCAAGGTGTTCAAGGAATTCTTCGATCCAAATGGGTCACTTGGCAAAGCGATGCTCAACACCCTCATTTACTTCTTCTCGGGCTTGTTCGTCTCCCTGCCGATCTCTGTTTTGTTCTCCTATTTCATTTACAAGAAAATCAAAGGGTACAAATTCTTTCGGGTCATCACCTATCTTCCGACCATCATCACCTCAACCGTCTTAATCGCCTTATTCATCCAAGTCTTCTCTCTTGGTGGCCCCTTCCATTATTTGGAGATCCAAAATGGCACCAGCGGTGGGGTTGGGTATAAGCCCTTCTTCCTCGCTAACAACAACATCGCGATGTTTGCTCTTGTTTTCTACACAATCAGTTTCTCCTTCGGCGGAAACGTCGTCGTCTTATGCGGCGCGATGAATTCCATCGATAAGCAGATTCTCGAAGCGGGGGAGCTCGATGGATGCGGCTGGGTGAGGGAGCTTTTCTCCATTATCCTTCCAACCATTTGGCCGACGATCTCCACGATGATCCTCCTTTCCTTCACGGGCATCTTCGGGGCTAGCGGACCTTTGCTCGCTTTCTACCCCACCTTGAACAACAGCGTCGACGTCAACGCCCTCACCACCTTGAATTTCGAGATGTATCGCTACGTCGTTGGGAACTTGGGCCGCACGCAGGACCTTTGCTTTGCTAGCACCATCGGCATGGTTCTCTCCCTTTTGACGATCCCCATAGTCTTCGTTGTCAAGAAATTCACCATGGATAAGGAATGAGTTATGCCAAAGAACGCGTTATTTTCTAGAAACAAAGGAAGCCGGAGAAGCAAATCCCAGAAAGTCGTTTTTGCCGTCGCTTTCGTCATCTTGGCCCTCTACGCGGCTTATGTCCTCTTCTTTTTCCTCTTCGGCTTCGTTTTGTCCTTGAAGGATTACACCTACCGCGTCGGCGAAGGGGCTTTGGCTCCGAAATATTGGGATTATTTGTCCACGAAAGGGCTCTTGTTCACCTTGGACGCCCACTCGTTTAGGTTCATGAATTATTTCGACGCCTTCACCAACTTCACCGTCACCGGGCTTAACGGCTCAACGATTAATTACCTCCAAATGCTTTGGAACTCGATTTGGAGAACCGTCGTCATGACCTTCATCAATTGGTTTTGCACCGCGACGGTCTGTTACGTTCTGGTTCATTACAAAAACAAAGTCACCAAGTTCATCTATTCTCTCGGGCTCATTCTCTCCATCATTCCTTTGTACGGAGCCGGCGCAGCGGAATACCGCCTCTTCTCTAACGACGTCTTCCCTCTTATCAACTCCCCTTTGATTTACATTTCCCAAATCACGTTGTTCGGGACGAATTTCTTCTACATGTACGCGTTCTGGAAATCCATCAGCTCCGAATACAAGGAAGCGGCCCTCATCGATGGGGCGAGCCATCTGGGCATTTATTTCCGGGTCATGCTCCCGATGCTCATCCCCAGCGCGATTTCCTTGTTCATCATGCTGTTCATCAGCAATTGGAACAACTACGAATACACCAACCTCTACATGCGCGATTATTCCGACTTGTCCTATGGCATTTACGTGTACCGCGAAACTGCCATCTATAGCGGGAACGGGACCTGGCCGATCTATTTCGCCGGCGTCATGATGTCGTTCCTGCCGATCGTCATTCTTTTCATTGCCTTCCAAAACACCATCATGGAAAAGGTGTACATCGGAGGGCTCAAAGGATAGAAACTCATTTAAAAAGGAGCAAAAAATGAAAATTAAAAAAATTCTGAGACTCACGCCGTTCTTGGTCATGATGGCCCCTTTGGCCGGATGCGGGGGCTCTAGCAGCTCTGGGCTTAACATCGGCGTCGTGAAGATGGGCTATGGCGTGCAATGGGTCAAAGACCTTGCCTCCAGCTTCACCGAGAAAACCGGAATCAGCGTCAAAGTCAGCGAATTCGATGGGCAGGCCGGGGCCGATGCTTTGGCTACGGCCGTAGACAACGGCAGCCAATTCGACCTTGTTTTCACCAAAAGGGGAACGTTCGAAAGCGACATCTACACGAAAAAGAGCGTCAAGGGATACTCCCCTCTTTATGAAGACATCACCGAATCCGTTTATAACTACACCAATCCGGGCGAATCCAAGACCATCGGGGAGAAGCTCTCTTCCGACATGAAGGATTATTATGGCTTCGACGGGCATTATTATGGCGTGCCCTGGACCAGCGGCTTCATGGGCGTCGCCCGCAACGTGACCCTTTGGAAGGGCATGGGCTTTACTGACGACGATATCCCCAATACGACAGATGAGCTCATGGCTCTTTGCGACAAAATCTACGAGAAGAATTACACCTATCCCGGCTCTTTGCCCGTATCCGGCAGGGTCTATCCCTTCATCTACAGCGATAGGGCGGAGTATTACACTTCAATCGTTAACGTCTGGACCGCCCAATACGAAGGCAGGGACACTGTGAACAACTATTTCATGAAAGGCCTTGGGATAGGGGAAACCGAGCCTAATGAAAATTTCTATACCTTCGATGGCCAAACCGCCGCATTGGAAGTCATGGATCAACTTCTGAACGGGAACGACGGCAAACGTCAAGACCCGACCACCTCCGTCGACTTCACGACCACCCAAAGCTATTTCTATGGCGGCAGCGCCGTGTTCACCATCAACGGCTCATGGCTTGAAAACGAAAGCGGTGGAACCGAAGGCCAAAGCGAAGTCGACTACATCAAAATGCCCGTGGTCAGCTCCATCGTTAAGCGCATGTCAATTAAAAACGACGCCGATGCGGACAAAAAGCTCAGCCAAGCTATCTCTTACGTTGATTCTCACGCCACTGACGGCGCGGATGCCCCCTTAAGCGAAAGCGATATGAAGATTGTTCGCGACGCCAGAAGCTACAGCTATCTCGGCGGTGGCGTCGACCATCAGGGTTTCCTTCTTGCCTATGCCAAAAATAAGGACAACGGCACCGAATTCCTCCGCTACATGTATAGCGACGAAGGACTCAACAGCTATCGCAAGACCATGGGCGGCCTTTGCTTGCCGGCTACTCCATGCGCCGAATTCTCTCCGCTTGATACCATGGTTTCGACCTTCAAGAAGAGCGTCATCGCCGCACTGGAGGAGAATTGCTTCTTCTACGAATCGCGCAAAGCCAAGCTCTTCTGCCTGGGCAAGGTGGATTTGCATTTCCAAAACGGCACCGGCGGGCGCTCGATTGTCTCTATGCTCAAAGGCAGCGCCGACTTGGGCAAACTCACCCCCGATGACATCATGACGACGAATTACGATTACATCAAAAAGAACCTTTCGACCATCCAAGACAACATCAACAGGGCCAAATAATCCATGAATAAAACTAGATTCCTGCCTTTTGCGGTTTTAACCGCAGTAAGCGCCTCGGCCTTGTTGGGCTGCGCTTCTTCTAACGATGCCATCGAAGAATGCTTCGCCACCTATTCCACCGTCAAAGTTTCCCAAAACGAGGATCATTCCGCCTATTACGATAAGCTTCCCGCCAAAATCGAAGTCAGCATGATGCAAAACGAATCCGAGGCGGGGCAAATCGTTTTCAAATTCAACAAAGACGTCTCCAATTTCACGGTTGAAGTCAGCGACCTCGTCAGCAAAACCAATCAAAAGATTTCCAAAGACAACGTGACCGTCTATATGCAAAGGTACCTCACGCTGGACAAGGATTTCGATAATGTCGCGGACTTTCCCACCGGAACTTCCGTCCCTGATTTCTTGTTGCCCGTTGAATACGCCGTTTCCAGCAAGGAAAACAACGTTAAGAAAGGCCAGTACCAAGGCTTCGTCGCCGACATCAAAGCCGACAAAGACACTGCCGGCGGAGTCTATACCGGCAAAATCACCTTTACTTTCGACGGAATGAAAAAGGAGATCCCCATAAGCGCCACCGTCTGGGGCTTCCAATATGAAGGCACCCGTGAGATGAAATCCTCCTTCTTGGTTTACAAAGGGGCATTATTGGGCGGGGAATACGACGCTAGCGAGGAAATGGTGCAGAACTACACCGACATGCTCACCGACTACAAGGTCAACGCCATGGTGGTGGAAACCCCTTCGAAGTTCAACATCGACACCATGAAGGACTACGTCGATAACCAAGTCAAAATGGTTGACGCAAATCCTAATTATTCCTCGATTCCCTTGCCTGTGGTCAACATCCCAAAATCCTTTTCACCCGTCGATATCCCCACCAATCGCCCTCAATCGTTAACGGAAAACCAACAAGTCGTGTGCATGATGTACGACTTGATCCACAATCTCGTCCTCCATTCAAGCAACGACGTTAATTACGTCAAATACGCTTATTTCTATTTGACGGATTTCGACGAGATGGACATGTATCTTGAAAAAGAAGGCGCTTACGAAAGGGGAGTCAAATTCTTCGCAAAAGGCGGTCTTTTGGATCAAGTTCTTCAAAAAATCGTCGATAGGATATCCTCCGATGGCGAGCTGACGAAGTTCAACGTCGCCAAAAGAGAGGAAATCATCCAATCCATTTTGAAGCTCGATAGGGTCAACCCATTGACGACTTTCAATTCGACGATCGTCGAGACTTTAAACCAAACCTCTTGCCCTTATATTTCGCAACTTGAGAACAGCGAATACTATTCCCGTTACGACTACAACAGGGACGCTAATAGCAACGGCAGCCTTTGGACCTATTCTTGCGTTGGTCCCAAATCCCCGTATCCTACTTTCCACTTAGACGATTATAACCTCGGCAGCAGGACGACGGGCTGGACCATGAAGCGCAGGAACGTCACGGGGTATTTGTATTACGCCGTCAACATCTACGATGAGCAAAACAATGCGGCCGGTGGCGCCTTCATCGATCCCTATACTTCCCCAACTAGGAACGCCGATTGCCCTGGGGATGGCTTCTTGATTTACCCCGGGAGGAAATATGGCAGCGACCGTCCCTTCCCCTCAAATCGCCTCCTTTGCTTTAGGGACGGCATGGACGATTACGATTTGCTGAGCGTTTACCAAAGGCAAATCGCCTCCGCGGAGAAGAACTACGCCGTCAGCTTCGATTACGATGCCATGATGAACGAAGTCTATGATTCCGTCATCACCAACGCCCTTTATATCAACAACGACAAAGCCGTTTATTCCGCTAGGGAAGAGGTCGCGAACCGGATTTCGGCTTTGACATCAGACGATAACCTCATCGTCAATTCCTATGTCGAAGGGGATAAGGTGAACACGGAAATCTATTCTCTTTACGACACCTTAAGCATCAACGGCGAAGCGATTTCGAACATGACCAAATCCGGGAGGGGCTACAAAGCCACTTACCAGACCAGCGTCAACGAAGAGAAGGATTTGAAGATCCTCGGCATGACCTCTAGCCTTTCTTACCACATTTCCAAGAAAGGGAGCGTCTCTTCCTTTAGCGACAATTCCGGCGTTTCCGTTAGCGATGGCTCTAGCTTTTCTAGCAAAGACGGCGCCCTGTCTTGCTCGCTCAACTCCGTGGACAAAGGGAGCTCTAACGCCAACAAAAGATTCAAGCTTTACGCCGACGTAACAAATGACAATCTTTCCGGCGTTTCCGGGATTGATTTCACCATCAAAAACGAAGGCGAATATCCCCTTTCGATCAATTTGACTCTCGATGGATTCACTTCTTCTTACTTAAGGAGCATTTACCTTTATCCCGGGCAAGAAAGCCGGTATCACTATAACTTCGCCCTAGAAAGCGAAGAGAAGCTCGCTAAGGTTAGCGGCGTTAAATTCGAACTCGAGAATTTCGATTCCGAGAGCAACGACATCTATCGCTACGCGAGGAACTTCACCGTCAGCGATTTCACCTATTACAAATGAGAGGAGCGACGAATATGAAAATGAACAGATTGGCACCGTTATTTCTCTCGGTGGCAATGATCGCTTCTTGCGGTAGCCAAAGCAAACCTCAGGAAGAGGCCTCAACCGTCACCATCAACGGCTATAACTCGATTGCCGATTTATACCGTAGCAAACTCGTTTACCCCTTCAGTAGCTATAACATTCAGTGCCGCTTCGACATCAATACCGACTCTACTTATGTCAAAGAAGGCGATGGGAGCCTTAAGATGTACATGAGCAGCGTCAGCGGTGGGGAATACTCCTATTTCGTCCAAAGATTCTCACAATCCGAAATCAAAAACCGCGCCGTTTCCGACATCAATAAATTCTCTCTATGGCTCTATAACGCCAACGAAACCGAAGCCAAAGCGACTTTGGCCCTGATGGGAAAAGGGGACATCGCGGTTACCTCGATCGACGTCTCCCTGCTCCCCAACCAATGGAATTACTGCGAATACGATCTCTCTAGGCTCATCCTCGAAAGCAATGATGATCTTCTCGGCTTCGGAGTTTTGATCAACGAGATCCCTGGAACCTATTATCTCGATGATTGGAAAGTCTATTTCGGAGCCGAATACACCAAAGAGGATTTGGCTATTTTGGATAAGGTCAACTCCGTCAGCGCCTTGGTCGCAAAACTCAACGGCGAGATGGATTACACCAAAGAAAGCGAAAACGCCGCGCTGGAGGAAGCCTGCGCCGCCTATTATGAGATTGATTCGGCCTACCGCGGAGCCGTCAAAGGCAGCGACGCCTTGGAAAAGCTCGCTAACGGGTATTGCGATTACCTCACCAAAGCTAGTGGCGGAACTACCGCTTTCAATTTCTCCAAAGCCGCCGGGGTTTCCCAGGCTAGCGTCAGCTTATTGAGCGCCGGAGTGAGCCTTTCCTATTCAAAGGACTTCAAGCGCCCCGGGACCGACGGGACGATGAAAATCAGCTCCAACGGCAACAGCAAATGGGTTTATTTGAATTTCGCCACTTCCGCTAGCGTGTCCAGTTACTCTAAATTCGGCATTTGGATCTATAACGATAGCGACAGCGAATTCGGCTTCTGCATCCAATGGAACGCCTTGGCCCAATACATCAAACCGAGCAAGACCATCGCTAGCGACGATGGCTGGCAATATTTCGAATACAGCTGCGCCGGGCTTTCTGGAAAAGTGGAATTCGAATACTCCGCCGTCGGCGACGGCATCCAGGGCGGCGTTTTGCCGACTGTTGGCGATATCTACGTCAGCGACATCGTTTTGATCAAATAGAAAAAATGCCCACAATTACCTTAGACTCCATAAGCTTCGATTTCTCTCTCGGCAAGAAGACCGTTCCTGTTTTCAACGACTTCACGGTTGCTTTTCCAAATGAGGAAGTCAGCGTCGTCTTAGGGGAGTCTGGGTGCGGGAAAACCACTTTGCTTAGGCTTATCGCCGGGGGCGTGAACCCTTCGAAGGGGAGGGTCTATTTCGACGATTTGGATGTCACCGACCTTTCGATAAGGGATAGGAACCTTTCCTTGGTGAATCAAAACATCACTCTCTATCCCCATCTCAACGTTTTCAGGAATCTCGCCTTCCCTTTGATGCACACCCTCGCTAGCGGGGGTGAAATCAAAGAGAGGGTCTACGAAGTCGCCGAAACGTTGCATATTGAGCACCTTCTTACGCGCAAACCCAAGCAAATCTCCCTAGGCCAGGCCCAAAGGGTCGCCCTTGGGAAAGCCATCATCAAAAAGCCGAACGTCCTTCTTTTCGATGAGCCTTTCTCTAACCTCGATGAACCTTTGAGGGTCCAGCTCCGAGGCGATTTAAAAAGAATGCTAATCGATTTGAAAGTGACCGCCTTGTTCGTTACCCACAGCGTCAAAGAGGCGATGGCTATCGGCGATCGTATCTACATCATGGGCAAGGGGGGAATCGAAGAAACCCTTGAATCCGCTAAGCTTCTTGAGGCGAAGAGCGATGTTGGAAAAGCCCTTATCAAAAGTGAATTTGGAGAAAGCGATGTACTCCTTGGATAATAAAGCGAAAATTTGCAAGCGTTATGGAATCTGCCTTTTTTCGCTTGGCTTCTGCGCTGCTCTGCTAGCGGCACTATTGATAACGACGCTATGCCTAGCCAATTATAAGAACTATCGCTATTTCGAAATCATCGGCGGGGCTTTTACGGCGATTTTGGCTTTCCTCATCATCCTTTTAACCGCGAAAACGCTTGATTTGCGCCGCTATAAGCTGCATTTTGAGAGCGTTTTGTCTGAAAAAGAACGCTACATAGACGCCAAAGTCGTGTCCATCAACGAGAAGACGCTGACCCTCGATGACAACATCAGGGTTCATGAAGTCGTTTTGAACCACGATGGGACAAAAGGCGTCTATTACCTCTTGACCCTCTTCTCTCCTTCAAGGCTTCAAACGGGGAAGTCCTATCGCTTCCTTTTGGCCGACCGTTTCATCAGGGGGATAGACGATGAATTATAAATTCCCCTACAAAGCCCATTTCCAAAGAAGCGCCGTGGCTTATCTAGGAATCATCGCCTTGCTAACCACCGGATACGTTTTCCTCGTCCGCGGGAAGTCCGCTTTGAAGAAATATCAAAAATTCAACGTTTTCGTAACCTGCGCCAAAGTCGACGTCGATCCATTCAAAGAGAAGATTGGGGAATACGTGGATAAGGAAGTCGTTGAATCGATCGTCGTCAACTGCGTTAACCCCTCTTTGACTTCCTATTACACGATGTATTCGACCTTCGGGCTAGAAGACGCCGACGTTTTGATTATGGAAAAGAAGGCTATTTATCCCACGGATTTGAAACCCCACTTCCTTTCTTTTGATGCTTCTTCGGCTTTTTATGGCCAAGCCAGTTACGCTTATGAAGGCATCCGCTACGGTTTGGCCGTGAACAAAGAGAAAAATGGGTGTCTAGGGGAATTTATATCTTTTGAGGAGGAAGGGGAGTACTACCTCTTCGTGAATAAGAAGTCCGAGCATCTTAAGCAGCTGGGCGAAGAGGGAAGAAGCGCTTCCGTGCTCTCTTTCTTAAAAGGGGTTTACGATGGGCAGGAATGAGAAGAAACGCAACTTAGCTTCAGATTTTCTTCCCGAGCAGCTTCCTAGCACCCGAAGGAAACAGTTTTTCGACATCGTGAAGAACGAGTGGCGGACCCTTCTTTTGATGGGACTTGCCTTGTCGCTGTTCTTTTTGCCTTTTGTAATTTCTAATATTGCCGAAGCCGGGTATATGAATGGAAGCGCGGACGCTCTTGGGACCGAACTTGAGCAAGCTGGTAAAACCGAAGCGGAGATTGCCTCTTTCGTCGCTAGCCAAATGCGAACGATCCACATTATTTTTACCGGCGTAAATATCCTTTGCTTCATGGCCTTCTCCATTGGCCTAGCTGGTGCGAGTCGGATAGTGAAATGCCTATGCTTTGGCGAAGGCGTCCTCTTCAAAAGCGATTTCTTCGCCGGGATCAAAAAGTATTGGAAACCATTCCTTTTGGCGGGCTTCTTCGCCGGATTGTTCTATTTCCTCGTTGCTTATGTCAGCGCGATGTTTGCCCCATTAAGTCAAGGAAACGGCGGCATCGGCGTTGCCTCCGGATTAACGATTGGGGTTTACTACGCCTTGATTGTGCCCCTTTTGCTCTTCTCCGTCGCCCAAGCCACTTTATATGAATTGCCCTTAGTTAAAAACATCGCCAACAGCATGCGCTTCTTGATTGTCCGCTACTACGTCACCATCGTTTTCGCCCTCATTATCTATGGCGTTAGCCTCATGACCCTGATCGTCTATCCTCTAATCATGATCCTTGCCTATTTGGCCTTCGTCATTTTGCTCCTTCCGTTCTTCATCTTGTCCTTCCATCTATTCGCCCTAGATTTGTTCGACAAATACATCAACGAAGACAATTTCCCCCAAATCTATAAAAAAGGGCTTTACGTCAAGCGCTTCCAGAAGCTTCGAAAAGACGAAGGAGAAGACTGAACCGTCATGTATTGCACTCAAAAAATTATAAGGAGAAGAAGATATGAAGATTGAAAAGTACGTTGGTAATCCGATACTCTCGCCCGTCGAAGGCAGCGAATTCGAAGGCAAATGCGTCTTGAATCCCGCGGTTATTTACGATGAGGATCATCAAGAGTTTGTCATGGTTTACCGCGCCGCGGGCAACGACGACGCCCACGTCATTCGTATGGGTCTAGCCAAAAGCAAAGACGGCATTCATTTCACCCGTTATGAAGGAAATCCTATTTTCTCTCCCATCAAAGGCACGCCCGATGGAGGATGCGTCGAGGACCCGCGAATCGTCAAGATAGGGGAAACTTATTTCATGACCTACGCGGCAAGATGCTATGCCCCGGGCCCTTATTGGCTTCCCGATTGGCCCTTCCCTCCGATATACGTCACGGAGAAAGACGTCCACACCAAAGACATGCCCGAATTCGCTAGGAGCAACGTCACCATCACTTATTTGGCGGCCACGAAGGATTTTTTGACCTGGCAGAGGCTCGGACGGCTGACCGAAAGCGACGTTGATGATAGGGATGTTGTGCTTTTCCCCGAGAAGATTAACGGCCGTTATTACATGATTTCTAGGCCCAAATTCCAAAACGTTCCCGGCATCAAAATGCCAAGCATCTGGATAAGCAGCGGGGAGGATTTGCTTAATTTCGACCAACCCCAGTTGCTCTTCACCGGCGAAGAGGACTGGCAGGTGCAGCGCATCGGCGCCGGAACTCCGCCCATAAAGACGAAATACGGATGGTTCTTCCTATTCCACGGGGTGGACGCTAAAGGCGTGTATCGCGTGGGAGCTTGCATCCTTGATTTGAATGATCCGACCAAAATCATCAAGAAAACGTCTTCTTGGATCATGGAACCCGATCAACCCTTCGAGCTTGAGGGGATTTACGATGGCTGCGTCTTCCCCACCGGGACCGTCGTTAAAGACGGGACGCTATATATTTACTATGGCTGCGCCGATAAGCATATCGGGCTCGCCACGGTAAACTTCGATGAGCTTCTAGAATACGTTATGGAGGGCCATTGATAGATGAACAAGGTCAAAACGCTTTCGTGCTATTTGGAGTGTTCCTCCGGCTGCGCCCCAACGATGCAGTCGCTTAAGAAATTCATTTCCTATTTGGCCGATTTCGACTACCAAGAGTTCTATCTAGGGCTTACGGATGGCTACAAAATCAAGGAATATCCCTATTTCAATTACCACCGGGGGAGCTATTCCAAGGAAGAACTCCTCGAAATCGAAAGGTACGCCGCGGATAGGGGGATCAAAGTCATTCCGGCGATTCAGGTGCTTGGCCATTTGGAATTCATCTGGCGACATGAATCCTTCCGAAGCTTCATGGACACTAGAAGCATTTTGGAAGTGGGGAACCCCAAATCCTATCAATTCGTCGACGCGATGTTCAAAAGTATCTCGGAATCGTTTCTTGGAAGGACGATCCACATTGGAATGGATGAGACGTTCGGATTGGGGATGGGGGAGTATTTGAACAAACACGGGCTTAAAGACAAGAAGGCCCTGCTTTTGGAATATCTCAAGGAAGTGGTTAAAATCGCTCGGAAATATGGTTTCTCCATCGAAATTTGGGGCGATATGCTCCTCGACGACAAATGCACCTCGATAAGCGAGGAAGACGTTAAGAAAGAACTTCCCGATGGCACTTTGGTTTGGCTTTGGGATTACGACTCCGTAGACGAGAAAGTGCTAGATGGCAAAATCGAAGCCATGGAGAAGCGCGCTTCTGAGATTGGCTTTGCAGGATGCGCCTGGAAGCACGTTAGCTACGTCGCCAACAACAATTACTCCATCCCGCGCTTAATCAAGCAAATCCAAGTATGCGGCGAGCACCATATCGATAAATACATGGTTACCATTTGGGGGGATTTCGCAATCCCTTCCTCAATCTTCAGCGTTTTGCCTAGCCTGTATATCGCCTCAGAAGCCAACCAAAGGCTCTTAACAAACGGCAAACCCAACAAAGAGAAATTCAAGGAGATCGTCGGGCTTTCTTTTGACGATGTCTCCAGTTTGGATTTGCTCAACAATCCTTATGGGCACGATAGGACGAAATATTACAACAACACATCTTACATCGCCTTTTATAGTGATTTGCTATTAGGGAACTACGATATTTACGCCTCGAAAGAAGTGAATGAACGGTATGCTTATCTAGCGAAGAAATACCACCGTATCGCCCTCAAAACATCGGATTCTAATTTTAAAGCGTATTTTGAGATGGTTGCCTCTTTCGCCAAAATCCTCAGCGTCAAAATCCATTTGGCGGCAAAAATAAGGGAGGCGTATGCACGTAAAGACAAGGAAGCCTTATCGGCACTAGCGAATGGGGATCTCAGCAAGCTGATTAAGTTGCTAACCTCCTTCGGCGATACCTTCGATAAGTATTATCTCAACGAATTCCAGCCCTTCGGGCTTGAGATTTCACAGCTTCACCATTCCCATATGCTGGGAAGGGCCATTTATCTTAAAAAGAGGATTCTCGAGTGCGTGAATGCCAACACTCAAATCCACGAATTCGACGAACCCGTCCTCAAAAGCAATTATATCCCAGATCCTACGGAAGATTGTTATCTCAACAACAATTTCGATTGGCTTATAACCTATAACACGAATAGGTAAGTCGATTACATTTTCGGATGACGTTCAAATCAAAATGAATCTTTTGTCTTCACGGTGCTAGTATTGCTTAGAAGGATTTTGAGCTGTCCTTTAGCTAACGAGGCCAATCATGAATCACGAAGAGTATTTGTCGGCGTCCTTGTTTTGGAAAAGCAAAACAGTCAAAGCAATGCCTAAGGAGCAATTGAGGCGAGAGGTGCATGCTTTTCTTTCCTCGCATCGCGTTTTAGCGCTTGCTACCGGGGCTGAAGATTATGTTCGGTGCTCGCCGCTAGAATACGGGTTTTGGAATGAGAAGTTCTACGTCTTCACCGAAGGCGGGGAGAAATTCATCGGCTTAGAGAAGAATCCCCATGTAAGCTTTGCGATATTTGATCAGAATCCTGGCTTTGGGGAGCTCAAAAGCGTTCAAGTCATGGGCGAGGCCACCTTTATTGAGCCGGGTTCCGAGGAATATGCTTCCTATGCCCAGTGGAAGAAAATCCCCGTTGCTTCCTTAATGCGCCTAAAAGAGCAAGGAACCCCAATGCATTTGCTTTGCTTGATTCCTAAGAGAATGGATATCCTTTTCTCAAACTTCAAAGAAGAGGGGTACGATGCGCGGCAAAGCCTTGTTTTTAGCGATGAGTGAAGAAAAGAAGCGTCGGTGCAGCTGGGTGAACCTAGCCAATCCGAAATACGTCGCCTACCATGATTATGAGTGGGGCGTGCCTTGCCATGACGATGGCAAACTCTTTGAGACTCTGCTATTAGAAATGTTTCAAGCAGGCTTGTCTTTTGAATGCGTTTTGAACAAAAGAGAAGCTTTCCGCAAGGCTTTCGATGGCTTTGATCCTGAGAAAATAGCAAACTACGATGCGTCTAAATTGGATGAATTGATGGACAATAGGGAGATTATCCGCAACCGCAAAAAGATTGAGGCTTCCGTGACTAATGCCTCCGTTTTCCTAAGAATCGAGGAGGAGTTTGGCTCGTTCTCTTCCTATCTTTGGTCGTGGACGAAAGGAGAAGCGATTAAGGAAATCGACAAGGCGAGTTCCCCTCTTTCCGATGAAATATCTTCAGACCTCAGAAAAAGAGGAATGAAATTCATCGGAACCACAACGATTTATGCGTATTTGCAGGCGGTAGGGGTCATCGATTCCCACGAATCCGATTGCTTCTTAGCCAAATGATTCGCCGCTTTTACTCCCGGCGATTGGCGGAATCGCAGTTTCAAAGCATTACTAAATGCAAGGGGCCGCCAGGTAAATTGGAACCCGCCAAAAAGAGGTTTTCAATTTTTAGAAACGTCAGTTCTGCCCTCTTGTTCCATCATCTGCTTGAACTTCTCGGGCTTCCTTTTTGCGAGGTAGGGCAGGTAATCCGGGAAGACTTGTTCCCAGGGGTGCTCGATGATCATGGGGTGCGTCTTGCTCGCGCTTAGTTCGAGCCATTCAGAATCGTGTCCGGCTTTTTTCCAATTTTCGAATTCAGAATCCATGTCAATCCATTCAAGCCCCGAGCGGTAGCGGCAAACCTCGTAGAGGACGACCTGCTCGTAGACGAGCGTCGGGTCGTCGTTGCCCATCCTTATGGGGATGCAGCCGTATCCCCTAACCGCGACGGTTTGAAGCGACATAGGATCTATCAGCATGTTTCTACCCTCCTGTTCGTGGCAATTAAATGGATGAAGTAATCGTAAAGCCCATTCCCCGTATGGACTCTTTTCATTCCAACTATATAGTAAACGCCCCCGGAACGAAGAAGAATCTCTTTGTCGTTTTTCTTCGTCGCGGTCGCGTACGTTTGAGAAAGCGGCATGGCCTTTATGCCTGGTTCTAAAGTGATGGACATGAAGACGTGGGTGAAATTTAGGTTATCGTGGGAAGCGTAGTTTTCCATTGTCTTTACGTTCCGAGTGGTGCTCATAAATCCTTTTTCGACGAACAACGCCGGCTTTTGGGAATACTGCATTCTATTCAAGGCCTCGTCGAAGAAATGCTGCAATGAGGAGTTCGGGGGCAAGCGCATCCCTCTGAATACAGTCATCGTTTTGCCGACTGTGAAATCGGAGATGCATGAATTCATGTTATCGACGACATCTTTTATTTGGCTTTCGCTAAGCCCGCTTTGAACTATTCCGTTCCTCAAATAGCCATTTATCGCCGAACAGCTCATTTTGTCCTCTGTGTTCTCGCTATAGGCGAGAATGGTTTTATATTTAGCTGGATTGTAATCCGCTTTCTCATAGGGGCTGTCTTTAATGAAAATGCTCGTGTACTCTTCAGCCGTTAATAGCCCAAGTTTATGGTCGCGATACGACCAGGCCATTCTCTCCTCTTTGACTCTTTCGTGGCGAATTAGCCTCGCGCGATGATTTTCATATTCGTCGAGGAACCAGCCATCAAGGTCGCAGTGCCCGTCATCGTTGTAATCGATCCCCGTTTCGTAAGTTGTTATATAGTTTTCCATTGAGAGCATTGTATAACTCGAAAATTCCATTCCCAAAGAAACGGGGCGAAAAATAGGGGAGAAATTATAAATAAATAATCAGATTGTTCGATCCGAACGTGTTTTTTTAAACAAATCGATTTTTTATCTTTTTCTTTGCATGTTAGGGATTTGGCTTGGCGAATTTGAGATATTGAGTGCTCCTCGGCTTATGAAAAGTTAACCTTCGACAAGGGAAGATTGGCTGTCGAAAGCGTCTTGATTTAACTCCGTAATGGCCAAAAACATGAAAAACTTGTATTTGGGCGCCTCGAAATACATGAAAAACTTGTATTTGGCCTTTTTCACGCCCTTTTTCGCTAAAGGCTGCATGGCTTTGAGAAAGAAGAAAAACCCGTTGAAGGTTTCCACGGGCGCAATAAGAAGACGACCGCCATAAAGATAACTAATTTGCTTGCTCGCGACGAAGAAAGCAATGTTCTTAGTGGATTCTTAATATTGGTTAAAAGTGCAACGCATCTTTTAGCTAGAAGCGGAATCGCAGTTTGCATCGCTGGCCTTAGAGGCGTCGCCGTCTCCTTTTTTCGTCAAAACCAAAGCGCTTCCTTCGCCTTTTTCCTCGAAATAAAGCACGCCTGTCTCGCCTTCTTTTCTTTTGAAATAGAAGTAGGTGAGGTTGTCGCTTCCCTGTCCGGAAATCTCAAAATACGCACTTGAGCTCGACCAACTGCTATCGGTGATTTTTACGATATCCCCTTTGGCGTTTGCGAAAACGAAATCGACGTTTTTGAGTGCGCCGGTCTTCGTGGTGTCATCCCCGGATTCGACCGCGCCAATATCCATGTAGACGATATAGGCGTTTATATTCAATATATCGTGCCTAGTTATGAAAAACTCGTAACCGTTGTTAATATCGTCCTCGGTAATGTTTACTCCATAATAGTATGGTTTGTAAGCATTTGATTTCCCGGGTATTATCGCGCCAACCATGCCCCCAGAAAAATTTGTTGTATCGTTTATTACAAATTTGGTGTTTAGAAATCCGGCTGAATATTCGCCGCCGTCTTTGTTTCGTTGAAAACGATAGACGCATATGTATGCATTTGTCATAAAGCCGGTAGTCGTCGCGTTAACCGCAACGAATTCAAAACGACCGGCCTTTGTTGGCGCGACCCAAATTCCGCTGATTGGCAAAAATAAATTACTGATGGTAGAAGAGCCGACTTTTGCCTCCTTGACCACCGTGTAAGACGTATTGTTGGACGGAGGTGCTGCGTTTTCCGTTAAAACCGTTTTGCTTGTAACGACTGCGCTGTCGCCCTTGCGCCCCCCGTTTCCATCGTCGGCTTCTAGAAAAGCCTGTATTTCTTTGAGATGGTCTGGGATATCAGAGGCTGAAACTGATGAATTAGTTGCCGTCTGTATGTTGTCATAGGAATAATCTACGTAATTGGAATCACTGCTATTCCCGCTGAAAATGTGGTTGTAAACTTCGATCCCCTCTCCGACGTAGTAGCCTATGTTACTGCCCGAAGACGATGCGGTTAAGGTTTTCGCGTAGCTTGGGGATATCGTATTTCCACTTGAAGTCACGGAACTTGGTGAGCCGGTTGGGGTCACAACAGACGATGATGAATCGAAGCTAAACGGCACTGCATAACCTGATGGTATCGTGGATTTAGTGGTGGTCGTGGTGAAATCGGAGATCTTGCTCATTTTGTCATAAAGAGCTTTGATTTCAATGCTCGTTCCGAAATTGTCCCCGCTTTCTGAACCGTGGCCTTCCCAAGAATAA
Source organism: uncultured Bacteroidales bacterium (assembly GCA_963650805.1). Lineage (GTDB taxonomy): Bacteria > Bacillota_I > Bacilli_A > RFN20 > CAG-826 > Alloenteromonas. Next base: position 43,024 of record CAVJMG010000013.1, read on the forward strand.
GCGCCGGAATTGTAGTCTCCAATAAGTCCGTAACGGCTCACTTTGCTGTTGAATTTGCCGTCGATATTGGTGACGCTAGCGAGCTGAAACGCCGAATAATGGACGCCGCAATTGGTCATATTCGCGGACACGTATCCCGCCAAAAGGCCCGCTAAGGCTTTGCTCGTTTTCGGGGCGATGACGATTTTGTCGACGTAGAGGTTGCTGACGGAGTTCGCCTTTAACTGCGCATCGCTGAAGCTGTATATGGATGAGTCGGCGACATCACTTGCCGCCGTTTCGCTATAACCAATGACGCCAAACGCCCCGATGATAGAGCAGTAGCTGATTGTCTTTGTCCCTGAAGCGTAGTATTCGTTGCCTTCCAAATCAATTGCCGCAGGATGAAAGGCCAATTTGCTGTATTCGTCGGTGACAGTGAGATTTTTGATGACGTGTTCCTTACCTTCGAAGTTCCCGACGAAGGGATACTTTGTCGTCCCAATGGGCGGGAGAGCGCTGCCGAAATTGGTAAAATCGAGGTCGGCGTCCAACTTAAAATAAATTTGTTCGATTGTGCCCGAATCTTTGCCCTTTTCGTTGAACCTTCCCAAATATTGCAGCCAGCAGAGATTGTAGTAGTGACGGGTGTTGCTGATGATATAGGGGCTGTTTTCGGTCCCATCCCCCCTCCGAAGAAGGCGCTTTTCGACTCTCCGATGTAGTCGTTTCTAGGAATTGATACGTTGCTAGCAAACCAAGCCAAAGAACCCATGAAAGCGGTCGCGAAGGCGCATGTGAGCAAGGTATAGCCGCTGACGAGAATGACGCGTGCTTTGCTCATCTTCATGACAAAGTCACCGTCCAATCTTGGGAGTAAGTGATATTTTTGTCTTCACTCATCGTGTTGAATATTTCGTTGGAGATATTGAGACTATAGATTTTCTCGATGTTCTCGACGCTGTATTCGCACACAACCTGCAGGTAAGATGTTCCGCCTTCAAAGGAAGAGTAAGATCCCTGATTAAGCGAGGTTTCATAAACGGGCTTGCTTATGCTGTCTAAATCCAAAAAGCGGCCCTTATTTATGGATGAGGCATCAATTTTATAAGAGACATTGCTGCTTTGGGCGCTAAAGAATTCAACGATGGAACTCATTGGGTTTCCGCTTTCTTTGAGATCGGTTTTCGCTAGCGATTGTTCTAAGACGGTTGAGGTTGAAGCAAGGATGTTCACGCTGCCTTTGCTTTTAGCAACAGAAGAGTCTAGTTCAAATAAGAACATCATCGCGTAAGCGTCTTTTGGGCTTAGGGTGTCGTAAACCCCAAAAGAGAACTGCTTAGAGTTCGATGAGGTGATAGAGCCCGTTGACGAATCGACGGTGTAAGTCACCGCGGCTTCAGAAGAAAAAGCATATATGTCGCCATCTTTTGAGGAAAATTCGTGAGCGGTTATCTTTTTGACCAAGCCGTCGTATCCCTTGGCCTTGATGGCTAACCCCGTTGCGCTGACTTGCTTGTTCAACCCAAACCAAGAAAAGGTCTCCATTTGGGAAAAATAGGCAAGCAAAGATACAGACATTGCGCTTAAAGAAAGGAAGTAGGCGACGGAAATCAAACGGAACTTTTTTCTCTTGAAGTTAACGCTCACGGCTATGTCCTTTTGCTTTCTTTAAATTTCCAAACCGGCGGCCGACGGGTTGGCCCTTACCGAGTTTTGAAAATTATAAAGCCTATATTCGATTTAGCAACTGCACGCGCGCATACGCGAAGCGCTTTCGCACTGGAAACTTCTTTCCCTTGATGAAAAAGGCATGGGGGCATATATTTTGGCGGTATGAAATTGACTTCTAAAGCATTGACGCTCTTCGGCCTTCTTTGCTCATTGACCATACTCACCATCGGCGCGCTTTGCCTCAAGCAAGCTTGGGGGCCTTATCTCCTATTCGTCGGCTTTTACGGGTTGATCATGAGCATCGTTTCCTTAGTTGCCATCTTCACTTGCCCTAAGGGCATCGTTAATGCCTGCGCCATCTTTTACCTTCCCTATTTCTTCCCCGCTTCCATCACTATGTTCTGCATCAAAAGATCGGAATGTCGAGAATGAGAGGTTCTGAGATAATTTGCTCTAATGGCGGGATGGTGAAACGTCTCGCCGTTTTTGTATCTCATAGAAGTTTATGCATTCGCCGAAAAACGCCTACTTTCGCCTTATTTCAGCCATAAAAGCATCCGAAATCAATGAACAGAGAAAACTCTGATGTATATCTATTGCCTAAACTTAGATAAATAACTAAGATAATTGTATCAAACGCGTTTTAGTTTGAAACATTTTAGGAGATTAGCCATGGCCGAAAACGAAATCGATCAGAAGATTACGAACGCCTTGTTCGAACTTATGGAGGAGAAGGATTACAAATCCATCTCCATTACCGACATCGTCAATAAAGCCGGGCTAAGCAGGGTGACCTATTACCGGCATTTCTCCAGCAAAGAAGAGATCATCATCCGCTTCTTTGAGCTCACCAAAAACCGCTTCGTGGAGCAAGTCCGCCTAAGCTCGGCCTCGGGCGCGGAGAATTACGAGTTGATAATTCTTGGGCTTTTCCTTTTCTTCAAAGCCAACATGAAGGCCAACAAATGCCTTAGGAAAGCGGGGCTAGAAAGCGAATTGCTGAACTTCCTTAGCGATGAGTTTTTGTGCAGGCTCCCGGTCAAGCTCGACAAATACATGGCCTATTTTGTCTCCGGGGCGCTTTATAATGTTCTCATCCATTGGCTCGACGGCGACTGCAAGGACTCCATCGACGAAGTGTCTAAGCCCTTCGTTGAAGTCCAGAATTTCATGCAGAAAGGCGCTTAAGGCTGTGGACCTCGTTTGAAAGAAGGCCATTATGTTTGATTTGATCAAAGGCAAGAAACTGATATTGCTCTCTTCCTCCCTTTTGATGTGCGCCGCTTCTTGCTCCGCACCCAACTCCCATGCGGTGAAGCTAGAGGGAGCCTCCATCAGCGAGGACACGAAATTCAAAGCCGCCAACGTCGGCATCTCGATTCCGGATTTCGAAAAGCTCGGCTTTGCCTTAGGCGATAGCTGCGACGTCCTTTTCTCCAATGGCTATGAGCTCAAAGACGTCCCTTATTACAACGGCTATTACGTTAAAAACGGGGATCCCGTCATCGTCGCTTATCCCTCAAACCCCTGCATCACCATCACCTTGAATAACGTCGGCATATGGGAAACGGCCAGGCTAAGCGAGGAATATAACGTTACCGTCACCCTCAAAGAAGCCGGCAAATACCTGCCGACCCAAGAGGCTTTGGGGCAAAGCTATTCCCTTCTTCGCGAAGACTATTCTAGCGATGAGGAATTCTCCAATTTCCGCGCCTTAAAAGGCGGGAGGCTCAAAGAGAATCTCGTCTATCGCGGAGCAAGCCCGGTGGATAATAGCCGCAACAGGGCCGAAATCACCGACGGGCTGCTTAAGAAAAACGGCGTCTCCTGCGTCATTGACCTCGCCGACTCGGAAGAGGATTTCCAAACTTACGCAAAAGACGCCTCCTATTCGACTCCCTATACGGTTTCCCTTCATGACGAAGGCAAGGTCTGCTTGCTTTCCATGGGCTCTTCCTACACCTCCGACGTCTACAAGCAAAGCGTCGCCAAGGGATTCAACTTCGCCCTTTCTCACGATGGCCCTTATTACATCCACTGCATGGAAGGGAAGGACAGGACCGGCTTCGTATGCACCCTCCTTGAGGCTTTGCTTGGGGCGAGCTATGAGGAAATGAGGGACGACTACATGATGACTTATCAAAACTACTACAGAATCTCTCTCGACAAGACGCCGGAAAAATATAACGCGGTCATCTCATTGTATTTCGATTCCTTCATCGAATGCCTCCATGGAAACGCAGAGAAGCTTGGTGAAAACGGCTACGTCGAAAACGCGAAGTCCTACCTTGCTTCTGGAGGCATGGAGGCCTCCGCCATCGACGCCTTCATCGCCAAGCTTTCCTGATTCCCATCCCCGAAATACCGCCTTTTCGCAAGAAAAGGCTTTTATTTTCCTTTTTCCTGCGTTGAAATATCCCCATGCCAAAAAGACATCTCCTCGACATCGACGCGGGCAACGACATCTCCTACACGCCCCCTCTTTCCTACCGCCATTTCAGAATATTCGGCTGGATGATGCTTGTCTGCGTGCAGCTGTCGCTAGTTTTCGCTTCAATCGCGGGGTTCAACGCGCATGGGGCCGGCGTTTCCCCATCCGACCCCTTGAAGGTTTGGTCTGACGTCCTCGCCTTTTTCGGCCAGCTCGCCATTCCTTTTTTCCTTTTGGCTAACTTTGCCCTCATCCTAAGCAGTCAGGAAAGGATTGGGCGCTTGATCGCCACCCACGCCTCTTTGGCTTTGTTGATATACGCCGCCTATTTGCTTGGCTATGACCGTTACGTCATCGCTTTCGCCAACCGCATCTTCGCCATTTTCAAAATCACCGATTCCAAGCCCATCGTCGACACTTTCGTCCAAATTTACTTCACCCGTTATTTCTCCTTGAACATCTTCATCGACCTCTTGATGTGCTCCTCACTTTATTTCTTCTTGGTCCATAAGCCCAAGCGCATCAAAAAAGAGCATCTCATCTATTTCAGGATGTTGGTAGTTTTTCCCGTTCTTTACGAGTTTGGGAGCATGGCGATTAAAGGGCTTTCCCTTGGAATGAAGCTATTCACTCTGCCCGTGGAAGTGTTGCCGCTTCTTACCTCGAAATCCATTGTGACCTTCCTCGCATTCCTGGCCATCGTCATTTATTTGAAGAACAAAGAAAGGATTTATGTAAAGCTTGGGGGCACTCCCGAAAGGTATAACGCCTTCCTCTCTACGAAAACCCACGTTTTCCAAGTCTCCGTGGCCATCGCGATCATCTTCGCCTGCGCCGGGCTCATCGACGTCTTATTGAGCTCTTTGGTTTCTTTATTCATGGCCATCTCCAAGGCGGAGACCTATTCCGATCTCCTTCCCCTTTGGAACGATTCTTACGGGATGATCCAATCCTGGGGTTTGGGAAAAGGCGCCTCTTTGCTGGTCATCTCTCCCTTGGTGCTCCTTTTCAATTATAAGAAAAAGTATTCTCTCTCCTCCAAAAACGTCGATTACATCATCCCTTTCACCGGGCTTGCCGCCTGCGCGATCGTCTTGCTTGAGGGAGCTTATCAACTGACGTTGCTTTAAAAGGCCGTTTTGTCACTCTTGCGCAGAAAGTGCTAACGAAATAGTTCCGATGGCGCCTGCGCTTTTTAATTTTGTTAGCACTCAATGCTTGACAGTGCCAAAAAGGTGATTAATATGTACCTCGTAACCAGGAGGTTTCACAAATGATCAAACCATTAGCGGACTACGTCGTGCTGGAAAAAGTCCCCAGCGAAAAGAAAGTCGGTTCCATCGTCCTCACCTCTGAAAAGAAGCAGGGCAACGTCGCCACCGTCGTCGCCATCGGCCCCGGGAAGAAAGACGAGAAGGGGAACCTTCTCCCGATTTCCGTCAAAGTCGGGGAAAGAGTCATCTACCGCGAATATAGCGGCACCGACTACGAAGAGGAAGGCAAGAAGTACCTTCTCATCAAGAACGAGGACATCCTCGCCGTCATCGAATAAGCGCGTTTATATATAGATATATAAGGAGTTGAATCATCATGGCAAAAGAAATCAAATTCGGGAAAGACGCCCGCGATCAAATGCTCCAAGGCGTCGACACCCTCGCTAACACCGTCAAGCTCACCCTCGGCCCCAAAGGACGCAACGTCGTCCTCGACAAAGGCTATGGATCGCCCCTCATCACCAACGATGGCGTCACCATCGCCAAAGAAATCGAACTCAAAGACAGCTACGCCAACATGGGCGCCAAGCTCGTCTACGAAGTCGCCAACAAGACCAACGACCTCGCTGGCGACGGCACGACCACCGCGACCTTGCTCGCCCAGGCTATGATCCACCGCGGCATTAGCGCCGTTGAAAAAGGCTCGAACCCCGTTTTGGTCAGGAAGGGCATTGAGAAAGCCGGCAAAGCCGTCGCTGATGAATTGCTCAAGAAATCTAGGCCCGTTGAGACCAACGAAGACATCGAATCCGTCGCTACCATCTCTAGCGGCGACCCCGAAATCGGATCCCTCATTGCCCAAGCTATGAAGAAAGTGGGCAAAAACGGCGTCATCTCCGTCGACGACTCCAAAGGAATCGAAGACGAACTCGCCGTCACCGAAGGCCTTGAATTCGATAAGGGCTACGTTTCTCCCTATATGGCCAGCGACCGCGAGAAGATGATCGCCGAACTCGACGACGCCCTCGTCATGGTCACCGATCAGAAAGTCTCCAACATCAACGACATCGTCCCGATGCTTCAAAGCGTCGTCGATGCCCATAAGCCTTTGCTCATCATCGCCGATGATCTCGACGCCGACGTGACGAGCACCCTCATCGTCAACAAGCTCCGCGGCACCTTCAACGTCGTCGCCGTGAAAGCCCCCGAATTCGGTGATGCCCAAAAGAACGCGTTGCAAGACATCGCCATCGTCACTGGTGCCAAATTCTTCTCCAAGGATCTCTCCATGGAGCTCAAAGACATCACCATCGACGACCTCGGCCACGTCAAGAAGGCCATCGTCAAGAAGGATAAGACCACCCTCATCGGCGGAGAAGGCGACAAAGCCGAGCTCGAAGCCAGGGTCGCAGACCTCCAAGGCCAATACGCTAACGCCACATCCGACTACGACAAGAAAGCTCTCTCCAAGAGAATCGCCAAGCTCTCCGACGGCGTCGCCGTGCTTAAAGTCGGCGCCCTCACCGAGTCCGAGCTCAAAGAGAAGAAGCTCCGCATCGAAGACGCCCTCAACGCCACCAAAGCCGCTGTCGCCGAAGGCATCGTCGTCGGCGGTGGAGCAGCTCTGGCCGAAGTCTACAAAGAGCTCAAGAAGACCCTCCGCGACGACAACATCGATGTCCAGCGCGGTATCGACGCCGTCATCGAATCTCTCTATGCGCCTTTGCGCCAGATCGCCGAGAACGCCGGGCAAGACGCCGACGAAATCGTCGAGAAGCAGAAGGAACAGAAAGAGAACTGGGGCTACGACGCCAAAAACGGAGTTTGGGTCGATATGTTCGAAAAAGGCATCGTCGATCCGACCAAAGTCACTCGCAGCGCCATTCTCAACGCCTCTTCTATCTCCGCTTTGTTCGTGACCACCGAAGCCGCGGTCACCGAGCTCAAAGAAGAGAAGCCAGCCGCTAGCGCGCCCGCTGGCGATATGTATTGATCGCAAAACGGTTTAAACGCCTGGGAAACCGGGCGTTTTTCTTTTGTTTAGACTATAAAATATCGATGGCATCGAAACTTTTCGATTTTATGCAAAATTTTTCAATTTCCTCTTGCGCCCATATTGCCCCGAGCGTACAATTCTTTTCGCACGCCGCAAGAGAGC
>CAVJMG010000014.1:0-49087 GCA_963650805.1 uncultured Bacteroidales bacterium
CCTCCCCGAAGCCCCGACCATGGCCGGCAAGAGGTTCCTCGGCTGGTACGATGAGGGCGGAAACAAAGTCGAGGCCGTCACCGCCTCGACGGGCACTTTGGTAGCGCGTTGGACTGTCGAATACTACGACGTCACCAACCAAGTTGTGTTAGCGATGCCCGATAGCGATAGTGTATATACAAAGCCAGACGGGTCTGGAAACAAATATGTCGTTCGTACCGGAGCTGATCGCGCTGACGACATTGCTCAAAATAGATACCCTGATGAAGAGGGTGCCAAAGGCTTCCTCTGCGATAATGACGGCGATTTGTCTTACGGCATCGGACTTCCTGTTTACGATTTTTCTAAAAACGGAGGCGTCCGTTTCAGCTTCGGCTTCAAATCGGGCGTTTGGGATGAAGGCCCATATGTAAACGGTACGGCAGTCGGTCGCGATGCCAACTCACGGCCCTACTATAATTACGACGTCACGGTCCAATCCAAGACAATGACTGTTTACAATCATTGCGAGAGCCAAACCACCACAATCGAACTCGATGACGATACCTATAACGGCAAAAAGGGAATCGAAATCAAAACGGCAAAAAGCTTTAGCGCTTGGCTATATGTCACGCCCTTTGTTTCGCTAAACTGCGATTACCTTTCCCTCCTCAATGGCATCGAATCCTCCTTGCCCGAAACGCCTGTTACAGGCTATACCGAGCAGCTCGATAAATACTCCGCTCTTCGCGAAAATTTGACGACGTACGAAAAAACCGCCTATCCCCTCTCGGTCAAAATGCAAAGCTGGCTCGATTCCAAGACGTCCAAAAAGGTGCTTAGCTTTGCCGATAAGGGTGCTTCTGTCCTAGCGGGTATCACCGGAACCGCCACATCCGTCGTTTCGCAGGGATCGCGTTATACCGCCGCTGACGATTGCCTTGATTTCGTAATCAACGGAGGCGACGACTATTACACGACTTTGACGCTACCGCAATTTGCTTTCTCCAGCTATAGGGAAACCACCTTTACGTTAGGGCTCGGTGGCGGCGTGGACGCTTCTAACCGCCGTGCGGTTCTTTGGTTGGGCGGCTTAACCGTTCCAGATGGATACACCAAAGGATGGAACAACGCTTTGGCAACTTCTCCGAACGTTTGCATCGGCCATATGGCTAATGGCGAAGGAACGGGCGCAACCGGGAACTTCGACACCGAATTCACCACGGTCACCGTTTCCGGAGGCAAGATTGCCTTCTCTTCGCCAAAATCGGAGTTCGGCTCCGCAACCGCCGATTTGGACGCCGAAATTTATAACGGAACCAAAGGGCTGACCCTTACGGTTGGGTTCTGCTCTTGGAACGACTTGGTCATCACCCCCTTCTACGCTTCGATAAACTAATTAGTCGATTGCGTCTGGCCTCGCCTTAAGCGGGGCCTTTTTCGTATGTTTGGATACAAAACGCATGTAAGATCAGCCGGTTCTAGTTAAGGAGCGCGCCATAATTTCGAAGTCAGGACGGGCCCTCTAAAGATTTCACCGCGCCGAAAAAGGAAGGCCACCTAATCAATTCACCGCCCACTTATGAGGGTTTGCTGCTAGGGCAGCCAGTTCGATTGCGTTCTAGCGCGAGCAATGAGCGAAAAACGCATTAATTCAATCCGAATATATCTCCTACGGAGAAGGGGCGGGAATTATAATCTCGGCATAGGAGACCGACCGTTTTTTCGTTAGATACAAAAATGCGGCAAAATCCTGGCCTTCGGTGTAAGCGCATACATCGAAGCCCCGAACCAAAAGGAGCAAATTCATGAACAAAAAGCCTATCCTCGCCCTCGCTAGCCTTTCCCTCCTCGTTGGAGGCGTTACCGGATGTGCCTCAAGCGGCGGCAACGCCCAAATCGACCAATCCAAAACTCAGATTTACGTGAGCAATTATTCCGGCGGCTATGGCTCGGAATGGCTCGCCGCCCTGAAAACCCGCTTCGAAGAAGCCCACAAAGACGACGTCATCGAAGAGGGGAAGAAAGGCGTTCAGATCGTCATCGACAGCACGAAGAACACCGCCGATGACGAATCCACCAAGATTCTAGACGGCAGGAACGAAGTCTATTTCACCGAGCAGAGCTCCTATTTCACTTTGAAATCCCAAGGCTTGCTTGGCGACATCACCGACGCCGTCACCGCCACTCTCCCCGGGGAAAGCGGCTCCATCCTCGACAAAATGAGCGATGAGCAGAAATCCTTCTATGGCATTTCCGAGAACAGCGAAACCCATTATTACGCCGTCCCCCACTATTCCGGATACTTCGGCATCACTTATAACATCGGCCTCTTCGATGAAAAGGGATTCTATTTCGCGGCCACCCCGACTAGCGATCGCCTCGCCGATCAATTCATCACCACGCGCAACAGCAAGAAATCCGCTGGCCCCGATGGAATTAGCGGCACCAGTGATGACGGCCTCCCCACCACCTACGAGGAATACTTCAAACTTTGCGATTACATCGCTCAAAAAGGCTGCACGCCTCTGTTAGGCAACGGTCATAACTACAAAGACTACCTCAATTGGCTCATCAACGCCTTAACGACCACATACGAAGGAAAAGACGAAATGAGCAGGGTCTATACCCTCTCCGGATCGGCCTCCACCCTGGCCACGATCGAAAACGGAGCTTTGAAGATGGATGAAACCCCGACCGAGCTCTCCACCGAAAACGGCTATGAAACATCTCGCATGGCGGGCAAATATTACGCCTTGAAGTTCATGGAGACCCTCTTCTCCGACTCAAAGTACCACAACACCAAAATCACCAATAGCGGCTATTCCCACACCGATGCGCAAACCGATTATCTCTATGCCGGTAACGACGGAGTCACCGACCCCGTGGCGATGCTAAGCGACGGCATTTGGTGGGAAAACGAATCCAAATCCACCTTCGAAGCCATGGCTCAGGCCAAAGGGGACAGCTTCTCAAGGATGAACCGCCGCTTTGGGTTCATGCCCCTTCCTCAGCCGACCGCCGAGAAAGCCGCCGAGCACACCTCTACTCTCCACGACATCCTCTTCTCCTTCTGCTTCATGAAGAGCAACGTCGCTGAGAGCAAGAAATCGATCATCAAAGAATTCATCAAATTCTGCAACACCGACGTCTCCCTCTGCGAATACACCTACACCACCAACACCCCGAAGGCCCTCAATTACACGATGAGCGAGACCGATTTGGCCAAGATGTCTCCGTTTGGGCGTTCCGTCTATGAGCTCAAATCCAAGAGCGACATCGTCTATCCCTGCTCTTCGAGCTCCTTCTTCGCCAACAACCAGTCCAAATTCGATCCGAGGAACCAATACAGCACCAAGGATACCAGCGGGCTTGAGACCGCTTATTCCATCGAACTGATCGCCGAGAAAGGCCAAAGCGCCGAAAGCGTCTTCGAAGGCCTTTACCGCTACTACAAGGACAAGTGGTCCACCTACGTTAAGTAAGGACTTCCCTCTATGGCGACCACAGTTGCGAGTAAGAAAAAGAAATCCAAATTCAACTCAGATTTGCTTTTCTACTCTTTGATGTTGCTTTTCCCTTTGGCGCAATTTGGCATCTTCTATATCGGCGTCAACGGCAGAAGCTTCCTCTACGCCTTTCAGCGCATCGATACGCTGACCGGCTCCGTCACTTGGACCATCGAGCCCTTTGTAAACGCCCTTCGCGAGGTTTTTCAGCCCACTTTGTTGAAGGTCCTAGGAACTTCTTTCCTTTCATTCGCGCTGACTTACGCCATCGGAACGGTTTTAGCGCTGCTTTTCTCTTATTTCATCTACAAGAAGCTTCCCTTTGGGAACTTCTTCAAGGTCATGCTCTTTTTGCCCTCGATCCTTTCGGCGATAGTCATGGTCACGATTTACCAGAACTTCCTCGAAATCGGCATGCCGAGCATCCTCCATTCTATGTTTGGGGGGACCTTCAAAGGCCTTATCGAGAACCCCAACACCAGGTTTGGGGCAATCGTCTTCTACAACATCTTCGTGAGCTTCGGCACCAGCGTGCTTATGTATAGCAACGCGATGAGCGGGCTTTCCGTGGAAGTCAGCGAGGCCGCCAAAATCGACGGGGCCAATTCCTGGAACGAATTCATCCACATCGTTCTCCCCGGCGTTTACCCCACGATCAGCACCTTCGCCGTCACCAGCGTCGCCGGCATCTTCATCAATCAGATGAACCTCTTCTCTTTCTTCGGCACCGGCGCTTCGAACGAAGTCCAGACCTATGGCTATTATCTCTACGTTCAAACGCTGAACGCGGGCACGACCGAATCCGAGTACCCATTCATCTGCTCCATCGGGTTGCTATTGACCCTTGTCGCCGTCCCTTTAACCCTTCTTGCCAAATACGCCCTTGAGAAATGGGGCCCGTCGGAGGATTGACCATGAAGAAACTCACTTTTCATAGGCATAAGACAAGAGAGAAGATAAGTCCTCTTTCAATCGTCATCGTCGTCTTCCTGATCCTTTATTCCTTCATTCTTCTCTTCCTCCTTGGCTGGGGATTATTATCTTCCTTCAAGGACTATCGAACCGACTTCCGCATCAATCCGGTCGGCTGGCCCGCGAAATTCACCTTCGACAATTTCGTTACCGTCTACTCCCGTTTCTCCATATCCGTCCGTAACGGGAACGATTCCGTGAGCTTCCCGATGCTCTTCCTCTATGGGTTCCTCTATTCCTTTGGATGCGCCTTCGCGGCGACTTTGGTTCCCTGCATCACGAGCTACCTCTGCGCCAAATTCGAATACAAGCTCTCGAAGATCATCTACCTCATCGTCGTCATCGCGATGATTTTGCCTATCGTCGGCAGCCTGCCCGCAGAAATCGCGATGGCCAAGCGCCTTGGCCTATATAACCAAATCTGGGGAACCTGGATTATGAAGGCCAACTTCCTGGGCCTTTATTTCATCGTCTTCTACAACTATTTCAAGTCGCTTCCTAACGCCTACATCGAAGCCGCCAAAATCGATGGGGCCGGGAACTTGCGCATCTTAATCAGGCTCATCCTTCCGATGGCCCGCCCCCTCTTCCTCACGGTGATGCTCATCAATTTCATCACCTTCTGGAACGACTATCAGGTGCCGCTTGTCTATCTCCCCGATTACCCCACCGTCGCCGTGGGCATGTACAGGATGGCCTTCTTGACCACCAATGACATCTCCAACGTCCCCTGCCGCTGCGCGGCGGCGGCGCTGATGCTTGTTCCGGTCCTCGTCATCTTCTTAGCGTTCCACAAAAAACTGCTTGGCAACTTAACCATGGGAGGTATCAAAGGCTAGCATGAAAAAGAAGACACCGTTCCTTCTGCTTTCTTTAATGGCCGTTTCCTGCGCTTCTTCCTCTTCTTTGTCTTTGCTCAACAGAAAAGAAGTCGGAAGCGAATTCGGCTTAGAAAGCGAATACAGTTTCAATTCCACGTTCAAAGTACCGACGCTGGTAAAAGAGGGGGTGACCTATAGCTCCGTCCTCGAATTCCCCAGCGGGGCCACCTATTCCCTTGAGGAAGTGACCTTAAGCGAATCCGGGATCTACGTGATTCACTATTCCGCGGAGAAGGACGGAATCTTCTATTCCGAAGACCACTCCTTCCTCGTCCGCTGTCCCTATATCCAATTTAGCGGGACCAAATCCTACGCTTCCTACGAGCAAAGCGAAAGGACCTATGGCAAATTGGGGCTTTACGTTTCTTTGGCGGAAGGGGAAACCCTCACCTTCAATAACCCCGCAAACATCTCTGATGGCGGGACCATATTTGAAGGCTTCGTCGCCCCTAACAGCGTGGGCTCGATGGATTTCTCCGAGCTTTACATCACCATGAATGAAAAAGGTGGCGACGGCAACGTCGTCACCGTGCGCGCAAAAGCCACAAACGAGGGCCTCAACTATCCCTGGACTTATTGGTCTGGCAAAGCCAACGATCAACCCTACGTCGGCTATGAGGCCAACTTCGATAGCATCCACACCAACGACGATTTCGGCTGCCCCGTGACCCACAGTTTCTACGGTTATTATGGCGGGCAGTCCTATTTGGGCGACGCAAAGTGTGGCGATTATACGCTTCAACTCAATTATAACGCCGAGGAAAAAGCGATTTACGCGGGCGACTTGCTCATCACCGATTTCGACGACTCCACTTTCTACGACACCCTTTGGGACGGCTTTAGTAGCGATGAGGTTTCTCTTTCCATCAGCGCCAAAGCCTATTCCTCCACTTCGGCCAATTTCGTGATCTTAAGCGCTTTGGGGCAAGACCTCACCCAAGAAACCATCTATGACTATGACGCCCCGATTCTAAGCGTGGACGCCCCCGAAACGCTGCCTATTGCAAAGAAAGGTTGCAGCTATCCCGTTTTTAGCGCCAGCGCCTATGACGCCATCGACGGGAATACAGACGTCTCCGTCCACGCCTATTACGATGTCGGATCTGGGGATTACCTTTCCCTGCCCATCACTGACGGGCGCTTTGAAACCGCCAGGGAAGGCGATTATTTCCTCGTTTACGAAGCTCAGGATAAATCCGGGAACCTCGCCCAGAAAACGATCCGCATCGCCACCGGGGAGCTCGAAGCTTTGAGCATCGCCCCCAAAGGCGAGGTTTCAAAAAGCGTCAAAATCGGGGAAGAATACGCCCTTCCCGAGATGGAAGCTAAAGGCGGCTCTGGCGAAAAGGCAATCTCTTATTACGTAAGCAAAGGCGATTTCCTAGAAAACCCCGCTTCCACGTTCGTTCCCGAGGAGCTTGGAACCTACAAAATCGTCGCCGAAGTCAAAGACGCTCTTAACCAAGTGGCCACCTATGAATACGACCTCGAAGTCGCTTCCAACGAAGAAGCGATGATTTACGAAGACATCGCCACCCCAAAATATTACATCGCCGACGCCTTGTATAACCTCCCCAAAGCCGTTTGCTACGATTACTCCTCCGGAAAGAAAGAGGAAGTCCTCATGGACGTGAGTATCGATAACGGCGTCTACCCCTACTCTTTGAAATCCGGAGACCTCTTCGTCCCCAAAATCACCAAGGCGCAGGAAGAGATAACCTTCACCTTCTCCTACAAAAACCTCTTCATCGAGAAGAAGGTCCTCGTCATTAACCCTTATGTCGTAGGAAGCGACGGGCTTGAGCGTTTCTACATCGAGAATTACCTCCGCGTCGATAACGCTTCCGTACAATCCCTTGATACCGAGCTCGATATCCTGGCGAACTCAAAAGGCGACGTCGCGGCCGAATTCGCCAACCCGATCATCGCCGAAAACGCAACCACGATTTTCTCCTCCCTTCCTTCTAAAGGCGAGCTGCAGAATTTCGAGGTGACTTTCACCGATAGCCTAAACGGAAGCGAATCCGTGACGATGAAGATCGAAAGCAAAGCAATGGGCGGAAACGTCTATTACTCGCTTAATTCCCGTTCATACGCCACGAAGACGAGCCTAGCCAGGCAAAATAGCCTTCAGTTCTCCTATTCTAGCGGGGTGTTCACCTTCAACCAGACCGGCGTCAAAGCCAATGCCTATGACGATGGCAAGCCCTTCGCGGGCTTCTCCTCAGGGAAGGTCTATATCTCCGTAAGAGCAAGAAACGTCGCAAGCGGCAGTGGATTTGCCTGGACGCGCATCGATAACCAAAGTCTCAGCTATTCTTCTAGCGACTATAACGCCCCCCGCATCGCGATTATCGGGAATTATGGTGGCAGCCGCTCCATTGGCAGCAAAGCCACCATCAATAGAGTCGTCGCAGGCGACGTCCTCGACCCCAACGCCAATAGCTACGTTAGCGTCACCGCCCCTAGCGGGGAAATCGCCAAAGACGTCAACGGCGTTCCTTTGAACTCGGTTTCCGCGAGCCAAGAATATGAGATAAACCTCAGCGAATACGGGCAGTACATCGTGACCTATAAAGCCACCGACACCAGCGGCAACACCGCCTCCTTCATCTACGCCATCAACGTCGAAGACGAAGAGGCCCCCGTGATTACCTTATCTAGCGAACCCGCCTCCGAAATAACGCTTGGCGAATATATCCGCCTCCCGGAGATTAAAGCCGCCGATAACTCCGGAAAAGAAGTAATCGTCACCGTTTACATGGAAACCCCTGATGGGCAAAGAGCCCTCATCGACGGCAACCACAATAGCTTCAAGCCCAGTAGCGCCGGCGTTTACACCCTGCGCATCCGCGCGATGGACGAATCCGGCAATATCGCCTATCTAAGCCGGACCATTACGGTCAAATAAAAAAGGAGAAAGACATGAGAAATAGCGTCAAATTCCTTCTCTCCGCCTGCAGCCTCATGGGCTTGGTTTCCTGCGGCTCAAAGCAAGCCGAGGATCCGCTTCGCCCCATCGATGAATCCGGAGCCCATCTTCAAAAGGGCACATTGCATGAAGTCGATGTGAAAGAGAGCGGCCTCGTCTTGGCCGAAAACGGACAAAGCGAATACAGTATTCTTTACGAAGAAGGCAACGCGAATGCCCAAAAAGCCGTCAGCGTCCTCTCTAGCCATTTTGCATCCGCAACCGGAGCCTCCTTAAAGGTGGAGACCATCAAAGGCAACGAAGAATACTCATCCTCGAAGAAATGGATTGTCTTTAACGGCAGCGGAATCCGCTCCCAAGCGGGCATCAGCGACACGGCCAAATCCATCGGCGTCTCCGGCTATCAAATCGACACAAAAGACAATAGCTGCTTCATCCACGTCAACGGGGAGCTCGGCTATCAGCAAGGCGCTTTGGCTTTCCTTCGTTACGCTCTTGGCTATAGCCGCTATAGCGCTAACCTCACCACTTACACCAAAGTCGCTAACGGCAAGGCCACCTTGCCAAGCATGAAGATCGTCGAAAAACCCGACTTCTCCTTCCACACCCAAAGCAACAAAGTCGACTCGATGACGAGCTACGAAATGGGGTTCCTCACCTCTTCGGAGACTTTCTTCACCGACCGCGAGATCCAAGCTTTCCACAATTCCTTCGATTGGCTGCCGAAAGCCACTTACCAAGAGGCCCATCCGAAGTGGTACGCCACTAGCGAGGATCAAATTTGTTACACCGCTCGCGGCGATTCGGAAGAGTACCAAAAAATGGTCGCAACAACGGCTGAGCGCATGATTGAGAAGCTTAAGACCAACACCTCCGTCGGAGCGGTTTCTTTCTCCATCCAAGACAACCACAACTCCTGCTCTTGCGAAGCTTGCCAAGCCGACATCGCCAAATACGGCGCCCCCAGCGGATCCGTGGTCAAATTCGTCAATGACGTCGACGATTTGGTCCAGGCAGATTTGGAAAAGCAAGCCGAGGAAGCCAAAACGCAGAAACGCGAGCTCGACATCGTCTTCTTCGCCTACCACCGCACCGAGACCCCCTGCGTCAAGAAAGATCCTAACGGCAACTACGTGCCCACTAGCGAAGACATCGTCTGCAACGAGCACGTCGCCCCCTATATCGCCCCCATCGGCGCCCGCTATTCGAAGTCCTTCTATGACGAGAGCAACGAATCCTTCGCCAATTCCATCAAAGGTTGGGGCGCTTTGTCCAAACGCCTTTACCTTTGGACGTACGAGACCAATTTCTCCTGCTACCTCTATCCCCTTGATTCTTATTCGTCGATGATCGAAACCTACCGTTTTCTCATCGAGAACAACGCTTTGTACCTTTATAACGAAGGCCAGCACAACCAAGCGGCGGTGACTGCGTTCGGCCGCTTCAAGGAATATTTCAATTCCATCGCCATGTTCGACGTCAACTCTTCCCACAACCAAATCGTGGACGATTTCTTCTCCGCTTATTTCGGGGCGGCGAAAGAGAACATGCTCACCTATTTCTACGAGCTTCAGGATCAACTCGCCTACATCGAGGAGACCTACCCCACCGACGTCAACGGGACCATCTACAACAACATTTCCCAAAGCCGCTTCTGGCCCAAGAAGCTCCTAGATCGCTGGGTAAGCTACATCAACGAGGGCATCGAAGCGATTTCCCCTTTGTCCAAAACCAGCCCGACTCTTTATCAGACCCTTTACGATAACCTCGTGCTGGAGTCGGTTTTCCCGCGTTACGCCTTGCTCGAGCACTATTCCGGAACCTACACAAATAGCGAGCTTCAAGCCGCCCGCTCCAGCTTCCGCTCCGACTGCCAAAGGCTAAACGTCACCATGACAAGCGAAAACGGGACGTTAGAAAGCGTCTATACGAATTGGGGTTTCTAATCAAATAAGACATAGAAAGGATTACCATGAATAAAACATTCCAATCATTCTTGCTCCTTCTCTCCTCTTCTTTCCTCTTATCTAGCTGCAATAGCGGAAACGGAGGCTCTTCTAGCTTAGTAAGCGAAGAAAGCATCTCCATCAGCCAAACCGTGTTGACCCTCGAAGCCTACGAGAGCGCGACCCTCAGCTACACCTTAACCGGCAAAGAAGGCACGCCCACTTGGGCTAGCAGCGATCCTAGCATCGCTAATGTCGACTCTAGCGGCAAAGTAACCGGCGTAAAAGAAGGCAACTGCACGATCACCGTTTCCGTTGGCAATCTCAGCTCTTCTTGCGCAGTGACTGTAACTTCCATCTCCCAAGCTCCGCGCATCGTCTTAGGCGAGCCTAGCGTCAGCTTAGACAAAGGCAACACCTACGTAATCGACGCCTACGCTATCTACAAAAACGAAGCTAGAAACGACGCTCTGGAAATCTCTTTGAAAGGCGGTTCCGCTTCGGGCGTCGCCTCCGCCACCTACGCGAATAAGAAGATAACCATCTCGGGTTTGGAATACGGCCAAACCGACTTCATCGTTCACGCTAACGTCTTAGGGGTGTTGGTCACCTCGACTCTCCATATCAACGTCGTCAACGCCGACCTCATCTTGAAGCTTGGGAACATCGCCCCCGTTGATGGGGAGTATTCCTTAGAGCTTGGCATGTACAAAGTCGATGACGACGGGCTTCCCACCGAATTCGCCCCGGAAGTCATCTTCACCGACAAGGAACAACCCGCTGCTTACGCACTCACCTACACTTCAGGCGATGAAAGCATCGCCTCTTGGGACGACAGCCACAAAATCCTCGCCAAAGGGGTTGGGGAAACTTCGCTGAAAATAACCTGCGAACAGTTCAGGCTTTCCGTCGAAATCAAAGTCAGCGTCGTTAAAGGCGCCTATGACGTCACGCTCAAAAACATCAATGAGAAAGGGGAATCAGCCACCGAAAAAGTCGGCGCGAAAAAGCTGCCTAAGACGACCCCTTCCGTCGAAGGCAAGAAATTCGTAGGCTGGTTCGACGAGGAGGGAAATCAAGTTACCTCCGTCATCGAAGATATGACCCTCATCGCCCACTATAGCGTCGAGCACGAATACTCCTACAACACCGTCTTGAAGAAATTCACCACCGACGACAGCGATTACACCCAGCCCGAAGGCACGACTTGGAAATACAAGACGAGGCCCGGAGACAGGGAAAACGACATCAAGCTCGGCTATTATCCCGCCGGAATCGATGGCACGCAGTGCTTCCTCTATCCTGATGACGCCACCGGAAACGTAGTCGCCGGGCTCGGCCTTCCCGCTTATGATTTCTCCACTAGCCCCACGGTCCGGTTCAACTTCGGCTTTAGCGACACCGCCAATACCGTCACGCTCAACGGCGTATCCGTTGGCGATGACACCAAAGTGCAGCGCTTCACCAACTACACCGTCACCGTCCGTGGCAAGCAGATGAGCGTCTATAACAAAGCTAGCGACGCTACGACCGACATCACGTTAACCGACGACGTCTATTACGGGCGCAAAGGATTGGAAATAACCGCCAAGGGCATTGGCTGGAGATGGCTGATGGTCACCCCCTTCGTCTCCCTCGACGTCGATTACGTTGCTGGTTCTGAGACGATCGAAGATAGCCTCCCCGAAGACCCCGTAATCGGCTATCAAGACCAAATCGACGCCTATCAAGGCCTCCGACAGTTCTATAGCGAGGCTGAGGATACCCTCTTCCCCGTCTCCGAGAAGATGAAAGCCTGGATCGACGCCTATAAGGTCTACACGCTTTCCGATTACACGGATAACGCCGGGGTTACCGTGACGGGGAATCTATCCGCTGATGCTGATACCTACCAAAACGCCGTCGATTCCAGCAAAGCCGCCATGTATAACTGCCCGACCTTCACCGGCGACAGCAAATCCTTCATCGCGAATTGCTTGGATTTAACCTCATCTTTCGCCTCCCTCACCTTCCCCGCCGTCGACTTTTCGGCCTATAAAACCGTGTACTTTACCTTCGGCATGGCAGGGAACATCGGGCGATACGAGGATCGCCATTTCTTCCTTGGGGATGCGCCTAGCTCCATGGATAAAGCCAGCGAAGCAGAAAACTACATCGGCAAAGCGGCAACCCCGGCCCAAGGGAGTTGGGACACCGCTAGCGACATCACCGCCACCATTTCTAACGGCACCATCACCTTCAATGGGACGAGCATCGAAAACAAGACTTTCGCCTTAAGCGATTCCATCTACAAAGGCGAGGAAGGGCTTAAGCTCAGCTTCGGCAATCTATGTTGGGAATACTTCGTCGCCTCACCTTTCTACGGATATAAAATCTGACCTTCCTCTACCACAAGGGCTCCGCGTCAAGCGGGGCCTTTTCTTTCGCTTTACTTGCGGCTTAAACATCAAGGAAGGAGCCGAAAACTAGAAATCCTCAAGATAGATGGCAAAGGAAACAATGGGGAAACCGCGCGAAAAGTCGGTCTTAGTCACCTTGCCAATCAGAGATTTTCCCGCGTCAAGCAAGCGTTTGAACACCACTTGGTCGCTTTCGGGGACGTAGCCAACCTGGCCTTTTGAGGAAAACACGCGGACCTCATCTTGCTCGTATTTGCTTTGGTTGTATCTAAACTCCAGTTTGTCTCCGGGCTTTAGATCGAGCAAGGCGGTTTTGTCTATTAACTTGTATGTTCCCGCCAAGTTGCCATCAAAAAGCAGGATTTCCTTCTTAAGGGGCTTAAGGAGGGCGTCGATGTCTCCCCCTTCTTGTTTCAGGGCGATTTCCTCTTTCTTGGTTATGAGTTCGTTTTTCATCACGCTTCTCCGATTTTTCCGTTTAGCAAAGAGGAAAGCCTACCTTCAAGCTCTTTGAGGAAAGCGCCGTATTCCTTCGTTTGCCTCGCTATATTGTCCATAAGCTCTTTGCCTTTGTCCGCGTCTTCAAGATAGACTCGATACATGTAGGGATTATGCGTTTCTATTTCCTCAATCTCTTCTTTCAAAGCAGCGATTTTCTCTTCGATCCCATCAATCTCGACATCGCCTTCTTTGAAATGAAGCCTCGCCAAATCATAGAGTTCAACAAGCTGAGGGAGGTTATTTTGCTTATAGGCCCTAAGAGCGTGTTCGTAGATGCTTAAGCAAAGAGGGTCTTTGGCCCACTGCGGATGCATATCGGGGTGGACCATCTTCATGAGCACGCGGAAAAGACGCTTCTCTTTGTCGATGTCTGGAGGATTCAAAGTCGGAGATTCTTTGCATCTATCGGCTTCCTGTTTCTTGCTCGAGGCGTTTATGAAAGCGAAATAGGCGTCTAGGCAATTGGATGTGGCGTAACGTTCCATTTCCTTTTCGTCAGGCTCCAACCCTTGGTTTCTCCGCTTTTGGCAATAGGCGATCTTTTGTTTGATTTGGGCCACATCGAGCTTCAATTTAAGCAACGCCAAAAGGGCGTCGCCGAACTTAAGGTAATATTCTTGCTCGATGGCGCGGCATTCTTTTTCTAATTCCACCTTGTGCAGCAGCAAGGATTCATAGGCTTCATTTCCCATCGTCACTCCTTCTTAAAACGTATTGCCCGGTGTATTCGAGCGAATAGATGCTTTTCCCCTTAACGACGCCTTTGCGGAGAAAATCCTCAATGGAGGCATAGACTTGATCCCCAAAGCGAACACGAATCTTCCCTTCGTCAAGGAAGGAAGAAATCTCATAACGGTTCCCCGCGTAAAAAAGCGAATATCGGCTAGGCGTCTTAAGGCAATAGAAAAGATCAAAGATTTCGGGCGTTTCTTCATCGATGAGGCCGATTTGGCCAAGCAGGGTTTCCGTTCTCCTGGCCACGATGAAATTGCCCCAAAAGGCGTTGTAATAGATGCGTTGAACAATGAATGACCTTCCGCGAAGGAGCATCTCCTCCGCCTCGTCCAAATCGCCCCTTTGAATGTCTATATAGGCTAAGCGGTGAGCGATTTCGGGAATCGGCTCAAAAAGCTTATCGCAGTCTTTGAGCTTCTTCCAAAGGTCGCGGAGAATCTCTTCGTACTTCTTTTCGTCTTTCTCTACGCCTAAGCCCCTTTCGTACATATCGGCGAGCTTCATCGCCGCTTCCATGTCGCCTAATTCTTTAGCCTCAGAGAAATAGCGGAACGCTTTCTTGTAATCCGGCGTCCCTACCCGGCCATAGAAATAGATGAAGCCAAGGCAATTCGCGATGGCCTTATTCCCGTTTTCGTAGGACAGCAAATAATATTTTTCCGCCAGAGGATATTTCTCTTGCTCGTAATAGAGCCCGCCGAGATACCCCATCGCCTCGGCGTCGTTTTCAACGTCGCATAAATAGCGAAGGGCCTCTTCTCTTTGGTAAGCATCGCTTTCGCTAAGCGGGCCGTCTCTTTCTTTGCGTTCCATGCTTTCGACGATGTCCTGCGCCTGCTTTTTATCCATACCACAATTATCGCCAGTTAAGCGCACGATAGAAAGGTCAAACAAAGAAAGCGCATCTTATTCCCAATTGAACGTCAAATGAGCGCGTAGCGAAAAATCTTGTGCCAACGGTTCGCCGATTTTATGAAATTGAATCGCGACAATTAGGAGGGATTGCCGTTAATTCCCCGTTCGGTACTCGCAATTGGCGTATAGGTTGTTGAGGAATCCGCTTTTTGTGCTGAATACGATGTCGTCTATGCACAGCCTACCTTTGTTTCTATCTCCGGTCGCCGTGGCCGTCGTTTCAAACCTCAAGCCGTATATTCCGCTCGAGGTTTTCTCAACGAACATGGTCGAACCGTTTGCCTTTGTTTTGAGGGAGCTAACGGGAATGTCCTTTAGGGTCGTCCAAGTTCCATTTGCGTCTTTAGTTTGAATGACGGCCAAACCATCAAGGCCCTCCGAGGCGCTCCACATGCAAGCCCTATACATAAAGGAATAGACCGCTTTATCGAAGCTCATCTCAAAATAAGCCCTTCCGGCATTTTCCCTTCTCGGAGATAAAACGACATAGGAGTTTTCGATATAACCGCACCTCAGTCTATCCGTAGAAACAGTCAGCCCATTAACCGTCACCGTTGTGTTTTTCCTTTCGGGTTCGAGGGCAAGATGGGCGTCATCAAGCTCGTTGGAGAAATAATATCGGCCGATAAAGCCCCAATCCGATGGTAGGAAGGACGCTTTATAGAAATATCGATTCGGCTCCTTGAAGAGCTTAAGGCAATAATACTCATCCCAATAGGAATCCGAATCCGAACCAAGCCCAACGTAGAAATAGTAATTAGGGTCGGCGGCGTTAATCACGGCGGCCCAATCCGCGGGCAAGAGTAATATTTCGTTAGCGTGGACGTTATCAATCGTAAACACCTCGCTGCGATCGGGTTTCAAGATGCTGATTTCGTGGTGCAAGCCGATATCCCGAAACCATTTTTCGTTGATTAAAGAGTTCCACTTGAATACAGGGCATGCGTCAAGGTAGTTCTCCGAAAGCGTGATTTCAGTGGGGACCACCGTCGAACAAACACACAAACCATTCTTCTTCCCCTCTTTCTCGTATTCGAAATTGTCGGAATGCTTGTGACCATTTTTGAACTTGAAGGCAAATAGGTTGTTGTATGAGTCGTAGCCCATCGATTCAATTGTTACATGAGTTGTATTTGATCCCCATCCGAAATGGCAATAAATATTGTCATTTTGTTCATCGTAGTCGTAAGCGACAACGGCGTGCCCTCTGATGCCCAATTTAACCGGAATCCCTTGTTTAATCAGGTCGATTGCCTTCTTTCTTACATCCGTGCTTTCTTTAATAACCTCCACGTCGTCGCGACTATATCCTTTGTAATTGTAGACGTAGTAGTCAAATAACCGAGAATAGTTATCATAAGCCATGCCATATGCCCCGGGGCTCGTGCCATAAAGCGAATTGCCCATCGAAATAAGCAAAAATTGGAAATATTTATCTGACAAAGCAAAAACGTTTGAGTGGTATGTAGCGTCATCGACCTTGGCGATGCTTTTAGGCTCTTTGGCCAAGCCTGGCGAGTCGGACGAAAAGTCGAAAACATCGCCTTCGAGGAGGACTTTTTGATCGTATTTCTCTTCAATTATGTCGTCGTCCCAATACGTATCCCAAAATGAAAGCAGCATTCCAGTAGCCACATACCCACAGGAATTCTTTGCGTTTTCAGCGAAATTAGTACGTAAATTCATAAAATAAGTCGGCGCATAAAAGTCATCCAAATATACGTTTTCATCGTTTGAAGCAGATTCATAAAGGGCGAGAATTTTAGGATCGTACAATCCATCTTCTTCAATACTTGGACAATTTAAATCGGTACCAGAGGAAATCGAAGTGCCATCAACCGTACCAAGAATCAAAAAGAACAAGGCCGACAATAGGACTCGTGTTATGCGTGCTTTATTCATATCAAACAGCTCCCTTCTTAAATGCGCTTAAGACGGCTTCGGCAATCTCCGCTTCGTCACAAGTGGCTTCGCTCGTTTTTATCGTAGCGGAGTAAATTGCTTGGCTTTCGTTAGCGAAAATAGAAAACCTTCTCGAGCCATCTATTTTATAGCTAAGTTCTAACGGTAACGTTTCCGCAAACGAGCTAACGTCAAAACACCGACCTTCTATTTCAACACCCGTAAAAGAGATATTTATATACAATCTGGGAAAAGGGAAGACAATGTCGTATCGCTGCGAAACATAGTCGCGATAAAGAACGCCTTCTGCAGTAACAATGTATTCAAAAGGCAACGCAGGATTATCATCAAGCGGAATCAAATATCTTTGAGGATTGTTCGCTTTGAATTGATCGTAAAATGCGCAAAATTCTTTCGGGTTGTCAAAAGCATATGTTGCGGCAATCCTCCCAAATTCCCCTCCTTCAATTTGAGAATTCGGATCATCGTTTTGGTTTCCACAAGCAGTTAGCCCGATTGTAGCAAACGCGGATAGTGCGAGTACAAACAATTTATTCGACTTTTTGGTCATGCCATTCTCCTTTAAGGTAAAACGAAACATAATTCCACGCTAATCGGCTCTAAACTAATTTTGCCTTGAGTTTTTGCTTCGATTTCTATGCCTCCTTCATTGATTTGGGGCAACGAGCTCATCGGTAGCCCCTAAGTCGATTCCGCCCAACACGAGAAACTCTTTTAGACGATGCTGACGATAAAAGTTTTGTGACGACTGAACCTATTGATTTTAATATAGAACCATATTAACACAAAAACCGGAAAAGCAAGAGGCGATGTGCCTTGAGAAAGCAAAGGATCAACAGGTTGACTGGTGAATACAAAAGCGTTCACGAAACGATACGTCGAAAAAATTGGGAAAACCCAGTTAAATGGCGCCAAACCCCATTCAAGTTAGGATATCAGTCACCTCCACGAAAAGCGCAGTTAGGAATTTTCTTTTCCGAAAAAGTACTTAATAATCAAAAAAACGAACTCATTCGCCATTCTGGCAAACAAGTTCGAATTAACGTCAATTGGTGACCCGTACGGGATTCGAACCCATGAGTGTATCCTTGAAAGGGATATGAGTTAAGCCACTTCTCCAACGGGCCAAGAATGGCGCTCAGTATAGGGCTCGAACCTACAACCGATCGGTTAACAGCCGATTGCTCTGCCATTGAGCTAACTGAGCGCATCGCCCTTAAACGGGCGAGAAACATTCTAGACACGCTCGAGACGCTTTGCAAGCCATTTTTCTAAAGAAAAAGGGCGTTTCGCCCTATTTCCCCGAACGCTTATCTTTTTTTATTTGGCTTCGAGCTTTTTCTCTATGGAACCATAGAGGTCAGCTACCGTTTTGATCGAGGACAATTCCTCGGTTTCGAATTGAATTCCGTACCTATCTTCAAGGGTTAGACACATCTCCACGACATCGAGGCTGTCTAGTCCAAGGTCTTTCAGCGATTTGCTTTCATCGACTTCTTTGACGTTAAGCCTGTCGGCGAAGCTTTTCTTAATTTGCTGCATTGTTTCGTTGTTTGCCATATATCGTTCCTCTTCGCCCTCAATTATATGCAAGCGAAAATACCAATGGCAAATGAAAAGACCCTTTCGGGTCTATTTTTATGCGACGTAGACATATTCGTGGTTCACTTGGCTCGATACGGTTTGATCGATCTTCTCCGTGGTCTTCTTGAAGGTTCCATACAAAACCCCAGCAACCAAAGCGAAGATGCTCAGCACCAACACCATGCCTAGCAATTGCCCTTTGATTTCGCTCATGTTCTCACCCCCTTTCCTCGATTCTGTAATATCCGACGATCGCCGTCCTTTTGACGGAGATGACTAAGGGATCTTTCGATAAAACCATCGTTGCGTATTCTTTTTGGAGCAAGAACGTCAAGCTTTCTCCAACCGCAGGCACCCGGCCGCTTTCATAAACCAGCGTGGCCCCATGCTCTTTGGCAAGAGATTCGGAAGCGGAAGACACATACCCGTCTTTCCCAACGTTTCGGCTTATCACCAGGGAAAGCGCGTCTAAAGAAGAATGGATCGAAGAAACGGCGATGATGTCTCCCCCAAGAAGCATCACCGATATCAAAAACACCATCGATAGCATCAGTCCCAATTTATAGGCCATTGAGCATCCCTCCCATGATTTCCAATAAGGCAACCATCAACGTCAGCATGGATATCCCCCCTCCTAATAAAGGAAGAAAGTCCAAAGTGTCCAATTTTTCTAGATACCGATTTTGGGCCCGGTCCCTTTTTTGATCCGAAAGCCTTGAAAAAAGGCGCAGGAACTGCTGCAAATAAACCCCGGAAGCTCCTTGATCCACCATTTGGTAGATGGCCAGCATGACCTCGCGGATTTCAAGGGAAGCGAACTTCGAGGCAAAGCATAGATATGGCGTCAGCGACTTATCTTGGTTTATTTGGCCTAACAGCCCTTCAAGGCGAGCTTTCAATTCACCTTTAGAATAGGGAAGAGAGGCTTCCAAAGCTTTGTAAACGTTGAAGCCATCCTGGACGTATATGGAAAAATAGGAGAAGAAATCAATGAACTCGTTCTCAAGTTTCTCTTCTTCCTCGGATTTCTTCTTGCTTTTTGCAATCGCGAAATAGAACCCCATTAAGACGGCCACTAGAAAAGGTATGAAGAAATAGACGATCTTCTTTTTCCACAAATAAAGAAGCGCCCCCAAAGACAATGAAAGCGAAGCGACAAGCCCTAAAGTGAATATCAAGGAACCCTGTTTGCCCTTCTTTCTCATTTGGCTCTCCTTTTCCCAATATCACGAATGGTTTTCCTCCCGATTTCCTCCGTGTAACGGAAGCAATAGAAAACGAGGCTAAAAAGAAGAAAGGCGAAATAGAAACCTAGGCTAAGCAAAAAGGTCGAAGAGGCAAGAAGCTGCCCGTAAAAAGAAGAAAGGGCGAAGCGAAGGAACGCCACGATGCCCAAAGACATCGCCCAAAGCAAGCCGTGCTTCAGCATCCTCGAGGCCCCTCCCTTAAATCGCTTGTCCCCGTCGGCCTCGGCTTTGGTGGCTTCTTCTAGCAAAGCGCTAGACAAAGTCAAAATATCCCCGCCGCGATTTTGATAAATAATGACGATAGATAAGAAAACCTCATACAAAGGACTTTGGAAATAAGACGAAAGGAAAGTAAGCCGATCCTCGATTTTGTTCCCTTCGGTCCCGGAAAGAGCTTCTTTCATGTCCCCCATTGCTCCTTCGCTAGCCACTTCAAAGCTTTTGATAAGGGAAGAAGTCACGGAGCAAGTCGTGATGAAGGAGTTCATGAAGCGAAAGCAATCTTTCCGAGCCTGCCTTTTCCTTTGCAACAGGCAAAATCGAGGCAAGCAAACCAAAACGGTTACCCCAAAATACGAAGCCAAAACAAGGGAGGATAAAAGGAAGGAAGAAGACGCCAAATAGGCAATTGAGGCGGTGAGGCAAGAAAGCAATAAGCAAACAAGAATACCTTTCATCGCGTCTCCTCCTCATAAACAACCTTCATCCGTCTCCCTTCTATTCTCCCTATTTTAGAAATCACCCTTCTCAACTGCCCGCCAGATTCTTGCTTTTTGACCAAGACAAAGGTTTTAAAACTTTCTAGCACGTCCCCAAGCAAATCGGAATAAACCATCGTTTCGCCTTTCATTTGGGCGAGCCTCGCTAAACGGGATGGCATGGATTCAAGGGAGGAAGAATGGACGGTCAAAATGACGGGGTGGCCGCTCATCGCGCAATTGAGGGCTTCAAACATTTCTCCGCCCCTAGCCTCGGCAAGCACCAAGAAATCGGGATTAAATCGCAACGCCGTTCGAATCAAAGAAGAGCAGTCCCCTCCCCTCCCCTGAGGATCGACCACCCAAGTGGTGAGGTCGATCTCGCTTGAATCGCGAATCAGTTCAAGCTCTTCGACGTTATCGATGACAAGCACCCTTGTCGAAGGTTTCAGCTGAAGAAGGAGGTATTTCTGCAGCTCCGTCTTCCCGCTTCCCGTCTCCCCGCCAATGACGAGGCTTTCCCTACTAGCTAAGGAATCGAGCAGGATTTTTCTGCTATCCCCAGGGAAGAAAGAGAGGTCCTTGCACAAAATGGACCCCTGATTCTCGATGCGAAGGGAAAACGAATAGGATTTCTCGTCTTTGACCCGGGTCAAAGAGAAAAAGCAAGCCGAAAGCCTATAACGGCCAAAACTCACGTCAAGAACGGGATCTAGGTAGGAGAACTGCCTTTCGGAAAGGTTGGCGATTTGCCTAAGAAAGGCGCCAACCTCTTCTTTCCCAACATTCAAAGGCAACTTCTTCCGCCCGCACAACGAAGACTCAAGGAAAAAACCTTCCCCGTTATAGGCAATGTCATTTACCCCCGGCTCTTTCAAAGCCTCGGCAAGGAAAGAGGATTCTAGATAACTCACCAAGGGATTCCCCTCAATCATCGCTTCTCTCCTTTATCGCGAAAAAAGCCTTCTTCGAAAGTATTTTTTTGCCAAACATGTAGGAACAGTCTAATTCAACTATCGCCGCTTGATCGGAAGAGGGGTCGCGCAGCTTCGAAGAAGGATCGGCCGCGTAAACCCTATAGGCGTAGTCGCACCTCCCCTTAAGCCTCTCTTCCAATAATTGGCCAATGCCTTCTTCCATGAAGTCATAGTCAAAATAGGGGGCTATCGTTTCCCCTTTCTTGCTATAGGAGATAACCGAAGCCTCCACCACCGCGCCAAAAAGGCTATAGAAGGCCCTATAAGCGCTCATATACACAGAAGTGTAATCGAAGCAAACAAAGCAATAACACATAAACGCGGCCGCGATGAAGAGGTTGCCCATCAAAGTTCCTCCCAATAGACGTAATGGCTCCCGCCGTCCCCAAAGCCGTTAGGATCGGGATAGGCGTCTTTGTAGAAAAGCAAGGTCTCCCCACCTTCGGAAAGATTATTAAGGCAAATGGCGAAGTGCATCCTTTGCTCGATATCCGCCCACCGGGGCAAAATGAGGTCCCGGGTCTTCGGGAGGTCATCCGTTTTTTCGACCATGGTCCCATCTTTTCGCGAAAAGGAATATTCATCGGCAAGCTGCAGGCCAAACCATCCGTTTTCAAGGCCGATTGAAGATAAAGGCAACGCGCGGAACTTCTTTTTCTTTTCGCCAATCCGCCACATATCCGGCGAGTTATATATCCGCAATTCCCCGATGATGTTTGGGATGGAATAATCTTCAGAGACGTAAAGCGGGGCGAATTTGATTCTTTCAAGATGCAGTCGCGATTCTTTTTCGTTTTTTTCCCGTTTGACCCCGAGAAAGCGGAACACGGACTCCTCCATGCCAAAATGAGGGTAATAAAGGCTTTCGAAGGAATAGAAATCGTATCCCTCATTCGGAAATAAGACGCCGCCTTTCTCTTTTGGGGTCGCCACGACTTCCCTTCTTTGGTAGCAGGCGTAAGAATCGCCCCAAAAAGAACTAGACGTATGCTCTAATTTAGCCAGAAAGCGCAGCGAGACCCCCTTATGGAGAATCGATCCCGGCAGGGAAAAAGCAAGCTGCTCAATTCCGTCGGGGGCCTTGAAATAGGTTACTTTCTTCTCGTACAGGATTTCCTCCCCATCCGCAACGGAGAAAACGAATTCAAAGCAAGAATAAAGACTGCCCTCGTGACTAACGGAAAATTGGAGCTTCTGGTCTTGCCCAGCGATCAACGGATCCCCTTTGACGGATATAAAATCAATGGAGCCGGCATCCATGGATAAGCCGCCAGGCAAAAGAAGCAAAAGAAAAGCGAAAGGGAACTTCTTCATTTCCAGTACGCCTTAAAAGCGGAGATAACCGCCTTCCTTTCCTTTCTATAGGCAGGCTCAGACACCCAACCATAATACCAAAACGGGTAAATCCTCCCCGTCTCCAAGCATTCCGAGAGCAAAACCCTCTGTTGGAAAGCGTCCAAACCGTCGTAGAAGCGTTTCGTCTTGAGCAAGTAACGCGCAGATGGGTTGGATTCCCTTTGCCGAAGGAAATACTCATTCCAATTGTAAATGTGGGCGTCGGGACTATGCCCTAAATCAATTAGGCTCTTCCGCACCTTTTCTTTAATCCTCAGGCATACGGGGTCTTCTTGAAACGGCAAGGAAAGCGAATTCTCTTTTGGGTCCATAAAACTTCCTCACTCTTGCTATAAAGGGGAATTGCCCATTTCCCCTAATTTGATTCGAAAATGAACCGCGTCTCTTTTTTAAGGGTGGCGTAAAACGTAATATATGAGGGCAAAGCAATTCGCCTTAAAGCGAAAAGGAAAGTGTATGAAACCGGTAAAACTAAAAAGCGCCCTGAAAGAATACATTTGGGGCGGGGACGAGCTCCGTTTGTCCTATGGAAAGGATTACGGGCCGAAAAAAGTCGCCGAAAGTTGGGAGCTCTCTTTCAATGAGGCAGGACCTAGCCTCATCGATTCCGGAGAAAACGCCGGAAAGTCCTTGAAAGACGTCGCTAAGGAGGAAGACATTGGAAGCGCGGCATCCAAATTCGAATTCTTCCCCGTCCTTATCAAGCTCATCAGTAGCGATTCGAACCTCAGCGTCCAAGTCCATCCCAACGACGAATACGCGCTCAAACACGAAAACCAATTCGGCAAAACCGAAATGTGGCACGTCCTCTCCGCTAAGCCAGGATCGGGCCTCTACGTCGGCTGGAAGAAAGAAACAAACCCCGGAGAAGTCAAAAAGGCGATTGAAGAGGGAACCCTCCTAGAATTGCTTAATTTCGTGGAGGTAAAACCCGGAGACGATTACTTCATCCCGAGCGGAACGGTGCACGCAATCGGAGCCGGAGTCACGCTCATCGAAATCCAAGAAAACAGCACGTTGACCTACCGCCTCTACGATTACAATAGAGTCGACGCTAACGGAAACAAGAGAGAGCTTCACGTCGAAAAGGCCTTGAAAGTCCTCTCTTACAAAACCTATGAGAAGGCGGAATTTAAGAAACCACTCATCGGTGAATGCAGTTTCTTCAGCTCCAGCATCCACCACTTCAATGGGGAACTTGTCGTTGAAGCAGACAAATCATCGTTCAAGGCTTTGACGCTAGTGTCCGGCGAATGCGAGTTTGACGGAATCAAATCCAAAAAAGGAGATTCCTTCTTCGTTCCCGCAGGGCAAAAAGCAACCCTCAAAGGACAAGGGGACGTCGTTATCACGGAGGTAAGACAATGAAACACTACATCGGCGTTGATATCGGGGGCATGTCCATCAAATGCTCCATCGTTTCCGAAAAGGGGGAAATGGTCCACAAATTCGGTTTTCCCGTTAAAAAAGGGCAAACCCAAGAAGAAATAATGGACACGCTTTCCCATTCAATTCTCCAAGCTATCGAAGAGGCTAAGCTCAGTAAAGAGCAAATTGAAGGAGTCGGCATCGGGTGCCCAGGCTCCATCGATAGCGAGGCCGGGATTTGCCGTTATAGCAACAATCTCGATTGGCACGACCTCCATGTCGTTGAGCTCCTTGAAAAAGCCACGGGACTCAAAACCAAAGTCAGCAACGACGCCAACGTGGCAATGCTTGGGGAAGCCAAATTCGGCGCGGCGAAAAATTACCATAACGCCATCCTCGTCACTTTAGGAACAGGCGTCGGCGGAGGCATTTACCTCAACGACCGCCTTTACGAAGGGAACAAAGGCATGGGGGCCGAAATCGGGCACACGATCATCGTGGAAAACGGGGAGCAATGCACCTGCGGGTTGCATGGATGCTTGGAAGCCTACGCTTCCGTCAGCGCTCTCATCAAGCAAACCAAAGCCGCCATGGAAGCCCACCCAGAAAGCAAGATGTGGGATTACGTTAACGGCGACCTCGAAGCGGTCAATGGCAAAACTTCCTTCGAGACCAGCAAGCAGGGGGATGAAACCGCCTTGAAAGTGGTCGACGAATACGAAAACCATCTCGTCACCGGGCTCATCAACCTCTGCAACATCTTCCGCCCGGAAGCCATTCTCATCGGAGGCGGGCTTTCCTATCAGAAAGAATACCTCACGGACGCTTTGAAAAAGAAGCTGAAGGAAGTCCACTACGGCTTCTTGCGCACCCCGGAAGTGGAAATCACCGTTACCAACTTAGGCAACGATGCCGGCATCCTCGGGGCCGCGGCCCTTTGGATGGACTGATTCCAAAACCAATTCATGGCCCGTCTTAGGACGGGCTTTTCTCGTTATTTTTGCTTCGTCAACGAAAGCATAAAGCCGTATAATTATGGCGAATGATTATCTTAGTCGGCGCATCCGCCTCCGGAAAAACGGAAATAGCGAAATACCTCGCTGCCCATTATGGGATCAAAAAAGCCATCACGCACACCACCAGAGAGAAGCGCGAAGGCGAAAAAGACGGTGTGGATTACTTCTTCGTACCCGAAGCCATCTTCCTCCAAATGAAATCCCGCTACGCCTTCGTGGAGACGACTTTCTACAACGGCCACTACTATGGCTGTTCGAAAGACCAAGTCGAAGACGATCGCTGCGTCGTCGTCGACCCCAATGGTTTGGAAGCCTTCAAAAGTTTGAAGAACAAACGCGTCATCTCCTTCTTGCTTAGGGCGGACGAGAAAACCCGCATCGACAGGATGAGAGGAAGAGGGGACGATGAGGAAAGCATCAAAAGCCGCATCAAAAACGATGAGAAGGCATTCGCCCTCTCTAACGTCCCGAAGGCTGACTTCATCATCGACACCGATGAAAGGCCGATTGAAGTCATCGCCAAGCAAATCTACGCCTTATATCAAGCCGAGCTCAGCAAACTCAATTGAGTTTCCTTCTTGGGTGGTAAGTAACCTCCGCCTGCACAACCGTGTAGGGGGAGGCTTTTTTGACTTTGACCGTGATGGGTCCGAATTCGAAATGGTCCCCTTCTTTGCCAAAGGCGCCGAGACGGTCGTTGATCCATCCCGAAACGGTTTCGTAGTCTTCGTCCATCTGTTCTTCGGAAAGGTGGAATTTCTTGAAGAATTCGTCGATGCTCATTCCGCCGCGAACCAAATAGACGTTCCTCTTCGTCGTCTTTTCGATGTCTAGCTGCACGCTTTCGCCTTCGTCGTAAATTTCGCCGACAAGCTCTTCGAGGATGTCCTCCATGGTCAATAGGCCCTCCGTGCCCCCGTATTCGTCTTTGACCAAAGCGAGGTGGATGTGGGTTTTCTTCATCAAGGAAAGGATGGATGAAATCTCCATGGTTCTAGGAACGCTTAAGACGGGGCGCATCAATTCGTTAATGGACAAATCCGCGTCCACGAGCATCGCCCTTAAAAGGGATTTCACGGGAATATAGCCGAGAATATGGTCGTAATCATGATGATAAACGGGGATTCGCGAATGCTTGAACGCCCCTTCCAGCTTGACGAAGAGATTGAGGTTTTCCTCGTCCGAGATTCCCTCGATTTTCATTCTAGGGGTCATGATCTCATAAGCACATGTGTCAATGAATTCAATGGAGTTCGAAAGCAGCTCTTTGGATTTGGAGTCGATGATGCCCTCTTCTTGGATGGCGTTGACCATCTCCTGCAATTCGTCGTCGCTAGGAGCATCTTCATCCACGATGGCTTCGTTTGAAAGAATGGGTTTGGTTAAGAATGTGGCGACTTTTTTGGAGATGTAAACCACGGGGAAGAAGACGA
Source organism: uncultured Bacteroidales bacterium (assembly GCA_963650805.1). GTDB lineage: Bacteria > Bacillota_I > Bacilli_A > RFN20 > CAG-826 > Alloenteromonas. The sequence continues at coordinate 26,372 of CAVJMG010000014.1, forward strand.
AACGCAGAATCGTCAAGAAATGAACGAAGTGGAGCGCCAAAGAATGGCAATAGCTCTTGCCGATGATCTTTGGGAGGATTTCCCCGAAAGTGAGTATGAGAACAAGCATCACGGCCGAGACTAGGAAGGAGGCGAGCTCCGTGTTTTGGGGCATCAGTTGGGCGGCAAGGAGGGTGCCGATAGAAGAGGCGAGGATGTTGACGACGGAGTTCCCAAAAAGTGGGGCAACGATCGCATCCTCGTAGTTTGAAGCGAATTCATAGGCTTTCTGCGCCCTTTTATCTTTCTTTGCCTGCTCTTTTAACGAAGGCAAAGAAACCGCCGAATACGCCATATCCATGCACGAGAAAATCGCGCTTAAGCAGAGCAAAACGGCGATGATGGAACAATAAACCGCGATGAGGAAGCCGTTCATAAGACATCCTTTCTAGGCTCGGCTATTTTGCCGACGAGCTCCTCGAGGCAATCTTCCATCGTGACCATGCCCAAAACGTCGTCCCCTTTCTTGACGATGGCAATTTGGGTTTTCCTGTCCCTAAATCCCGCGACCAAGTCATCGAGCTTGACTAGTGGGGACACGAAATAGGGCTTTTGCAGCATGGTGAGGCAATTGACTTTTGGGTTTTTGAAATAGGCGGTCAAAAAGGTTTTCACTACCAGCACGCCGACGATTCTATTCTTGTCGCCGACATAGCAGGGAATGCGGGAGAACTCGGTCTGCTTGATAGCCTCGATGAGCTTCTCGTTGGTGATGCCCTGCAAATCGATCATGACCATCCTCGATTTGGGGGTTAGGACCTCTTTGACGGAAGTGTCGTCGAAATCCAGCGAAGCCTGAATGATGTCGGATTCGTTTCTTTCTAGCTCGCCCTGGTCTTCGGCCTCCTCCACCGCGGAGGCAAAATCGGCCTCAGTGACCTCTGGTGCAGGCTTGGCTTTGAAGATTTTCTTCGCTAAGAACGACACGCCCCTAAAAAACAGCCCAAGAGGATAGAATAGGCCAAAGAAGAACATCAAAGGGTAAACCGTTATTTTGACAACGGCGTTCGGGGCGCCTTTGCCGATGTACTTAGGAATCGTGTCGCCGAAAAGGAACGTCAAAAAACCCATGGCGATTGAGATCACCAAAGAAGAAACGTTCTCATCCCAATCAGGGAGCCATTTCAAGAAAAGCGTCGTCGACAAAACGGAAATAACAATAGAGCCGACGTTATTCCCAATGAGAACCGTCACCAAAGTCGAATCGAAATGATCATAAAGCCACACGATGAGTTTGGCGGTCTTATTTCCTTCGTCGGCTTGGACTTTAAAGCGGTATTTGTTTAAGGAAGCGAATGCGGTTTCCGTCGAGGAGAAGAAACCGATGAATACAAACGCAAACAGCAGCAGCGCGAGGAAGACCCAATCAAGAGGATCCATAGGGCGGAGCATCACTTCCTTTCGTACAAGGGTTATTCTAGCATAGGCGGTCAAAACTTCCTATAGGCCTCTAAAAGGCAGCAAAAAGCCCGCAGGAGGCCTGCGGGCTTAAGTGACTAGGAATTATTAGTCTTCGTCTTTGTCGTCTTCGGAAGCGTCGGCGTTTTTGATGTCGGCGGCCCAATCCTTCTGCTCAACTTCGCCTTGGGTCAAGCCGTTTTTGGCCATGACGTCGGCGATGAGCTGCTTAGCGCGGCGGAAGGAAAGATCGCTTTTGACCTTGAACACCAAGGGGATGTCTTTGTAGGTTCCTTTGTGCCCGGCGTCTTGGATCGGAAGGGTGGTATTGGCGTAATCCTTCGGGTCGAGGGCGAAATAGAGCTTGAGTCCTTTGCCGGCAATGGTGATCTTGAGGAAGGTCACTTTGTGGAGGCGGAAGGTGTCCCCGGAATTGGAGACGCGGCTCTTGACCCCATAGCTCATAGCTTCGCTCTTGAGTTCGTTATAATGGGAACGGAGCTCGCCATCGGCGCTTTCCATCCTGTCTTGGAAGGGAATGCGGACGATTTTCTCATGGGGAGGAAGGTTGGGATTGATTTGGCCGACAACCCTCTTTTTGGGTTCATCCTCCTCGTCGGAAGGCTCTTCGACGGGCTCTTCTTCCTGAACGGGTTCTTCAACCGGCTCCTCAACGGGTTCCTCTGCTTTTGTTTCAACCACCGGTTCGGGGGTGGGTTCGGGCTCGGGAGCAGGCTCTTCAACGACTGGGGCGGGAGCTTCCTCAACGGGAGCCACCACTTCTTTAGGCTGCTCTTCGGCTGGGGCGGCTTCGGCGACGGGCTCTGTCTTAGCCTCTTGGCGATCAAGCGGCTCGCGCACGATGATGGTCACCGGGGCGCTAGGCTGCTTTTGCTCATTGACTTTGATGTTTTTGAGCTCTTCGGCGATGATGGAGCGGATGTCTTCGGCGGACAAGGAGGCGGAAGTTTCTTCCTTCGGCTCTTCCTTTTTGCCGAGTTCTTCGGCGATGATTTGACGAATTTGCTCAGCCGTTAGGGCATTCTTCCTCTCCTCTTCGGCGCGGGCTTCGGCCTCTTTCCTTGCGGCCTCTTCTTCAGCGGCCCTATTGGCTTCGGCGATGGCGGCGGCCCTAGCTTCGGAAGCGGCCTTTTCCTTGGCCTCTTCGATTTCGCGGCGATGACGCTCTTCGGCTTCTCTAGCGGCTTTCTCTTCAGCGGCTTTCTTATCTTCCTCGGCCTTGCGAGCAGCGGCCTCCTCTTCGGCGGCTTTCTTCTCGGCGGCGAGTTCTTCGCGGATGATTGAGCGGATGTCTTCGGCGGAGAGCTCAGGCTCGGGGGCGGGCTCGACGATGACGGGCTCATCCTCTTCCTTCTTCTCTTCTTTGCCAAGATAGCCTTTAAGCTCCTCGGCGATGATCGCGGAGATGTCTTCGGAGGTCAACGGCTTGGTTTCTTCCTTGCTTTCCTCTTTGGCGGGGGCGGGAACGGTGACGATGAGAGGCTGGGAAGAAGACTCTTTCTTCTGGGCGTCAAGCTCGTCTTTGATGATTTTGCGGATATCCTCGGCGCTCAAGGACTTTTCTCCAGTGACATTCTCCTGAATTTCGGAAAGGGGCACGGAGGAACGCCTATCGGTGGTCACTTCTTTCCCGGCCGGGGAATAGGTATTGATGTATTGGACCAAAAGCGGACCGGAGATGGCGGTAGAAGTCGGAGGAACCATGGGGGCGGCCGGCGCAGAAGCGGCGGCTTTTCCTTGGTATTCGGATTCGGCGGCGGCGGGTTTGGCGGAAGCTTGGCTCATTTCCGCGTGCATGATGTCGCGGATTTCCTCGGGGGTGACGCCAGAGCCATTCGCGCTATCGTCCCTGACAACGACGATGTCGCTGGCTTTAGCGGATTCCTTGGCGTAATCCCTCTTAATGGCTTTGGGGGATTGGGCAAGGTAGACCATATCGGTAATGTCGGCAATCACGAAGAAGATGAAGCCGAGGACAACAAGCCCGATTTCGGCGAAGATGGCGATGAGCCAGTAAATCGGAAGCTTCACGCTTTCGCTCTTATAGCAAGCAAGCAAGAAACGGATGAACGGAACGCTTCCCTCATCGGCGATTCCCTTGTATTCGGCAACGTAATTCGGCGTGAAGACCAAGATGGCGAGGCAAGTGGCTCCAAGCCCAAACAAGAGGAAGAAGATGGCAACGGCCAAACCGCTAGGCCTCTTATTCACACAGATAACGATAATGTGGACGATGAACAGGATGAGGATGAACCCAAGCAACCCGAACGTGACCCAAGAAGCAAGGCCGAAGGGGGGCTGGAACAAAGCCATCGCCTTCTGGGGGAACGCCGTCAAGATGGCACGCGCCCCATAAACGGCTTCAGAACCAGAAATTGCCATGAGTTTCGGCGTCAGCCCGAACATCACGGCGCCGACAATCATCAGGACGATGGCTGTGATTGTCAGACCACGGACAGTCTTTTTCATAATTTATCTCCTTTAGATAAATAAACGTCGCATCATTCTAATTCCGTTTTTCTTGAAAATAAATAGCAATAAATCCGCAAAAACTTAATTTTTACGCTTTTTGGAGGCCTTTTTCGCTTTCGTCTTGCAAAAAACCTTCAAACTAGAGGGGCAAACCTTGATTTCGGCGTCCTTTATGGCCATTTTTTCGCCATCCAAGCACCACTCCAACTCCTCGTCGGAGTGGAAATAAACGCGATCGGTCATCTTTTCCCATCCTTTGCGTCCTTTCGCGTACCAAAGCAGCCCATTGAAACGCCCTTTCGGTGTTGGATAAACTTCGAAAAGTCCATCCTGGATGCTTCCTTTTTCATTCACGGGGAAGCCGCCGACGAAGCGGCCGTTCATGACGAGGATGAATGGGGAAGAATACGAGGTTTCCTGCCCATTTATCGTAAGCGTGTATTCGATTTCGGTGGGCTTGAGGGCCCTTTCGGCGGACATGAAATAATAGACGAACCTGCCGAAGGCCTTCTTTTTCTTCCTTTTGGCGGAGTAAGCGACGTCGGCGTAAGCCCCGGCCGCAGCCATGTATACGCAATATTCGGAATTGATTTTGATGAGGTCGCAAGAAAGGAAATCGCCCTTTTCGATGATTTTAAGGCTTTGCTCTAGATTGCGGCCTATTCCGAAATTCCTGCCGACGTCCCCCATCGTTCCGGCGTTGATGTAGCCTAAAATGGGGGCGTTCTCCTTCTCCGCTAATTCATTGGCCACGCGGTGAAACGTCCCATCCCCTCCCGCGATAATCAACACATCGTACCGCCCGATGGAATTTCGAGTCGTCAGGCACAGGTCCTCTTCTGAGGTTGTTTTCTTCACCTCCATGTCAAAAGCTCGCCCAAGGCGTTTGATGGCTTTTTGAATCCTTTGTTTTTGCCGCCAGGATCCGGTGCACCCGCTATAAACAAAAAGGGCCTTTTTCATAAGCCCTTTAAGTATAAGCCAAAGTTCACTTGTGGTGTTTAACGGATGCGGCAATGAATTCGCGGAAGAGGGGGTTCGGACGCAATGGGCGCGAGGTGAATTCGGGGTGGAACTGCGCGGCGATGAAGAAGGGATGATTCTTCAATTCAACGATTTCGGCAAGATCGGCCTGAGGATTGATGCCGGAGAACACCATATCCGAGGCCTCAAACTTCTGCTTGAAGGCGTTGTTGAATTCATAGCGGTGGCGATGGCGCTCCCTGACGTGCTCCTGTCCATAGCACTTATAAGCCAAGGTCCCGGGCATGATGTCGCAATCATAGGCGCCTAAACGCAGGGTTCCGCCCATGTCGATGCCCTTGTATTGGTTATGAAGGAAATCGATGACGGGATAGGGGGTTTCCTGATCGAATTCCGTGGAGTTGGCTTCTTTCATGCCCAAGACGTTTTGAGCGTATTCGACGATGGCTAGCTGCATCCCAAAGCAAATGCCAAGGAAGGGGATTTTGTTTTCCCTGGCGTAACGGATGGCGAGCTTCTTGCCATTGCTTCCTCTATGACCGAATCCGCCGGGGACGAGGATTCCGTCGACGTCTTTGAAGAATTTCTCTTCCGTTCCAACTTTGACCTCGGTAGAGGGAATCCATTTGATTTCGACGTCGCAATCGTTGTAGTACCCAGCGGCTTTGAGGGCTTGAGAGACGGAGAGATAAGCATCGTGGAGTTCTACGTATTTGCCAACCAAGGCGATGGTGACCTTTTTCTTGAGGTGCTTGATTTTCTCGACCAAGGCATTGAAGTCGGAGAGGTCGGGTTCGTTCCCTTCGGTGGGAAGACGGAAATGGGAAAGGATGAAATCATCAATCCCTTGGGAATGGAGGTTGCCCGGGAGTTCGTAGATGACCGGAGCGTCATCGGCTTCGAACACGCCTTTTAAGGGCACGTTGCAGAAAAGAGAAACCTTCTCTTTAGTATGCTCATCCAAGGGCACTTCGGAGCGGAGGATGATCGCATCAGGCTGCAAACCAAGGGAGGCCATTTCCTTAACCGAATGCTGTGTCGGTTTGGTTTTGGTCTCGCCAGAGGTCTTAAGATAAGGGACTAAGGTGTTATGGAGGAAGAAAGTATTGTCGTAGCCGAATTGAAGCCTGGCTTGACGGATGGCTTCAAGGAAGGGCTGGGATTCGATGTCCCCCACCGTCCCGCCGACTTCGGCGATGACGATGTCCGCGCCGGAGGCTTTCGCCGCGTCTAATAGCTTCTGCTTGATCTCGTTGGTGACATGAGGGATGACCTGGACGCAAGCCCCAAGATAATCTCCCCTCCTCTCCTTTTCGATGACCGAGCTATAGATTTTGCCGGAGGTCACGGAAGCTTCTTTGGTCAAATCGATGTCGAGCCACCTCTCGTAATGGCCCAAATCCAAATCCGTTTCCGCCCCATCCTCGGTGACGAAGACTTCGCCGTGCTGATAAGGACTCATCGTCCCGGGGTCGACGTTGAGATAAGGATCGAACTTCATGGTGAAGACTTTGAATCCCCTCTTTTTAAGAAGCAACCCAACGGAAGCCGCCGAGATGCCCTTTCCTAAGCTAGAGACGACTCCGCCCGTGACGAAAATAAATTTGGTGTCCATAAAACCTTCCGCATTCATGCGGCTCCTTGGCAAAAAACAACGCTAAAAATTTTATTCCATCACAAGTTTTTGCGTCATAAAAATTGCTTGTTTTTCGTATGATGTCCAAATTTATTAGAAAAATATCCGTTGCCGTCTAACGACTAATTTCTAATGATAGGAAACAAAGATGTTTCCGCCGCAAAAAGAGACCTTGGCTTCGGCCCCCTCCATCATCGGTAAAGAGGGAGGAACGTGGCCTAGGTCGACCCCATAAAGGATGGGCAAGGATAAAGGTCCCAAAATATCGAGATAAGATTGCTTGGGCATAAGGCCGAAATACTCACCGCTTTGAAGCGGCCTGCCGATCAAAAAGCCTTTGGCGTTATCAAACCAGCCCGCTTCGCGAAGCTGGGTCAATGCGCGACGAGTGGAGACGGAATTGAGGTCGCAGGCTTCCAAAAACCAGATTATGCCTTCTTTATGCTTAGCGCAGAACTCCTTCACTTTGTCGAAGCGGGTGCCGCATAGGCAAATCAAGCAATCCAAGCAGCCTCCTAGCAAAGTCCCCTCGATGGGCTTCTCATAGTTATAAGTCTCAATGACCTTGGGCTGAGTTAGCCTATACCGGTATAAGGGATGCTCGGGATTTGAGCGCGTAATTGAATATTTGGGATACCCCTGGAAATTCTTTTCGCCCATCAGCATGGCGATGGCGTCTTTCTCACTGTAGCGGAGCGGATAAGAATAAAAGGAAGGTCCATGGGGGCCATAAATCGCAGCCATATCGCACAAAGTCGGCAAAAGGAAGGTCAAATTAGTGTTGTCGGAATAACCCATGAAGAATTTGGATTTCCCGTTTGCAATCGCCTCGAAATCGACATAGGGAAGAATCTCAAGCATCGTCTCCCCACCACCGACGGAAATGATAGCTTCGGAGGAGGAGGCAAAGGCTTCATTGATTTCTTTTCCCCTGCTCTCCGGGGTGTTGCTGCCAATGATGCCTTCGTTTTTGTAGACGTTAGGGAAGCAATGCGTCGCAAAGCCGAGTTTGGAAAACGTCTTCAAAGAGGCGTCCATCCTCGCGGAATAAGGCTCAGTCGTCACCCCGAAAGAGGGGGCGACGAAATCAATGGCATCCCCCTTTGTTAGGAAAGGCGGAACTCTCATTTGGCGTCCTCAGGGAAATGGATTTTATAGGAAGTTGCATTGGGAACGATTTCCCCATCGATTTGAAGGCCCGTCGGAGAGGAGAAAGCGACCTCTATCGTCTTGCCGCGCATCGCGAAGACGGCTTTCTTCTTCTTGATGTGCTCGCCTTTGAAAAGCGAAGGGAAAAGCATCAACGTCCTTAATTTCCCCAAACCATGGACGGAGACAAAGGTTAGCAAGCCATCGTTTCGAGTTTGCATAGGGGCGACCTGCATGCCGCCGCCGTAATAGCGGCCGTTCATTCCGGCGGCGATATAGACCTTTTTGAAATGAAATTCTTTGCCGTCTATCTTGACGTCGGCGTCTGGGGCTTTATAGCCGGAAAAGAGCAATTTGACCGTGATGTTTCCGTAGTTGATGTCCGTTTTGCCTTGGGCTTTCATCTCCTCGGCTCTGACGCAGCATTCCCCGTCGATGCCAAAGCCAATGCCGTTGATGAAACGCCTTTTGATGCCCATGGTTTCGACAACGGGCAAATGCTGAAGGAAATCGGAAAGAGGCACCAAACCATTTGGCAATTGTGAGGCTTTGACGTCATTGAGGAAATCGTTCCCGGTTCCCAAAGGAAGCAAATAAAGGTTCTTTGGAAACTTGGCATCACCAATATCATTGATAAGGTGGTTTAGAGTCCCGTCCCCACCGGAAACGACGACCACATCCTCATCTTTCAAAGAAGAAAAGAAAGCGGGTTTTTGCAACGAAACGAGATCCAGATACTCAAAATGGCCGTATTCCCCTTCTAGTTTCTTCCCGCCTTCGCGGGCTTCTTTTTCGCCTTCGCCGGCAGCGGATTTGCTATTAAAAAGCAGGTAATTCATAAAGCAATCCTCCTTCTAGGTCGCTTTTGATGAGATTTGCGGCAATATCCCTAACTTGGGCCGGAGTCATGGAAGCGTATTCCTCCGGGGTGAGGACCTTAAGCACATCAATGTAAACAAAGCACGGGCGGAAGGGAACTCTCTTTGAGATTTCCTTCGTTCCCTTAATGGCCAAAATGGCAATGGGGGCTTTGGCGTCCATGCCCGCGCGGAAAGAGCCAGGGTGAAATTCAAGCAAAACCTCATCCGTCTTATTTCGGGTTCCCTCAGGGCAAATGTCAACGTCGCACAGGCCTTCTTTTAAATAATCGCTAGCTTTGGCGATGGCTTTCGCGCCCTCTTTGGGATCGTCCCTATTGATGGGGATGAATCCGGCCATTTTGATGAAGGGCCCCGCAATTGGGAAGGAGAGGTTTTCAGGCTTCGTCACCGCAAGCATCGGGCCCCTTAAGGCGACAATCATCGCCATCGGGTCGAAATTGGAAACGTGGTTGTTGACGTAAAGCACCTTCTGTTTAGGCAAACGACTCCCGCCCCTTACGCGGACGTGGATGTGCATAGCCCAAAAGAAGGTGAAGACCGTTTGATGAACGATGGATAGGTAAAATGAGGACGGGCGCTCGGGGATGGGTTTCCGTTTGAGGAACTGTCCCCAGATAAAAAGAATCCCCACCCAAAGGGCGAAGAGGAGATAGAAAAACAAAAACCAGCAAGGAAGGGCAACGAGCCAACAATAAATATTGTAGCTTGAGAGCCAGTATCCGACCCCCAAACCGCCAGCGAGGGCCAAAATATAAAGGATTGATGTCAAAATCATATGGTCAATTATCTAATTATCGGGTTTCTTTAACAACATTTTTGGGAAAGGCCATTGGCCGTGGAGGATCGGAAAGCTCTTTAGAGACTTTGTTTTTCTTGCTCCACCGCTTCCAAAGTCTCCTTTGAGACAGGGCCTCTATTGTCCCTATTCCAAGAAGTTAAATCCATGCAGACGGCGTAGGCGATAAAGATTCCCGCCACAGGGGGTACGAAGGCCGTGGACCCAGGGATATCGCGCCTATCAGTGCATTTCCTTTTTGTTCCGGGAGGGCAAACGCAATGATAGAGGCAAGAATTCGCCGTATCTTCCTCCCTAGGTCTAATGGGAAGCTCGGTCGAATAAACCACTTTCAGGTCTTTGACCCCTCTTTTGCGGAGCTCTCTCCTAACAACGCGGGCCAAAGGATCCCCTTCGGTTTGATAAATGTCGCAAATCTTCAATTTCGTGGGGTCGACGCGGTTGCCGCATCCTAAAGCGGAGATGACGGGGATACCGCGCTTTTTGGCTTCGCAGATGATGTCGAGCTTGGCGGAGACGGTGTCTAGAGCGTCCACGACATAGTCAAATTTGGAGAAATCGATGTCGCCATGGTCGTCGGGAAGATAAAAGCAACGGTGTTTGTGGACGACGATTTTCCTTGAGATGGAATGAATCCTTTCTTCGGCAACATCGACTTTGGCTTTGCCTACGGTATCAAATGTCGCAAGGATCTGCCTGTTGATATTGGTTAAGCAAACCAAATCGTCGTCAATCAAATCGATTTCGCCGATTTGGGAACGGGCCAAGGCTTCGACGACGTTCCCCCCTACCCCGCCGACGCCGAAAACGGCGACGCGTTTGGTGGCAAGAGTGGCGAGGGCCCTCTCGCCAAGAATCAATTCTGTTCTTGAAAACTGGTTAAGCATGCTCGTGGATTATAGACTTAAAAGCAGAGAGCGAAAACCATAGACAAAGTCCAAAATGCCTTTAAAATCCAGCTCATGGAAAAAGCTATCTTATTCGATCAGGACGGCACTCTCCTCGATAGTGCCTCGGGGATAAAGCGCTGCGCAAATTTCACGTTGAAAGAACTTGGGTATCCGCTAATCCCAGTCGAGAATTTGGATTTCTTCATCGGTCCGCCTCTAAAAGAATGCTTTAGGCTTTGCAAAATAAAGGAAGAAGACGTCGAAAAGGCGACTGAAGTCTATCGGAAGGAATACGCCAGCGGAGGGAAATACGAAGCGACCGTCTATCCCGACGTCCCCTCAACTTTGGCCGAGCTGAAAAATAGGGGCTACAGGCTTTACGTTTGCACGTCAAAAAACGAATTCCTCGCGAAAGACATCCTCGTCCACTTCGGGCTCGATTCCCTATTCGACGGAGTCTTCGGAGCCACTTCGGATGGGGCCGGAGCGAAGAAAGAAGCCATCATCGCCCGTTGCTTAAAATCTCTCCCGCTAGAGACAGACGCGACGATGGTCGGAGATACGGAACTCGACGCCTTTGGGGCTAAAGAAAACAGCATCCCTTGTTATATCCTTTCTTATGGATATGGGAATCCGGATAAAATTAAAAACTTTGAGCCAAAGGCAACCCTGACTTCTTTCAAAGAGCTGTTGAACGTCATCGAATAAAGAGGCTAACTACATTTATGCGGGGTGGGTCAGCACCCCCCGCTTTTTAATAGGTCCAATATACAAGGCAAAGAAAAAGCCCCGTCCAATGACCGGGGCAAATTTTCATCGTGGTGACCCCACCTGGAGTCGAACCAGGCATTGGACCTTGAGAGGGTCCCGTCTTAACCGATTGACCATGGGGCCATGGCCGCGAGAAGAATTTAAACACTCTCGCGGGTTTTGTGCAAGGATTATTTTAAAGTTGCAACGGTCGCGTCGATGCGGCGATTAACCTCGTCTTTTCCAAGAATTTCGAGGATCTCATGGAGGTTGGGGGAATCCTTAGCGCCGGTGACGGCAATGCGGAGGACCTCAGAACCGTCAGAGACGTTGCCTTTATAAAGTTCAGGGTGCTCAAGATAATCCTTATTGGAAACGGCAAAGCCATGCTGAGCAACGATGTCTTTCATGCCGTTCCACCATGTGCTCTCATCGGTGTTAAAGAGCATCTTGGCTTGGAAGTCCTTTAGCAAGGAAACGATGTCTTCTTTGGCGTAGCTCTCCTTGAAAGGAAGGGGGTTCTGCAGAATCTTCTCACATTCGTCCTTATAGAAGAATTTCGTCAAAGGATAGATGTCAGAGAACTTTGCGTAGTCTTTTCTCGGGTTTTTGCGGTCTTTCTCGATATTGAGGATTTTCTTGAAATAACCTTCATCGGAGGCGATTTTTTCGGCTAGGGCAGGCTCATATCTATTCGCATAGGCTTTGACTTGGGTGAATAGCTCTTCCAAAGGGGTCTTGGCGATGAGCTCTTTGCCAAAGTAATTCAGTTTGTCTTGATCGAACAAAGCTCCGTCTAGAGACATCTTCTTTAAGCGGAAAGCGAATTTGGAGACATCATAGGTTTTGTTGGCAGAGGCCCATTCCTCAAAGTTAGAATTGGCGATGGACATGAGGTAAACAAGAAGCGCTTGCGGCTGGTAGCCTTTTTCCAGGAAGTAGGAAACGGCGGCTTCGGGGTCTTTGCGCTTAGAGAGCTTCCTCTTATTGCCGTGGTCGAGCTTCATGATCGAAGGGATGTGGGCATATCTAGGCGCATGCCACCCCAAGCTCTTGAACATACCTAGGTGAATCGGGGTGGAGGGAATCCACTCCTCGCCGCGGGTGATGACGGTTGTTCTCATGAAGTGATCGTCGACGACGTGGGCGAAATGGTAAGTCGGAAGCCCATCGGATTTGAGAATAACGACATCGGTATCGTTGTCCTGAAGTTCGATCTCGCCGCGAATGGCATCGTTGAATTTGATTTTGCGATCATGGTCGCCGAGGGAACGGAAGCGAATAACCCAAGGGGTACCGGCTTTGATTTTCTCAATGCGCTCATCAACGCTCAAATTCCTATCGCGGGCGTACTTGCCATAATAGCCAGGCAAAACCTTGTTGGCTTCTTGGACTTTGCGGATTGCGTCAAGGTCTTCGGGAGTGCAGAAATCGGGATAGGCGGATCCGTCGATGATCATTTGCTTGATGACGGTGCGATAGATGTCTCTTCTTTGGGATTGCTGATAAGGCCCATAGGAGCCATTGTCGCCATCGGGAGTGTAGCCCTCATCGGCGACGATGCCGAATTGAGCGAGCTGCTCAATGAGCAAATCCCCGCTTCCGGCGATGGTTCTTTTGGTATCCGTATCTTCAAGGCGAAAGAAATAAACGCCGCCAGATTGCTTAGCTAAAGTATAGGAAATCAAAGAAGTGAAAAGGCTGCCTGTGTGAAGAAAACCCGTGGGAGACGGGGCGAAACGGGTGACTTGAGCTCCTTCCTTGAGTCCGCGGGGCGGGTATTTCGCTTCTAGGTCATCGATGGTCATCGTGACGTCGGGGAAGAGAAGTTCGGCTAAATCTTTGTTATCGGCCATTGTAAAAACCTCCAAAAGGCGAAGAGATTATAATCTCTTCTCATCTTTCCTTCCATAGGGCGAATATGGCTCCACCGCACTATGCCGGCCCTCAAGATAAATGCGTGATTACATCGTCGCCTAACGTTGCCGCTTGGCGATTCCGACAAGTTTGCAATTTTCTACTTGAAACGGGCAAACGGCCTTTTTATAATAGCGAAGCCCTAAGGGCAAATGCAGGTGTAGTTCAATGGTAGAACACGACCTTGCCAAGGTCGATACGCGGGTCCGATTCCCGTCACTTGCTCCAGAAGCAAGATTGTCCCGTCAACGCGGGACTTTTTTTGTACCTAATAAGACAAACGGGACTTGAAATATGTGAGGTTTTCTCTTTTCCTTTGCCCACGCAAAATCGCGGTGGCATAATCAGCCCATGATTGAATTGCATTGCCACCTCGATGGCTCGTTGAGCCGAGAAGACCTCGTTTATTTAGGCGAATTGAACCATAGGCAGATCGATTGGAACAACGTGAACCTGACCGCCGGAAAAGGCATAAAAGATCTCACACGTTATATTTCTTGTTTCGAGCTCCCGATTTCTCTTTTGCAAACCTACGAATCCATCTGCTATGCGACTTATTCCCTTTATAAGCGTTTAGCAAAGCAAGGGATACTCTACGCCGAAGTCAGGTTCGCGCCTTGCCAATCTCTGCGCCAAGGGCTAACTCAAGAGCAAGTCGTTCAAGCTTCCTTGAAAGGTTTGGAGATGGCGAAAAAGGAAATCGGCATTGCGGGGAAAATACTCCTTTGCTGCATGCGTGGCGAAAACACCCACGCGGCCAATTACGAAACGGTGGACATTGCGAAAGCGTATTTAGACAAAGGCGTCGGCGGAGTTGATTTGGCGGGTCCAGAGCTCCCCTTCCCCACTTCCGATTATGAGAAAGAGTTCCGCTTGGCTAGAGAAAATAACGTCCCCTTTACGATGCACGCCGGAGAAGCCAGTGGGCCGTCTTCGGTTTGGAGCGCGGTGAAATTCGGGGCCAGAAGGATCGGCCACGGCATCCATTCCATCGAAGATAGCCAGCTTTTAAGTTTCATCGCCGGAGCCCGAATCGGCTTAGAGGTGTGCCCAACGTCTGAAACCGACACGGGTTGCATTGAAAAATACGAGGATTGCCCGATTCCCCTATTCTTAAAGAAAAACATTCTCTTTTGCCTCGGCGCCGACGATACGACAATATCTTCCATCAGCCTTCCTGAAGAATTCCATAAGGCGACGAAGACTTTCTCATTGACTGAAGACGATCGAAGAAAGTTGTTGCTGAACGCCGTCGAAATGGCTTTCTTAAGCAGCGAAGAAAAAGACTTCCTCAAAGAAGAAGTCTTGAAGAAGCTAGAGAACCAAAAGGACGAGTTCTAAAGCTCAGTCCTTTTTCGTTTCGTCCCCGTTAGAAGGCTCGCCCTCCTCCTTGTCCAAACGCTTTTTAAGCTCATCCACATCCTTTTTAAGCTTTTCCATCTCTTCGTTCTCCATTTCGCTTTGAGCTTTGCTTTCGGAAAGAGAAAGCTCGGCTTGATGAAGGGAGAACTTCAAGAAGGCTTTGTTTTGCTTTTTGGCGATTTCGTCTAGCCCATAGAAATAATAAGGAAGATAAGGCGAGAGGAATAAGCAGGCGGCAACGAAGGCCAAAGCCAAAGCATACGTCAAATTATTCAAGAAATAATAGCCGAGGAAGCCCCCGAGCGAATACCCAAGCGCATAGAGAATGATGCCTGGCCAATTGAAGGAATAGTAATTCTTATAGAAGTTCCCGCGAATCTCACGGAAGAAATTGGAGAAAAGAGCGTTGGCAAACCTCGCCGGCGCGCCTCCCAAAAGAGAGCGGATGTAGAGATTCAACGAATTTCTAGAGACCTCATGAACAAGCCAATATCCCCCAACGCCGAAGGAAGACAAGGCGCAAATGGCCGTGAAGTCGACCAATTTAGGGGATGCGGAAAAGGCATTTATGAGATCATTGACGGTCGTATCTTGCTGAGAGAGGAGCAAAGCGAAGCTCTCAACCTCGGAAGCGAATTCTGGCGAAATCGCCAAGAAGCAATAATAAACGGCAAAACTCAAGGCGAAAAACGCCACGGCAAACACAAGGAAGGAACGGAGCAGGGAAAGCCAAAATCGGTACACTCCAAAATAAAAGGTGTAATAAAGTTTGAAGCCTTGGAAAGATTGGGCGTTGGAAGGCCCTTCCTCTTTCTTTTCGCGTAGGCACATCAACTGGAAGGAAAGAAGCGCCGGCAAGCCAATGGTCGCAACCCCGATAAGGGCGAAATCCACGCCGAGGAATCCCAAGCAAAGCGAGGCGCCGCAAAGCAAAAAGAAAGAAAGACTTAGCAATAGGGAATCGCCCAAGTCTTTTTTGTAATGTTTCAGAGCCTTTTTGGCGATCGAATCATTTATTTTTTCCATGGAGATTAAGCTCGGCAATATCTTTGGCGGCAACTTGAATGGCCTTAGGATCCATAGGAGGAATCGGCAAGGCCTCTTTGGAGGCGATAAAACTGGGGAATTTCTTCAGCGAGACGACATAGCTGCTATCGGAGGTGTTTTCGTAACCATTCCAAAGGCAGTCATCGTTAACAAGCACAACGGAGATGAAGAGCTTTTGGTTAAGCCCGGACATCAACGACATCATTTGAACGCGGATTTCGTTTATGCGGAGCGGGTTTTGAATCGGCACGCCGTCTTTGTGCTTGCGGTCGTAGAAAATCCAAGAAGGATCTTCTTCTTTCGCTTTCATGGCACCCGGGTAATAACGGTCGCGGATGCAATAGATGAATTTATCGCCGATGAGAATGTGGTCGATATGGAACTCATCTTCGTCCGCCGTTTTGTTAGAGAAGGAATTGATGAGGTAAAAATCTTCGTCCAAAGCCACCTTGTATATCTTTTTGTAATACATTTGGATGGTCCATCTTTTGTAGAGGAACCTTTTGATGGCCGGGGCGAAAAAGAGGTACCCAAAAGCGGCGCCGACAACAACGGCGGAGACGATAAAGACGCAAAGTTCCACCGCGTAAGCCATAAACTCAGAACTTCGAAGCCACGCCGAGGGCGGTTTCGATCATATCGGTGAGGTTCTTTTGCCTCTCTTCAGCCGTAAGCATTTCCGCGCCTAAGAAAGAGTCGGAGACGGTAAGGATGGTTAGAGCTTTCTTGTGATATTTAGCGGCAATGCAATAAAGGGCGTAGCTTTCCATTTCGACGCCAAGGACGCCTAAGGAAGCCCATTTCTTCCATTCGTCAGGCTGATAGGAATAGAAATGGTCGGCGGCCAAAACGTTGCCGACATGGATTTTTTTGCCAAGGCGTTTACCCTCTTCGTAGGCGCTTAATAAAAGGGAGAAATCGGCGATGCCACTATAGACGCCGCCATGGAGGTCATATTCACCCATCCAATTGGAATCAGTGCAGCTGCCTTGAGCAAGGATGATGTCACCGACGGCGCATTCCTTTTGATACGTACCGCATGTGCCGATGCGGATAATGGCTTCAACGCCATATTCGGCAAAAAGCTCGTTGGCGTAGATCCCAAGACTCGGCTGCCCCATGCCGGAGGCCATAACGGAAACGAGTTTTCCATTTTTGGTTTTGCCGGTATAGCCATAGACATTCCTAACGCTAGTGACCAAAACGGGGTCAATCAAGAAATTTTCTGCGATGAATTTGGCACGAAGGGGATCGCCAGGCATCAAGACCAATTTAGCGAAATCACCCTTATTTGCGGCGTTATGCGGTGTAGACATGTTTTTATCCTCCTAAAACTTCAATCAAACGTTACTTTGCTTCTTTTTCCTTTGGGTAGTCAATAAGAGCCATGTAATCCTCAAATACGGAAAGGAATTCATCGGGTCCTACCGTGCGGAGCTCGCCTTCGTGGGCAATGGAAATACGACCGGTTTCTTCGGACACGACAACCGTAACCGAATCCGTGATTTCGCTGATGCCAATGGCAGCGCGGTGGCGCGATCCGAATTTACCAGTCAAAGGGCGGGTGGTTGGGGTGTAGTAGACGCTAGCGGCAACCATCATGTTGTTGCGGATGATGACCGCACCATCGTGAAGCCTCGTTCCGGGATAGAAAATGGTTTGGATAAGTTCAGCACAGACGGGAGCGTCGATGCGCGTGCCGGATTTCATGACTTCATCAAGCGAATCACGTTTTTCAAAAGTGATGATCGCGCCGACCTTTTGCTTGCTCATGGTGTTAACGGCGGTCTCGACTTTGCGATAGACCTCCTCGCGGTCAAAAAGGGCTTCGGCGTGATTCTTATTTCTGCGGAAAGGGTTGAATTTTTGAGCTTTGCCAATCATGTTGTTGGCAATGTAATCGCGGTTTTCGCTGGGATTGGCGAGGAAAAGAATGACGCTTTCTACGCCCAACGCGATCAAACAGCAGATTGCCGGAATCTGAAGCCCAAAGCCCCAAAATAGAATCGCGGTCACTTCCGTGGCATAGAGCATGATTTTCGAGAGCAACCTGCGGAAAAAGAACCAGAAAATAACGTCTAGAGATATGAACAAAACGAGAACAAAGATGAGACTGAGATAGTTTACCGGCTGTTGCAGTTCAAAGAATGGGCATGACATAGTTACATTTTAAAGCGGTTTTCCTAAACCGAGCAGAAAAAGTATAACAATTAGAAATGCACTTTAGAACAAAAAACGCGCGCACGTATGCGAATGTTTTACATGTAAAAAGCGCCTGCACTTATGAAGTAGAGGCGCCTTTTGGTTTTTAAGTTGAGTTTTGCGGAGAATTCCTAAAAATTAGATTAAGGAAGCAAAGAGTGCTTAAGCCGCCTATTCTTCCCTTCATAAAACACCGCAAGGGTGCCGGGGCCGACATGAGCGCCAGTGATGAGGTCATAGAAATAGACTTCGACATCGTTAATTCCTTGGGAAGCGAGCTCGTTTTTCATAGCTTCGGCTTCTTCAGGCGCATCGCAATGAGTGATAAAGACTTTGCTGTTTTTATCGGCGATGTTAGAAATGACTTGTTGGATCAATTTCTTGACCGCCGCTTTTCTTCCTACAACTTTTTGAGTAACAACGATTTTTCCTTCCTCAGACCCGTACAAAAGGGGCTTGATCATCAATGCTCCGGCCAAGGCGGCCTTTAGGGTGGAAATGCGCCCAGTGGCGGCAAGGTACTTCAAAGCGTCGACGGTGAATTCGCTTCTGACGCGGTCAACGTATTCCGTGGTCTTTGAGACGACTTCTTCGAACGGCAAACCCTTTTTAGCCAATTTCTCGGCGTAAATGGCGATCATTCCTTCTCCGAATCCTGCGGTTTTAGAATCAATCGCGGCCATGACGGGTTTTCCGTTTTCTTCATTAAGGGTTTCGGCGATTAGCTTCGCGCTTTGGAAGGAGCCGGAGATGCCGCTAGAAAGACCAACAAAAACGACCGAATTGCCTTTCCCGATTTCTTCTCTCGCCTTCTCTTCGAGCAAACCGGGGCTTGGAAGCGAGGTTTTGACCTTCGCTCCGCTCCTCATCTCCTCATAGAAGTGTTTAGAAAGAGTTTCGGCGTCAACGGTCGAGTCATAGCAAAGGTAGTCTTCTTCGCCGATATGCAAAGGCATAGGCAAAACAAAAATGTCGTAATGGTTTTTTTCTAAGAAAGCAGAGAAGAGATTGCTTCCCGCGTCGGTGAATATCGATACGCCCATAATTACCTCCTGCGCAAGCGTTCTTCCCGCCTGCATATGCATTCTAGTTTTGAATACTAGATTAATCAATAACTTTGCCTTAAGCGCATGCATTTCGCTCAAATTAAGGCTTCAAAATTAGGAAAAAGCGGGCAAAACTCGCTGCTAAAATTCAAACTCGCAAAAACTTCCCACTTGAATCAATTCATAACCTTTGCCAATTTATCCGAGGTTTACGCGCCCATGCAATGAGATAATTGATGTATTTGGATGGCCACCGTCAATTATGCCCTTTTCAAAATGTTCAGAAGTTTGGAAGCATGCGTAAAAAACGCTTACCCGAATTTCGTAATTTCAAAACGAGCATCGATCGTCGCTAGATTACTTCTGAAATCTTGCGCACAACCAGCTCTTCACTAATGTCCTCATTATAATATATATAAATTAACTTGATGCCATTTTCAGCGCTTAGTTTTCTTTTCAAAACGTCTCTTTTTTTCCGCGCTTTAAAATCTTCTTCGCCTCCGAAAAAATCAATTTGTTTGAAATGCTGTTCTCCTTGGTATTCAATGGCAATGTTGAGGCCGGAAATAAAGACGTCATAGGAAAGTTGACCTTTCTTAGTCCTTAAAAAAGTTGGACTGTATTGATAAACCGTTTCCCCTGGATATAAAGTTTTTACTATTTGGTAAACAAGAAACTCGTTTTTCCATTTTGTTCTGCCATCCGTGAAACTGTAGAAATCTCGTTCGTCATAATCGCCCCTTTCGGCTTCTTCTATTATCTTTTCGAGCAAAAGATAGCCCTGCCCCCTGCGCCCATCGATTTTAAAAGTATCATCAAGCGTTTTGTTTATTCGGTAAATTATATATTGATTAATATCTTTTTTGTCTTTGATTCCAATCCCGTCTCGAACCGTCCATTCCTTATAAATCTTTTTAAAATTATCGCTAGCTTTAAATCTGAGTGGCTGGCCACAATAAGGCCATCTTATTTCGAAGTCTAAGCAATATGGGATGTATTTTTTATAGCCTTCTTTAGCAAACTCGTGAGCTCTATCCATTTTATCCGTCCATAATGCCGCATATCCATTTTTGCCGTCTTTTACGATTTTATAGAGAACAACGGCACACGGCACTCCTTTGAATTCAGGCTCTTTAAACCTTAAGGCGGTTTGTGATTTTGGCCGACCACCTCGCCGTTTATAGCTCTCGCGCGTTGGGAGCAATGAAAAAGGTCTCCGTTCGGTATTATTTCTTCGGTCAGAATAATCGAAAGGAGACCGCATGAATTCTAATACTTTTTTGCTGTCCTTCGGGCTTCGCCCAGAGGATTTTTCCAGAACGGAGGGGCCCATCGGATCGGATGAGGGGTTCGTCTACGAGGCGTGGGAGAGGAGGAAGGAGCACGCGGTATGCCCAAAATGCGGCCGCGGCAAATGCGCCATACACAACACCTATGAGGCCACAATCAAACTCAGGTCCGACATACTGAAGAAAGAAGCGCTCATCTGCCACAGAATCCGATACGTCTGCAAAGGGTGCGGCAAGACTTTCACCGCGCCCCTCAAAGGGGCGATGGTCGGATGCGCCGTCTCCGTTTACGAACGCGCGGCCATCCTCGCGGAGCTCAACGAGGGCGACACCTTCTCCGGGGTCGCCGCGCAGCACGGCGTATCCGCCACCGAGGTCGTGAGGCTCTTCGACAAGGCCTATCCCGAGGTGAAGGGCGGGGCCCTTCCGAAGATGCTCTGCATAGACGAGCTCAAATTCAAGACGTACGGCTCCAAGTACTGCTTCCACCTCGTCGACTTCGAGGCGTCCGAGACCGTGGACGTCATCCGCTCCAGGCAGAAGGCCTACCTCGACGAGCATTTCTCATCCGTGGATGAGGCCCAAAGGAACCGGGTCAGGGCCCTGATCGCCGACATGTACGGCGAATACGCGCTTCTGGCGAGGAGATGGCTTCCCAACGCGACCGTCGTGGCCGACAGATTCCGCGTGGTCAAGCAGGCGGTCGAGGCGGTCAATTCGCCGAGGGCGACAGCCATGAAGAAAAACGAGAAGGACACCCTCGCCCACAATTTCATGAAGGCCAAACGAGAGGCGTTCCTCGTCAGGAGAGGGGATGTGCCGGATAGGTGGTACACCAGGAGATCGGACGGGACGAGCTGGCATTACGACGAGCTCGTCAGGTACTGCCTCGGCTTGGACGCCGACCTCGTCAACGCGTACGACTGCCTGCAGGACGTGTTCGCCCTGATCGACGTGACGCCGACCCACGAGAAGGCGCTGGAGAGCATCAAATTCATCGCCACCAAGATGGACAACTGCCGCTGCCCCGCCCTTGCCAAAGTGGCGCAGACGTACCGCAAATGGGCGAACGAGATCGCCCTCGGCATGGCGAGGCGCGAATTCGGCGTCGTTTTGTGCAACGCGAGGATGGAGGCGGCGAACGACGTGGCGCAGACCCTCATCGACGCGGCGTCTGGATACGTGAATTTCCCCGGAACCACTGACGAATTATGTGTATGAATGAACCCTCAACCCCAACGCCCCCTAGGGGGCGGCGCGGCCGGGCTTGAACTCGATGATGTAGCTTCCTATCCTAGATTTGTTCAAGAAAAAGGAGAAAGCTACATGGACAATTCTAAACGAGAATCCGCCGAGGGGGTATCCTTGGCCGCGGAGTTTTTGAGGAAGTCGACCGAAGACGCCATAAACGAGGCGATGGAGGACTCCTTCGAGTCCTTCCTCGAGGACTGCGTCGAGGGGGCCGTCTCGCCCCGGAACGGCCGCTGCGAGAGGTCCGTCCTCACCAACGTCGGGTCCGTCACCGTCAGGGTCCCCAGGGACCGCCTCAACCTCTTCGAGGAGAGGATACTCGGGAGATACAGGCGCCGCATCGACGACTTCGACGCGGAGGTCTGCCGGCTGTACGCCCAGGGGATGACCTGCTCCGACATCGCGGAGTTCATCGAGGCCGAAACCGGGTCCGGCGTGTCCGAGAGGCTCGTCCTCGCAATAGTCCAGGGGAGCTACGGGCAGGCCGAGAAATTCAATTCGAGGGCGCTTCCGCGCTGCCCGATCGTCTATTTGGACGGGACGTGGCTGCCCGTCGGGAGAAGCTACGAAGGCGGCGACCGCTACGAGAGGGAATGCGTGACGATCGCCCTCGGGGTAACCGGCCAAGGGAAGAAGGAGGTCCTGGGGTTCTGGATAATGCCCGGCGAATCCTCGGCCAAATGGGCGGATTGCCTGAGGGGCATGAAGGAGCGCGGCCTGGGCGATCCGCTCCTCTTCGTCACCGACGGCCTCCAGGGGATGCCGGAGGCGATAGCGGAGGTCTTCCCCGGCGCCAAGCGGCAGAGATGCCTCGTCCACGTCGGCAGGAACATGTCGTCCGGGGCCCGCAGAAAAGACAGGCAAGCCATACTCGACGACTTCAAATGGGTTTACTCCGCGGAGAGCGAGGAGGGGGCAAAAGCCCGCCTCGCCGCCTTCGTCGGCAAATGGGGGAAGGCCTACCCGTCGTTCAGGAAATACCTCTCCGCGCCGGGCCTCTTCGCGTTCTACGGCTTCCCCAAGGCCGTGTGGAAATCCATATACACGTCCAACGCCATCGAGTCGTTCAACGCCTGCCTCAAGCGGAAGCTCCGGGCGAGGCTGGGCGTCCATTCGCTGAAGAACGGCGCCTTCCTGATCGCCACGGAGGCCGAGCGCTACAACCGCTCCAAGCACAATCGGAGGATATCCGGCTTCTTCGACCTCACCCCGGGGGAATTGGAAATGCTTGGGATGGAGAGGTGAGATTGGGCTATAATGCATTCGCTAGGCGGAAGCCGTCATCGGCTCCGTACACAAAATTCTTCCGTGGTCTCATTTCCCCAGGTTTCGGAAGCGCTTCCTCCTTATGAGGTGGCATAAGAAAAAGCGGCGTTGAAGCCGCTTTTCCCAAACCACCTTGGGTTTAAAGCTCTCGTCGGTGAATTTTAGCAAAACCACCTCAAACCACCTTAAAGTTTAAAGAGCCCATTTTTTCGCGCTTCTATTATAGTCCATCCATCACTTAGAGCCGGAGTAAAACTTCTCATCGCGTGAATTCCAAAGCTTAAGTCAGTTTAATCGATATAAGCGGAAATAAGTCCCGT
>CAVJMG010000015.1:0-36790 GCA_963650805.1 uncultured Bacteroidales bacterium
GATATACTGCTTTGGTGTTTTCTTTGATATTAAGGTTCTTGGATGCCATATCCAATCCAACCAAAGTCTTACCAGCCCCTGGTACGCCAGTTACAAAGCATATTGCCTTCTTACCATTTTGTTTAGCATCTGTGATGATATTTTCTATTGCTTTCTCACAAGCATCGATATCCGGTTGACCGGCTTCTGAATGAGCAATTTCGGCAACTGTATTGTCTCTATATGCAGCGACAGCAGCTTCAATGATTGTAGGGGTCGGACAATACTGGCTGTTATACCATTTTTCAAAGTCTATTTTTTCATCTGTTCCATATTTGTCATAGACGTCTTTTATACAATTCATGATCGTTGATTTATTTGCATATTGAAGATGAACTTGACCATCATCATAGGCATCAATAATGTTCTTCTTATCTTCTGCTTCGGTAGCAACGAGAATTGGGCAAACATAGAGATTCTCTGACTCTTTATGAAAGTTCTTTAGGTTTAGAGCGTAGTCTTCTGCCTGTTCAGCATCTCGAGCGAGATATTTTGTAGCACCATTTTTAAATTCCAATGAAAAGACCATATGTTTGATAAGCAAAACAACATCAATTCTTTTTCCAAGGCGAACGATATCATATTCAAAAATAATGTCACCAGAGCAACCGCTATCCTTCAATTTGCTTTGCAACGATGATATCTGTTGTTCCCAAGCACCAATTTGTTCTTGAGTCGAATCAAAACCATATTTAGCGCCAAACTTCGTTAAGGATCCAAGGATTTCATTTGGCTCATCTTTTAAAAACGCAATAATCGAATTGCAATAATATGACTTTCCAGCCTGATCAGAAAAATGTAAACCTGTCATTGGCACCTCCTAGAAACTATCTCATTAATACTTGATTAATTGCTCAAATATCATTTCCAAAACTTTTACATTAACAGAATTGCCCAATTGTTTATATGCCTGTTGTCTATTCTCATCGGGAATGAAAGTGTCTGGAAAAGATTGTAGTCTAGCAGCTTCTCTAACGCTTAGTTTGCGTTTATAGCGACCAATTATTGGGGTTTGAACAAGTGCAACTAGCGCTTGAAAAATATCTGGCTTTTTAACTCTTACGCCTGATGGACGAATTTGAATCACACCTTCCCATATCGTGTCAATGGTCTTTCCGCATTGCCATTCAAACTTTCTCTCAGTAGGAGTAAAATCCTCCAAATCGTTCCATTTCTTTAACCACTTATCAATGAATTTTTTGTTTCTTTGATAAAGTTCTTGATTCTTACGAATGAAATCTTTCTTCCAATCTGGAAACTCAGGATTTATGTCGGTCGTCTTAAAATAACTTTCCCACACAGGAAAACCTATTATTTTAATATCGATACCTTTATAAAACTCATCCCAACAATTCAATACATCAATAGTGTGCTTACTTAATTTATATTCTTTAGCATTTTCGTTTTCATCTAAAATCGAATAAATGCTATTGTCTTTTTTATCAAGTAATTTACCAAAGTTAATCTCGATTGGCTCATTCACATGTTCAGGATCATACACGCCTGGAATATAAATACGTTCTCTAACCTGCGGAACACCAAATTGGTAAGGCGATAAAATTAATGGCTCTTTAGTCAATCGATAACCAAGGCTCTTGAGTGTTTCGCAAATGACTTTGTAAGTATTTCCGTTATCATGTGAAACTAAATTCCTCACGTTTTCTAACATAATATATTTTGGATGTTTAGCCTTTAAAATTCGAGCAACTTCGAAAAATAAAGTTCCTCTTGTTTGATCCAAAAAACCCTCTCTTTTTCCGGCTTTTGAGAATGCTTGGCATGGAAAACCAGCGCACAAGACATCGTGATCAGGAACGTCTAAATCCTTAATATCTCTGACGTTAATGTCTGAATCTATTCCATAGTTTTTCTTATAAACAGCTATTGCGGACGCATCTATATCGGACGCAAGAACACATTTGCCACCGAATGATGCCATCGCTTGATGAAATCCGCCAATTCCTGAAAACAAATCTATAAAGTTGAATTTATCCATAAAGTTCTCCTAGCAATTCATTGTGTAAACAGAAAGTGCGTCAATCATATCCTTCTTAACTTTCAATTTGGGATTACGTGCTTTTCCGTCAGAGTTTCTTCCTTGTTTAAACGGGTTTTGTTTTAAAATCTCATAAACGTCTTTATCGATCTTCAAAATATTGATGGATCGTATCTTCACCGAATATTTCATCTGTTTCCCCGCTCTTGACTGCAATTCGGCATCTGTCGTGTATTGTTTGTCTTCATCGCGAAGCGTATTCCAATATTTGGATGTTTCATACCCATGTTTAGAATCTTTTTCGGAGTCATATAGAGCACAAATGTAATAAACAACACCATTATGATCTACGACGACCTTTTCAAACGATTCGAAATTATTTCCCAAAATATCCTCGTCAATCTGATCAGCTTTAAGATCGCCATAAGTCCATTCTTTTGTAGGAAATACTAAATCCAAATCGATACCGCCTTTTTTCTTTTCCGCGTTCCAAGCAATATCATCTGTTTCATTTTGCCGTAAATAGTTCGCGAAAAGGTATTCAAAATACCATCCTGGCCATCGGTTTTGTCTAGCGTTGTTATAATCATTAGACACCATCTCCTTATAGGATTCGATGCCATTCCATTCTTTTGGAAAACTTTTAAAAAACGAGATAAAGTAATTTTTTATGGTCTCAAGAACATCTTCGTAACTAGTAGCACTAGGCATTATTCCAGCAAGCCGTTTAACATATTCCTTAAAATGTTGCGGCTTAAAAATATGAATTTTATTCCCGAAACCATCGACCTTTGAAAACTCGCCAGCACGTTGAGCATACTGAAGATTCATTGCAAAAACATGTGCCGAAGAATTATGCGACTTTTTCTTTAAATAAGTGTATGGTTCAAAAACAACGAATAATCTCGTTTGATTATAGGAATAAATTCCAACAAATATTGTTTTTAACCCTTGTTGATCGTTTTTCTCAGCATATTCGGGATAATAATCTTTTAACTGAATCCTCTTCTTGTAATCAGGATGAGGATTGCCTAGATAGGTAACATTAGCAGTCAACACTCCAATCTTGTTGAAAAATATGCACTGTTTATCATCTTTTCTCACATCATTCCCAAACAATTTTGTGTAGACGTCGAATATCTCTGAGGCCGTCAATGTTTGATCATAATCTTTGATTAGATGACCGTTTTTCAAAACTTGATCTATTTTTTTCACTAAAAATCGCCTCCTTCAATATGATTATCATCCATATAAGCAAAGAAATCCTTCAAACTGATTTCTAGAACTTCGCATACCTTTTCCAATGATTCTACTGTCATATTTTGCTTTCCTGACTCAACCCTAGATAAATAGGTTCTGTCCCAATTAAGTAATTTAGAAAACTCATCTTGCGTAAGATTCATTTTGTTAATTCGTAGTTCTTTGATTCTATAGCCAATTAATTTTTTAATCATAGCAAAAATAGTTTAACAAATTGTGACCTATGATACAACAAATTGTCGAAATTAATATACATTGTTATATCTAGATGAAAATAGGGGTGATCTTGAAAGCAAGGATGTTTTTTGATCTAATATTTAAGAGGTACATAAAATTATGAAAAATATGACTCCTGAAGAGTGTTATGAATTTATAGAACAAAAAATATCTTATTTGAAAGAAAATTTTCAATCTTTAAGAGATAAAAGGGATGATTATGGTTTCTCGGCTTTATGTGTCAAATCCAATTTTTACAAAAATCCAGCATTAGAGTTTGACAATGGAACAATAGATAAAATGATGGTTGATGGAAACCACGATGGCGGTGTTGACGTCCTATTGTCAGATCCTAATTCAGATGAATCAAATTTAGTTTTGGTTCAATCCAAATTTTATAAGAAGATAAGTTATGAAGATTTGGCCAATGCAATCACTAAGATGGTTCGCTTTTATAATGATATGAGTGCTGGAAACTACGGTGATTTCAATAATAATGTCATCAAAAGATTCCTTGATTTGAAATCAGAAGTCGGCGAGGAATCGAAGGTCATCTTCGTTGTCTATACAAGTGCTCCTAAAAACAATATCCGAAAAGATAAACTTGATAAAGCCTTTAACGCATTGATTTCTGAACCGGACAAGTTCGAACTGAAAATTTATTTTGGGGACAACATATGTGATGAAATCAAAGAAGCGGAATCAAGACGACCAGATGTAGAAAGCGGGAAATTATTCATAGACAAGAGTGGGAATTTTTTGACCTACAACGATGATGAAGCAATCGTCGTCAATGTGTCTGCTTGGTCCATCAAAGAACTCTATGCTACACATGGTCTCAATTTATTGGCAAAAAATCTAAGATATCATGTTATGGGTGCAAATATCGATCGAGCCATTCGCGACTCGATAAAAAACAATCCCGAGGATTTTTGGTTCAAGAACAACGGAATAACCATCATTTGCGATGATTTCGATGTAAGCGGAACCCAAATCAAACTTAAACATTTCTCGATCGTGAATGGTGGACAAACAACCTACAATCTTTTCAAATGCAAAGAGTTAAACAAAGAGAATGATTTCTTCTTGCCTTGCAAAGTCATTATCACGAAAGGTGATAATCAAGATGAAAAGAACAGTTTCGCATTGGAAATCGCAAAGGCAACAAACTCACAGAAGGCCATCAAGCCTGTCGATTTGAAGGCAAATTCACCAGAACAAGTCCGCTTTGCAAATGCAATGAGAGAGAATGGTATCTTTTATCAAACAAAGCGCGGCGAAGTCGTTCCCAAAGAATATAAAGCCGACTATCTCAATTCAGATTTATCGGATATAGGAAAACTATGCTTGGGTGCTATTTTCCAAATGCCTGGGACAAGCAGAAATAAACCATCCGTTGTTTATAATCAGGAATATTACGAACCGATTTTCAACGGCAATCAAGACAAGATAGCCAAGATTTCTAGAGAACTGCTCTATGTTGATTATTATTACAAAAACATTTTCTTAAAGGAATTCGACGAAAAGAATTCTGCTTCAGCCGTATCGAATCAACTGATGCCGTTTGCTCATAACGCTCGAACTATTTGCATTGCTTTTACTTCTCTGGCGTGTAGATATCACCAAGGAAATCTTGATGAATCCAAAATGAGAGAAATCTTCGAAAACGTAAAAGAAGGTGAAAACAGCAAACGATGCTATGATATTTTTAAGGATATTGATGGAATCGATACTCTTTTCGACAAAGATTTATTCGCAAACAAAGATGAATTAGACAAGGTCTTATATAAATTGTTTGATGCCATCATCAAGTCAGGCAGAAGATGCTATTCGAGCAAAAAACAAAATGATTCCGCATTGAATGAATCAAACTATCTGAAGAAAGATTTCAATTACTATTCGATCCTGAATGATGCTTGGGATGAACTTCCTGAGAAAATCAATGGTGCTTTCAGCATTTGACAATCAAGATTCTTGATATTGTGGATTAAGATCGGAAACTTATCATCACTTATTAAAGAGGCATCGCAAAATGAGATGAAGAGACAGACACCACTGTGACTTCATCTTTTTTTGTTGCGTCTATTTTCCCTTATTCTTCAATGTGAGTATGTAGTTGAGAGAGAGTCTCAATTCATCATCATCTCTGATGGAATTCATTAGATTCCTGAAGGATTCATCCGTATTGTATTTTCTTAAAAATTCGATTTGTTCAACGCTGATATCTTTATTATCGATACCTAAAAGTTCATTGATGGAAACGCCCATGAAATCACAGACAGCAGGAAGAAGATCAAGATCCGGTGCGCATTCACCAAGTCTCCATCTTCTAACAGACACATCTCGAACTCCTAATGCTTCGGCCATTTTATAGTTGGAAACCTTATTGTCCGTCATCCATTTATCTAGATATTTGCTCAAATGTTCTCTTACTTTTGCCATATGTAGTACCTCTTTTCTATTTAGGCTAACACAAATAGTAGTAAAAATAAAATTATTTTAACAAAATAGTTGCATTTGAAATTTATAAGACTATAATAGTAAGCATATAAGTAGATCTACTACTAAATACGATAGAGGAGGAACGCAATCATAAGAGAAGAAAATAGAATTGTAAGAAAAGATAGAAGACATGATTTAGGCATGATGTTTGCAAAGGACTTGATGGCTTATTTCAAGTTAGGAGGTTCCAGAGAGAATCTTGATTTCAATCATGTCTATGAAGTGTTGATGAAAGGAATCGAAGTCCATGAAGAGAAGAATATTCAAGAAGAAAAGAAAAAGGATATTCAGATTCCAATCGAGTTGCTTAAGAATACGGAGGTCAGAAACAATGCTAGAGTGTGAATATAAAAGAGCAGTCATCTATGCCCGTTATTCAAGCGACAAGCAAAATGAACAATCCATCGAAGGTCAAATTTCCTGTATTGAGAAATATGCCAAGGACAATGGCTATAAGATCATCGACACCTACATTGATCGAGCTTTATCCGGAAGAACGGATGATCGACCATCCTTTCTTAAGATGATCGAAGATTCGAAACTAAAGACATTCCAATATATCTTGGTCTATAAGCTTGACCGATTCTCTAGAAACAGATATGACTCCGCTATTTATAAAAACAAACTGAAAAGCAACGGAGTCAAAGTTATCTCAGCCATGGAGAATATCTTCGATTCTCCGGAAGGAATCATCCTGGAAGCCATGCTGGAAGGCTATTCGGAATACTATTCCTGTGAATTGTCACAGAAGGTGAAGCGTGGAAATCGAGAATCCAGGAAGAAAGGAAACTTCACAGGAGGAAGGCTCAATTTCGGATACAAGATTCAGGACAAGAAATACATCATCGATGAAAAAGAGGCCGAGATTGTCAAAGAAATCTTTGAGAGAGTCGCCAATGGCGATTATCTGAAAGATATCGCAAAGGACTTGAATAAAGGCGATATCATGCCTCGCTATTGCAAGATATGGAAACCTCATATCATCGCTCGCATTGCCAAGAACTCGAAGTATATTGGCATCTGCAAATTCGATGATGAAGTCTATACCAATATCACGCCAAAGATTGTCGATGAAGACGTTTTCGAGAAAGCACAGAAAGTCTTGGAAAGACACAACCATGGGACAAGAGAGAAGACACATTATCTACTCTCAGGAAAAGTCTTTTGTTCTCGTTGCGGTGGTCTCTATAACGGAAGAACAGCCCATAGCAGGCATACCTATACATATCATTACTACACCTGTAGTAACAAAGACAGACACTCTTGCACATCCTCACAATCGATAAGAAAAGAGTTCTTGGAAGACTCGATTGCTGAGAGTATTCTTTCCCTCTATTCAACCGATGAAGCCATCGATCAGTTGGCTAAGACCATGATGGAATACTTCAACAACGTCTCTGAATCCAATGAGGAAGCCAAATATCTTGAAGCCAAGATGAAGGCGGACAACAAGAAGATCGATACTCTTGTACGCACTCTTGAAATCCGTGAATCCCAAAGCGTCATCAACCGTATCAACGAATTGGAAAAGGAAATCGAAGAGACAAGGGTAAAACTGAATTCCATGAGAAGAGAAGAAGTCAGGCATCTCGATATCGAAGAATGTTACAGGTTCCTTCATTCCTTCAAGGAAAGCAAATTGGATGCGGTTCTTGCCAAAGAGAAAGTCTTGAATCTGTTGGTGAAATCCGTTGTCATCTATGACGAGTATGCATTGGTCACCTTATATCCATCCGGAGAACAGAAGATAAACCTGAAGAAGAGCAAAGAGGAAATCTTTTTTTCAGACGCTGTTTCGCCCCGAGAGAATACAGGTTCCCCAATCGTTTGCGGAAACTTTTTATAGCAAGCGCTTTATTTGCTGATAAAAAGGGTTTTTGAGATGTGCTGGAAAATTCCTTTAGAAAAAACGGGAGAATGCGTCTTACGTGATGTTGCCAAAGCGATATCCGCCAAAGTTCTCTTTGCTTGTTCTTAAAGCATTCACTGATAGAATGTGCCTTTCCCTTGCCCCGAAAAGAAGAATCTCGTTTTTCCATGATTCAGTTAGCCATCAAGAATGAAATTGATTTTTCGTTTCGCGATTCATCAGTGAAAGCTAGATTTATGGGATCATTACAGCTTTTTATGAGAATAATGACTAGAAAAATACGAACGAAAACGGAAAGAAATATTCCCAAAACCGCCTTTTCGCGGAAAGAATTTTCCCAAATAATGGCCATTCGCGGAAAAAATTAATTACCTCAATGGAACATAAACAGATTCATTGCGCCTTGTCGTCTTTGTTAGGACTCAGCTTAGAGCCTAAGAAATACAAGCCAACTCCGCCGGAATAAAGCAGTGGCAAAACGATTAATAAGATATCGATGTAATTGGTGGAGAAGCAGGCGACTATTATGGAGGAAACTAGCAACGCGATGACCCCGAAATAGAAATAGAAAGATAGGGTCTCACTTCTATTCTTCTTCCTTAGGATGAAATATGTGGCCACGCCCATAAGCAATGCGAAAAGCGCGTCAAGCAATCTAAAGAAATACCTTAGGAAACCATCGAAGGGGTTTTCGTAAAGCTGCCAATCGAGACTGAAAAGATTCCTGCCCTCAATGAAAATGAACGTTAGGGCGAGAACGATTATCAAAGCCCCGGATATGTAGGCGATTATCTGTCCTGCTTTCTTCATGCGAGATTCCTCTTGTATATCTGCTCGCAGAAATTGCTGGTGACGAAATCGCTTATGACCACTCCGAGGTTCTTTTTCTCCTTAATGGCCTCGCCTAGCCAAGCGTTGATGATTTTAGCGGTGCTCCCCGCGTAAGTCGGAGGAAAGGAATTCAAGAAGTAGCAAGAAGAGAAATTAAGCGTCAACGTATCAAGATTTTTTTGGCTATATTCAAAGCAAGAAGTGATTTCCTTCTTCTTGTTTTCGATGTCCTTTACCTTGAAATAGTCTTGGACGTGGAGATTGCTCCCTTTGATGTCGAAGGTGTTTGAGATGTCTTCTGCGCTATGCTCAATCCAGCCTTCGTAAGCGGGCAAGCCGACGCTATTGTCCTTATACCTAGAAACAAGGTAGGCCTTACCCCTTAGCTTCCCTAAGGAATCCGGCAACGTTCTGCTATTATCCCAATATGAATATCGGGATAAAGCCTCTTTTAAGGATTCGTCAAACGTCGTCACGCTATCTTTATCCGCGCTCTCTTTCTTGACGGAGACGATTATCCCCTCACTAGGATGGGCTTTCAAAAACGCATCAAAATCCTTTAAAACGCTATAGAAATCCAGCTTCTGATCGACGATTCCGTGCACGACCTTCAAGTCATCGCCCCTTAATTGGAGGCGCACGTCGAAGAAGCGTACGCCGCAGTTAAGCTGATCGTAGATTGATAAGTCTTGGCATTTTCCCGATAGGTCTCCGATGGAATGAAGCGCTCCGGAATCGTGGGAACCCGGAAGCGACAAAGAAGTTAAGGAAGTAGAATCATCAATGCCCTTCATCCATTCGCATCCTTTCGCGCTTGTGTTTTTAGAAGAAAGGGGCAACATCGCGAAAACGGAAACTAGTGTCATGGATACGGTTAATAAGGAAGCGATGATCAAATGCTTTGCTTTCATAAGTCCATTAAGACGACACAGTATGTCTTGTTGATAAGAATATAGACTATCTCTAGATTAAATCAACGCCTCTATTCAGCAATCTAAAGGTAACGAAAAAGCGGCCCGGTTTCCCAGGCCGCTTATGCTAGGGCTTGTCTTATTATGACAAAGGCCAAGTGGCGACGGCAGTTCCGTTTTTCTTAACGGTGAAGTGGGAGGAGCTATTGACGGCGGTGTAGCCATCTTCGAACTCGATGTCGACGTTGATGTAGTAGGTGTCGCCCATGCTCAACACGTTGCCAAGGGAATTACCATCGGCATCGGCAATCTTCAAGAAGACGATGGAGCTGACGGTTCCGCCTTCGTCATAAGTGAAGGTCAATTCCGATCCGGTTTTGTCTTTGACGACGACGTGGAAGTCCGTTTTGCTCGTTCCGAAGCTATCTGGAGCAACGGCGATTCCGCCATCATAGTAGATGTAGGAAGACTCTTTGGTGAGGTCAGAGGCACTCGAAGCAAGAGAGATTCTCTTTGCGGTCGGGACGTCTTCGACGGCGCGGACGTATCTGGTGTAGTTGGACCAACCACCGCCGATAACGGCCTTTCCGAATCCATCGAGAGTCAGAGTTGTTTTGTGCGCGTAAACCACACTTGAGCCATATATTTCGGCTCCGCCATAGGATCCGACCCAAGCCTCATTTGCATAGGTGGCTTCAATGGTGTTCACTTTGAAACTGATAGGGCCATAGAAGGAAGTAAAGGTGCTGACCTTATAGGAATAAATCCCGGAGCCAGTTGAGGTCTCGAAAACGGAGGAGCTCGTTTCTGTGTAGTTCTCGCTGACGATGCATCCGCTGCGCTGCTTGTAGATGGCCTTCACGCTGTCGATCTTGTAATTGCCGTTATCGTGCTCGCCATCAAGCTTCAGGCTCAAGTAAACAGTCGTGCCGCCTTTGACTTTCGTGACGGTGGTCTTGTTGTTATCTTCGTCTAAGGTATACATCGAGGCGGTGACGTAATCCGGCGCGTCGATCGCGAGTTCGTATTCCCTTTCCTCCGCGGTGACTTTGACGTCGACGGAGTGGTTGGGCATGGTGAATTGGACGGCGCTGTAAGTGGTGGTCTTGGCGCTTTCCCCTTCGCCTTCGACCCATTCGTAGGTGGTGGGGACAAGTTCGGTTCCTTCGACGGTGTATTTCACGTTGTCGGCGATGGCGACGTAGTTGGTGAGGATGGTGACCTCTTTCCCGGCCCTAGCGAAGAGCTCGGTGCCGGTGGTCTTCACGCCGTCGACGATATAACCATAGATGAAATCGGCGATTTTCCTTGCGCTGGCGTTTTCGTCCGCGGGCTGCAAAACGACTCCTTTTTCCCCTTCGGAAGCGCCCGTGGCCTTGAAGTAGGCCCCATCGGTCTTGACTTCGATTTGGACGGCTTCTCCAGGCATCGTGAAGGAGAATCCAGCGGCCAAAGTCCCATCAAGGGTGATTTCGGTTTCACCAGCTTTGGCGGTGACCGCGGTGACTTCGTAACCGGATTCGACGGTCACTTTGAAGCTGATGGTCTCGCCCTTCTTGGCTTTCTCGGGAAGACCAAAGGCGAAGGCGTAATCTCCGCCGTTGAATCCCAAGGCGTAGGTTTTGACGGTTTCGTTGTCTTTGTAGCTATAGCCACATTCGCAGGAATGGAGGGTATAGCCGTTGGCTTCGTCGGTGGGCTCAACGACGGTTTCAGTGAACGTATGCGCGGCGACGTCTAATTTCTCTCCGTCTTCGGCGCATTCGTGCCAGTGTTCCTTTTCGTCGTAGTGCCAGGCGCCATCAGAGGTGTGCGTGTGGATACTGACGGAGCTTTCGGATTCCGAAGATTCTACTTCGGAACTGGCGGATTCGGTGGTAGCGGTCTCAGAACTGATGGCGCCTCCCCCTTGAGCGCAGGCCCCTAATCCGAGCACCGTGGCGGCTGCTAGGACGCAAAGGCCGAACGTTTTGTTTTTCTTCATTTGCATTTCTCCTTGTGCCAAAAATTTGACACGCGCTAGAAATTAGACCCAAAACAAAAATTGGCAAGAGGGTTTTATAAGAATTCGATAATTTGACGTCAAGATAACAATTCGCCGGAGAATTCTTCGTATTCCCCTTGGAAATAATCGATCTCCGAATCGGCGGTGAGGGTAGCGCACACCCCTCCGCTATATTTCTGGCCGACGTATTTCTGCTTAAGGTGGGTGGCTAAACCCTGGGATAGGCTGATCGCGTTTTCGTAATGATAACGCTCGCCTAAAACCTTCTC
The DNA here is from genome assembly GCA_963650805.1 of uncultured Bacteroidales bacterium. Classification (GTDB taxonomy): domain Bacteria; phylum Bacillota_I; class Bacilli_A; order RFN20; family CAG-826; genus Alloenteromonas. The sequence goes on from CAVJMG010000015.1 coordinate 11,900, forward strand.
CCCATCTTCTTCCTCATAGAGAGAGTAAGTATAAGAATAAGAGTAGGTGCCTTTGTTTACCGTGATGTCGGAAAGCTCTATTTCGGCGAGAGAGGAACCGCTATTTGCGATCATCGCCTCGATTTGCGAGACTTCGGTGGGCACGAAACTAAGCGAATAGACCGCCTCGGCCGAGGATGAGGAATAAGCATAGGCGTTTTTCTCGCTTGCGCCATCGCTATAGGTGCGGATGGAGGTCAGCTTCTTACCATTATCGTAGAGTTGGGAGGTATAAGTTAAAGCCCCGCCACCCTCGACTTGCTCCGTTCCTTTTGATTCGGTCAAATACGAAGTCCCCCGGGTGTAACGGGTGGATTCGTAGGAACTATTGACGGTCATGTCGAAGGTGCCGTCGCTAGGATAGGTGAATACTCTCTTCAAGGTCGTTCGGCTTTTATTGACGTTGCCAACCATATCAAGGAGATCCTCTTTCAAAGAGGAAAGCCTTTGCTTGATCTCGGACTCCTCCGAAGAGGACTCGCCGCTGGAGGAAGACTCAGCTGAAGAGGGTTCGCTGCTGGAGGAAGACTCACTGGAAGAGGATTCGTTGCTGGAAGTAAATTCGCTAATTGAGGAACTTTGGCTTGAAGAATTTTGGTTGCCGCCAGTAGAACAAGAAGCAAGCAAAGCGGCTGAGATTAACAAATAAACGCTTTTATTCATTGCTGCTGCTCCCCTTAGGCAATAAGGATTCGTCGTAAGCGTGGTAGAAAACGTCGGCTTCTTTGTCGTCGGAGAAATAAATCATCCTCAATGTGTAGGTTTTATTCTCATCATAGCCGACGTAGAATTTGTCCCCGGAAACCTCTCCGGTATAGGCGGGGAAGGTGTAGCCGCTATTAAGCAAGGTCTCGATGTACGCCTTGAATGCGTCGAGGCTCGTCGAGGGGATCTCTAAGCCTCCGCAGGGCTTGGAATTGTAATAAGAGGTGAATAGTTTCAACTTATAGGTTGAGGAGGTGTAGGCGGGCACGTTGCCGGAAGTGCCGATGTAGCTATTGATTTTATCCATCGGGTATTCGCTGCCTTCGTAGGCGTACCCATTATTGATCGGCTCACTTGAGGCAAAGCCTATGTCGTACTCGCTTGCGTTTTGATAGCCCCAATCTAGGCCCTTCTTATCCGCGTCATAAGAGACGGTGAAGGAAATGGTCCCGTAGGTGAAAAAATAGGTGTCTTCGTATCCGGCGTAATTGCCTTTCAGCGACAAGACGACCTGCCCAATCGCCAAGGTGTCGTCTTCAGCGATATCGAAGATTCCATTTAACGGAAGCACCCCGAAGGAAGAGGAGGTGATGTACCATCTCCCTATCATTTCCTCGGCCACATGAAGAGGCGTGGAAGAGCTTTGCTCGCTTGAAGATTCTTCGCTGCTTGCGCTTTCCTGCGTCGAGGAGGTTTGGCTGCTTGACTCGGAGGAGGATTCGCTCGATGAAGCAGTTTGGCCGCCCTGGGAGCAAGACGCCAGGATCGCGGCGGCGGAAATTAACAAAATAAGGGGTTTCTTTTTCATAACGCCGCTAATTATACAAGCCAAAAAAATAAAGCAAGGGTGAATGCGTTTCCATCCTTCAATTGACGTTAAATCGGTAAGGAAGCGTTTGCTCTATGAAATTCCTTTTTTTGGTCTACAATTCCCCCGTCCTGTACGGAGGTATTTTATGAAAAACACCAAACCCATCGCCTTATTGCTTCTTTCCGCTTCTTTGCTCATGGGCTGCTCGCCCGATAACGGAGGGGATAAGAGCAGCGGTTCCGCCTCTTCCAGCGAGGCCTCTTCAAGCGCTAGTTCTTCTAGCCAGTCTTCCTCAAAGGAATCTTCTCAGGAAAGCTCATCTTCCTCTGAGGATGCCGAGGACGACAAAATAAGCGTCGAAGACGCCTACTATTTGATCGCCAAGGCCCAGGCTCAGGAAATCTCTTCCGCCTCTTCCGCCTATTTGAAAAACGAGGCCACCGGAGCAAGGCTAGTCAACACGACCGAGGAGACCTATTCCGTCTACGCGGACGGTTCTACATCCTCCCTTGGCACCTACACTAGGAAAGAAGATGGCAAAGAGGACGCTACTACGCCCTTTAGGAGGCTTGCCGCCAAGACGACCGATACTTATGAAGTCGATGGGCAAAACCAAGCTTACGACATGTTCGTCGAAGTCACTGACTACACCGATGACAGCGTCACCTCCTCCTCTTATTCGGATTCCGCCTCGAAGAAATTCATCATCGCCTCCAAAGACGATGTCGGAAACCTCGAAGAAGGGGAATACATCCTCTCTTCCGATTTCGCCTTATACGCCTCGGCAAATTTGACCTCCAAGCTCGCCAATTTCTTAGCCAGCAACGTCATTGGCAACGCCTACGCCGAGCAGTGCGGCGCCACCAAGGTGCTTTGCCTCCTCAACCAGGAGAACAACTGGGATTACTCCCTCTCTTATTCCTATAGCTATAGTGAAAGCGGCCAAACCGTCGCCACCGAAATCTCCCTTTCGTATGCCATGAGCTTCGATAGGACGAAGCTTCTCTCCTATTCCACCGAGAACAAAGTCACCTACACCAACAACGAAGATCCCACCGACTATAGCGTCTCCGCCTTAAAGGAAAGTGGCAGCATCGAATATGGGGTTCGTTCCGAGAAGATGGGCTCCGACGTTTTGAATCCTGACGACTATTTCCTCCAAAGCGTCACCGAGGTTTCCCTAAAAGCCAGGATGGCCAGCGACTGGACCAAATACGTCGACGTTCCTCTAAAGGATGGGGGATACGCCTTGTCGACCTCCTATTCCCAAATCTATGGCTTTGCCTCGAACTATAGCCCCTCAAAGGCCCTTGCCTTGGATCTCGTCCCAAGCGCGACGTCCGATGAAAGCGTCATCGCTCTAGTCGACGGCGTCTTCGTGATCAAAAAGGAGGGCACCGTCGATTTGACTTTCTCTTACTATAGGAAAATGCCTAGCACCGGGGTCTACAAGCTTTCCACCATCAAAGCCAAAAACGTCACCGTCGCCACGGCCAAAGCCGAGGAAATCTCCTTCGTCCCCAAAGGGGACATCTACCTCCATCAGGGTTTGGTCATTGGCTCGACCTACACTTGGAATTACCGCGTCAAACCCGATCAAGCCGACCAAGTCGTCACCGTCACTTCTAGCGACGAAGACGTCCTTGAGGCCAGCTTCACTAGCAACGGCACCATCACCTTGAAACCCAAATCCGCGGGCCCGGTCACTGTGACTTTGACCTCGGTCTCCGAGCCTACTTTAAGCGAGAGCAAGAACTTCTATGTCCTCCCTGAGATGGATTTCGAGACTTTCCTCTCTTCCCATACCTTCACTAACACCAATCCTTACGGCACCACAAGGACCGTCAGCTTCGACGGGAAAGGAAGCGGAAGCGCCATCGTTAGCAGCGCCGGCAGCTCCTCTTCTTCCACCGATACTTTCACCTATACCCTAAGCGGCAGCGAAATCACCTTCGATTACGATTCGAATTCTGGCCTTTCCTCCTTTGAGGATGGGCGCATCATCGCCCTTCTTAGCGAAAAAGGGGAGTTCCAAGGCCTTGGAATCGCCATCGCAAGCTCGGATTATTCGACCTTCCTCTATTCAATCGTCGAATAAGGTTCATCAAGCCCAAGCCGTTCCTTACTCGGGGACGGCTTTTTGTTTCGGGGAGTCGGTAAAAGAAAAAACTTGCCAATTTTCTTACGGGTTTTATAACTACCCCGTGATTGCCGCCTACGCTTGACGGCTTTACCGATTTAAGGAGTTCGCAAACATGAAAAAAGTCAAAAACGTCCTTGCCCTGGCCTTGGCTGCCTTAGCCATCAGCGCATGCAGCCAAACCGGCGGCCAGACGAGCAGTTCCGCCTCTTCGTCCCCTGAAAGCAGCGTCAGCGCTTCGGAAGTTTCTTCCGACTCTAGCTCAAGCTCATCCAACTCTTCTAGCAGCTCCTCGGAAGCTTCCACGTGGAGTGCGGAGGAGCAGGCTTTGATGATTACCTATTGCGGCGCCGTTTTGCCCAATCCTAACGGCAAGCTTTCAGGGACCATCAAAGTTGAAGAAGCTGAGGATTACCAAGGCAACAAATACCTCTCCATCACCGACACTTCCTCTTCCTTCACCTTGAAGGAATACTATCAAGCCTTGGTTGCTGCGGGATGGAACCTCATCACCGGTTACAACGAAAAGGCCATCCAAACCGATTCCGATGGCGTCGAATTCGCCGAGCTCACCCGCGATGGCGAAGACGGCAAGTCGGGATATGACCTCATTTATTATTTTGATGAGGGTGACTCCGATACCCCCTCGGGCAACGTCATCCATTGCTACAACGATTTGGTTTCTAGCGCGGTTAGCGACAAAGCCTGGTCCGAAGACGACGCCGACACGATCAAATCCACCTTGGCGACGACCCTTCCTTTCGTGGGTTTAGGATCCACCAATTTGGTCTACGCCTATAGTGCCAACCTCCTCCGCATTATCGATATCTACACCAAAGACCTCTCCGCGACCTTCGCCTCGGCTTTGAAGGCCGATGGCTGGAAAACCGATTCCCTCACCAGCGTCACCTCCGATACCTATGTCTTGACCAAAACGCTTGAAGATGGCGCTTCCCTTGAAGCCACCCTGTTCTACATGAACGGGAACAACTTCGTCTTTGAGTACACCCCGAACGTCTTAACCTCCGCCACCTGGCCCAGCGCCTTCTTCGAAGACGTTGAAAAAGCTGGCGGCGCTAAAGTCCCGACCTTCGACGTCGATGAAGGCGGCTCCTATTACTATTGGAAGAAGAACGACACCTATTTCCTCCAAGGCGAAACCAGCTCGACTTGGACTAGCGACTATGAGGAAACTCTCTACGCGGCCGGATTCTTAAGAAGCGCCGACAGCGACCTCACCCAAGGCGATCCCTATTCCAACTGGGAAGAGACCATGGCCATCGAAACCGCGCAGATTTATGACGATAATTATGACGAGGCCGGCATTCAGATCAAAGTCGAAGCCACCACGCCGACGAGCGTTTTCTCTTCCTCTTGGCCCTCTAGCCAAATCGATTCGGTGCTGAAGGACGTGCTTGGCGTTGAGAATTTCGAGCTTCCTGAGCTTGCCAATCTTTCTTCCTTAACCTCCACCGACATCAAATACGAAATCAGGGGCGATGAATACGTCGCTTCTCGCTACGAGTATTACGTCGATGAAATGACGGCTTTCCCATATTGGTTTGAAGAGCTCTCCGATGAGCCGACCCAAAAAGAAATTGAGGCCTTGGCTTTGGTCTACGCCCAAAAAGAAGCGGGCATCGTCATCAAAATCAAAGACGACGAAGAAGAAGGTTCCTATAACGCCTACACCTCCCAGCTTTATAACGCCTGCTGGCATTTAGAAGGCAGCACCTACGAAGATGCCGAGGGCAAAGTCGCCGTGGAAGTCACGAGCCAATCCAAGCCCGATTACGATTTCTACAGCACGAGTATCACCATTTCCAAAGGAAGCGGCGAGACCCACACCCCCGTCCTCGAGTTCGGCTCGGAAGAATACAAGATCGGCATCGGCAAGAGCCAGAAGCTTTGGCTTAACGTCGACATGCTCCCATATGAAGTGACTTACTCTTCCAACAATGAGCACATCACCGTCAACTCCAAAGGCTTCGTCACCGTATCTTCCGAAGCTACCGAAGGCGAAAAGGCGACCGTCACGGCTTCTGTGACGACTGCTTCCGGAGAGGTCATCACCGCGACCTGCACCATCGAAGCCGTCAAGCTCCTTGATTACGACAAAACCTCCGCGATCAACGCCGTCCTCGCTTCCTTGAAGGAACAGGGCTATGAATCCGCGACCATCGACGATTCGGACGAGGATTATCCTCAAATCAAATTGGTCTTCGACACCACCGTTGATTCCAGCGTCACCGCCGACTCCTTGATGAGCCTCGTTGATGAGCATCTCGTCCCCACCGGCTTTGAAGTGAGTACCCGCTGGGACTATGACCTCGATGACGAAGTTTCCTGGGGCAATTGCACTGTTTACGAAAACGGTGAAGAGGTTGGCTCTGGAAAGACCCTCGACGCCACCTTCACCTTCGAAGGCGACGAAAGCGAGAAAGCCGAAATCTTCTATTACGTCTATACGCCCAACGACAACGCCAATCAGCTCGTGCTGAAAATCATGTCGATGGATTGCGACATATTCTAATTAAGCAAGCGCAGCTACTAAGCCGCTCTAACAAAGGGCGGCTTTTTCTTGCTTTAAGCGCTTAGGGCCAAGGATCACATCACTGAGGCCATGAAGTAGGGATAGTAAAAGATTCCGTTTTCCTTTTTGCAGTCCCCATCATAAAGCACCACCTGCTTCTTGAATTTGTTGGGCTGGACCCTTGAAATTTGGGCACCAAGTTTAGGCGTAATCCCTACGTTGATTACGCAAGAACGCAAGTCCGCACGAAAATGAAGGGGTACACTTCACAATCCCGACAACAAAAACGGGGCTGAATTTCACAACTCCGAAAATTTAATGACCGGGATTCGGCTGTTTCTCCCGTTAAAAAACGCTTTTCTTGTGGACTAAGAACAATAAGGCACCCTCGTGAAAATAAAAGCTAAAAAGGATTTTGAGTTTTGGCTTGAGACAGTGCAAAAAACAAGAGATTGATAATTATTTCTACTATATCGTTGCAATGATATAGGCATAGCGCGAAAAGGATAAAGGAAGCCTATATGTCCATTATCAAATTGCTGCATGGTTCAGATCGCGTCATAGAGTCCCCCGGCTGTTCTCTCGGAAAGGTCCATAACCACTATGGCCAAGGATTTTACTGCAGAGAATGGGCCTGCAATGAAAACAAGGACGGCTTTGTGAACGAATAGGGTTCGATACCGACAGCGTTTAAAACATTAAACCTCTTAGATGGTAACCACGACGTGTTGAACTGGATTGCTTTGCTTCTTAAAAACCGCTTCTTTACTTTGCGGGACGAAATCGCACTTGAGGCTAGAGACTTTATTATCGAACACTATTCCGCTGATTTAAGCGATTACGATGCCGTGGTGGGGTATTGAGCGGACGATTCCTATTTCTCCTACGCCCAATCTTTTGTTTCTAATGCCTTGTCTCTTAGAAGCCTCAATCTCGCGCTGCGCGCTTGGCTGCAACGTTGAAGATTTGCTTGAAAATCCCGCAGAATTCAAATAATTTCAGAAGCGTTTTAGCCGGAACCGTCTTAATTTGCTTCTTTGTCTTTCTCTTGCTATCACTTTTAAAAGGCAAAAGAAAAGCGCGGGCTTGCGTCCGCGCTAAGTAGGTGATTTCGATTAGTCAGCTTTGCCGACGGAGCCGAAGAGCTCCATCTTTTCCTTGACTTTGGCTTTGATGGCCTCGAAGCCCGGCTTGAGAAGCTTGCGTGGGTCATAGCCTTTGGCGGTGTTCTCGGCGGTGGGGTCAGCTTTGCCGGCTTTGCAGTAGGCGATGGTGGCCTCGGCGAAGACGAGCTGGCATTCGGTGTTGACGTTGATCTTGGACATGCCGCCTTTGATGGCTTTGTTGATCATTTCGTCGGGGATGCCGGTTCCGCCGTGGAGAACGAGGGGGACGTCTCCGGTGACTTTGTCGATTTCGGCAAGGGCGCCGAATTGAAGCCCGGTCCAGTTGCTAGGATAAATCCCGTGGATGTTGCCAATGCCGGCGGCGAGGAAATCGATGCCGGTTTTGATCATGGCTTCGGCTTGCTTGGGGTCGGCGACTTCGCCTTGCCCGGTGACGCCGTCTTCGGTGCCGCCGATCGAGCCGATTTCGGCTTCGAAGGAAAGCCCTTTGTCGTGAGCGAGTTTGACGAGTTCGGTGGTCTTTTTGAGGTTCTCTTCGAATGGGAGAGAGCTGCCGTCGAACATGACGGAGGTGAACCCGGCTTCGATGCAAGCTCTGACCCCGGCTTCGGTGCCGTGATCGAGGTGCAAAGCGACGGGGACGGTGATGCCGAGGCTCTCGTCAAGAGCCTTGACCATGGCGACGACCACTTTGAAGCCGCCCATGTATTTGCCCGCGCCTTCGCTGACGCCGAGAATGACCGGCGAATTGTTCTCCTGGGCGGTTAAAAGAATGGCTTTGGTCCATTCGAGGTTGTTGATGTTGAAGTGGCCGACGGCGTAATGGCCTTCGTGGGCTTCCCTCAGCATCCTTGTTGCGTTCACTAACATTTGAAAATCCTCCTTGTTAGTTGGCAATATTATGGTTTGATTGAGGCTCAGTTTCAATTTAAAGGAAACGGTTATTCGGCCTATTTCTCTTTTTTATGGGCGATTCGTCTATCGTTAAGGTCGCAAGCCAAAGGTGCGGACGTTCTTTCAACAAACTTTTCGTTTTGTTATGCGTGGTCAAATCATGAATTGTTAGGGGTGCTCGAAGACTTACCGAGGAATGTTATGCCATTCCAGCCTACTCTTTTTACTCTTGCGCAATGAAAAAACGCCCAAAAGACAGAGGTTTTATGGAGATGGCGATCAAATGGCGTGCCAAAGCGCATTATCGACAATGAAAAAAAGGAAAAAAGCCCGACAAATTCTAACTTTTCTTCTATCACGCGTACGGCGGGATTTCAATTAAGCAACGAATTTTCGAACATGACTAAACCCCTAAATCAACAAATTTTTGAACATGAACTTCGTGCGAAATTCACAAATTTTCGAACATGATTTGTTTGTTGCCCGCAGAACCAAGACTTAACGTGCGTCTATCGATTCTTAAAGGAATGAGGATTTGATAAGCTTGGCTTAAAAAGAATCTCCGTGCTTTAAAATGCGAAGATATCCTTTTCAATCAGCTCATCTAAGCTTTTCATTTCGAAGGCGATTTTCTCTTTCCTTTGCTCATCCGCCCGGTCTAAATCGTCGACCATGGCGACGGTTAGGCCCGCGTCATATGCGCTGGCGATCCCATTTGGCGAATCCTCGATGACCAATATTTCGTTTTTGGGGAGATTGGCTATTTCAACGGCCAAAAGGTAAACGTCGGGGTAGGGCTTTCCTCTTTTGGCCTCTTTCGCGCTTAATGCCCCCGAGATGAATTGGCTTATCCCAAGCCCGTCAATCGCTTTCTTCAATCTGTCCAAAGGAGTGCTTGAGACGATATAGGTCTCGATGCCTTTCTCTTTTAAAAACCGAAGGCATTCGATGGCCCCTTGCTTTGGCTCCATGGGATGCTCGTTCAAATAGGCGTTCATCAATTCGATTCGCCTCTGCCTGACTTCCATGAAAGGGAAGGGCCCTCCATAAGCTTCTTCCATAATCTTTTTGCCCAAAGAGGCATCGCAGCTTCTTAGCTTAAGAATTTCTTCTTTTTTGGGTGCGTATCCGAAGTCTTTTATGGCCTGGCTCCAAAAGCGTTGGTACAGCCGCTCAGAGTCAGCGATGACCCCGTCGAAATCGAAAAACACCGCGCGGAATTTCCTTTTCTCCGCCTTTAAGCCTATTTTATTAAATTCACTCATGACCAAAACCTCGCTTCGCGTCATTGGCTAGGCCATTACGCGTTCTTGACATGAGAATTGTACCAAATCGAGGCCTTTTCGTTCCCTTCGTCCTTTCGAATCGGAATGATTTTTCCCTCTAATTCAAGGTTTTCACATCATTTTTTGATATTACCTTTCGGCCACAAACTAGGGCATATGTTCTGACTTAGAGATGTAATAAAGGAATTTCGGGAATGGAAAAAGGCGTTCGCTAGGAACGCCAAATAGGATTGGTTCAAGATAATTTGATCCCGTGCCCCTGAATCTCGTTTTGGTAAGCATCGACCTGCTCATCTAAGGACAAGTCCTTGAATTGGTCCATGTATAGGGAGTAATAAGCCCCTTTCTTTTCCATCAATTCCTTATGGGATCCGCTTTCTTTGATGCATCCATGATCGAGCAAGACGATGCGGTCGCAGTCGACGATGGTGGAAAGGCGGTGGGCGATGATGATGGAGGTCCTCCCTTTCAAAAGGCGGAGCAGGGAGGTTTGTATTTGCTTCTCCGTTTCGGTATCGATGTTGCTCGTGGCCTCGTCCAAAATGAGGATATCGGGGTCCCTGACGATGGCCCTAGCGAACCCGATGAGCTGCTTTTGCCCTTGGGAGAGCATGTCCCCGCCTTCTTGGAGGAAAGTGTCGTAGCCGTTTTTGGTGGAGCGGATGAATTCGTCCATACCCACGAGCTTTGCGGCTTCGATAATTTGCTGCTCGGTAGCGTTGGGGGTTCCATAGGCGATGTTGTCCCTGAAAGAGGCCGAGAAGACGAAGGGGGTTTGCTGGACGTAGCCGATTTTCGAACGGAGATAGCCCATCGTGAAGCTCCGATAATCGACCCCGTTGATGAGGACTTCCCCTGAAGTCGGCTCATAGAAGCGGCATAGCAAGTTCGCTAAGGTGGATTTTCCGCTTCCAGTTTCTCCTACAATCGCTAAGCTCTTGCCTTCCTCTAAGGTCAAATTGATCCCATGAAGCACCTCCGGGCCTGTTTTGTAGGTGAAGTGGATGTCTTTGAAGATGATGTCCCTTTCTAAGGGAGGGTAATTCTCTTCCTTTGGATGAAGCATATCACCGTATTTCTCAATGGCCTCAGGGGAATCGACGATTTCGCTTTCGGCTTCGAGCAATTGGACGACCTTTTCTGCACCGGCCTGGGTGGCCATGAATTCGGAGAAGGTCTCGGACAAGCTTTGGATGGGATCGTAGATGCTCGTGGTGAAATTGACGAAGAGCACCAAAGTGGCTCCGATCGTCGCTTCCTCAAGCCCGAAGAACTCACGCCCGTAGAAGCTGAACGAAAGCAGCAAGGCGATAACCAAAGAAGAGCAAAGAGAAAGAAGCGGGGAGAAGAAGGCGTTGATCCTTTCGGCTTTCCTTCGTTTGAGCTTGATTCGCTCTGAAACTTCCTCGGCCTCGGAGATGATGTCGTTTTCGATGGCGAGGGTCTTAATCGTCTTCGCCCCGTGGATGCACTCGGATAGCCAACCGGCGAAGGTGCTGTATTCGTGCCTGGCCGCGCGGTGAGCGAACAGGAGCTTCTTCTCGAATATGGGGATGATTATGGCCATGATGGGGACGGAAGCAAAGACAACGAGGCCTAGCTTCCAATTGACCGTGAACATCGTGACGATTGAGAAGATCAAGTCGAAAGCAGACCACAGAATGTTGCTGAGGTTCCAAGAGAGGATATCCCCGATCGCGGAGGTGTCGTTGTTCATCCTGGCGATGAGCCATCCCGAGGAATTCGTGTCAAAGTAGGAAAAGGGGAGCTCCTGGACTTTCTTGAAGGTGTCCCTTCTAAGCGAGGTCATGATGTCCTCCGAAATGTAGTTGAGAAGGTAGAAAGTAAGGAAGATGGCCACTGATCTCGCCACAATCATGACTACCTGCAGAAAAATGAAGGCCCAATAATTCAATTCGACCTTAATGCCGAAAATCATCGTCGCCTTAAGAATAAGGCGCGAGAAATCGGTGACTAGCCCCGGGTTGTCGTTGGCGGCCTGAATCGCCGCGGCGTTCATGGTCGGGACGAAGCTGGAGTCATAGAAAGTGACCACCAAGGTCAAAAGCAAAATGCCCGTGAGGATATAGGGGTGGCGGAAGGCGTATTTGCCGATTTTCAGCCACACCGAAAGATTGAGCTTATCCGGAAGTTGCTCTTCTTGGAATCCGCCTGCCATATTAATCCTCCTTTCCTTGCAACGAAGTTTGAATCGCGTTGATTGAGGCGTAGATGCCTCCATGCTCGATGAGCTCTTGATGGGTGCCCGATTCGACGATTTTGCCTTTGTCTAGGACGAGGATTAAATCCGCGTCCTTAGCGGTGGCTATTCTATGGGTAATCAAGATGACGGTTTGCTTCTCATCGAGCTGCTTTAAGCGGGTGCGTATGCTTAAATCCGTGGCCATGTCCACCGCGGACAGAGAATCGTCGAAGATGAGGATGGGCGCCCCCGAGAGCACCGTCCTGGCGATGGCGACCCTTTGCTTTTGCCCTCCGGAGAGGGTGACCCCTTTTTCTCCGACGGGGGTGTCGTAGCCCTCTTCAAAGCTTGCGATGGCTTTATCTAGTGAAGCAATGTATGCCGCGCGCTTGATTTCGGCTTTGCTCGCCGTCTTTTTGGAAACGGCGATGTTCTCGGCGATCGACTTTGAGAAGAGGAAGGGGTCTTGCAATACGGGAACGATTTGCGTGCGGAGGTAATGCTTTTGGATCTCGGTGATGTCTATTCCGTCGATTTTGATGTTGCCCCCAGTGACGTCATAAAGGCGGGTGAGCAGCAAAGAGAGGGTGCTTTTGCCTGAGCCCGTCTTCCCCATGATGGCGACGGTTGCGCCGGGCTTTATGGAGAAAGTGACCCCATTCAGAATCTTCTCATCAGGGGCGTCGCTATAGGAGAAGTCCACATTTGAGAAGTCTACGCCTCCCTTGATTTCGGGAGTAAGGCCGGAAGTGGTATCTTCGATTTCTTCGTTTAGTACGGCGCCGATCCTGTCGTTGCTAGCGATAGCTTGGCCCACGTTAGCCAAAGAAGTGGCCAAGCTTCTCATCGGCCAGACCATCATGTTGACGAAGGTGAAGGAGATGACGACTGTCCCGGCGGTGATTTCCGCGGGGGATTTGACGGCTAAATAGATGGAATAAAGCAACGCCAAGACGCGGGAAGCGAAGATGAAGACGTCGGAGCTTGCGTAGAAGAAGCTCGATAGCCTCTTCCAAAGCAAGAAGCGATTTCGATAATCCCGCAAACGGAGCTCAAAGTTATCGATCTCCCTCTTTTGCTGCCCGTAGGCTTTCACAATCCTAACCGCGGAGAGATTCTCCGAAATCGCATCAGTGAGCAAGGCCTCGCTTTCATCGGTGTCGGCGTAACGCTTCCTGACCTTGCGTATCATCAAAAAGGAATAAATGAACATGATGGGGAAGAGGCAGTTGGACACCAGCGTCAGCTTCCAAGAAATCGACATCAAAATCGCGTTGCAGAGGATGAAGACAAATAGCGTGTAGCTAGCCTGAGAGAGATCGTTGATGAAGAAGCGCCTGACGACATCGACGTCCCTGGTGCATGTTTGAATCAAATCACCCTCCTTGTGCGTTTTGAAATAAGGGTAGGGGAGTTTCTCCAAATGCGAGAAAAGGTCAAGCTGCAGGGTTTTTCGCATCTCTTCCTGCGTATACCCGCGGACTAACATCCTCAAAACCGACACGCCCGCGGTCAAAATCCCGGCGGAGGCGACGGCGATGATCAAAACGTAGGGGTGGGCGTCGAAGACCTCGCTCCCATTGCCCCAAGTGATGAGGCGAAGCACCCAAGCCTCCAATAATTCCGCTTCGCCAAGGTCTCCGGAAAGCCAATCGACGAGGACCTTCAGCAAGAAAGTAAAGAAAACATTGAAGAAAACCATGAAAAATTGCGTCAAGAAATTCAGAAAGAAAAGGCCTTTGCAATTTCTCACGGTTCTTTTCAAAGCGCGCATCAAATTCTTCATAGGCGCCTATTCTAGATACGCAAAAAAAGAAGACAAGTGGAAGAAAAAGAAAATTAGGTAAACGGAATGTAAACAAAATAGGGATTGGCGGAGCGATAAGGTTGCATTGTAACCCCTTTCAACCTAAAATACGGCCATATCAAATAGCCGAGGCGCATCTTTAGCATCGCCCCGGAAAAGGAGTAAAAATGAAAAAACATTTGATTGCCGTTGCCTTGCTTGGCCTTGCTAGCGTTGGCCTCAGCGCTTGCGGCGGAGGAAATGGCGGAGACAGCGATGAATTCGCTTCCAAAGTCGAAGCCGGCCAGAAAATGAGCGAAACCGAGCTCATCGAGAAAGCCAAAGCCGAAACCGGAAAGTTCGTCGCCTATGGCAACACTTCCCGTATCACCACCGCGATGGAGAACTTCGTCACCAAATATGGCGCTCAGCTTGGTCTCGACGCCAATAGCGCCACCGCCTCCAAGATGAACGACTCCCAAATCTATACCGCCCTTACCAGCGAAGCCGACTCCAACGACAAGAGCCAGGCCGCTTCCATGGTCTTGGTTCAGGATTCTGCGACCCTCTCCCTTTATAGGTCCAACTCCACCTTGCTCACCAACTACGTCAGCGACATCTTCAAAGCCAATGTCGATAGCGACGATCTCGTCCCCCTTGCCCACCAATTCATCAACAAGATGTTCATTTGGAACAATACCGCCGGGGAAGCCGCTCCTAGCTTCAGCAACGTTTGGGAGCTCACCGAAAAGAAATATGAGGGCAAGATTTATTTCAAATCCCCGACCGACGAAGCCGTCAACAAGAATTTCTTGATGACCCTCACTTCCGACGCTTGGGCAACCAAGATGGCCACTGCCTACAAGGATTACTACAAGACCGATTTCGTCGCCACCAGCGAGCTTAAGAACGCTTCTTACGCTTGGATCAAAGGTTTCTTGGCCAACGCCGATACCACTTCCTATACCTCTGACACCAAGATGGCCGCGGGTGTTTCCAAAACCACGAACGCTGACAAAGTTGGCCTCTTCGTTCTTTCCAAGTTCCGTGATTCCTCCGTCGACAGCGAAAACCTCACCGTCGGCGCTTGGGACCACACCATCACTCCGTTTGCGGGCTTCATGTATTCGATTTACGCTCAGCTTGCCACCAGCGGACCCCGTCCTTACACCGCGATGCTCTTCACCAATTACCTCATGACTTCTGAAGGCTTCGCTCCTTGGGGAACCTCCGTGGGCGGCTATTCTGCCAATAACACCATCCCCCAATACGAAGGTGACAAGCCGCTTTCCTTCTACAAGCAGAACCTCGTCATCGAAGACGGCGCCTACATCAACACCGTCAAGACCGAACTCAGCCCCTGGATCGACGGCCTTCTCGCGAAAGCCTAATCGCATTCATTCGAATTGCTCGGGGCGGGGATAATTTCCCGCCCCGATTTCACGTTTATTAAAAGGAGTTTCAGCTATGGCAGCGTTGTCAAATACCGTGGATGGATCTAAGAAGCCCAGCAAATTCAAGCTCGCGCTTTTGAAGGCCATCCATTTCTTCGGCGTCCCGGCTAATGTCATTTTGGTCGTTGGGTGCATCGCCTTGCTTTATTTCACCATTTATCCAACCGTCATCCTCGTTTCTTCCACCTTCACCGTTTCCTCAATCAACGAATTGAACTACGGCTTGAAGTTAGGGCAGGTGACCGGATATTGGTGGTGGTACCTGTTTGGCTCGCAATACGCGAAACTGTATTTCTACCAGCCATTGCTGAATTCCCTTTTGATGTCTTTGCTCGCCGCCATCATCGCCATCGTTTATGGCGGTACGGTCGCCTTCTTGATCACAAGAACCAACATCAAGGGTAAGAAATTCATCTCCTCCGTCTTCGTCTTCCCTTACATCATGCCTTCTTGGACGCTTGCGACCTTCTGGCAAAACTTCTTCCAAAACCCCTCCATCGGCACCGGAACCGGAGGCATGCTTTATAACCTCTTCCATATCTCCGTGCCTTCTAGCGTGGTTTATGGTTTGGTGCCTTGCGCCATCGTCTTGGGGCTCCATTACGCCCCATTTGCCTATATTCTCATCGGTGGCATCCTCAAAAACATGGACGCCAACCTTGAAGAGGCTGCGACCATTCTTCAGGCCAGCCGCTTCAAAATTCTCCGCAAAATCACCCTCCCCATCGTCATGCCGGCGATTTTGTCCACCTTCTTGCTCGTTTTTGCCTCTTCTATGTCAGCCTATGCCGTCCCGCAATATTTGGGCGGAAACGTCAAGGTTTTGACCACTTACATGAAATCCTTCATCAATGGCGGCCTCAACGGGCAAGGCTATATCCTCGGTATCGTGCTCATCGTTATCGGCGTCTCCATCCTTCTCGCCAACCAACTTTTCACCGGCAAGAGGAAGAATTTCACCACCGTCTCCGGCAAATCCGGCCAAATCTCCTACATCGATTTGAAATGGGGGAAATGGGTTGGCGCCGTCATACTTGTCATCCTCGCTCTCTTCTTTTCCATCACTCCGCTCATCACCTTCGCCCTTGAATCTCTCTGCGTTAAATCCGGCGACTATTCTTCATTGACTCTCGATTATTGGATTTCCACAAGCAATACCGCCGCCCAAAACGGCTTGAAGGGCATTTTGGTTGAACCTAAGGTTTGGAAAGCCTTCGGCAACTCCTTGTTGCTCTCCTCCGTCTGCGCCATCGTCGCCGGAAGCCTCGGCGTCTTGGTGGGTTATGCCTGCGCCAAAAAAAGAGGCACGTTCCTCTCCAAATTGCTCGATAACCTCGCATTCCTCCCTTATTTGATGCCTTCCATGGCCCTTGGCGTCGCCTTCCTTGCCATCGGCAAAAGCTGGGGCATCCAGAAATCGATGCTGCTGCTTATCATCCTGGGTTCCATCAAATACTTGCCCTTTGCCTCTAGAAGCGGCATCTCCGCTATGATGCAGCTTTCTAGCGAAATCGAAGAATCCGCCACCATTCAGAACATCCCGTGGTGGAAGCGCATGGTCAGGATCATCTTCCCGATTCAGAAATCGACCTTCATCTCCGGCTATATCCTCCCGTTCACTTCCTGCATGAGGGAGCTCTCCTTGTTCGTCCTTCTTGCTTCCGGCTCCACGGTCTTGCTCACCACCTTGCTCGATGAATGGATGCTTTGGTGGCCGCAATCGGCTAACGCCCTCAACCTCTTGATCATCATCACGGTTCTTCTTGTCAATTTCGTCGTCAATAAGCTTACCGGTGCTTCCATTGATAAAGGCGTCGGAGGCAAATAATCCATGTCTAATCAAAACGCCTTCGCCCTCGATCGCGATTTCGTGTCGGCTTACGAAAGCTTTCTCTCCTTTCAAAGTAAGGCCCAAACCCCGTTTTGCATCGCCGTTTCCCAGGGCGAGGAGATTGTTTATCCCTTCTCCTTCAAAATCGGCAATGACTTCGAGGAATCCTATTTCTTCTGCAAGAAAATACTTTTGACCCTTCTTTGGGCCGTCGGGGGAGAAAAGATTACCTTCGCCCCGAAAAATGAATTCTCCCAAAAACTGAAAGAGGCCATCTCCTTAGATTCGGAATATCTCGCCAGCGCGAAAGCCATGGAGGAGACACTCGGCAAAAAGGTCGAAATCGCCCTTGAAGAAAGCGCCCCTTCCCGCAAAGACAAAATCTCCCCCTTCGGCGATAGCCTCAAAGGCAGGCGCATCGGGCTAGATCTCGGGGGAAGCGACCGCAAGGTCACCGCCTGCATCGACGGGAACGTCATTTTCTCCGAAGAAACCCTATGGACGCCAAAGCCTGAGAAGGATTGGCGTTACCATGAAGCCGGGATTCTTGATTCGCTAAGAAAGGCTAAAGCCGCTCTTGAGGGCAAAGTCGACGCAATCGGCGTCTCTACGGCCGGTGTTGTACTCAACAACGAGCTTACCTTCCCGGCTTTATTCGCTAACGTTTCCTTAGAAGATCGGCAAGCTCATGTCCGCACCATCTTCAAAGACATCATCGAAAAAGAATTCCCTGGGACGCCCTATCAAGTCGAAAACGATGGGGACGTGTCCGCGATTGGGGCTTCCTTGCTCTTTAACCAAAAGTCCGTCTTAGGACTTGCTTTGGGAACTTCCTTTGCCGCGGGCTACGCAGAATCGGGCCATCTCTTGTCTTGGATCAACGAACTAAGCAAAGTGCCTGTCAATTTCTCTCCTAACGCCAGAGACCATTATATCCTCGGCATCAAAGGCGCCGCTTCCGATTATCTTTCCCAAAAAGGCGTGGTGCTTCTAGCCGAGGCCTCTGGGATTAAGCTAGAAGGGGATTTGCCTGCAAAGCTCGTCCAATTGCAAAAGGCAGCCAATCAAGGGGATGGGCAAGTGCTTAAAGTCTATTCCGACGTTGGCATCTATCTTGGCTCCTCCCTTTGCTACCTCTCTTTGTTCTATAATGCTTCCTCAGCGCTGCTACTAGGAAGAGTCATGACGGGAAAGGGAGGGGACGTGCTGCTGAATTCGGCCCAATCCTACATCGATTCCAAAGACGTTCAGATTCATCTTTTCACCGGGGACGAAAACTTCAAGCGCCTTGGGCAATCATATATCGCCGCCAGCTTGCCCAAACTTGATTGATGGCTTAAGCAAAAGGCGCTTCAAATCTAAGCCTTCCTCGCGAAGGCTTTTTAGTTGGCTTCAGTTTGCTTCATATTCTACCTATTTCAACGCAACAAAGACCTCATCTATCGACTTATGGTTCCCAAAACCCCGTTTCCGGGTTTATTGAACGCATCGGGCAATAGGTTTATGCTTTATTTGGATGAAAAGCGACCTTCCTTTGGAGAAAATCTTGTTCTGCATCGCCTCATCTTGCTCGGCGTTTCTTTTTTTCTGCTTCCTCGGCAAAGCCTATGGGTCCAGTTCCTCTTCCCCGAGCTGGTACGCTTTGATTTTCGGGGGAGAGAGGGCGCTAGAAGGGGCGTCCGGAGGGCTTAAGCCTATCGTTTCCTCCCAAACCCCCTTGGGCATATTGGTTTTCTCGCTTGCTTTGGTTCTTACCGCCTTTTCCCTTTGGCTTTTCGCTAGCTGCCTTTTAAGGAAAGAAGGCTCTTTGTTGATACGTGGCTTTGCTTGCTTCCATCTCTTTTTGCTATTGGCCACTTTGATATTGGTGTGCCTTTGCCCAAAGATTTTCGCTTCAAAAGAGGGCTTAGGCTCCGGATCGATTGCTTTTATTGCGTGCGCTAGCATCATCGCTTGCCTTGATGTGACGGGTTTATGCCTCGGTTGGAACAAAAGAAGGAGGACGAAAGAAAATGGAAAATAAGAAACGGTGGTGGAATTCTTCTTTGGGTTACATGATTTACCCCTCCTCCTTTGCCGATAGCAATAGTGACGGCGTGGGCGATATCCCCGGGATCATCTCCAAGCTCGATTATTTGAAGGAACTCGGCGTGAATCTGCTTTGGATTGGTCCCTTGTTCGCCTCTCCGATGGAAGATAACGGCTACGACGTTGAGGATTACTATAGGATTAACCCGCTTTACGGGAGCGAATCCGATTTAAGGGAATTGCTTAGCCAAGCTCATTGTCGTGGCATCAAGATCGTCTTGGATTTCCCTTTGAATCACACCTCCTCCGCCCATCCGTGGTTCAAAAAAGCCTTAGAAGACCCCGAATCCGAAGAAAGGTCCTATTACATTTTTGAGCCAGGCAAGAAAACCAACGGGAAGCTTTGCCCCCCGAATAACTGGGAAAGCTTCTTTGATTCCTCGGCTTGGGAAAAATGCCCCGACGGGGAGAATTATTACCTCCACGTGTTCTCGAAAAACATGCCCGACCTTAATTGGGCCAACCCAAAACTAAGGAAGAAGATGTTTGATATCGCCGCCTATTATTTGGACATGGGCGTCGATGGGTTTAGGCTTGATGCCCTCGCCCATTTGGCCAAAAACACGACCTTCGAAGATTCCCCCGTCCCTTTGGACCACCTTGGCTTAGCCTATGACCCTTCCCAGTTCTCCAATAGGGCGGAGCTTTTTACTTATCTTCAAGAGTTCAAGCGCGAAGTCTTCTCCAAATACGATTGCCTCATCATCGGGGAGGGAGGCGGCTCCATTTCCCCGGAAGATTCCTTGAAGCTCACCGATAGGGAAAAAGGCTCCATCGACATGATGTTCAATTTCGACACGGTTTGGCAAAACGGCGCCTACCTTTCCCTTGGGAAAAAGGATAGGGACATCCATACCGACGTCATCGCGCTTAAAGACAATTTCATGCGTTGGTATTCCATTTGCCACAGCAAAGCGGACATGCCCATTTATTGGTGCAACCACGACCACCCGCGCCTTCTTTCCCAATACGGCGACATCCGCTACAGGGAGAAAAGCGCCAAATGCCTTTTGACCATCCTGATATTTCTTTACGGGACTCCCTTCATCTATCAAGGGGATGAGATAGGGATGAGCAACGTCACTTACCTTAGCCTTGAGGATTTTGCCAAAGACGTCTCCAGCCAAAGCGAAATCGAGGCGTATCGGGCTTCGGGGTATTCTGATGACGCCATCCTTGAATACCTCAATCGCACCTCTAGGGTGAACGCCAGAACCCCTTTCCAATGGAATTCCCTTAAAAACGCCGGCTTTTCCGAAAGCGATCCGCAGTTCAAGGTGAACTTGAATTACCTTGAAGGCGTCAACGCCGCTTTGGAAGAGCGCGACCCCGATTCCATTTTGAGCTATTGCAAATACCTCCTTTCGCTGAGGAAGCAGCCCTATTTGAACGACCTCATCATCAACGGAGAGCTCTCTTTGCTCGACCGCAACCACCCCGACGTCTTCGCTTTCGTCCATGAAGGGGAAGGGGAGAAGCTCATCGTCATCGCAAATTTCCGCCCCTACGTTTCCTATTTCTCCTTCTACGCCCAAATCACCGACGTCGTCCTCCACACTTACGACGGCGTCCTTCTCGACGACCACGTCTTCACCCTCCGCCCCTACGAATGCTACGTATTGAAGGTTGCCTAATGAACAAGACTTTCCTTTTCCTTTCTTCTTCCCCTGTCCCCAAGCAAGCTTTTGAGGCCGCTTTAAAAGGGGCGGGCATTGCGATTTCAGATCTCTACTATTCTTCCTCGACGCAGGGGGCGATCGTTTTGGATTCCTCTTTTTATCCGACGATTTCTTCCATCTTGCTCCCTCTAAGGGAAGACATGCAGGGAAGCATCTCCTTTTTGTGCGCCCACGATGATAACCGCCTCACGCAGAAGCTGCTAAAAGACGCCTTAGCCTATTTCCCCAATCAAGCCGTCTTCCCTCCTGACGTCATCATGAAAGAAATCAGCTTCGGGGATTATTCCTCCTATCCCCTTTTAGCGGAGGAATTCGGCAAGCTCAACCATGAATTGCTTCTTACCGCGGGGACGTATCTCCGATGTGGTTTAGACGCTAGCCTCTCCGCCAAAGAGCTCTTCATCCATAGAAACACCTTCTCCTATCGCCTAAACGCCTTCATTGAGAAGACCAGCCTCGATATCCGGGACTACCATAACGCCCTTCTCCTCGAGCTTTATTTCCAGCTTTCCTCCGGAAGGGGAGGGGAGAGGACTTCTTGGTAAGGAGCCATGAAAAAAATAGAAGCTTCTTGCAAAGACGTCGAACGCTCCCTTTCTTTGTCCATCAAAGAAGGAAGATGGGTCGCTTTGGAATTTGATTCGAGGAAGCAAAGCCGCGTCACGAGCTTTTGGGCCTATGTCCAAGACATCGACCCGGAAAAGAAAATATTCTATTGCGACGTCTATAACGACTACAAAGGCACGGACACCTTAGAGAATATCGCTCTTCCTCTAGAAAGGATCCTCTCTTGCCAAGTGCTGTTCTTCACCTCCGGTGGGGTCAACCACAAGCTCATCGAGAAGATAAACGCGGACCTGCAAAGCTTCTCTTGGCTTCATTACGAGAACTTCGATAACAACATCCTCCGCTATTTAGAACTTTGCGCCCTCTATGACGGAGATCCCTTCGTGGCCAAAAAAGGAATGGTGGAAGGCGTGGATTCCGAGGCTTTGCAAAAGGAAGGGGAAATCCTCCTTTCCGATGAACAGATGCATCAAATGTGCAAATCCGTCATCGAAGGAGAAATCCAAGAATGGGATTCCCGCCATAACGAGCTCGCCCTATCGAGGATAAGCATCGACGAAGGGGAGAAGAAATACGTCGTTTGCTATGAGCCCATTTGCTTTAATCCTAAGCGGAAAAGCCTTAGAAAGAGCGGAAAAGCACGCATAAACCCCTCTTTTCTCATCGAAGGCAAAAAGCACAGCCTCAGCGCCTATACCGAATTAAACGCCGAGGAGTTCTCTTCTCTTATTCAAAGCGATTTCGCCTCGGCCTGCTCCGTTCTTCGCGAAGGACTTAGAAAAAGAGAATTGCTCAATACCCGTCCTGAGTTCTTTTGCCTAGGGAGAGAATATAGCGTCCCTTTCTCCACGTTATTCTCCCTTATTGAGAAGGAGTGGGGGCAGAATTGCCTGCCCGCCCCGCTTCGCGCCTTCTTCGGCAACGTCAGCTTCGCCGATAACGGCAGAAGCAAGCCCGGCATCGTCTTCTTCGACGACAGGGTCAACGCCGATCAGGCCTATGTCGCCTATAGCGCACTAAAAAACAAAGTGACCTACGTCCAAGGCCCTCCGGGGACGGGGAAGACGAGCACCATCTACAACGTCCTTCTCTCTTGCTTCTTCAACAACAAAACGGTCCTCGTGTCCACAAGCAACAACCGGCCCCTAGATGGCATCGCCAGCAAAATGGTCTTCTTTTGCAAAGGGGAGAAGATCCCGTTCCCCTACCTTCGCCTTGGCAACCAAAGCGTCATGGCCAAAGCCTTAGTCACCCTAAAAGAGGCTTTTCAAACAAAGGAAAAGCCCTCCCTTAACCTCGGCGAGCTAGAAAGTTTAAGAAAAAAGGTATTGAGCAAAAACAAACGGGCCGTGGATGCTTTAACCGCGTACCTTCAACGAGCCTCTTTGCTAGAAAACCTCGCTTTCTTGGAAAAGGCCTATGAGCTAGAAGGGAAAAAGAAAATTTTAGACGCGCAGAAAAGCAAGCTGCAGAAAAAGCTAGACGCCCTCCCTTCTCTAAGCGAAGAGGAGCTCATCTCCGATTTCGTTTCCCTAAGCAGAGACGAAGACGCCCTATATTTCTTGCAGCAAGCCTCTTTGACTCGCTTGGCGAAGCTTTCTTCGCCTTCTTATTTTGAGCTGCGGCAAATCGTCTTCTCCAAAGAGGCAAACGCCCTGTCTAAATTCAATTCCTATCTTCGCAACGACGCAAACCTTGCTTTATTAAACGAGGCGTTTCCGATTATCTTTTCCACCAACCTTTCCAGCGAAAAGCTCGGCACCTCCTCCTATCTCTTCGATCTCGTCATCATGGATGAAGCGGGGCAAAGCAGCATCGCCAACGCCCTCCTCCCCATCTCTAGGGGCAATGCCCTTTTGCTCGTGGGCGATGAGGATCAACTTTTGCCCGTAGTTAACCTCGATGCCTCGTTGGAAGAGAAATTCCGAAATGAGCTCGGGGTCAGCGAGGACTACGATTGCCTCTCCAATTCCATCCTCTCCACGATGAAGAAGGCGGACAAAGTCTCTAATCGCATCTTGCTTCGTTCGCATTATCGCTGCGGGAAGAAAATCATCTCTTTCTCCAATGAACGCTTTTACCACAAAAGGCTGCGGATATCCCCTTCTTTAAGAGACGGAGAAGTCGCTTTCTTTCCTAGCCTTGGCAACGTGAAAACTCCTAAAAGGAATCAGAACTTCCAAGAGGCCGTGAACGTGGTGTCCTATGTGAAGAAAGCGGGGGAGAAAGACCTCGCCATCATTACGCCCTTCGTCAATCAAGCTTCCCTTATAAACGCCCTTCTAGAAAAAGAAGGCATCCACGACGTCAAAGCCGCGACCGTCCATTCGGTGCAGGGCGACGAAAAGAAAGTCGTCGTGATCTCTACTGGGATTAATTCATACACGTCTAAAAGGACATTGGATTGGCTTAATCAACATGGCGAAATCGCTAACGTCGCCGTTTCCAGGGCGAAAGAGAGACTCGTCGTCTTCGGGGATGAGGAATCCTTGAAGAAGGCATCTACGGGCGATTCCGTGTGGAATTCTCTCTTCCAGTACTGCAAAAGCAAGGGAACGGTCGAAGTTATCCCTGGCGAATTCAAAAACGCCTCCATTGGCTTTTCAAACTCTTCTCCTAACGAAGACGACTTCTACCTCACCCTTTCCCAAATCCTCTCAACGAAGGGGAAACTCTCGATCAAACGAAACGTTCCGTTAGTTTCCGTTCTTGGCGAAGAGTGTCAAAGCAAACAGGAATTCGACTCCGTTCTTTACGCAAAAACGGCCTTTTCTTCTCCCAAGCCTCTATTCGCCTTCGAATTCGACGGAGGGGAACATTACACCGACGCCAAAAGAATGGCCTTAGATAAAAAGAAGGAAGAGCTTTGCCTGCAAGCGGGCCTTCGCGTCGTGAGGATCGCCAATTCCTTCAGCAAGGACTACGAATTCTTGAAATCCCTCATCGAAGCCTATTCCAAAGACGACGCCTCCGCCGAGCAGCTCTCGTTGTTTTGAGAAGGCATTCTATTCGGCGGCGGCTTATCCCCTTATGGAAAGATCTGCTTTTGTGCTACAACTAAACCATGCAAGGAATTACGTTCCAAAGAATCCATTGGATGAAATGGATGTTCACTTTGTTAGACGCCTATTTAATAGGAACGACCATTTGGCTTTTCTATAGTTTGTCCCACGCGAAGAAGACGGAGCCCTTGCTCATCGCCATGGCCGTTTTGATGGCGGTGTTCTCGCTCGTCCTTTTTATCGTGTCTTTGCTTTCCTGGCTTAAAAAAGTGGATGCTCTGACTCTTAAAGAAGATCGCCTTATCATTCGGGACTATAAAGAGAAGACCGTCATGCTTGATGACGTCGCCACGTTTCGTTATCAGCTCAACCACGCTTCAGGCGCCGCTAGCAGTAGGATAGGCCAATTCAAGTCCGGCCATATCGTCATTACCCTCAAAGACAAGAAGGCGATTTGGGTCAAAGACCTCAAAAACGTCGCTGAAGTTTGGGGAATCTTGGATTCTAAAATTCGGGATAACTAGGTTTTTGCGGATTTTTCTTTTGCAAATCGCCATTTAATTTTGGAAATTCAACAAATTTAAGCAAAGATGTTGTTTTTTCTATCAATTAAGTCTATAACAAGGCCAAATTTGAAAGGATTTCGCAATGAAAAGAAAATTTCTGATTGGTTTAGTCGGCTTAGTCGGTGGCGCCACCGTCGTCGGCAGCGGTTTCTCCGCTTGGTTCTTCGGACAGAACACCCT
>CAVJMG010000016.1:0-28223 GCA_963650805.1 uncultured Bacteroidales bacterium
TCAAGAAATCGCTGAATTTGTAAATGTAGTGCTAAATTTTCGATTAACTAGGGATAAACGGAAACGCTCCATTGGGCGGAGCTTTGCTTTTGTTTCGCATATGATAACGAGCCTGCATCAAAAGAGGCGGAATCTAGAATCACGGCCTTGCTGACTTTCATAAGGCGGCTAGAGTCAACGCCTACAGTCGAATGCCTTTCTTCTAAAAAAGAAAACGAGAATTCGAAATTCTCAAAGACGGTTTTGGAGACATCTTCTCTTTTCAAGCCGAACGGGCTGGGATATCCCTCAAAGGTATACTCGGAAGCAATACCGGCATTATTGTCGAAATTGAAGCAGACAAAGGAAGCCTTGTTCAGCGAGCAGAAATCGGAAACGAATTCTTTGAATTCAGAGAAGCGCGTCGCCGAATAAGAATATACGGAGGTTTCTCCGTCTTGACGGTTCAAAGAAGAAGCGGACTCTTCGCTTTGAGAGGTCTCCCCACTATGGGGAGCATCGCTAAGAGAGGAAACGACCTGGGTTTTATCCGCGCAGCCCACCAAGAAAAGGACCGAGGCGAAAGCGCATAAGCGCTTCGCCACCATTTTCGTTTGAATTGCTTTAGACATATTGATGTTTCTTCGTTTGAACATGGCCGTTAGCCTTATTTAGACTAAGACAATTCGCGGACAAAAAGTAGGGTTTTGACCAATCCCAAAAGCCTAACGCCGTCTCTCATAGCCAAAGCAAGAATGGCAATTAAGAAGGAAAGCTAAGAACGGATTATCACGAGGCCGTTAACGAATTCGCTT
The DNA here is from genome assembly GCA_963650805.1 of uncultured Bacteroidales bacterium. Taxonomy (GTDB): domain Bacteria; phylum Bacillota_I; class Bacilli_A; order RFN20; family CAG-826; genus Alloenteromonas. Next base: position 795 of record CAVJMG010000016.1, read on the forward strand.
GCAAGCGTTAAAATTCAGCAAAGGAGGAAACGCGATGATAAGGCGCTGCAATATCTGCGGAAGAGAGATTTCTGACAACGACGCGTTTTGCCCTTATTGCGGGCAAAGATTCAGCGATGGTGAAGGCTGGGCCACGGCGCTAGGCGTTTTGACGATCCTTCTCGCGTTCGCTTGTTCGTGTGCATCGGTCCTCTGCGCCTTTCTCCCCATCGTCACGCTTATCCTGCTCCCCATCGAAGGCGGCCTTATAGCCTTGGGCTGCTTTGCGAGAGGTCGCGCCTCGCATAGATGGGTGTGCACGCTTGGAATCATCGTCGCCAGTGAAAGCGCGTTATTTACCCTAGCTCTCTTTTTCATAGGGCTTTCTAGATAGACTTTTAAGATTAGACTTTTGTGGCGAATGGCGTTGACGGATAAGTGGGGCGAATTACAATCCTCGAGAGGAAATTGACATGAAATATTGTTCTTCGTGCGGAAAAGAAGTGAATGACGACGCTCGGTATTGCCCCAGTTGCGGACACCCTTTTGAGGCTTCGGGCAACTGGGCGACCATCATGGGGATAATCTCCCTCGTCCTTTCGATCGTTTCGTTATTTTGTAGTTTCTTATCCGCCAGCGGCCCTGCGTGGGCGCTTTTCGGCGTTTCTCACCGCGCGGGCATCCTCGCGATGTCGATCGTGTCGAGGCACTTCGCCAAAAACAAAACGATTTCCACGATTGCCATTATCGTCGTCTCCGTCAGCATCGCTTTGTGCTTGTTTTTCCGCATCGTCGGATTCCCCGGCTAAGCCTGGAATTAGGAAGAGCCGGTATTGACTTCCCCGCCGCCCCTTCTAGAATAGAGGCGCGTTGAAGGAGACACGCTCAAGCGCCTATAGGCGCATGGAGTACCACTCCCGAGCCCCCAGGGAAATAACTTGGGCGTACCCCACCGCGTTAAGGGGGTAGAGAGCATGGGCGTAAGCGTCCATGAAGTAAGGTGGTACCGCGCAGCCAGCGTCCTTATGTGAGGGCGCTTTTATTTCGTTTAAGGAGGATTTCCATGAAAATCGTTTACGAAGGCAAAGAATTCGAAGCCGAAAATGGAATCAATGGCTTCGAAGCCGCAAAACTAGTCGACCCCGAGAAGAAGAACAAGGCCTTGGCCTTCCGCCAAGAGGGCAAACTCTTCGACATGGGGAATAAGGTTGAGGAAGGGGAGCTGTCCTTCGTCATGCCCAGCGATCCCGACGGGTTCGAGATGATGAACCACTCCTGCTCCCATTTGATGGCGCAGGCTTTGATGCATCTTTATCCAGGATGCTTGTTCGGGTTCGGTCCCGCGATCGAAGAGGGCTTCTACTATGACGTGGACTTCGGGGACAAAATCATCACCGACAAGGATTTCCCCGCGATTGAGGCGGAGATGAAGAAGCTCTCCAAAGAGGCCATCCCCTACAAGAGGCAGGAAGTCTCGATGGATGAAGCCCTTGAGATATTCAAAGACAACCATTACAAAGTCGAGCACATCAAAGAGCTCGAAGGGACCATCTCCATCTACCGTCAGGGCGACTTCGTCGACCTTTGCCGCGGCCCCCACGTCCCCAACACCTCTTACTTGAAGCATTTCAAATTGCTCTCCGTCGCGGGAGCCTATTGGAGGGGCGACAGCAAAAACAAGCAGCTCACCCGCATCTACGCGACTTGCTACCCCACCGAAGAGGCTTTGAAAGAGCATTTGGAGATCCTCCAAAAAAGAAAAGACAACGACCATAGAAAGCTCGGCAAAGAGCTTGGGCTATTCATGCTGAGCGACTACGCCCCCGGCATGCCCTTCTTCCTTCCCAAGGGGATGATCGTCATGAACGAGCTCGTCTCCTATTGGAGGCAGCTTCACACCAAAGAGGAATACCAGGAAGTCATGACTCCGACCATGATGTCGAGGAAGCTCTGGGAGACCTCGGGCCACTGGGACCACTACAAAGACAACATGTACACCACCAAGGTGGACGAAGACGACTACGCGATCAAGCCGATGAATTGCCCGGGGGCCATGCTCGTTTACAAAAACGGCATCCACTCCTACCGCGAGCTCCCCATGCGCATCAGCGAACTCGGCCACGTTCACCGCCATGAGGCTAGCGGCGCCCTCAACGGACTCTTCCGCGTCAGGGCCTTCACCCAGGACGACGCCCACATCATCCTTAGGCGCGACCAAATCGAAGAGGAGGTCAAACGCATCATGGCCATCTTCGACCAGGTCTATAGCGTCTTCGGCCTTTCCTACAAAATCGTCCTTTCCACCCGTCCCGAAGACTTCATCGGCGAAGTCTCCTTCTGGGACGAATCCGAGCGCATCTTGGCCCAAGCCTGCAAAGACTCCGCCCACGAATATCAAATCAATCCCGGCGACGGGGCCTTCTACGGGCCTAAGCTCGACTTCAAGCTCAAGGATTCCATGGGCAGGACCTGGCAATGCGGGACCATTCAGCTCGACGTCAATTTGCCCCACCGCTTCGGCTGCTTCTACATCGACGAAAATGGGGAGAAGGTTGAGCCGGTGATGCTTCACCGCGTCGTCTTCGGCTCCATTGAGCGTTTCATCGGCATCCTCATCGAAAACTACGGGGGAGCCTTCCCGACTTGGCTCGCCCCGGTGCAGGTGAAGCTGCTCCCGGTCAATCTCGCCAATCACTTGGATTACGCTAACGATGTCGCCGCGATGCTCAAAGAAGAAGGCATCCGCGTCGAAGTCGACGATTCCAACGAAAAGCTTGGCTACAAGATCAGGAATGCCCAGGTGGAGAAAGTTCCTTATTCCGTCGTCATCGGCGACAAGGAAAAGGAAAACGAAACCCTCACCTACCGTATCTACGGGCAAAAGGAGCAGATCACCGTTTCCAAAGAGGAATTCAAACAGCTCCTCAAAAACAGCATCGCCACCAAAGCGAGGTTCTAATCGTTGCTTGCCGCAAGCCGTCCCGAAAAGGACGGCTTTTTTCGTACGATTAATAAATGAAAATCCATGAAAACAAAGTTGTAAATTCAATGTAAATAAAAATGTAACAAAATTGAAAGCGCTTAAAAGTAAGCGTGGTTTCTACACTTTTTAAGAAAGCGTTTTCAGTAAACGCTTACGCAAGCGCTTTCACCGAAAACCCTATTGTTTCCTCTTTTTTGGAGGCTAAAGTAATGGCGCTCCGGAAATGAAGCGGAGCGAAAATGAGGGAGGAATGAATTATGAATCAAGAAGAACTCGCTTACGATCAAAAGCTCGAAGAGCTTGCTAAGCTTAACATCTTTGCCCCCGTCACTGACGACGAAGAAAACAAAGACGTTAATCCTTTCAACAAGTAATCGCCTTAGCCTAATTTAGCCCTTGGTCCGCCAAGGGCTTTTTATATGCAAGAATATAGAGCAGAAGGGCTTTTTTTAAAGCCGGTTCGAAATTAAAATAATGGTGATATGATTACCAATAGCACCAACCCACCCTACCGCTCCTCCATGAGCGTCAACCATTCGATCCTCCGCTTGTCTAGCGACATCGCCTATCGCCTTGGGCGCTTGTCTTGCCTTGGAACCGTGGAATCAAATAACGCCCTCCACGCCGAGGAAATCAAATACACGCTCGCTTGCGAGGGCATTAACGTCACCCCTTCTCAGATGAGGGCCCTCAATTCCGGGGAGGAAGCTCCGTCTCACCAAAAAGCCAGCGCACTCCTTCGCCTCTACAATAGGCTTCGCAAAGAAGACCCCTACAGCCCTTCTATCCTTCAGAATTTCGAGAAAGAGTATTTCCCCGATGGGGTGCCCATGAGGAAGAGTTCGAAAATCGAGGGATTCGATTATCTTTTGCCCCCATATAACAAAGTGCGGGGGCTTTTGGAGAACCTCTTCGAATTTGAGAAGAAGAACAAGGAAATCATGTCTCCGGTCACTTTGGCTTGCCTCCTTTATTTCGAGGTTTTGGCTTTAGCCCCCTACTCCCAGGAAAACGGGATATTGGCCCGTTATTGGTTCAAGGCGATGCTTGCTAAGGCCGGGCGCTCCATGGACGCCCTCCGCATCGAGAAAGCCCTCTTCTACCAAAAAGACAAGCTCGCGAAGGCTTTTGAAGAAGCCGGAAAAAAGCAAGATAGCGCACCCTTCGTCGAATGCTTACTTGAGCTGATCCTTTCTAGCGTCAACGCCTTGCTCAGGGAAGCTAGCCAAAAGGAAGTGAGCTCCTCGCCCTTAGTCGACCGGCTCGTTTCGAAGATGGCCAGAGGACGTTACTATTCCTCTAAAGAGCTCTGCGCTTTATTGGGCCTTAAATCGAGGCTGGGGCTACAGAAGAATTACATCCGCCCCGCCTTGGACAGGAACAAAATCATCATGTCCAACCCCCTTTGTCCGACCGATAGGAACCAAAGGTACTGCAAAAAGGAGGGGCTATGAGCATTTACGCGATTCTTAGTTTCCTTTCCTTCTTCCTCTTCATCGCCGCTTACGTCGCTTATTTCTTGCTTAGGGAGAAGAGAGCCAAGCTAGGCTTAGCTCTTCTAGTTGCCTTTCTCCTCCTCGGATTGGCCTGCCACGCCTTCTTAGTCGGCTGGGGCATAAACCTCTTCGGAGAAGAGGCGCCTAGCCAAGCTAAATGGATTGGGTTGTTATTAGGGCTATTCCTCTCCTCTTGCTTCTATTTCCCCTTCGCTAAAAAAGCCTCGAAGAAAACCGCCGCCGCGGATATGGCGTTGTTCTTGCTTTCCGGAATCGCCTTCATCGTCGATGCGATTTCCATCGCATATCAAATGCTTAGCCAAATCGGGCAATAAAAAGAGCTGCCCACAAGCCTAGCCGTCGCTAGGCTTTTTCGTTAGCGCCATTGCCACTCAAATTCGGGCGCGGCCACAATTGCTCCCTTCCGATAATCACATCCAATATGGATTTTCAAATTTCCAGCGGCCTTTAGCCGAGCGTTAGCAAACGAACTGGCCCTGGATGGGAACGAAGGTTATGGCGGCATCAATCCTTTTTGCTTTTGCGGATCAGGTACCGGACGAAGATCGCACTTAGGGAAACTAAGGCAAGGGAAAGGCAAACGATGAGGCCGATGACGCGGTGATCGGAGAAATCTATCAGGGCCTTCAGCATAATTCCCCGTCCTTGAGATGATAGACCTTGTCGCATATCGACAAAGAGGAGCTTCGATGGGAGATGAGGAGAATGGCTTTGTTTTCTTTTTCTTTCTTAAGCTGAGAGAGGATGTAGGCTTCGTTATAGGCGTCGACGTTGCTGGTGGCCTCGTCTAGGAGGATGAGCGGGGTGGAGGCAAGGAAGACCCTCGCTAAGCCTAGACGCTGCTTCTCTCCGCTAGAAAGGTTGTCGGAAAGATCGTTTATCTGGGTGTCGAGGCCGTCTTTAAGCGAGACGACTTTCTCATAGAGGCCCGCTTTCTCAAGACAAGAGTAGAGTTCTTCGTCGCTAGCGTCTTTTTTGGCGATGCAGAGGTTGTAGCGGATGCTGTTTTTAAACAAATAGGTTGTTTGGGAGAAGAGGGTGACGTTGTCGGCTAAAGCCTCGCGCGAATAGCAAGAGACGGCTTTCCCGTTATATAGAACTTCCCCGGAGTTCGCTTCTTCAAAATGCAGAAGGAGCTTGAACAAAGTGGATTTGCCCCCGCCGCTTTTGCCTTCGATGCCGATGATCTCGCCTTTATGCAAACTGAAGGAGACGTCTTTGAGAACCTCTTTCTTTTCGTCGTAAGCGAAAGAAACGTTTTTGACTTCCAAATTTGAGAAAGAGAACGACTCCTCGCCATCTTTGATTTTGGGCTCTTCGTCGATGAGGGGGAGGATGCGTTTGGCGGAAGCAAAGGACATCGTGAGGTTCGCGGGCAAATTGGCTAGGGCCACCACGGGGCCGAAGGAAGTGGCTAAAGTCATGTAGGCGAGGATGATGCGATAGGAAGCGATGATGCCCGTTTTGTACAAATAAGCCCCGAGAGCGATGATGAAAAGGTCGCCTAAGACAATGAGCAGATTCACCACGCTAGAGGAAGCAAGGGCTTTGTCGTTGAGCTTGGAGACGATGCGGTTGAGCTGTTTTGATGAAGAGTTGAGTTCTTCTTCGACGTCCTTTTCCTTTTGGAAAAAGAGGGTCTCTTTGATGCCATAGCATGAATTGAGCGAGGAATTCTCGCTTTCTGCGAGTTTTTTGCGGTATTCCACGCCTAATTTTCGATTCGACAGGTAGAAAATTACCGGCGTGATTCCCCCGATGATGAGGTATAGCCCCAAAGCGAATAGGGAGAAGGAATAATGCAGAAGGACCCCAAAGAGGACCAAAACGACGGCTTCGGTGAGGATGGCGATGAAAAAAGGCGTGATCGTGTGGGCGTAAAAGACCTCCAAAGACTCCGTGTCGGATTGGAGGATGGAGAGAAGCTCGCCTTTGTTTTTGTCGTCGAGCACTTTGCCCCCTTGCTTCCTTAGGCTAGAGAAGACGTTGTTCCTAACAAGAGCAAGGAGAGTAAAGGCCATGTAATGGTTGAGATACTGCTCGGCGTAGCGAAGGAACCCGCGGGCAAAGCCGCAGATGAGGATTAAGGCGATTAGCCAAGGCAAGGAAAGAGGAACCTCCGCGCCGGTGAGCTTAGCAACGGCAAGGCTTCCGAAGAAAGTGATGCCCATGGCCGAAAGGAAGCCAAGCGTCCCTACGAATACGGCCAAGACGATGAGGTAACGCTTCCCTTTGACGAGGGCAAGCATGCCTTTCAATAGATGGAAGAAAGATTGCTTTTTCATGCGATGACCTCCCATTTTTCTTCGCTTTCAACAAGGACTTTGAAGGAACTTTCTTCGGCAAGGAGCTCCTTTGGGGTCCCCTCCTCTTGAATCGCGCCTTCCTTGTTGAAAAGATACACGTAATCGGCGCTGAGGGCGTTTTTGACGCGGTGAGAGATGAACAAAACGACGTGCTCCTTCGCGAGCTCCGATATCGCGGAGACGATGATTTTCTCGGAGTCTTTATCGATGTTGCTCGTGGCTTCGTCAAAGATGTAGAAATCTTTTTTGCTGCCAAGGTAATAGGCGAGGATCAAACGCTGCCTCTCGCCTCCTGAAAGGTCGAGGGCGTCTTCTTTGGGGACGAAATCCAAAGAGTTCTCATTGAGGATGCGTTCCTTCAAAGAGACCTTTTCTAGAAGCGCGGTCATCTCTTTTTCGGTGATGTCGGGATTATAGAAGGCGAAGGCGTCTTTAATAGAAAGATGTAGGAGATAGGTATCGATGGAAAGATAGCAGACAAGTTTCCTGTAATCGTAAATATTCAGGGAGGAAAGCTCTTTCCCATTGACGCGTATGGAGCCTTCATAATCCAAAAGCTGTTTGCTCAAAACCTTCGAAAGCGTGGATTTCCCGCATCCGGAATCCCCCAAAACCGAAGTGAATCCTTTCGGCAAAGTCATGTCGATGTTTTCGAAAACATAGGATTCCCCGTCGAGGTATTTGAAGGAAACATTTTTTAGTTCTATTCCGGAAATGGATTCGAGGCTTCCCTCCCCGTCGGGATGTTCCTCTTCTTTGAGTAAGGTGATGACTTTCTTTCCGGCGGTTGCGCCGTTCATGGCGATGTGGAAGGCGGAGCCTAAAGCCCTTAAAGGCAAGAAGAATTCGGCGCCGACTAAAATCAAAAACATCGCAGAGCGGTAGGATATCTCCGCGTTTTGCAGGCAAATCAAAGAAAGCACGATGCCCACCGCCGCTCCGCCATAGGCGACGAGATCCATGATCGTGGTAGAGCAAAGCTGCATCACGAGGACTTTCATCGTTATCCGCCTGAATTCCTCGGAGTTGGATTTCATCTCCTCCTCCATGGTCTTGTCGTAATTGAAGATGAGGAGTTCCTTCATGCCTCTGACCGAGTCAAGGTAAGCCCCGCCTAAAGAAAGGTATTTGTCCCAATAGGTCGCGAAGATTTTCTTCGCCCATTTGGAGACCAGGATGATCGAAACCGGGATCAAGGGGACGCAGGCCAAATAGAGGATGGCGACTTTCCAAGAGAAGAAGCAAAACAGGACGAATAAGGCAATTGGGGCGCTCATGTTGTAGAAGAACGAGGGCAAATAGGAGGAATAATAGAGCTTAAGCTGCTCGATGCCTTCGCTAGAAAGCTGGGCGATTTCTTGGACCTTGAGGGAAGAAGAGCCGTTTAAGGCGACGTACTTCTCATAGATGTCCTTGCGGATCTTCACGCTGACGTATTCCGAGAGTTTATCGCTGAGCTTCCCTTTTAAAACGAAGCTTAGGATAAACAAAGCGATGCAAATAAGGCCGAAAGAAAGGGTAATCGTGCCCATTTTGAAGTCGGAATCGATATACGTCTCAACGCTTTTGCAAAGCAAATAGGTCGATGAAACCGAGCAAGCTAAGCCCAAAAACGAAAGCAAGGTAATCAAAACAAGATAGTATCTTTTCCCCTTGATGTAACGGAGCAAATCCTTATCGATCATTGCTCTCCCCTCCTTCTTCTTTCATATCCTGCTCTTTGATGGCGAGGTATTCTTTTTTCGATACCGGGGTGACCCGGAAAACGAAATAAGCGTATTTGCAGGCGATGAGGACGCTGAAGACGATCGTCATCGCAAGCTTATTGATGAACCACATCGAAGTCATCAAAAGGGCGCTGACAAACATCAATAGGAGCATCTCCCCATAGATTGTCATGACGCGGTGCTTGGCGAAGTTGCCGACGTGGTTCTTGTAGAGTTTGGAATTGAGGAACCAATTGGCGAATTTCTCCGAGCCCCTGACAAAGCAAAACGCGGTCAAGAGGTAGAATGGGACCGTCGGAAGAACGGGGATGACGATCCCTACCGTCCCAAGGGCGAAGGAAACGCACCCGACGATCAGGAAGATGACCCTAACGACCTTGCTTCGGCTCAGCTTGCTTTTCTTCTTTTGCTTTTCTTCCATTAGCCTGCTTCCTTAGTTTCTTCTTTTGCTTGAGGGTTTCTTTGACGTGCCTAATGGCCAAAACGGGGTGGTAAAAGAGCATCCTAGGACCCGAGAAGCGCATGACTTCCCTTATCTTTTCCCGATGCTCTTTGTTGTAGCAATGTATTGTGCAATTGGAGCAAAAGGGCTTGTTGTCGCCCCAGGGGCAAAGGGAAAGGCGATAGGCGCAATAATCTTTGAGCTCTTGGCAATCTTGGCAGAGCTCCCCCTTTTTGCCTTTGTGCTTCTTGCGGCAATACAAAGCGATCATTAAGTCGACGACTTCGGAATCGGACTGATATTTCTTCTGGGAAATCTTGGCCATAGTTAATAAATATTAAACCTGCACTAATTTACTAGAAATTTGGGAAAAGAAAAGAAAATTGCTTCCGTAGGCCCTAAAATGAAAGAAACTGACCCGCGCAGCTCATGGGCAAGGCGCATTAAAGTTTGTCGTCAACGAATGTTGACCCTCTATAATAAGGATAGCAATCGGCTTAAACGGAACTATGAATAGACCCTCGATACCCTTGAACACGTCGAAATTAAAACGCTCCCTTTGCCTGGCTTTTTTGATTTTGGCTTCCTCCTGCGCAAGCCAAAGCAAGGAGGCCGATTACAGTTTGTATCATTCTTATATAGGCAACACGAAGGGCATTGAGGTGTATTGCTGGAATAAAGAGAACTCCTGGTATTCGGGCCTACTAGGAGGGACGAATCGCGTCAAGCAGGCAAGTGAGATTGAATGGCTGCAGAATAACCTCCCCTGTCCATTGACGAGTATGAAAACCATATTGGAAGCCTATTCGGAGAGACAAAGGGAAACCGCAGGCGTCTTCATCGCAACTAAAGGGGAATTTGGCTGCGATTATGAACTAGCCAATGAGAAAATCGATACGTATCGTTGGCTTTATACCGAACTTGGCCTACCCTGCAAAAATGCCCAAGGCCAATCCGAATGAGGGGCACCAAAATTACCGGCATAAGAAAACTCGCCCTTGACCGAAAGGGCAGAACCTCATAGAATAACCGCTGTCGCAAGACGTAGAAAGCAGTCGCTCCCGCGCTCGCCAGATTCCCTTAGGGAATTGGCTCTAACTACTGAAAACAAACAGTATGTGGATGCGGGGCTTCTGCGGCCCCGTTTTTTGCGGCCAAAAGGAGGAAAGCAACCATTCGCTATTTCAGCAAACCAGACCGTCGTCCGCAAAAACGTTTCGATCCAATCAACGAACATGTCCGTTATCCGGTCGTCATGGTTATTGGGCCCGAAGGACAGAACCTTGGAAGAATGAGTTCTCGCGAAGCCAATGCTTTGGCGGCGAGCTACAATCTCGACCTCTTCTGCGTCGCCCCCGATGCCAATCCGCCCGTCTGCAAAATTCTCAATTACGGAAAATACCGATTTGAGCAGCAGAAAAAGGATCGCGAACTCAAAAAGAATTCCAAACAAGCCGAGCTTAAGGAAGTCCAGCTCCACATCTCAATCGGTGAGCACGACATCCAAACCAAAGCCAAGAAAGCCAAGGAATTCCTCGAAGACGGCGACAAAGTCAACATCCGCGTCATCTTGAAAGGCCGCGAAATGGCCCACAAAGACCTCGGCGAAGCGCTGCTTAACAAATTCGTCGCTATCCTTCAGGAAGCCGGAGAGCTTCAATTTGCCAAACCCGCATTCTGGGAAGGCAAATGCTACTCCACCATCGTCGCTGCAAAGAAGAAGAAATAGGAGGAAACCTCAAATGCCGAAGATGAAATCCAACCGTGCCTTGATGAAGCGCATCAAAGTCACCGGAACCGGGAAGATCAAATACGTCCACCCGTACAAAGGGCACCACGCCCCTTACAAAACTGCTAAGCAGTCGCGTCAACTCCGCGGCGCTGGCATCCTTGGCCGCACCGACTACAAGCGGATCAAGTTCATGATCGTGAAGTAATTTGGAGGAATAAGAAACCATGGCTAGAGTCAAAGGTGGCACCGTTACCCGTGCCCGCAGGAAAAAGGTCTTAAAGCGCGCTGAAGGATACTTCGGCTCCAAGCACCTTTTGTTCAAAACCGCGAAGGAGCAGGTTTGCCACTCCCTCCGTTACGCTTACAATTCTCGCCGCCTCATCAAGCGCGACTATCGCAAGCTCTGGATCAAGAGGATCAATGCCGCTTGCCGCACCAACGACATCTCCTATTCCCGCTTCATGTCCGGCTTGAAGAAGAGCAACATCGAGATCAACCGCAAGATGCTCGCCGAGATCGCCATCAACGATCCCAAGGCCTTCACCGGTTTGGTCGAGACCAGCAAAAAAGCCCTTGCTAAGTAAGGGCGAACGAAACTTAAAACGGCTCCGCTCGGAGCCGTTTTCTTTATGCCTTAATGGCTAAATGGACGTTACTTCTTCTGCTTCAAGAGGAATTCCAGGAGGCCTTGAGGCATTTGGTTTTTCTCTATGCCCAAAGTCCCTCTTTTTCCGTTATAAGGGAAAATGATGAACACGTAGGATGAAAGCCGTTTAATCTTGATGATGCTTGAATAGGCAATAGGCATCTTGATTCCGCCGACTTGTTTGCCTTTTGCCTCCACTACCCCCACCATTTCCATCATTCCCTCATGGAACTTCAAATCGAATTTGGGGAGTTTTGCGAGGTTCTTCTTCATGATGAGGGGCAAGCCCAAGTCCATGACGAGGGCGAAAGCGAATAAGGCCCCGGTCAAAGCGCACAAACAAACAAACACCGTATCCGATAGATTTGCGACTTTTGCCAGGATTGCGAAGGTAATCGACTCAAGCGCGGCAAAAGCGGGATAGAAAATCAGCAAAGAGGTGTTGGCGAGGCTCATGCAGAAGGCGAATCCGAAGGTTTTCGGAGTCTGGTAGCCCTTGATTTCGAATAAAGGTTTCCCTTCGAGGTTAGGAGCTTCTTTGACTTCCCCGCTTTGGGAGAGTTCAATATCGATTTGGTTTTGCTCTTTCATTTCGCTTCTTCCTGAGCTTCGACTTTGGAGAAAACCTCTTCGCCTTCGCTTAAATATATCTTCTTCGTGTTGGCGATGCAGTAATCAACCATGGTCTTCCAGTCCCACTTCTTCTCAAGCTCAAGGCATTCTTCAAGCTTGGGCTTGGTCTTGGGTTTCTTGGGCTTGAAGATGGTGCAGCAATCTTCGTAGGGGCGGATGGAAATGTCGTAAGTGCCTATGCGTTTTGAAGTATCGATGATTGAGATTTTATCCTCGCAGCAAAGAGGGCGCATGAGGGGGTAAGAGGTAACCTCGTTGATGACTTGCATCGAGGCGAGGGTTTGGCTCGCGACTTGGCCGATGGATTCGCCGGTAGCCAACGCAAGGCAGCCGTTTTTCCTCGCCACGCCTTCGGCGATGCGGAGCATCATTCTCCGCATGATGGTTATCGCATAAGGCTCGGGGACATTGGAGTAAATGGCCAATTGAAGCTCGGTGAAGGGGACGATTTCGAGTTTGATGTCGCTTTGGTAGACGTTTAGCGTTTTCAGCAAATCCTTGAGCTTGTCGATGACGGCTTCCTGGGTATAGGGCGGGGCGGCGAAATGCAGGCACTCCACTTTGATGCCCCTCCTCATCAAGGCGTAGGCGGCGACGGGGGAATCGATGCCGCCGCTTAGAAGCATCGTGACTTTGCCGTTCATCCCCATGGGGTAGCCCCCAATGCCGGGATAATCGTGGCAAGAAAGGTTCGCCCCCTCTTTCCGGACTTGGACGCGCAGGGTGATGTCGGGTTTATGCACGTCGACCTCAAGCTCAGGGTGAGCCTCTAAAACAGCATCCCCCAAAGCGACGGCAATCCCGTAGGAGTCAAGGGGATAGGATTTGTCCGTGCGTTTGACCTCGACTTTGAAAGTGGCCCCTTTCTCTAAGGCGATAAGTTCCGTCGCGGCGATTTTGAGCGCTTCGATGTCTTTGCCGCATTTGGCCACCAAAGAGATTTTCTGGATTCCCGAAACATCTTGCAGCCTGGCAAGGATAGGATGGAAATCTTTGCCGGCAAGAGTGACGTAGATATGGTCATGGTCGCCTTTGCAAACCACTTCGAAAGGCTTTAACGCTACTCTAACGTTGTGAAGAAGAGCTTGGATAAACTGCTTTCGGTTATTCCCTTTGGTCGATAGCTCTCCATAATGGATCATCAAATAATCGTAATTCATATAGGCTTTACCTCCTGAAGGATTTGCTTTAACGCGGACAAGAAGGCGTCGACTTCTTCGACGGTGTTGTCATGAGAGAAAGAGACGCGGATCGAATTGGCGGCTTGGGACGGGGTCTTGCCCATGGCTAATAGGACCGAAGAAACGGGCTCCCCTTTAGAGGAACAAGCCGATACGGAAGAGACGTATATCCCCTTTTCGGATAAGGCTTCCGTGACGACCGAAGCTTTGTGCCTTCCTAGAGAGAAATTGCACAAGTAAGGGCTATGGGAGGCAGGCGAATTGATGGTTATCTCATCGATTTTGGCAAGGCCGCTTTTGAGTCGCTCACACAACTGCGTGGCTTTTGCGCGGTTTTCCTCTTTATGTTTAACCGCAATTTCAAGGGCTTTTGCCAAACTGGCGGCGGAAGCTACGGAAACGGTTCCCGCGCGATACCCGAATTCTTGCTCGCCTCCAGAAATTAAGGGGGCGAATTGCAGGGATTTTTTATAAATGAGGGCGCCAGAGCCCTTGATTCCGCCGATTTTATGGGCAGAGAAGGAAATGAGGTCGGCTTTGGAATAATCGCAGTCGGTCTTGCCTATGCCCTGGGTGGCGTCGACGTGAAGGAGGGCCTTAGGGTAGTTTGAGAGGATTTTGGCGTATTCTCCAATGGGGAAGATGGCCCCGGTTTCATTATTGACTTCCATCATCGAAACAAGGATCGTGGATTTGTCCATGGACTCGCTTAGCAAAGAAGGCTCCACAACGCCATTTTGGGAAACGGGGAGGAACTGGCAATCAAAGCCGAAGAGATCCCTCATCTGAATTAGGGAATTGGACACGGAGGGATGCTCAACTTTAGAAGAGAGAATCTTCTTCCCCCGGTTTTGGTAGCGGAGCCCAGTCGACTTGATGGCCATCGAGTTGGCTTCGCTGGCTCCGGAAAGAAAAATGCATTGATGGGTTGAGGAAAGGTTGAGCAAAGAAAGAACCTTGGCCCGGGATTCCTCTAAGAGCTTTGAGGCTTGGTAGCCGAAAAGATGAATCGAATTGGGGTTGCCGAAGCTTTGGCAGGACACGTTTTCAAAGACATCGACGGCTTCCTTGATGGGTTTGGTCGTCGCAGCGTTATCGAAATAAATCATCTTATTCTTCGCCTCGGATGCGTTTGATGGCGGCGCTAGCTTCGTCGTAGGCCGGGCGGAACTTGCCCTGGAAGTAAAGCCCTTCGGCTTGCTTTAACGAGGATGCGAGATCGGAATAATCGACGCGCCTTCTGTTGCCATAGAGTATCGCGGTCGTGGCGCACTGCTTGAGGTTGCAGAGATTGCCAAGGTCTTTGGAAATCTCGGCCATTTCCCCGCGGAGTTCGTTTGCCCAGCCGTTGATTTGGTCGACGTCGATAGGAGAGGCGCTTGCGGAAACCATGGCCTTGTAGATGGAGTCGATGACCTCATGAAGGTGATTGATGCGCGGCTGGTAAAGCTGTGTGACTTCTTCCGTGGCGATATTTCTTAGAATCGCCTCGTCGTCATTGAGCTCGAAATAGGCTTTTTGAATGAGGGAAGCGGCTTCGTCGGCGTCGGATTTGAGGGAATAGAGATAGCGAGTGAATTCTTCGATGGCGGTGTCGGATTTCTCGGTTTCGTTTTTGAGGTTGGTCATCTTCTCAAGCAGCATGGAATAAGGCTGCTGGGTGTTGGAGTGAACGTAGGTGTCGAGGCTGCGCTTGGTGGCCCCGGCACGGTTGATCTGCTCTTGGATTTCGTTGAGGCTAGCTTCCTCGGCTTCGGAGATGACGTAGTATTTGCGGATTTCGGGGAGGCCATGGCAGAGGCGAACGTACTTCTTCTCGACTTCGGAGGCTAAATTGTAAACGTCCTCGCATTCGTTTTCGAAGCGGACACGGGCGTTTTTCTCTTTTTCGAAGGAATCGAAATACTCATCGATTTTCGCCAAAATACCATCGAGTTCTTGCTGCGTTCCGTCCAAATCGAAGTTCTTCACCTTTTCGGAAATGGCGTTTAGCTGTTCACGCATTTCGTCGATATTGGTCTGGTAAAGGAGATGATAGAGGGGGTAGCCGGCGCGGGTGAGCTCTTCGAAGCGATTTTCCAAAGAATCGAGCTTATCCGGAATGACGCTTTGGATGGTGACGCAGAGATCGGGCATCTCCTTCAAGGCGTTGGAGAGCTGCTTGAGAACGGCGGAGATATAGGGGAGCATCTCGCTTGCTTCACTATATTGGGCGGTTTCGACGCGGGATTCGAATTCCTTGAATTTGTCGTCAAGCATTTTGAAAGCGAATTCGAAGGAATCGGAAGCCAAGCTGATGTCGGCTTGCTTAACGTAATAATCCTGCTTGACCTTGCGGAGCTCCTCTT
Source organism: uncultured Bacteroidales bacterium (assembly GCA_963650805.1). Classification (GTDB taxonomy): domain Bacteria; phylum Bacillota_I; class Bacilli_A; order RFN20; family CAG-826; genus Alloenteromonas. Next base: position 16,289 of record CAVJMG010000016.1, read on the forward strand.
TTTGGAGAAGGGATTGCTGGCGGCAATCTTCCTCAGGCTTAATCACGGTGAGGAGATCATCGTTGAGCTTATTCACCTCGCGGTCATAATTGTCCAAAGCCTTCTTCGCTTTGGGAAGCTCTTCTTTCAAGGCTTTGAGGTGGCGTTCGGAAAGAAGGTCCTTAAGCTTATTGACCGCGGTTTGGGCGGCGGTGTCTTCTTGGTCGCGGACCTCTTTGTAGCGTTTTTTGAATTCGATGTAGGTGTCGGCGTACAGAAGGTTGGTCGAAGAGATGTTTTCAATGCGCCTGATGTACTGGCTATCCTGCCCGAAAAGCAAAGCGTGGAGGTATTCGAATCTCCGGGACATCTCCCCCACCTGTTTCTTCGCCCAAATGTGACGCAAAACGGTGAAATAGAGGAGGAAAACGATCCCCGCGACGAGCAGGAGGGATGCAGCGGCAATTAAAATGATGATAACAAGGGGTTCCATAACGAACTTATATTACCATGCCAAAGAAGAGGGTTTCTCTTTTTCTTACGAAAAAGATGACATCCTAATCGACGGACTTCAGGGAGGCGTTCATGTCGATGCGGAGAATCTTGGGCAAAAGAAGGAGATCCACCAGCGCGGCGAAGACAATCATTATGGCGACTGGGGCCAAATAGGAATACCAGCGGATATCCCCGATTGAGCCGAATTCGAGGTAAATCACCACCACTTCCATGATGGTCATCCCCAATGGAATCCCCAAAGCCAAGCCGAGGACGGTCATGACGGCCACTTCCCTATAAAGGTAGAAGACCGTCTCCCCGTCGTGGTACCCAAGCACCTCGAGGGTCGCAAGCTCACGCGAGCGTTCGGTGATGGACATGTTGGTTAAGTTGTACAAGACAAGAGCGACGAGCATTATCGCAAAGGCAATCAAGAAATAGGACACGGGGACGATGGATTTAGCGACCGCGCCAGCTTCCCCTTCCGCAAGGACGTTAGTGATGTCTAGCAAAGCAAAACCGGCGAACACGATGGCCGTGCTGCCGCCGACGGAAAGCACGGTCATCCAAACCCTCTTTTTGTAGCGGACGAGGTTCCTCGCCGTGCTTTTGATTCGGAAGGGGAGCTTATCCCAAAAAGGGGCCTTTTCAGATTTCGTGGAAACGCTTTGGACGGGGGATTTTGGAAGCAAAAGCTCCGCCGGGAGCGGATGAAGCGTTTGCTTCAGCTGAGCAAAAGTAAGACCGAAGATGATGAGAATCATGAAGACGGCGCTATAAAGAGTCAAAGAGAAATCCATGGAGGAACTGACGAAAGAAGGCAGCAAGAAAGGATAATTGAACGCATCGAAAATCAAAGGGAAGACGCCGTAATACCCCGCAACTAACCCCATCACTATTCCTAGGAAAGTCGAAACAAAAGCCTGGAAATAAAAGCGCTTGGAGATTTTCCACGGCCCATACCCAAGCGAAGACAAACAGGCGATTTGACTGCGTTCCTCTTCGATGAGGCGGCTCATGGAAATGGAGACGACAAGCCCCGAGACCGCGAGGAAAAACAAGGGGAGAATGTAGCAGATCGAGTTCATTTTGCGGCAAGATTGCATTAGCAATTCGCGAGAATAGCTCTCTTTTGCGCTTAAAACAGTCCAATTCTCGCTTTTCTCCTGCAACGAGGTTTTCTTGCGTTCGAGAAAGCTTTCGTAATCGCCCCCATAGAGATAGAAGTCGTTCCGTTCAGGATAATAAAGATAGGCGTCGGTGGCTTCCGGGAACGAATAGCTGATGGAAGAAAGGGCTTCGTTGATTCGCGCCTTTATCGAGTCGATGAAAACAAGCGAATAGTCTCCGAAATATTCTTTGAGCTTGGCTTCGATGGAAGCGGAGTTCTTATCAACGTAAGTTTGCAGAGCGCTTTGAACCAAAGTGTCCAAAGAAGGGGCTTCCTTCAGAGCGTGGTTTAAATAAAAGATATCCGTCAAACCTTCTTGGTTGATTAAATCCGGTTCCCCCGTTCTAGCGTAATACAAAGGGTTTTTCACGATCCCAACGACGGTATAGGCTTTGCCGAATACCTCCACTTCTTCATTTACGGCGTGGTGCTTATAAAGGGTGTCCAAAAGGATTTCATCTTCGGAAATCGGCATTCTGCCCTCGATAAAGTTGAAGGCATTGACGTCTTCGGATTTCCCCTCGCCATAGCAAATCAAGCGGCAGTTGCCCTCGCTCATAACGCTTGGTTCCAAACAAAGAAGGCCTTCTTCATCGGGCAGCAAAAGCTTGATGAACGTCAGCGTTTTCTGCGCCTCTTCTCTCGAGCTCCCTGAAGCGACTAAAGACGAAGTCCCGAATTGGTCTAAGAGGTCATAAAAGGACAGTTTTGCGGAGAAAGAGGCGTTATCTAAGCAAAAGGCGAACTCGCATTGGGCTTCTTCCCCATTTAATAGAGTTTGCTTTTCTTCATCGGTAAAGCCATCGCTTGAGAGCGATTTAACGTTGAAATCCGAAACCTTATTGTTCTTAAGGGAGGTCTCAATCGAAGATTGCACTTTGCTGGGCGTTATGGAGATGCCGAAAATGAAGGCAAAGCTAAGCGCGACGATTAAAGACATCGCCAAAAGCTTCGACCAGTTTTTGCCAAGGGAGCGGGTTGAGGAAAGGAACGCCTTTTTCATAGCTCACCAAACGATCTCCTTCACAGGCGTCGGAGTGGGGTTCCTAACGATTGATTGAATCGAGCCTGAGCGGAGGTTTATGACGGCGTCGGCCATGGGGGCGATGGCGCTATTGTGGGTTACGACGACAACCGTCTTCCCTTCTTTGTGCGCGGTGTCGAAAAGAAGCTTAAGAATGGATTTCCCCGTTTTATAGTCAAGCGCCCCCGTGGGCTCGTCACAAAGAAGGAATTCGGCGTTTTTGGCTAATGCCCTCGCGATGGAAACGCGTTGCTGCTCGCCGCCGGAGAGCTGGCCGGGAAAGGACTTAAGCCTTTCCCCTAGTCCCACTTTGCGGAGGGCTTCTTCTGAGGATAAGGCTTTGGAGCTAAGCTCGCTTGCAAGTTCAACGTTTTCAAGCGCGGTGAGGTTCGGCATCAAGTTATAGAACTGAAAAACGAAACCCACGTTTTTTCTGCGGTAGTTGCACCGCTGCTTCTTATTTAGCCCCTCGATGTGGCGATCCGAAACGATGAGTTGACCACCGCTAGGGGCGTCCATCCCCCCAAGGACGTTGAGCAAAGTGGTTTTGCCTGAGCCGCTAGGCCCAAGAATCAAGGCGAAATCGCCAGGATAAATCTCGAAGCTCACGCCTTTAAGCGCCCTGACTTCGGTGCTTGAAGTAAGGAAAACGCGGCTGAGGTCTTTGGCGACGATAATGGGTTTTTTGTCCTTTGGGGCCTTTGCTTTCATAGGGGAAATAGTACGGCGTCACTTGTCGCTTTACAATACTAGTGTCGCCAAAAATTGCACCTTATAATAAAGGGGATGGAAAACGAAAAGAAAATGGATCTCCGCAGCCAGGTGACTGTCAAAATGATATGCGACGCTTTAATGAGCCTATTAAACGAAGGCAAGAAGCTCAGCGACATTTCCGTTACGGAGGTTTGCGAGAAAGCCCAAATTAACCGCGCGACGTTTTATAAGCATTTCAAAGGCATTGAGGAAGCCTATAAGGAGATTGAGGACAATCTCCTCGCCTTCGTCCTCGACATCGTGAAATCTAATGCTGAAAAGCGAAGCAAGCTCGTGCCGGATGAGCTTTTTGATTTCCTCGATAAAAACGGCAACGTGGCCCTAGTCATTCTTTCCGGGGTGGGGCGAGATTCCCTTTTGGATCGCATCTTCGATGAGGTGAAATCCCTTTATTTCTCTTCGCTTCAGTTCAGCGAAAAGGAAAAGGAGCACGCTGAAACGCTTTATTCCTTCCTTTTCGGGGGAAGCAAAGAATTGGTCTATCGCTGGCTAAAGGAAGGGAAAAAGGAATCGCCAAAGGAGATTTCCGCTGCCATTGAGAACTTGGCCAAAAATCTGATTCAGAACAGCCGCCTCCCCGGGTCTGGGGACGAAAAGAATTTCATTGATTTGCCCTAAGGACTTCCGTATAATCGCGTATGCGTGAAAAGCAGCAGGCTTCTACGCTTCCGTCCGACGTCAAGAATCCATCAAAGTAAGCCCTATGCTACGGAGCTGAAACCTCTTGACACCCGGGAAGATGGAGGAAGCACTCTAGACTTTGCAACGCAAAGAAAGGAGACATTTAAATATGTCCAGGTACACCAAATCGACGTGGAAGAAATCCCGTCACCTCAATTTCTCCGTCCTCGAAACCGGAGATGAGCTCAAGAAAAGGGCCTACGGCCCGGGCCAACACGGCCAAGATCGCAAGAGGAAGGCTTCCGAATACGGAACTCAGCTCCTCGAAAAGCAGAAGCTCCGCACCCTCTATGGCGTGAACGAGCGTCAATTCCGCCGTTTGTTCCAACTCGCCCAAGCCGATAAGGAAACCGTCACCGGTCTTGCCTTCTTCCGCATCCTCGAGTCCCGCCTCGACAACCTCGTCTATCGCATGGGCTTCTCCCGCACCCGCGCCGGCGCTCGTCAGCTCGTCAACCACGGCCACGTCCTCGTCAACGGCAAGAAGGTCGACATCCCCTCTTACCTCTGCAAGGTCAACGACGTCATCAGCTTCAAAGGCGACAGCCCGCTTAAGGTCGTCAAAGAGGCCTTGGATTCCAAGCCCGCTTCCGTTGGATACGTCAAAGTCGACGCCGAAAAGCTCGAAGGCACCTTCACCCGCCTTCCTGAGCGCAACGAGCTCCCCAGCGACATCCAAGAGAGCCAGATCATCGAATTCTACAACCGCAAGCTCTAATTCGCGGAAAAGCAAACGCCAGGTCAAAAGCCTGGCGTTTTTCGTTTGTTTTGCGTAAAAGAAAAGGCGGGTTTCCCGCCTAGAACTTCATTATTCCTCCGCCTTTTTCTCTTCTTTGTCAGCTTCAACTAACGCGGGAAGAGGATGGAACCAATGGTAGATGGCTTGGAATAGATAGATGAGGGTGAAATATAGGAGCATCCCTCCTAAGAAATAGGAGAAGAACGCATCGTAATCGGAATTGAAGGGAATGAGCTTAATCCAAAAGAAGACGTTGAACCCCAGAGAGCAAAGCGCGCTTGGGAGGACGAGGATTTTGTCGATGAGGCAATTCGACGCCCTTCTTTTCTTTGATTTGAGGGTCCAGAAAAAGTCGACGAAAGCCCAAATGGCCCCGGCGCTTCCCAAAGTGAGGACCACCCACTTCTTCCAGTCGCTCGTGGAGAGGATCCCAGAGAGGAACAAGGAGCCAAGGACGGCGAAGGCGATCGCGAACAACGTGAGCTCGCCAGAATAGACGAGCTTGGCTTTGGTCAAATCGTCGATCTTCTTGTCTTTATTGCCCATCAGAATTCTCCAAGGGCGTAATTCTTCTTGCCCCTGCGGATGATGACGTAACGCCCGTAAAGCGTGGACTGCTTAGAGAGGACGAATTTGGGGTCGTTGACTTTTTCCCCGTTATAAGTGACCGAATTCCCCGTGATGAAGGTACGGGATTCCCTTTTGCTAGTGGCTAGCCCAAGGGCGATGAGGGCGTCTTCAAGGAGGATTCCCTCTTCTAAATGGATTTTCGAATCGAAGACGTCTTCGATTTCGCTTTCTTTCAAGGCGCGAACGTCGCCATTGAAAAGGGCTTCCGTCATGGCAATGGCCTCTTTGGCGGCAACTTCCCCATGGATGTCTTTGGTGACTTCATAGGCGACTTTCTTTTGGCCGATGCGGGCGCCGGGATTGGCGAAGTGCTCCCTTGCGACGTCTTCGATTTCCTCTTTGGAGAGGAAGGAGAAGACTTTGAGGAAGCGAATCGCGTCTTCGTCGGTGACGTTCATGAAATATTGGTAAAGGGTGTAAGGCGAGGTGAGCTCGGGGTTGAGGAAGAGGGCGCCTTTTTCGGACTTGCCGAATTTCTTGCCGTCGCTTCTAAGCAAAAGCTTCGCGGTCATGCATTCAACCTTTTCCCCTTCTCCATCGATTTTGCGGATGAGCTCCAAACCGGAGGTGAGGTTACCCCACTGATCGTTCCCGCCGATCTGCATGCAGACGCCATATTCGTGATGGAGATGATAGAAATCAATGCTTTGCAGGATCTGATAGGCGAATTCGGTGAAGGAAATGCCCGCCTCAAGACGGGATTTCACGATTTCCTTCGAAAGCATGTAATTGATGGAGAAGTACTTGCCATAGTCCCTGAGGAAATCGATGACGGGCATATTGCCAAGCCATTCGTAGTTGGAGACGAGAACCCCTTTCTCCGGGTCGCTTAAATCGATATAACGCTCAAGCTGAGCTTTGATCGAAGCAGTGTTCCTTTCGAGGGTTTCTTTGGTCTGAAGGTTCCGTTCGCTGGATTTCCCGCTGGGGTCGCCGATCATTCCGGTGGCTCCGCCGACGAGGGCGATGACCCTATGCCCCGCGCGCTGGAAGCGCTTGAGCAAAGAAATCATGACGTAATTGCCAAGGTGCATCGAGCCGGCGCTTGGGTCGAAGCCGCAATAGATGGTGGCTTTCTTAGAAAGCAATTCTTTGACGCTGTCCTCATTGGAGTATTGCTCGATGAGTCCGCGGTAATTGAGGTCGTCGATAAAGTTCATTGTATTAACTCCTAGCCGCGTTATCCTAACTCATTAGGCGTAAAGTTCAACCACTTTCGCGTAGAAAAAGGCCCCTCCGTCGAAGGGAGGAGCCATTGGCTTTGAATCAGATAATCTCGAGCGAGCCAAGCGTCAGCAAATGCTGGGTTTGGCGGTCGAAGAGCATGATGTGGGAGCCGCGGAAGCCAAGTTTGACTTTGGTGTCGACTTCGTAATCGACGGCGCCGTATTCATCGCCAGTGAGCAAGAAGTTGCCGACTTGGAGACGGATGGTGGTTTCTTTGCCGGTAGGCATCGCGCTATAGACGACGGCTTCGAGCTGGCCGCCTTCGTTGAGCGTGATGTATTGGCTGCGAACGCCGAGGACGAAATCCTCATCGGTCAAAACGGGGTTGTCGGCGATGTCGACTTTGTTGACGAGCAAGGGAACCTTATAAGGGAAGGGTCCGTCTTTGTTGGCTTTGCCGACGGTCAAGGGTCGAGCGCTATTTTTAAGCTGCTCGCGCTTAGCGTCGAGATCAAACCCTTCAGCCGGAGTGAAGATGGCTTTGTGGCCCTCGAACACGTCGAAGACGAATTGCCCCTTCTCATTGACCTTGCCTTTGGCTTCGATGAGGTTGACGGCCGGAGAGCCAAGGAAGTCAGCGGTGAAGACGTTGACGGGGCGATGGTACATCTCTAGCGGGCGATCGTACTGCTGAAGGACGCCGTTGTTGATAAGGCAAATCTTGGTGGCGAGCGTCATGGCCTCCATCTGGTCGTGGGTGACGTAGACGAAGGTGGCGCCGGTTTCGAGGTGTAAGCGCTTGAGCTCGGAACGCATCTCAAGGCGCAACTTGGCGTCGAGGTTGGACAAAGGCTCGTCCATGAAGAGAACCTTGGGTCCCGGAGCGAGGGTACGGGCGATGGCGACCCTCTGCTGCTGGCCGCCGGAGAGCTCGGCGGGATAGCGCGACATGAATTCGCCGATTTTGAGGATCCTGGCCGCGTCGCGAAGTTTGAGATCGACTTCCTCAGGGGAAAGTTTGCGGACTTTCCTTTGGGGCTGCCCTTTCTCATCGAGGATGCGGAAGCTCTCGTCGAGCTTGACGCCTTTGGCGGCGTATTTGTCTTGGATGGCTTTGAATTTGGCTTGGGCTTCCTCAATCTTTTGCGAAGCGAGGACGGCCGGGTTCTCAACTTTGTCTAAGCCAAGTTTGAAGACCTTTTTGGCCGTGGGATAGGAAACTTTGAAGAAGTCGACGATTTTGATGATGGCGCGGTCGGCTTTGATTTTGCCGTCTTTGTCGGCGGAGTCTTTGATGAGGGCGATGACCTTGTCTTGCTTGCCAAGCACCTTGATGTAATCGGTGATGCGGACGAGGTCCCAATCATAGACGTCCATCTCCTCTTTGACGTTTTTAAGACCAAAGGCGATGTTTTGGTAGACGGTCATGTTGGGCCAAAGGGCGTAGTTCTGGAACAAGAAGCCGACGTGGCGCTTGGCCGGAGGGACGTTGATTCCGCGTTCGGAATCGAAGACGATTTGGTCGCCGATGCGGATTTGCCCGGAAGTCGGGGTCTCAAGTCCCGCGATCATGCGGAGGGTGGTCGTCTTGCCGCAGCCGGAAGGGCCGAGCAAGGTGACGAAGGAGTTGTTGGGAATGTTAAGGTCGAGGTGATCGACACCGTAGAAGTCGCCCCATTTTTTGACGACGTCGGTTAATACAATTTCAGGCATTTTTCTTTTTCTTCTTTCCGCCTCCGACGCCGTTATCAAGCGAAGCGCCGGTAGTGACATTAGTTATGAAGTTGACGACGAGGATGATGATGATCAAGCCAAGGTTGATGGCGCTGGAGAGCCCCGTCAACTGCATCTCGTCATAATAATCGAGCATCGTCGTGACGATTTTACCAGAGGAGCACAGCATCATGAATAGCGTAAGTTCCCTCATGCCGGTGATGAAGGGCAAAAGGTAGCCGGAGATGATGCTCGTCTTCTGAATGGGGATGATGATTCGCGTCATGCGCTTCCACCAAGGAATGCCCTGAATCATGGCCGATTCCTCAATCTCCCCGGAAAGCTGAAGCATGGAGGAGAGGGCGGAGCGGCTGGCGAAGGGGATGTACTTGATGGTGCCGACGAGGATCAGAAGGATGTATTTGTCGTAAATGCCCACCGCGTTTCCGAAGACGAAGTAAGCCGCGCCGACGGAGAGAGAGGGAAGCAAATAAGGCAAGAAGGCGATGGCGTTGACGTAGTTCTCGTATTTCCCTTTGCGGTTTTTCGAGACGCAATAGCCGACCAGGGTGCCGATGGTGCCGGCAAGCAAGGCCGCGCAGAAGGCAACGAGGAAGGATCCGCCGAACGCCAATTTCAAATTGTTGTTGAACAAGATGCCGTTTTGCCCGTACATCCCGACGTCGACGCTTGGATCGTCGATGTGAACCCACCATTTCGTGGTGAAGGCGCTGTAGTCGCCGGGGTTCTCAAGGAAGGTGTCGAGAGTGAAGGAGATGATGGGGTAAATCGAAGTGAAGGCGGTGATGATGATCAAGATGACGGCGAAGACGTATTTGCCGGCATGGAGGTCAACGAGGCTGACCTGGCCCGATTTCCCGGTGACGGTCGTGTAGTTCTTTCTGCCGGAAGTGGAGAACTGATTGACCACGAGGATCGCCACGCCGATGATCATCATCACGATGGACATGATGGAGGCCGAGCCGGCGCGGTCGGTGTTGTTGGCGAAGTATTGGGTCGCCAGGGTCGTGTACTTCAAGTAGTGCGGTACGGGGTAAGAGCCCATGGCGCTAGAGAAGACGAGAAGGATAGTCGATAGAATAGCGGGTTTCACCATCGGAAGGGTAATGCGGAGGAAAGTCTTCCATTTCGGGGTGTTAAGGATGGTGGCCGCTTCTTCGAGGTTGGCATCCATGTTGGTGAAGATGCCCCCGATGAGGATGTAGGCAAACGGCGCGTAATGGATGCCGAGGATGAGCGCGGAGGGGAATAGCCCAATGCACCACCACTCCGGCATCGTGACGTTGAATAGCCTTGCGAAGATGCCGTTTCGAGTCCCGGTGACAGCCATGGAGTCGAAGAGGTTGCGCCAGATGTTAGCTAGCGTCCACTGCGGCATGATGTAGGGAAGGATGAAGATGCTGGAGATGTATTTCTTCCACTTCAGGTTCGTTCTCGTGATGAGGTAAGCGGTGATGCCGCCGAAGACGATTGCGAACAAGCAGGCTAATGCCGCCATCATCATGGTGTTCCAGAACGGAGTCCAGAAGAGGCGTTTGGCGTATCTGCTAGTGAAGGTGAAGGCCCAGTTGTATCCGGATAGCGCATCGGCGTCGAGCCCACTGCCCGTCGTTTCGCTGCCGATATGAATCGTGAAGGTGTCGATGAACACCATCACCATCGGGGCGATGGTCAAGACCGTGAGAGCGATGCCGAGTACTAGAAGGATGACGTTTTGCGGCTTTGTGAAGTAATTGCCGACTTTTTTCAGCCACAGGAGTAAGCGATTTGGCTTAGGCGCTCCTGGGTCATATGCATTCTGATAACGCATTGTTTTTCCTTTTCTAATACCGACAAAGAGAGAGGTGGCCCTCTCTCTTTGCTTGAATTGTCAAATTGTTAGATCAAAGGTAATTGATCCAGTCGGCCAAGACCGAGGCGACGGAAGCGCAGTAGGTCGGATCCTCGAGGACGAGGCGTCCGCCGGTGCTGGACATCCACCAATCGTAGCCCTTGTCGTTTTTGCAAGGGGTCGCGGGGGTGGTGTCGGTGGCGGCGCCATCGTTGGAATGGTCGAAGGTCTTAGCAACCGCCGGGCTGGAGGAATATCCGCCCATGTCTTTGCCCCAAGGCTGGAAGCCATCATGCTCGGTGACCATGAAGTTGATCAAAGCGCAGCTGGTCCAGGGATAGGGAGCGGTTTTGAGGATCTGGAGGTAATGCTTGTACATGAATCCGCCGAATCCTTTGTAGCCGTTGTTATAAGCGGCGATGTCAATCCAAGTGTTGGAGGTCTCCTCGGTTTCCTTGGTGGAGCGGAACTTGGAATAGACGAGCAAGCCAGCGGCCCCAGCGGAGCTCTTGGCGGTGAGGTTCGCCTGAATCGGGCCGTCGTCGGTGACTTCGGTGTAATTCTTAAGGAAGCTATAAATCCAAGCGAGGGAGTATTTGGCGTTCTCGCAGAATCCGCCATCGGCCATCAAGCTGGCGATGCCGGCGTCGGAGCTGGCGATGACGTCATCGACCTTCTTCTTATCTTCGGCAGAGAGGGCATCATAGCCTTCTTTGACGTAGTTGGCGTAGGTCTCTTGGGTCAACATATAGAGGAAGTTCTGGCCAACGGGTTCGCTCGAGGGCTTCATGAACTGAGTCTTCACATTGAGGGCGAAATCCCAGCAGTTGTTGTAGGAAGCGCTGACGCCATCGACCGCAACGGTGTTGTAGGCGAAGACTTTGTTGAGAGATTGAAGGGCGAGCGGCTCGCCGTCGAGGGACTTGTTGCCATCCCATTCCTTCGGGATGTAGTTGAGCAAGTAGCCGGTGTCGATCATCTTGGACTTAATCTGAGAGCCGTCCTGGATGAGGGTCATGTTCAAAGTGTGGCTGGAGCCGTTAACATCGCTCTTGATCTGGGTGAAGATCTGGTTGTTCTTAGGCTGAGTCGACTTCACCGTGAAGTTGAAGTTCGCATCCTTGTACTTTTCTTGGCAATACTTGACAAAGGCGGTTGCCGCAGTCGGAGTACGGGAGGAGTTGGCGACGATGTAGAAATCCTTGCCGTTGATTTCCTCCATGGCTTTTTTGTAAAGATCATCTTTGTCCATCGTAACGGCTTGTTCGATGACCTTTTCGACTTCGGATTTCTCCGAGCTGCTTCCACCGCCGGCGCAGGAAGCGAGTGCTCCGCCGAGCAAAGCGGCAGAGACGACAAGAAGAGACAAATTCTTCTGCATAAAACCTTTCCGCGGAGATTCAAATGTCTTCCGCATGGGCGAAATTTAAAACTAAGGAATGGCAAAATCCCTTTCTTTTTCGCTTGAAAATAGAATAATTGGTAAGCGCTTCCATTTCAAGGAAAAAATGCGATTTTTTCAATAAAGTTTTGATGGCATCGGATATTTTTTTGTAAATGAACCGTAAATGGCAACGCTTTCTTTCAAAGAAAGCGAAGAAGGATCTATTCAAGGGAAAACCCAAGAGAACAAAAAAAAGCCCCTTTCGGGGCCTGGGAAAAGAAAAGAGCTCGGCAGCGCGCTATTTTCAGGGGTTCCCCCCCTATCTT
>CAVJMG010000017.1:0-13695 GCA_963650805.1 uncultured Bacteroidales bacterium
ACGGGACTTATTTCCGCTTATATCGATTAAACTGACTTAAGCTTTGGAATTCACGATGTGCGAAATTCGGGAGTCGTTTTGCCACAAAAGAATGCGCGGACTTGTATAATTGCCCAGGTATGAGTGAAGAAAAGAACTCGAGAAACTGGATTTTGGTCCGCGGGGCCAGAGAGAACAATCTTAAAAACGTAAACGTGGACGTGCCCAAAGGGTCGCTTACCGTGTTCACGGGCTTATCTGGATCGGGCAAGTCGACGCTGGCTTTTGATACGATTTTCGCCGAAGGGCAGAGAAGATATGTCGAATCCCTTTCTAGTTATGCTAGGCAATTCTTAGGCGGATTCGAGAAACCAGATGTCGATGAAATACAAGGGCTTTCTCCCGCCATCTCCATCGATCAGAAATCGACTTCGCATAACCCCCGTTCCACCGTTGGGACGGTGACGGAGATTTATGATTACCTCCGCTTGCTTTACGCTAGGGTAGGGGTTCCTTATTGCCCGCATCATCACCAACCTATCACCGCGTTCTCGCCGTTAATGATGTGCAACGCGATTCTCTCTTACCCTCTGGGGAGCAAAATTCAACTTTTGGCCCCCGTTGTTAGCCATGAGAAGGGAATGCACGTAGAGACGATCAATAAATTAAAGAAACAAGGTTTTGTCCGCGTTCGGGTTGATGGGACGATTTACCTTTTAGAGGATGTTCCTTCTCTTGATAAGAACAAACGGCACGATATCGATATCGTTATCGACAGAATCGTTTTAAAAGAAGGCGTACGTCAACGTGTTTCCGAAGACATCGAGCTCGCTCTTGATTGGGGGCATGGATATTTAATTGTGATAAACGGGGATGAGGAAAAGCTATTTTCCTCTCATCATTCCTGCCCGGAATGCGGCTTCTCCGTTCCGAATTTGGAACCACGTCTATTCTCTTTTAACGCCCCCGTTGGCTATTGTCCGGACTGCCATGGTCTTGGAATCAAAAGGGAAGTGGCCATCGATTTGCTGGTTCCAGATGAGGAAAAGACCATTTCCGAAGGGGCCATCCGTTATTTCAACAATATCGTTAACACGACGAATCTCGAATGGCAGGAATTCGCCTATCTATGCTCCGTGTATGACGTTCCGCTCAATAAGCCTTGGAAAAGCCTTACTTCGGAGCAAAAAAACATTGTCCTTTACGGGTCTAAGAAGCCTCTTTCCTACACTTTGACTTCCGTAAGCGGAAACAAAATGAACCGCAACGGCTATATCGAAGGCGCCAAAACGAGAATAGAGAGACTTTATAGGGAGACGACCTCCGATTGGATGAGAACCTATTACGAATCCTTCATGCGCGACTCCATTTGCCAGACTTGCCACGGGGCGAGGCTAAACGAAGCGGCCTTATCGGTCAAAGTCAATGGACTTAACATCTATGAGGCCACCGAATTATCGCTAGACCGTTTTTTGGAATGGGTTTTGTCTACGAAATCCGCTCTTTCAGATACCGAACATCAAATTGCCGATCTGGTTCTTAAAGAAATCGAGAACAGGGCCCGTTTCCTCGTAAATGTTGGCTTGGATTATCTTTCCCTTTCCCGCTACGCGATGACTCTTTCCGGCGGAGAAAGCCAGCGTATTCGCCTTGCAACCCAAATCGGGTCTCGCCTTTCCGGGGTTCTTTATGTTTTGGACGAACCTTCCATCGGCCTCCATCAAAGGGATAACGATAAGCTCATTGCCACCCTTAAGGAGATGCGCGACATCGGGAACACTTTGATTGTCGTTGAACACGACGAAGACACAATGCGCGCAGCTGATTATTTGGTGGACATTGGTCCGGGAGCGGGGGTGCACGGCGGAGAAGTGGTGGCCCAAGGTTCCCTTGAAGATATCGAAAATTGCCAACGTTCAGTGACGGGGGCCTACCTTTCTGGAAAGAAATTCATCCCCTTGCCCAAAGAAAGAAGAAAGGGGAATGGCAAATTCATCGAAATCGATGGGGCGTATTGCCACAACCTGCAAAACGTAAATGTGAAATTCCCTTTGGGGGAATTCGTTTTGGTCACCGGCGTTTCGGGGTCTGGGAAATCCTCTCTCATAAACGAAACGCTTGTTCCGGCGATTTCCCGTTCCTTGTCCAAATCAAAAAACGGCGAACCTTTGCAGCTTAAAAAGATTAAAGGTCTTCAAAACATTGATAAGCTGGTTGCCATTACCCAAGAGCCCATCGGACGCACGCCGAGAAGTAACCCCGCCACCTACATTGGGGTTTTTGATGATATTCGCGCTCTTTTTGCCGAAACCGAAGAAGCGCGTGCCTTGGGCTATTCGAAAGGAAGGTTCTCTTTCAATGTGCCCGGGGGAAGATGCGAAAAGTGTCAAGGTGCCGGCGTGACCCGAATTCCTATGTCTTTCCTTCCCGATGTTTACGTTGAATGCGACGAATGCCAAGGGAAACGCTATAACGAAGACACGCTTCGTTGCCTATACAAAGGGAAAAATATCCACGATGTGCTCGAAATGCGCGTCGAGGAAGCTTGCGAATTTTTCAAAAACCGCCCGCAGATTTACCGCAAAATTAAGACTTTGGAAGAAGTTGGGCTCGGCTACGTCAAACTTGGTCAACCCGCGACGCAGCTTTCTGGGGGCGAGGCCCAAAGGGTCAAACTGGCGGCTGAACTTCAGAAGAAAGCCACGGGAAAAACCATATACGTCCTCGATGAACCGACCACGGGCCTCCATAGCGATGACGTTTCTCGACTCATCAACGTTCTTCAATCCATCGTCGACCACGGCGATACCGTAATCGTCATCGAGCATAACCTGGACATAATCAAAGTCGCCGATTGGATTGTCGACTTGGGCCCCGAAGGCGGATATCGCGGAGGAAACATCGTCGCTGCGGGGACGCCGGAAGACGTTGCCAAAGTTGAGGCTTCCTTCACCGGAAAATATCTTGGCCCGATTCTTAAGAAGGCTAGAGAGCTTGGCCAGGTTAAGAAGTAGTTTGCTTGTAATCCCCTTACAACCTAAGATATCCACATGTTTATTTTATTTTTGATTTTAGGCATTGCTTCATTGGCGGGAGCCATCGGCCTTCTTGTATGGAAACTCAAGCCGTTTTTCAATGATTATAAGTCCACGGAAATCGACAAGAATCTTCTATCTATCCTTCTTGGGTCCTCTGGCCTTTATTTAGTTGCTGGGTTATGTCTGCAGCTTGGCATCAATTCTGGCTGTGGATGGAATTTGACCGCTGGAGAAAGCGCCTTGTCTTTGATTGGGGCCCCTTTGTTCTTCCTGTTCTTCGGGGACTTCTGGACGAGCTTCCTAATCCGTCATTACAAAGTCGATTTGGACGCAAAGCAAGCCAAAATCAACAATATCCTCGTATACGTGCTTCCGTTTTTGGCCTTGGCCGGTTTCTTGATGCTTGGTGAAGGAGTTGCGCTTCATTTGACCTACCCTCTTGTTTCCGGGTTCTGCCTTGGCAACGGGGGCTTCCATTGGGTCACCTATTCAAGCGGCTACTCCGGATTCCATTTGGCATGGTATGCGATTGTGATTTTGCTTGGCGCTTTCCTTGCCTACAAATTGTCCGACAGCTGCTTTTATAAGGAATATAAGAAGCACGGCATCATCGATTCCCTCTTCGTCATCGCTTTGCTTGGGGGAATCCTTGGCGCACGCATTTGGTATGTTGTCGGCAATTTCGCTGGCGATAACGCGGGCGGCCTTAATTTCGCTGAGCAAATCACCAAAGGAAATTGGGTCTCCATGTTCCAACTTTGGAATGGCGGATTGACTATTCTAGGCGGAGCGGTGGCCGGCATCATTGTCGGCATGCTCTACATAACGAAAAAGAGAAAATACGTCGATTTGCGCTTTGCCGTCGATGCCTGCGTGCCCACCATCCTCCTGGCTCAAGCCATCGGGAGATGGGGGAATTTCTTCAACCATGAGGTTTACGGAGCGGAAGTCAGCATGAGCACCTTCTCCTTCCTCCCCACTTGGTTGCGTTACCAAATGGGGACGGGGTTTGCTAACGGCATGCCTTCTAGCACTCAAATGTACGTTCCCTTGTTCTTGATTGAAGGAGTTGCCAACATCATCGGCTACTTCATCATTGTCAAACTCATTCCTCTGCTTTGGCCGGAAAACAAAGGGAGAGCAAAAGGCGACAATCTTGCGTTCTACCTCATTTGGTACGGCATCGTCCGCATCATCATGGAGCCTCTTAGGAACGCAAGCTTCAATATGGGCGGCGATGGCATGTGGTCGATTTGGAATTCCGCGATTTACATCATTCTCGGCGCGTTGGCCTTGGTCGCTTTCCAACTTATTGGACTGCTTGAGAAGAAAAAAGGCTTGCCGAATCAAGAGAAGACGTATTCGGTGTTCTACATGATTCTCGAGGCTGCTTTCTTTGGGGTTGGGGTTTGGTTCCTTATCGATGGAATTATCAAGTCCGGAGGCCAATATGGGCCCGCTTATGTCTTCGTTTTGGTGCTTGGGGTTGTCCTTATGGCCGTCAATGTCGTTCTGTTCTATTTCTCTTTGAGGAAATTTAGAAGAATCGGCAATGAGCCCCCGGCAGAGCCGATAAGCAAATTGGAAGACGAAAGCGCGAAAAACGCGGAGAATAAGGGGGAATAAACCCCTTTTCTTTTAGGAGGTCGCGAACATGGAAGAAAAAGACGTCATAATCATAGGCTCTGGAATTGCTGGCATCAGCGCCGCGATTTACCTTAAACGCAGTAACGTGAGCTTTGCTTTGCTTGATAAAGGCGCTCCAGGAGGCAAACTCAACAACATTCATCGAATCGATAACTACGCAGGAACCCCTTCGATTTCTGGCCCTGGGCTAGCTTCGGTTTTGCTTGAACAGGCTACTTCCTTTGGCGTTTCTTTCGATTACGGGAATGTCGTCGCGATCAGCAAAGAAAAGGATGGCTTCTTAGTCCGCGGCGAGGACGAATCTTGGAAAGGGAAGTCCATCATCATCGCGACGGGCCTAAGCTCTAGAACGCAGACGGTTCCCGGGGAAAAGGAAAGAATTGGCCGTGGCGTCTCTTATTGCGCGACCTGCGACGGGGCTTTCTTCAAAGGGAAGAAAGTTGCGGTGGTGGGGTATGAAGACCACGCCGTCGAGGATGCTTTGTATTTGTCTTCCATCGCTTCGAAAGTCTATTTCATCGCCCCTAGCCCCATCAAAGGGGCCCAAGTGCATGTTGAGACATTAAAAGCGACTGAAAACATCGAAATCTTGGAAGGCACTTCCCTGGTTTCTGTCTCCGGATCTCCACTGGTTGATAGAATCGTTGTATCTAATCAAGAAGGGGAAAAGGAAATCGATGTTTCTGGCGTCTTCCCTTTGTTCGGGGAAGTCCCATCGAACGCTTCTTTTGTTTCCCTAGGTTTAAAAACGGAAAAAGGGTTCATCCATGTCGACTCGGACATGGGAACCAATGTGCCGGGAGTATTCGCCGCCGGAGACATCGTTTCAAAGAAACTCCGCCAACTTATAACGGCCGCTAGCGATGGGGCCATTGCGGCGACTTCCGCTATTTCCTATTGCCATCGTTTACGAAATAATTGACACTTGTACCTTCTTGTCAAAAAACGGCTACCAACTTTGAAAAGTTTGCCTTATGATAACAACTTAGAAAGGTGGTTATACGAACCATGAAAAGATTCCTTCAGTTCTCCGGCTTAATCGCGGCCGTCATCGCGATTGTGGGCTTCGTTCTCATGATGGCTTGCCCCTCCCTCGTCTATACGATTACCAACCCCCTCACTGGGGCGAAATCCTCCACAAGCTACTCCGGCATCATGGGTATCTTCGGCGGAACGATCAAAGGCAGCATCGCCGGCATCAGCTTCGAGGCCGGCAAGATCAATCCTACCCCTCTTGCCATCATCGCTTTCGTCCTTCTTTGCGTCGCTATCGTCATTTTGCTTTTGGGCGCCATCCTTCCCATCATGAAGGTCAAGGCCCTCAACAAATTCTCCGGGCTCCTTAATCTCATCGCCGTGGTTTGCCTCATCGCCGCCGGCGTCATGATCTTCTTCGAAGTTCCCTCTTGGTGCGCCGCTCAGTCGACTGAGAACTACAAGATGAGCACCGACAACTTCTCTATGGGCGCTGGCTGGATCGTCGCTGGCATCCTTGCGATCGTCGGTGGCGTCGTCGCCATCCTCCCCGCTTGCGCCAATTTCCTTGCCAAAGGCAAAAAACGCTAAACAAATGAACTGATAAAGGCCTACCCCATGAGAACGGGGCGGGCCTTTTTCTTTCTTTTCTCATCTCGGACAACAGGTATACTTAAAAGGCGCAACGCGCCGCTAACGATATGTCAGACACGCTTTCTTTCGCAGGGGAGGTCAAAGAAGAGATCGCCCGCCACAAATTCGAGGACTCCGCCATTAGGAGCCTCCTTTCGGCGTTTGCCAAAACCAGTGGCGGAATCCACATCTCCGAAGGAAAGGAAGAACTCGACCTGTCCACCGAAAGGGCCAATGTGGCCAAATTCCTTTATTTGTCTTTCCGGGACGTTTATGGGGTGAGCCCCCGCTTCGCATTCACAAAGGGAATAGGCTTCAGGAAAAGGGTCAAATACCATTGCTTAGTGCCCGATGCGGAAGATATTCTTTCCGATCTCCAAGTTGATTTCCTTTCCATGCGTTTGCCGAAAGGCTTAACCTCTAGCCCCGATCAGGCGGCCGCATACCTATCCGGAGCTTTCTTGGCCGCGGGTTCCGTCAACGACCCTTCTAGCAGTAACTACCATTTGGAGATTGCTCTTTCCGACCAAACCTATGCGAATTGGATTAGCCATCTTCTCAATCGCGTCTCTTCTCATAACTTTACGTCGAAAGTTGCCAAAAGGAGATCGCAATACATCGTTTACCTTAAGCGAAGCGACCAAATCTCCGATTTCCTGGTTTTGATCGGCGCGCCCGAAAGCTGCCTTAAATTCGAAAACGTTCGTGTGGATAGAGATTTTGCCAACATCGGCAATCGCTTGACGAATCTTGATGGGGCCAACATGTCGAAAACCCTCAAAGCCAGCCAAAGACAGGTCGAGGCCATCGAATTTTTCCTTTCCGTTGATGGATGGGGGCATTTCGATAACCCGAAGAAGAAAGCGCTCATGGAGCTTCGCTTGGAACATCCAGACGCGAGCTTGGACGAACTTTCTGAATTGCTTTCGGAACGCCTGGCTTCTTCGGTGAGCAAAAGCAACGTGAACCATCTTTTCAGGAACCTTTTGGACGAATACGAAAAAGAAAGGCAATTGCGCAATGGCAAACCCCGTTGACAACGATTTGTCCTTGCTCTCCCAACTAGGCAAAAGAATTGCCTATCTGCGGAAGAAGAAGGGGATGTCCCAGCTTGATTTATCCATAGAAACGGGAATATCCAAGAGCTATATCAGCGATTTGGAAAACGGGCGCAGAAACCCTTCCGTCCTCCTTTTGCAGCGAATCGCCTCTTCCTTAGGGGTTTCCTTAGAGAAACTTTTCCAAGGAATCGTTCCTTTGGACGTCCTTTTGCGCTGATTTCCGTTAAAGGGCCGCCTTTTCCCGAAAAGCCGTTTTTTGCTTTCTTTCCAACCGCGCGCGCACTTTGTATAATACGAGCGCAGTTTCATAAGGAGGACTTAAAACACATGTCCATCAAACTTGCAATCAACGGGTTCGGCCGCATTGGCCGCCTCGCATTCCGCCGCGCCTATGAGATGAACAAGGAAGCCGGCAAGGAAGTCTTCGAAGTCGTTGCCATCAATGACCTCGTCGATGCCCCGACCCTCGCTTATCTCCTCAAGTACGACACCACCCATCGTACCTGGAACAAGGATTTGATCTCCGCCGAAGGCAATTCCATTGTCTTCGATGGTCACAAGATCCCCGTTCTCGGCAAAAAAGATCCCCACGATCTCGCTTGGAAAGACTATGGCGTCGACATCGTCTTGGAGTGCACCGGACGCTTGAAGAGCCATGAAGACGGCGACGTCCACATGGAAAATGGCGCCAAAGGCGTCATCATCTCCGCCCCCTCTTCCTCCAAAGACATCCCGACCTATGTCTTCGGCGTCAACAGCGATAAGCTCACCGCTGACCAGACCATCATCTCCGGCGCTTCCTGCACCACCAACTGCCTCGCCCCGATGATGAAGGTTCTCAACGACAAATTCGGCGTCGTTGGCGGAACCATGACCACCGTCCACGCTTACACCAACGATCAGCGCATCCTCGACCTCGCTGGCAGCAACATCCGCCGCTCCCGCGCCGGTGCCGCCAACATCGTCCCGACTTCCACCGGTGCCGCTAAAGCCGTCGGCAAAGTCATCCCCGAACTCAACGGCAAACTCAACGGCAACGCCATCCGCGTCCCCGTCACCGATGGGTCCATCTGCGATTGCACCCTCCTTCTCAAGAAGGAAGCCACCGTCGAAGAGATCAATGCCGCTTTGAAGGAAGCCTCCGAAGGCGAACTCAAGGGCATCCTCGGCTACAACGATGAAGAAATCGTCTCCTCCGACATCCTCGGCAGGACCGAAGGCTCCATCTTCGACGCCACCCTCACCATGCTCATCCCCGCGGAAGACAAGGTGTTCGTCAAAGTCGCCTCTTGGTATGACAACGAATACTCCTTCACCTGCCAGATGATGCGTTTGGCGAAGAAGTACGGCGAAGTCCTCGGCGCGAAGTAATTCTTCAAAACCCTTAAAGGCCCCTCCCCCCGTGGAGGGGTCTTTTTTCGTGTCGGTGAACTTCCTTATAGGGAATTCGGTAATGATTATGGGAATTCCTCGCATCAATGGTATTATTATCTGGAGCACCCTTAAGGGTGCTACAAAGGAACCGCTAAGCAAAAGGAGTATAAGAATGCTTACTGTTGATGATTTGAAGGGCTTGAACGGCAAAAAAGTTCTCGTCCGCGTCGATTTCAATGTTCCCCACAAGGGCGAACAGATTAGCGATGACAACCGCATTACCGCGGCCATCCCGACGATTTCTAAGCTTTTGAAGGAAGGCGCCAGAGTTGTGTTGATGTCCCACTTGGGCAAAGTGAAGTGGAAGGACATCAAAAAAGGCAAGGCCACGATGGAAGACATCGAGAAGCAGATGAAGAAGAACGACCTCTCCATCGCTTTGAAGCCTTTGAAAGAAAAACTCGACGCAGCCCTTGGGCGCGATGTCAAAGTCACTTTCTCCAACGCGACCCACGGGGAAGAGCTTGCCAAAGCCATCGCCGCTCTTGGCGACGGGGAAGTCCTCTTAGTTCAGAACACCCGTTATGAAGCCGGCGAAGAAGCCAACGATGTCGCCCTTGCGGAAGATTGGGCCAAAAACGTCGACGCCTTCGTCATGGATGCTTTCGGTTCCGCTCACCGCGCCCACGCCTCCACCTATGGCGTGCCCGCAATCCTCTTCAAAGAGAAGAAACCCACCGCGGTTGGCTATCTCATGGAGAAAGAGATCAAGAACCTCGGCCGCTGCGTCGCCCCGAAAGACAGCGAGCGTCCTTATATCGCCATCCTCGGCGGTTCGAAGGTTTCCTCCAAAATCGAGGTCATCGATTCCCTTCTCAAGAAATGCGACAAGATCCTCATCGGCGGTGGCATGAGCTACACCTTCAAGAAAGCCGTTTACGGCATTGACGTCGGCTGCTCCATCTGCGAAGACGATCAGCTCGAATACGCGAAAAAATGCTACGAAACCGGCAAGATCGTCCTCTCCATCGACACCGTTTTGGTGAAAGGCTTGGACTTCGACGATTTGGGCAAAGCCCCCGAGGAGATTCGCATCCTCGATGGCAACGAAACCGATTTCCCCGCTGGCTTCGAAGGCGCCGATATCGGCCCGAAAACCCGCGAACTTTATAAGAAAGAAATCGAAAACGCCAAGACCATCTTCTGGAACGGCCCGATGGGCGTGTTCGAGAATCCTGCTCTTCAAGCCGGCACCAAAGCCGTTTGCGAAGCCGTTGCCGAAGCCACCGGCAAAGGCGCCTTCACCGTCATCGGCGGCGGCGATTCTGCCGCGGCGGCAAAGATCTTCGGCTATTCCGACAAATTCTCCCATATTTCCACCGGCGGCGGAGCTTCCTTGGAACTCATCCAGTACGATGGGCACCTCCCTGGAATCGACGTCATCGAAGGAGGCAAATAACGATGGCCCGCAAAAAGCTACTTCTCGGCAACTGGAAGATGAACAAAACCCCTTCGCAAGCCAAAGAGTTCGCTCTTGGCTGCAAGGAAATGGTCAGCTTCGCGGTTAGCCATGGCATCGACGTCGGCGTTGCTCCGACCTACGTTTGCCTCCAAACCGTTGTTGAAAACGCCCCCAAAGACCTCATTATTGCCGCCCAAAACGTCAATGAGCACGATCATGGTGCCTACACCGGCGAAATCTCCATTACCATGCTCAAGGAAATCGGCATCTCCTGGGTCATCTTGGGGCATTCGGAAAGGCGCACTTACAATGGCGAGACCTCTTCCGCCTGCAACGCCAAAATCAAAGCCCTCCTTGCTAGTGGCATGACTCCCGTCTATTGCTGCGGCGAGACGCTTGAAACCTTCGAAGCCGGAGAAACCAAAACCTTCGTCGGGCAGCAAATCGAAGAAGGGTTTGCCGGGCTCAGCGAAGAAGAGGCCAAGAAAGTCGTCGTTGCCTATGAGCCCATTTGGGCCATCGGCACCGGGAAAAACGCGACCAAAGAAATTGCCGAGGACACCATCTCCAGCATCCGCGCCGTTTTGAAGAAGATGTTCGGCGAAGAAGCCTGCGAAGCCATCCGCATTCTCTACGGTGGATCGGTCAAGCCCAACAACATCGCCGAATATATGTCTGAGAAGGATATCGATGGCGCTCTCGTTGGCGGGGCATCGCTAGAGCTTGATTCCTATCGCGGCCTCATCGAGAACCTCGTTAAATAATGGCTTACGCTTCTTATCCACAAGGGGATTCTGATCGCAACGGATCACCCTTCTCAAGCCAAAAAAACCAGGTCAGTTCGAACAAAACGATCTTAGCGAAGAGCTTCGGCTATATGTCGCTTGGCCTTGTTATCTCCGCTGCGGTCGCCTTCTTCGTTTCCTTCTTGTTCGCCAAAATCTTCGTTTGGACTGCCGATCCTACTACCGGCAAGCTCAACGATAATGCGGCGAATGGCTATCTCATCTTCATGGTCGCCTCCTTGGTGGGATTATTGATCGATGGCATCATCGTCAATATGACGATTGCTAGAAACAAGCATTCCGCTTGGGTTCCCTACATCATCTACTGCGTATTCATGGGCGCTTTCCTAAGCAGCTTCATGGTCATCGGCGTCGATTTCGCGACGATTGGAGAGAGCTTCTTGCTTACTTCCGCGGCGTTCTTCGCGATGTTCTTGATTGGCTACTTCTCCAAGGCCAACCTCAACGTCTTCGGGATGGTGCTTAGCCTCGTCTTGCTGCTATTCCTCTTCTTCGCCTCTTTCTGGAGCATTACGATTCTTATCAGCGGGAAGGCGTGGGATTATTACCTCTACGACCTCGTCGTCTCTGGCGCCTTGCTTCTAGTCTCCATCCTCGCCGTCTCGGTGGACGCCTACAACATGAAGCGCCTCATTGCTGCCGGGGACGGGATGAAGAATCTAGCACTATACTGCGCCTTCTCGATGTACTGCGATTTCGTGGTCATCCTCGCCCGCGTGCTCCTGGTCCTGATTTCTCTTAAAGGCAGAGACAATTGAGCTTCGATAATGACGCCCCCGTACCCCGGGGGCGTTTTTCTTTGTATAATACCCCCACATGAGCGTGTCTTTGATTTGCCCTTGCTACAATTCGCTTTCTTCCTTGCCCAGGCTTTACGCTTCTTTCAAAGCCCAGGATTATTCAGGGGAAAAAGAAATCGTTTTCGTTTTGGACCCCTCCAAAGATGGGTCGGAAGATTATCTCCGTTCCATCGAAGATTCGGAAACGAAAGTCATCGTCAACAATGAAAGGCTCGGCATCCCCCTGTGCAGGGAACTTGGGGTCAACGCGAGCAGGGGAAGTCTCATCGGGTTCGTCGACGCGGATGACTTCTTGGAGAAGGATTTCCTTTCGAAAATGGTGGGGGCGATGGAAAAAGAAGACGCGGATGCCTGCGATTGCTCTTTCTACGTGAAGGAAGAAGACAAAGAATTCGCCTATCCCTTCCGAGGCAAAGGGAGGGCGCTTGATTCCTACCAAGCCATAGAAGCCTTGCTTAACGACACCTCGATGCGAGGCTTTTTGTGGTCGAAGCTTTTCAAAAAGGACATCTTCACGTCCAAACCGACCATCTCTCTTCCGAAGAATCATTTCTGCGAGGATATGCCCCTTTGCTTTTGCTATTTCCATAAATGCCGGAAAGTCGTGATGCTCGAGGAACCTTTATATCATTATTCAAAAGAACGTCCCGCCTCCATGACCAGCAGAAAAAACCCCAATAGGGCCCACGACCATCTCGTGAGCTTTGCTTGCATCAGGGAATACTGCAATAGATATGGGGATGAGAAGCTGTTGAAAGTTTTTAAGAAGACGAAGCTTAGAAGCTATTTGTCATTGTCCTATGACCTTCGTCTTTCTAGAAAAGACGGGTTGAGCTTAGAAGAAAGCAAACAAATAAAAAAAGAGTTCGACTCCCTTTTCAAAGATGGCCCGGGCATAGATCAAAGCGCGAGCTACTATGAAATCGTGAGCAAATCCCTACAAGGGAATGACTGAGTTTGATAGAGTGTCCCCGTCCCTTATTTATATATAGGAGGAAGGACATATGAAAATCTATCGTTGCAAACATTGCGGAAGCATCGTCGTCAAACTCAATTCCGTGGGCTGCTCGCCCTCTTGCTGCGAGTCGGAGATGGAAGAATTGATTCCTAACGTTGGCGACGGAGCAAAAGAAAAGCACGTCCCTGTCGTCATTAAGGAAGGAGATTTGCTAAAAGTGGAAGTTGGGTCAGTTATCCACCCCATGCAAGAAGCCCATTACATTGAATGGATCGCTTTATTAGGCGAAGAGAAATGGCAAATCAAATACCTTAAGCCCGGAGAAGAACCGAAAGTCGAGTTCAAAACTCTCGAAGGAGAAAAGTTCACGGAAGCTCTCGCGTATTGCAATTTGCACGGTCTCTATTCGAAAAAGTTATAAGAAATATAGGCAAAAGCAAGAAGACCTGATCGCGCCCAAAAATCCCAACGTTTCCCTAAGATAAGGAAACAAGGGATTTTTTTGTTTATCTAGTCACAAAAAAAGAAGTGGAAGAACATAAAAAATCCGATGGCATCGGATAAAATCGAAAAAGTTTATGAATTTTCAAAAAGTTGTTGCACAGCCTTCCTCCCGAGCGTACAATTCTTTTCGCACGCCGCAAGAGAGCGGCATGCGGGGAGCTTGGCCCCCTTCCGGAAAAGGCGAATCCGCGCTTGACGCGGCGGCGCCAGAAGGATAAGATACCAAGGCACGCGCGCCCCGGGAGACCGGGCGGGGCAGGGCCCCGGCGCGGCTGATCTTTGAAAACTAGACAGATAGACAACGAACACTTGACGTCGATTCCAATTGAGGAATCAATAACCAGAAGTAATTCCGCCGGATCGGGCGCTATCAAAAAGAGAATCTATTCATATAGATGACTTCATTGAGAGTTTGATCCTGGCTCAGGATGAACGCTGGCGGCGTGCCTAATACATGC
>CAVJMG010000018.1:0-10680 GCA_963650805.1 uncultured Bacteroidales bacterium
ACGGGACTTATTTCCGCTTATATCGATTAAACTGACTTAAGCTTTGGAATTCACGTCTAGCAATTCAGCCAATCTCTTTTTTCTTGATTTTGCATTCGCCTACCCTATAATGAACACGCTTCTAAGGCGCTCGGGATTGCCCTCCCCCGCCCACGGGAGCCAAGACCCCGCCGGGAGAAAGAGGGCGGGGCAAGCCCGCCGGGACCCTCGTTGGCGCGCCCCCATCCAAAAAAAAGGGGATCGCCGGAAGGATTTTACTTATATCATGAAAACATCTAAGAAACTCACAATAATGGGATTGAGCGCAGCCACCGCGCTCGTGGCCGCCACCGGGGCCGTGTCCTCCTTCGCGTGGTTCGCCGTGAACTCCAGCGTCACTGCGACCGGGATGGTGATAAAGGCAACCGCAACCGATGCGTATTTGCAAATTAACAAGGGCGGCGCCGGGTGGAATGAAACAGGGGATTTCACAGCAATTTCGTACACGGAAAATGCCAAAGAGCTTAAGCCAACGGCAGTATGCAACTCTGTGACGGAAGCCGAATACGACGCGGATGGAACAACGATCAAAACCGCAAGCTCAATTGTTAAACACACAGCGGGTAGCGCTTCATATAAATGGGCCTATGCCACGGCAAGTTCCGTTGATAGCTATGCTAAAGCTTCAGAATATAAAGATGTCTCTAGCGTAATAGAAGGGAACGGCGAAGCCAACGATTATGCCTTGGTCTACGATTTCGACCTCCGCTTGAAGTATACCGCCAGCATGGCAAACGTTTCGAAGGACATTGTTGCAAATGTGAGTTTCGGAACGGCTAGTGATGACGCTCTTAGAAATGCGGTTTCGGTATTCATGGTTTCGGGAGAAGTTGAGCGAAATACATTGACTAATGGCAATGCAGTAAAAGCTCTTCTTTTCACTAACACCAGCGGAACTTGGACTTGCGATAAAGAAGATGCAGTCATCATTTCTGGGCTTAAAGCCACGACGAGTGATAACATCAGTACAAAAGTTCGTTTTTACGCTTTCTTTAATGGCGAAAACGAATACTGCAAAACCACTAATGTGAAAACAGCATCCGAGTATTCGCTTAACGTCAAATTTTCCATTAAGGAATCCAATTAATTTCCGAAATAGAATGTTTCTGCCGGCATTTATTGGCCGGCTTTTTTGTTCACATTGGGCAATATCCGTTGGTTTTGCCCCTTTATTTAAACGGCTAAAGCGCTTTCGGCTCAAAGGAGGCTCTTCCCCGTTTAATTTGTAATTCGGAGCTAATCACTGCTCTTTCTATTATAGCGAGAGGCAGGTATTAATATTCTCGTTTAGACATAATGCCCGCAGAACCCATGCGCAGTTTTGCGAGCGTAAAACGTGTATATGCCACTTCAAACGTGACGCCGATCAATATTTACGGCAAAGTTCAATTGGGTTTTATGTGTCGTAATAAGTATTGGCGATTGTCGAAGCCCTCATAAAGAAAAGCGGCCTTTTGGGCCGCCAAGATAAATAAATAAAGCTAATCAGTTTTGATCGATCGAGAAGCTCAATTTGACAGAGTATTTCTTATCGGTAATGACGTTGCTGCTCTTGCAATTCTCGTCATCGCCATTGAAGAACACATAAACTCTTACGGCTTGAACTGTATCCGTCAAGCTTTCGACAACTTTGACGGTGCTGGTTCCCGTGGTCGCAGCGAATGTTTCACCATTATTGGTGAACAACTGTCCTTTGGAATAGGTAGAGTTCGTGACCAAAACGCTGACGGAATTATGGAGTTTGTCGTTGCTCCAATCGGTCGTGTCCGCCCAAGAAACGCTTATCGAAAGAGATTTCGCAGTCGGCGTTGTGCCGTTGGTGGCAGGACGAAGCCTTAATTTGAAGTCATTGAACAAAGCGTAATCAGCCGTAACCTCACCAATAGAGGAAATGCCGGAATCGTTCACGCCAGCGCTGTCGACATAATCCGAATTCCCAGTTCCCCAAGCAACAGTGCCACCGTCATAGGCGGTTCCCGTGTGAGTGCTGCTATCGATTGACTTATATGCTTGAACAGGGGTGATGGTGGCAGAAGCAGTCGTTGCCGCGGCAGAGTTATAAGACTTAGAGGTGTCGGCAAAATCTTCCTTTGAGTTTCCGATTTGAAGATAGGCGTCGCTTGCGTTTGCAATGATGGTCATTCCAGTGGCGGTAACCGTGCTGTTGGCGGCGAACCACGCGAAGGAGGACACGGCCCCGGTGGCGGCCACGAGCGCGGTGGCTGCGCTCAATCCCATTATTGTGAGTTTCTTAGATGTTTTCATGATATAAGTAAAATCCTTCCGGCGATCCCCTTTTTTTTGGATGGGGGCGCGCCAACGAGGGTCCCGGCGGGCTTGCCCCGCCCTCTTTCTCCCGGCGGGGTCTCGGCTCCCGTGGGCGGGGGAGGGCAATATTAAAGGAGCGCGCTCAAGTCGCGCGCACCGGTGTCCTTGAGGGCGATTCCTGAATGGATGAGCGCGAAAGCGGATAAAAATTCATCCTCGACGAATTGATGTGCCTCTTTAAACACGGATTGGATTCGCCTCACAGCATTGTTTTCATTCGCTATGCGGACTTTTAAAAATCTTTACTTTCTTTTCGGTATCCGTTATGATATAAATGGTGGTTTTACCGATGAAGCAAGATGGATTTTTGAATCGGGTCGTTTTCGTTAAGTCCGGGGAGAAGTTTGTTGTTGTTGATTCGAATGGGTTGGGTGATGTTAGGGACGTTAACGTTCTTCTGAACAACGGGAAAACGTTTAATCTATACGCTTCATATATGGTTGGGTATCTAAAATTCGAAGATGAAGAGTTGAACAAAGAATTCGACGAATGCATATCGAAATATAAGGAGGAGGAAAAAGAAAGGAAGGAAAAGAAAGACGAAATCAAGAAGGAGGTTGCTCTAAGAGAAAAGCAAAAACTCGATGAGGCTTCGAAAAACCGCATCGACAAATTTAGAGATGAATACCGCTTCTTAAGCAATTTCTACCCCTGCGACATCGAATACAAAGGGATCACCTACAAAAACAACGAAGCGGCCTTCCAGGCCCAAAAAGATCCAAGGAGGTGCAAGGAATTCGCCTCCCTCAACCCCAGCGCGGCTAAAAAGTTAGGGAGAAGCGTCACATTAAGAAAGGATTGGGGAGAAGTAAAAATCAGCATCATGGCGGATTTGCTCCGCTGCAAATTCGACCAAAACCCATCCTTAAAAGAGCTCCTTCTCCAAACGGGGGAGAAACAACTTATGGAGGGAAACACATGGAACGACATGTTCTGGGGCGTTTCCTCCAAAACCGGCAAAGGGAGAAACGTTCTCGGAATTCTACTAATGAAATTAAGGGAAACTTACCGAAAGGAGGAAGGCGGGAAAAGCCTTTGATTAGAACTTTGATGTGGGGCCGATCAAAACACAGTGATTGGCCCTATGAAGTCTTTTTTGACAGCAGGATTAAATCAAAGGAATTGGAGGATTGTCTGAATGATCAAACTCAGCGATGAGCAATCCGCGAAAGAAATAGAGGAATTCACGCGAGAAAATCAAATCATCGGGGAAAGGGGAATACACCTCTATATGGGTTGAGTGTTGCCCCCCCGAACGATGGTTATAATAATGGAGATTCAAAAGACGATGGGACGAGAGCGAACCGAAAGCCCCAAAATCCAACGATCGATTGTTTTGTGAAGGCAAAAGGAGAATGAACCATGCCAAAAACCACCCCATCAAAATGGTTTTGGAGGAATAAGGCCTAATTTATGTTTTTCGAATCTCCAGAAGAACGTGCCGAACGTGCGAGCAAACAAGAAAAAGAAGAAAAGGATAAAATAAGACGGATTGTTTTTGGATTGCTCAGCCCTTTGGACTGTAAAGTATCCCATTATTTAAACAATTTGACTGATGTTTTGTGCTGCGCTAAGTGCTGTGACTACGACTTAAAGGCAAAACTCGGGATAGACCCTTCGATTATCCGCCCCGATCCCGAAGGCAAAATTAGCGACGAATCACGCCGGCTTATTGGGGCTACAGTGTTCGAGTATAAATACGACCCTCTTGAGAATATTGTATGTTTGAAATCGGACGCGCGCCCGTCAGGTTATGAATGCTATTTACAGTACATATCCCGTGATAAGCAGCTCGTCTTAAAAGCCCTTGAAATTTACGGCGAATTGGTTTTTTCTTATTTCAAAATGGGCATTTGCCTTACGATCAATAATTTTCTCAGGCAAAGAAGTTCGGGCTTTAACAGTCAAGAAAATCCTCGCGGCTATAAAAATGTGCTCGATAATCTATACGAGAAGAACTTCGACGATTCCTTTAACAACAGCCTTTACTTTTTCTGGAATCCTCACTACTACGATTTAACATATGAGATTCGACACTATTATGCTAAATTTTGCGAATCCGTAGTACGCGTGATTGACGATGGGTGGCGGGGCCATTTCGATCCGCGACTTCTTTACACGCTCGCAAAGCTCAAGGAACAGGGATACAAAGGCATCATTGCCAAAGACGAGAGGGAAGCCAATTTCTTTTATTGTTTGTTCTATTTAGTCTTAACGGAATCATATTTTAATAATGATCAATTCATAGTAGGGGCGACAACTAGCCCCCGTTCAAACGCTTTTCTATCAGGGGATTTGTTCCCGTTTGACGACGAAGCCTATCTTGATATGTTTTTTTATCGCAATAGAGACCATGAAAAGAAGGAAAGTGAAGTGTTTGACCACCTCATGAGCAACGCCATTCACTACGAGCAAAATCACGGGTTTGATTGGTCTCCTAAATTAGAATATATTTGCGAGAAAGTTGGTGAGGAACCATCGATTACGATAATCGCAGGACTGAAAGAGGAGATTTTCGGCTGTCTTGGCTCAATCCTCTTACGACGAAATGAGTACGAAAAAGCAGATTGCTATTTCGCGAACGTTTCCGTTTTATCAGAAAATTACCCACCTCCAGAATTTGCACACAATTACAATTCTGAAGAGAAGCAGTTTTTGTTTGGTGAGCTTTTGCCGGCGGAAAGAGATGGTTCCATACTTTGCGATCGAGTTGAACTAAGCGTATTTTCCCATTGCGCTACCGCCGAGATGGGAGCAATGAAAAGAACCGATTACCCCCTCTTCAGAGGAAAATATGAAGACGCAATAACCTATGGCCTTAATCGCCTCACAGACCTTGAATTGTATTATTTGAAACCGCGAGGTATCCGTGGATGGCATCTCCCGATTGAAGCAGATTTGCTTTTCCCCGCCGTTGACATCGCCTACGAAAATATCCGCGCGTCAAGGGACATCTACATCGAGTGTCAACAAAGGACTTCAAGAGGCAGGCATTACAGTTTCGAATACATCGGACAGTCGACTTTGAACCAGCCAACCGATTCCTATAAGAACATCGCTAAAATATGTGAAATAATCAAAGGGAGAAAAGAAAGAGAGCCCAACGACGAAATTTTTCTTCAATTGTTCGACAAAAAACACATCAGTCAAGCGCAAGGGGGACGGAAGAAGACAACTAAACAAATAGATTGACCCAAACGTTTTTGCCCGTTTAGATGCAGAGCAATCCCCTTCAAACGAGAAGGGGCTACGTTTTAGGCAAACGCCATAAAACAAAACGATAACCTTAAAAACAAATATATCTATTGCCAAAACAGTGAGGAGCGACAACTAAATATGGAAATGATAAGCAAAACTTTAATCGATGGATTCGCGAGAGCAATAAACGCGGATGACTTTTTTTCAAGAAGCATTCGCAGCAGAACCGACGTAATCTCAGCCGTTAAAAACGTTTACTTTCATCCGGACAGACCCGTGTTTAGACGTGCCAGCGAGCGGGGCGGCCCAGCGAAAATGGGAAGAGCCGCTTACAAAATGATTGAAATAGCCCCTTGCAGAGAGTCCGTCGAAGACTTAATAGATGAATTGGGATCTCACATATGGAAATATTTCAATCTAGAGCCCAATAAAGCTAACAACCAAACGAATTTCGATGAACTCCATGAACAATTATGCGATTTGTTTCTTGGCGGAATAAATCCCCTTAGAAGCGGCGTTGGTTACGCGCCCATGAGTTATGGTCAAGCTCAAAAACTTATTAACTTGACATTCAAATACTTAACTTGTTATGGGGATTATCCCGAATTTTCCGATTTGTTTCATTACTCCCATATGACATTAGATTCGATTGTGATAGCCAAATTGAGAGACACGAAAACAATGACTGCCATACTAGGCGCTCAACAGCCAATCGACGGAATACACGCCTCAAATCTTACTTGGACGAGCTTTACCAAAAATGACTATAAAACGTTCGTGAATGAATCAAGAAGAGTCTTTGGCGGATATTTAGGCACTCAATGGTCTTTTATGCACCTAGAGTATTGCTTATGGGCCCAAGGCGAGATAACTCTCTCTGACTCTGGCGGCGGTTTGGCAATTCCCATAGACGGATTCCACGAATAACGGAGATTGAGGTTGCTCAATCGGAATCAGGCACAATTTTAGAATAAAATCATTATTTGCACATGACTGATGGCGCAAGCCGTTTGGTATAATGCCCTTGGCCGGGAAAAACGGCCAGAAGGAGCATTCTTCCGAAAGCTGTTTGGGCGCTCAGACTTGGCGGTTTGGCCCAGACGGCCCTCGGAAGGC
Organism: uncultured Bacteroidales bacterium; assembly: GCA_963650805.1. Lineage (GTDB taxonomy): Bacteria > Bacillota_I > Bacilli_A > RFN20 > CAG-826 > Alloenteromonas. Next base: position 6,682 of record CAVJMG010000018.1, read on the forward strand.
ACAAACCGCCAAACATATGAAGAAAGAAAACCCTGCATGGGGCGGCTCTTTGAAGTCGTACCAGAAGAAAGAAGGGGCCGGTCTTTCGCTCTCCGAGGAGATGATAGACGCGACCGCCTCCGAATGGTTCGCCCAGAAGCACAGAAGGCAGTCCGCGGAGGAGATAGCCATGGTGAACGCCATAAGGATACCCTCCTGCCCCTATTGCGGATCGAAGGATTTCGCGAAGGACGGAAGAAGGAAGGACGGGATCCAGAAGCTGCTTTGCCAATCCTGCGGAAGGCGGTTCAACCCGCTCACCGGATCGGTTTTCGACTCCAAGAAGATACCGATGTCGGAATGGATAGAGTACCTTCTCCACCTTTTCGAGTTCCATTCGATCGTGACGTCCGCGAGGGACAACAGAAACGCGAAAACCACCGGATTCTACTGGCTTAGGAAGGTGTTCGCCGTCCTCGACGGTTGCCAGAAGGGCGTCGTCCTCGAGGGCACCGTTTGGCTCGACGAGACGTTCGTCTCCGTCGACAAGCCGGACAGGGTAAGCAAGGATGGGAAATCCCTGAGGGGCATATCGAGGAACAAATTGGCCATAGCCACGGCCACCGATGGCACAAGGCTAGTGATAACACCGCTTTGGACATCAAAACCATCGAAGAGGAAAACGCTCGAGGAGATGGAGGGCCACATAAAGCCGGGCTCGACCCTCATCCACGATGGCGACAACTCCCATTCGCTTCTGGTGGAGCGCCTCAATCTCAAGAGCGTGGTCCACAAAACCGCCGAGACCAAAGGCCTCAGCGACAGCGAGAACCCCATGGACCGCATAAACGACGTGCATTCGCTGTTCAAGAGATTCGTGAGGATGCATGTCGGATTCTCGAGAGCCGATCTCCAGGGGTGGTGCGACCTTTTCTGGTTCATATGGTCGGAGCCGAGCAGCCGCATGGACAAGATCAAAAAGTTCCTCGAAATGGCCGTTTCGACGCGCAAGAGAATCAAATTCCGAGATGTTTTCGTGAAAAAGGCCGATGAAACCTAGCTAGCCATCAGTCATGTGCAAATAATGATTTAAAACTAAAAACTCTCTAGTGCACGTAAGGGATGAAATAACTTCAGAATTGGTATAATAATCACGTCACAAAAATCTGTGACGTGATTTTATTGAAAGAGCTTTTTGGCGAGCGCTCTCCTTCTTGAGACTTGGCGGTTTCGGGAGACGCTCGCCAATGGGCGAAACCGCCAAACATGAACGAAAAACTGAAAGAGGCCCTGAAGGGCAAATTTTCAGCGGACCTTGGGTCTACTGAAATGATGGTTTCGACCATTTCCGAATGGTACGAGGCAAAGCACAGAAGACCATCCGAGGAAGAGACAAGATTCATCAATTCGCTTGACGTTGACGACTGCCCTTTCTGCGGATCCAAGATGATCAGGAGGGACGGCTTCTCGAAGAAGACCGGACTCATCATCCGCGAATGCAAAGACTGCGGACGCAAGTTCAATCCTCTGACAGGAACGATATTCGACTCAAGGAAGATTCCTTTCTCTGAATGGATAGAGTTCCTTGTGCACCTTTTCCAGTTCCATTCGGTAAGGACAAGCTCCTTTGACAACAGGAACTGCGAGACTACGGGCCTTTACTGGCTTTCCAAGGTCTTTCTCGTCGTCGATGACGTACAGTCGGGAATCGCTCTGTCCGGGAAGGTGCGGATCGACGAGACCTATTTCCCGAGATGGGAATCCCAGTCGTGCTTGAAGGGCGGAAAACTGATAAAGGCAATATAATTTTCACCGTTTTGGGCAATTTAACCTTCACCAGTTTTGGTCACTCCGCTTTGAAGAGATCCTCCTTTCCTTTCATTCTGTAGGATGGGCCAACGATCTGTATCACCCTCGAGTGGTGCAGGATCCTGTCCAGCATCGCGTTCGCCAGGGCGGCGTCCCCGAAGACCTCGCCCCAGTGGTTGAAGCTCTTGTTGCTCGTGAATATCGTCGAGCGCTTCTCGTAGCGCATCGCGACGAGCTGGAAGAGCAGGTCGCTGTCCCTCTTGTCGATGGGGAGGAAGCCCACCTCGTCGACGATGAGGACCGAGTAGGAGAAGTAGAACTTCAGCCTCTTGTCGAGGTGCCCCTCCTCGGCCGACCGGCGGAGGTCGGCGATCAGGTCGTTGCAGGTGGCGAAGTACGTCCGGAGCCTCCCCTTCGCCGCCTCTATCCCTATGGAGACGGCGAGGTGGGTCTTCCCGGTGCCGGGCGTGCCGAGGAAGACGACGTTCTCGGCGCTTTTGACGAACCTCAGGTTCCTCAGGTCGAGTATCTCCTCCCGGTTGAGCTGGGGCTGGAAGGAGAAGTCGTAGTCCTCGAAGGTCTTGTGGAACGGGAAGTGGGACACCTTGACCATCGCGAGGTCGACCCTCTTCTGCCTCTCGGCGACCTCCTTGGAGAAGAGCGAGTACAGCGCGTCGACGACGTCGCGGGCGCCGGAGTTGATGGCGTCTATGGCCCCGTCGATGCCGGCCCTGACCTCCGGGAGGCGGAGCTCGTCGAGGGCGTTGAGCATCCTGACGTAGTCAGACATCCTCCCTCTCCCCCATCTCCCTGAAGCTCCTCATCGTGTTCCCTATGAACTCGTCTATCCTGGCCGGGTCGACCCTGCCGGAGAGCGAGGCGCGCAGGTGCGCCTCGTCCAGGCTGACGCCGCTGCCGATCAGCGCGTGGGAGGCGATGACGAGCCCGTCGTAGAAGAAGCGGACGGTCTCCCCGTCGTCCTCCGCCGAGACGGTTTTGGTGATATAATCCTTTGGAACGGAATACCTGGCCCCGCGGTAGTAGACGAGCTGGGTCTGGGGTACCCTGACGCTGTGCGACCAGCCTTCGTACTCCCTCAGCACCGCATCGCCCGGAAGCGGGTCCAGGTGTTCTTTTTCTTCTTGGAACAGCAGCCTCGGCGGGACGCCGGTCATCGAGTTGGCCCGGGCGTTCGCGTCCTCGGTCAATCTGGCGACGAGCGCCCTCGCCTCCTCCTTGGACCCTATGGCCCCGTCGTAGGAATAGAGCCATTTGACGTATTTGTTCGCGGCCTCGTCCTTGCCCTTCGTCTGCGGGCTCCTCGGCCTGCAGAAGACGAACTTGACGCCGATGTCCCTGGAGAATTGGGAGACCGAGGGGTGGACCCTCCGGCTTCCCCCGGCGACCGAGACGAGGGCGGACATGTTGTCCGTCATCATGGCCCTCGGCTTGGACCCGAGCCATCGGAGGAAGTGGCAGAAGCACCGCTTGAACGCCTCCTCCGTCTTCGTCTCCGTGAACTCGAAGTAATGGAGCCTGGAGTAGGCCAGGGTGGCCGAGAAGACGTTGAAGGCCACCTCCCCGCCGGACTTCGTCGCGAGGCGGATCCCCTCGACCCAGTCGCATTGGACGAGGTCCCCCGGCGGCGTCTCGTAGGGCGGGTGCGCCGCGGCGTCCCCCGCCTTCGGCCGGATCCCGCTCGACCTGACGAAGCTCTTGAAGTTGGAGTAGGTGCAGCGCACCTTCCCCTCGCCCCTCAGGCGCCAATAGGCGGCCCTCACGGTGACGCGGCCCTTGCCGAGGATGGCGGCGATCTCGCCCCTGAGCGGCTCGAGCTGCGATTTCCGCGGCCGCCGCCCCCTAGGGGGCGCATCCATGCGTTCGTACATCCTCTTGATTGTGTGCCTGTCCATTCCGAATTCCCTGGACAGGGACGAGTAGTTTGGTTTGATTTCCATCATTTTCAGCGATCTCAGCGCAGTAACCAGCGTTTCCATTCAACCGGCCTCCTTTGGGGTCGATTATCGTGGAATTGCCCAAATTGGCGAATGTTATTTTGCCCGATTTGGTTATTTCTATTTTGCCCTTATCACGCTTATGAGCTTCCTGTGCTGGAAGAAGCCGTCGTGGACGACGATCGAGCCGGGGGCGATCGTCCCGCCGAGCCCCTTCGCTATGGAATTGGACGTCGCCCTGCATTTGCCGGCCACG
>CAVJMG010000019.1:0-7451 GCA_963650805.1 uncultured Bacteroidales bacterium
ATTATTACGATGCCTTACAGCTAAGTTCTAGAGGATGGATGGAATCAGAGAATGACGACACACCATTCATCAAATATCTATTAGGCACAATACTCGCAGCCTATCGAGACTTTGAAGAAAGAGTCGATATGGTCGGGCATAAGATGTCAGCTATAGATATGGTTGAGAAAGCCGTGAAATCAAAGCTTGGCAAATTCACTAAGAACGACATCATGGAGCTATGCCCTGAAATCGGAAGAGGCTCCGTCGAGCAATCGCTTAAGGCGCTTTGCGAAAAAGGCATCATCAAGAAGGAAGGAAGCGGTAGAGCAACTTTTTACCATTAAAATGAAAATCATAAATAGAGCCAAGAGCGCCAATGCGTTGTTTAAGATATCTATGGTATTTTGGCAGAGTTTCCTTGATGTCCCTCTAATTCATTAGTTAGAAGACATATGAATCCCAAAAAGCTTGTTTGCTCCCAAAATTCAATTTACTTTTGGCTTTTAGCTTTGTATTCCAAAATGGCGAGAGGGCACGAGTTTATAAGGCGTTTTCGCCATACGCCCCTTTGTTCTCACGCGCATTGCCGCGCCCTTAATCTATAAGCAAAAACAGCGTAAAGATTAGGGACTGAGCCATAAGAAATGCGAAGCGAACATAAAAATTGCGAACTCAAAGGCCGTGAATTGCGAACTTGCGAAACCATATTGAACAGCAATTCCACGATATTCATAAACGACGGCAAACCGCCAGTTAAATAGATGAAAGCGACATATTTTTGTCGCTTTCATGGCGCATTCGTGTCATTTTGTTTGTAAATGACACCTTTTTTGCATATATTAACATTGCGAGGTGGCGTATATGAATCTTGGTAAAGAAAGTGAAAATATAGAGTTCAAGAAATCGACAGGGCAGTTGAAAAAGTCGATGGATGATATTTGCAGCATCCTCAATAAGGACGGTGAGGGTGTTCTTTACTTTGGAATCAAGCCCGATGGCGAAGTCTGCGGCCAAGAGATCTCAGATAGGACGCTCAATGACGTAGCAGAAGAAATCAAAACGAGCATAAAGCCTATGATCTATCCGAAAATCGAGGAAATAGAATTGGATGAAAAGAAAGTGATTCGTGTTACCTTCTCAGGGAATCAGAAGCCCTATTCCAGCTATGGCAGATACTTCAAGAGAGTCTTTGATCGCGCTGAGGAGATGACGTCCGAAGAATTGAAAGAAACCTTCGCGTCTTTGGATTACACCTCTTCTTGGGAAAACCATAAGACGAATTATGGGTTGGAAGCACTCGACCACGACGCTCTGAAACGTTTCTATTCTCAGTCAGTATCCTGCGGGAGACTCGAACCGCTTCCAGCCTATGATGAGGAGGAACTGCTTTTGGCGCTGGGCCTTCTTGTCGACGGCAAACTGACCAATGCAGGTTATTACCTTTTCTCATCCAAGCAGCCTGTAGTTTTAAAAGCAGCCATCTATTCGACGGATGCAAGAATCAACTTCAACGACATCCAAAGATGGAAAGACAACATCTACAATCTAATCGACAAAGGAATCCTCTATATCAAGAACAACATTAGATGGAGGGTCGAAAGCAGCGGCAATGTCCAAAGAATCGAAGTTCCTGAGGCGCCGATAGACGCCATAAGAGAAATCGTCGTCAACTCCTTCGCCCACGCTAACTACAGAGGCGAAACCGAGCACGAGATCGACATCACCCCGACTGAGATTGAAATATACAACCCCGGTTCTTTCCCGATGAACCTCACGCCTGAATCTTTCGTTTCCAAGAGAAGGAAGTCCCTTCCGAGAAACCGAGTCATCCTCGAAATGCTCTACAAATGCAAGAACGTAGAAATGTTTGGGTCTGGTTTCAAAAAAGTCTATGACCTTTGCGAAGCGGCCGATGTCAAAGTCCGCTATGATTTAGACAACTTTGGCTTCTCCTTCATCTTCATAAGAAAATCAGATGAACATAAGTCTAACGTTTCTCCAAAAAAAGAAATCAATTGGATGAATGACACCGACAAAGAAGTCATCGATGCAATCAAAGAAGACCCAACGCTCTCTTCGAACGAAATTTCCGAAAAGCTAGCTTTATCAACAAGAACGGTTCAAAGAAGCCTCTCTTCCCTGAAAAAGAGCGGTAAAATCAAGAGAATCGGAACCCTCAGAAGAGGATATTGGGAAATTACTAACTAGAGCAAGAGAGCGATGCTATGAAAAACAACAAGAATTCAGGCATTGAATACATGGATAGAAAAAAGCTTGATGATCTCTATTCGAAATCCGTCAGAAAATATGGAGGTGCCTTTAAGGCTCTTTCCGAAGGAGACGACGATTCTGAAATAAATTCAGAGGAAGCAAAACACGGGATTGATGAACCCCATAAAAAGATCGCTAAGGGAAAACCGTCATCCCCATCCTTTAGAACATCTGCAAATGGGAAACATCTTGCAAAGGAAGAGTAGCGAAAACACAATGATGCAATGTCGAAAATGCGATTACCGCAGATGAGCCTCTGCCGTTGCAGCATCATTCCAGAAGTTAACCAGCGTAACCCAAATAGAAAATGTAATTCTTCGCGACTTTGAGTTTGCATTGCAGAACATATTCCCCGTCAACGAGCTTGTAATAGGCGATTGAGGCCCCGCTGACGCGGTCATAGAGGCGTATTTTGTCGAGTTTCGTATTCATATCGGCATACGTCGTATCGCTTTCTAAATAAGCACGGATGCATTGATCAAGGGTTTTGCCGGCGTTGGCCGAAGTCGAGGTGTCGCTGGCGGAGATTGTCTTTCCGATGAAATATTGGGCGCCGAAAAGCAGTTGCGCTCCAGAGCCGTCCGTGGCCTTATAGGAAGAATCGAGCGTGTAGTTAGCAAATCCCCCTACCGATGAGGGATTGAGGTTTTTGTCGAAGACATAGCAGAAGAGGTTGCTGTGCCTAAAAAAATAGACGTCATAGCTGCCTTCGTTATACATCAGCAAAATGTCGTAGACGCCGATGCAGCCCGTATCCTTGAATTTAATCGCGTTATAGGAGGTTCCATTTTCATCGGACAATGTGGCAAGCTCCATGAATTCGGAGGCCCCGACGAAGACGTTTGAAGGCGAAACGACATAATTCCCATCGGAATCCTTGGAAGGATCATAGATTAGGGTTTCAGTCGAATCGGGGATATTGAATGTGACATCAGAAGAATAGGATGAGCCAAAGGGAATCAGGAAATACTCCGAATCGCTGCCCATGAAGTCGATGTTTTTGCCAACGTAGACATAGGGGTTGTCACCGCTGATGTCACCTCCGTCAATCGAATAGCTCCCCGAAGAAGACGCGCCGCTAAACAACGGGCTTTGATTCCGGACCAAATTGGACGATACCTCGTATTTAGAGGAGATAAACGCGTCGATGTCGGAGACTTTCTCGCTTGTTTTAGAAGGCAATCCCGTGACGACTTTCGGTTCGTCGACTTTCTCAAAGGCAAGGATGGTCGGAGAGCATTTATGGTCGTCTTTGCTGCAATGGCTCTCCTCATAAGGCACTTGGATAAGGTGCTTCCCTTTCAAATTTGGATAAGCGCCACCCATGATTTGCTCAAGGGCCTGATCATAAAAGTTCTGCCACTGCCCTTTCATGGTGCTTACGTCATATTGGGAGGAATCGCCGCTAGGGCCTTGCTGATAGCTGTAATTAGCGACAATCCAATAGAAATTGTAGAGCCCTTCGCCGTATTCCTTGATGAGCGTGTTTTGGATATAGGAGGACGAAAGCTCGTAGATAGACCATGTCTCGCCATTCCAGTTTCCGGCTTTGCCCCAAATGTTCTCGCTTCTAAAATCCAAAGACGAGAGGTTCGCCGAGGATTCAATGGGAATGTTGTTATAACGGAATAGGCGGATGTATTGGCTTTTTAGCAAAGAGTCGACTTCGTTGTTGGAACCGTCCTTGTATTTATAGAGACCATTACCCCCACCATCGTATTCGTCAGTCGTGAACAAAGGATATCGATACTCAGCGCTTCCGCTTTGGTAGGAAATCTTTAGCGACTGGGCCGAACCGCCGCCTTCGTTATAGTCGGTCGATTCGATTTTTTTGCCATTGCTAAACAATGGGAAGAGGCGGATCACGTTATTCTCATCCGCGTATTTTGATAAGTCGTCGAGCATATCGAAATAGGTAGCCCTTTCCATGGGGTAGAAGGCTTTGCCGATGGGGTTTTCCCCATATTGGTTGGAGTTGGTGTCCGGGGAATAAGGCGCCGTATAAGTTGTCACTCCATCGCTTGTGGAAGAGGTGAAATAGGTCCACTCGGTGAATTGGTAGTTATGCCAATCGTACCGGTTGCCCATGGAGGTGAAGACGGTTTGGACGGCTTTCTCCATCATCGTGGAGCTTAAGGAGTTCTTGACCGTGAGTTTGATGGGGAGATAACGTCCCGTGTTGCTTGAATCAAGTTTATCGTTATCTTTGTTTTTGAAGCCCGTTGTGACTTCGTCGCCGTTCCCATCCGTTACGGTGGCCCCGTAATAGAAGGATTCGTCCCAGCAGCCAAAACGGTCTAGGGAGTATTGGTTGTGGCTATTGAATTTCTCTTCGGCGGTTGTCGAATCCGAGGAAGTAAGGATAAACGTTTCATCCGGATCGGCCCAAGTGCGCTTATCTCCGGCTAAGGAGGAAAAGGAAGTGTTGTAAGCACCGCCAGAAGCATAGGCGCTTCCCCCGTCGGCTTCGAAGTTGTTGCAAGGGAAGTAGTCGCCGATGTACTTACGGTATCCACCATCGTAAGAAAGGTCGCCTGTGGTATTGGGGCTAACGTATTTCCCGGTGTTGTCGCTTAGCTTGTAGCAGGCGTTCCCGTTAGAATCCAGCAAGACGTTCCCGGCTTCGTTGAAAAGGACTTCCTTATAGCCGAATTGCTCCTCGGGGTAATAGACGGAATCGTCGGTGAGCTTATTGAGCTTCTCGTCATAAAAATGGACGTAAGCGGCGCTTGGGAAGAAATAGATGGTGTAGGTCTCCCCATCCGTGGAGTTTCCGAAATCGTAGTTGTCTTTGATGTCGTCGATTTTGAATTGGGCTTTTTCGATGGAGGATTGGGCGTTTCTCTCATTTTCGAAGAAGAAATAGGAAAAGCCAAAAGAAACCGCCCCAATGACGGAAAGCCCGGCGATAAGCAATGTTCTCCTAAGCGTTTTCCCCTTCATACATCAAACCACCACAAATTTGACCGTTATTTTGCAAGAGGAGGCATTCAAAGCCGAATACAAAGAAGAATAGGCGCTTTCGCTTAGCGGCTTGACGTCCTTGGTTTTGTATTGAATGGCCTCGTTTAGGTGCAAAGTGTATTCGAAATAGGCGTTCTCATCCCCGCTAGCGGGATAGCTTTTCAAACTAGAGGAGAAATCGAAGCCCCCAAGGGTTTCCTCGGCGGAAGAATAGGAGCTCGTGAGGGAAACGAAATTCGAAAGGGCATCGTCTTCGATGGCGATAAATAGTCTCCAGGAATTGCCCTCGATGGAATCTTTTTCGTCAAGGAGCTCATAGCGGAGGGTGACTTGATCGTTTTGGACGTAATGGGCTTTCCCCTCATCCTCCTCTTTCGAATAAAAGGAGATGCCGTCGGTGAGGTCGTCTTTTTGCCCAACCCCTTGGCTGAAGGTAACGATTTCTGGGGAAGACAAAATCGAGATTTTTCCTTTGGTAACGGAGGAGACGACGTGAACGGAGGCGCTCCCTTGTTTGGAGTCCACTTCCGCGGGTTTGAAAACCCAGCTGGCAAAGCCCACGCCTAGAAGCGAAACCGCGGCGATAGAAGACAAGCCGATTATAAGGCAGCGACGGGAGGAACGATTCATTTTCTCTCCTCATCGTATTTTTTGGCGACTTCAAGGATTCTTTCTCTGTATTCCTTATCGATGGAATCCTCGCTTATATCAAAGCTGAAAAGGAAGAAGGAAGCGCTGGCGATGGCGACGAGGCCTGCGCTGCTTTTGAAATAAGTGACCGCCACTCCAAGGCCGAAATTGTTGAAGCCGTTATAACGCCCTTGGATTTTGTCGAAAGTCAAAGCGGTCTCGGAAATGTCGCTGATGGAGTTGGAGTCGCCCCGGAAAGTGTAATAGGTCACGCCATCTTTGACGTTGATGTTGATGAGCCGATGAACGATGATTTGGTTTGCGGAATTCTTGTAGGCTAAAACATCGTAGAGTTTGATGTCCTCTTGGTTAATTTGCTCAATGCCGATGAGGCTAAACTGAGGGATTTGGTTATCCAAGCCGTTCTTGGCGAGGTATTCATTCTTGGAATTGGCCGTTTCCATAGAGCCGGTTTGGATAACCAAATAGCTGACGTTTCCGAAATAGAAGGAGTCACCATTGATTTTGAAGGCGATGACGACGCCGAAGAAAATGAAGAAAACCCCATAAAGGCAATAGGAAAAAACCTCGCCGACCCTTTTGCGTCTGCGAGCTTTCTCCTCATCCCTTTTTATCAGGCTGACCAAACTGACCTTCCCGCCGTTATCCTCTAGGCAGGAATACAAGTCCAAAGGCTCTTTTTCCTTCCGTTTGGACGGTTTCCCCTCTTCGCCTTGCTCAAGTTGATATAGAGGGTCGCCTTCGAGTTCGCGACGGTACTTCTTCTTGAGGTCGGCTAGAAGCTTTTCGTCCTCATGGCTGTTCCTTATATGCTTTCGTTTGTAGAGAGCATATAAGGCAAACAGCACAGTGAAGGTAATGGCTAGTCCGATGATGACGAACAAGGAGACGTAGAATGCGATTTGAATCAGTTTGTTTGATCCAGACATCTTAAGTCTCTACATTCGCGGGGAAATTGGATTAGGCGGTAGGAAGAGTATAGTTGAAGAAATAAGCGATATCGAGGATGTTGCCGGTTAAGGCAGTTTTCATCGCGTTGTATTCGGTGTCGGAAGTCGGCTTCGCTTTATATTCGAGCATGGCGTTAACGCCAGTCTTGGCATCGGTGGAAACATCGAATTTGTAAGTCTCGGTGATTTTGTTATCGGTGGCAGTCTTTCCTTCGAGGTCGTAAGCCACGGTATAGGTGAAGACCTTTTTATCGGTGTCGACCGAGCCGTTAAGACCATTGCCGCCTTTATAGTCGGCCTTGAATTGGACATAAGCTGAGGCGGCATCGCTTAAGGTGAAAACGGCTTTGAAAGTCGCTTCACGGATGCCGGCGTTTATCAAGGTCTTGGCATCGGTTTCGGGAATAGCGTAAGTAGCGCTTAATGAAGAAACGAGGCCTTCGGTGAGAAGCTTGCTCTCATCAACGGCTCCCTCGTGGATAGAAATGCCTTTGGTGGCATCGTCTTTGTTTTCATAGCCGCCTTGATCGAGGACGATGGTGAGGGTTTTGTCCGCATCGTCATTGGTGAGCGTTCCGGTCCCGGCGTTGAGGTCCGTGACGTGGACACCGATGTTCCCGGAAGCCTCAAGGG
>CAVJMG010000020.1:0-6132 GCA_963650805.1 uncultured Bacteroidales bacterium
AATTTCCACATCCCATTTCATTTGAAAGGAACAACAATAGCCACAAACCCATTGTCATCGTAGAACTTCTTTGTTTCGCGCCGGGATATGTCCGGTGAGCCAAGCGTTTAAGGAAAACCACCACTTTCACACCGTAAAAGAATCATTCGTGTTACGATAGCGTCTTTTTGCTGAAGAAAACGGGCTTTTGGTGCAAAGCCTCTTAAAAGCTCAAGCATCCACGCCTTTTTATATTTCATTATTTTCACCGAGTTTTCTAAAGTAGACTTTAGATTTATCGGTTATTTCGCGGCACTCCGCCCAAAAACCGACAACGAGGACGGTACGCTCTTCTCAAACTGCAGGCGATGCACATTCGGCGACGGTGTTTGCGACGTCGTCTTTTGGCACAAGGTTTCCGACGTTAAGACCTAAGAGTCGTTTCACTGGGCGAAATCAGTTCCGATGAGGGCGATTTGAGTTTCCTCATTTCCATACTCCGCCCAATTCCCGATGTATTATAGGGAAAGCCTTTATCCGTCTTCTAGTGGCAACACTTCCATCACCAAATTGAAGTCTTTTTCTATTCAAAAACGGCTTTGGGCGTTATCATCTTTTCATTATGGAAAGCAAAAAGAAAATCCCCGATTACATCCACCCCGCAGGGTATGGCAAAAGCACGCTCGGATTCATCCTCGACGCCGTGTTCACCGTCGCCATGATCTTCGTGATCTACTTCGCGTTTGGGAGGCCCGTTCTCCTAAAGGCGCAGGATTACGATGGCAAATACGAAGCCTACACGTCCTTCGTTAAGGACAGCCATTTAACCCAAGGCGATTCCTCCGGGACGTTCCTCTCCTATTCGGCTCCAATAGAAGACGGGAAGGCCGGATATCAGAAGTATCAAGAGGCCATTACCTACTATTACGTCAACTTCATCCCAAGCAATCAAAACGCGATTTTCCTAGAAGAGGATGGGGTAAGCAAAAACTCCGACGGCAGCTATTCCGTAGAATCGATTTCCAAATTCGTTTTGAAGAAGGTCTATAAGCTCAACGAAGACGGAACTCAGATCGAAGCTAACGCCGACCCCTACTTCGTCTTAAACGCGGAAACCGAAGACCCCTACGACGTCACGCTGTCCGAGGAATACTCGGGAACCCTCGATTCCCTTAAGCTCACGAGCCTTCTTGAATACTTCGCCGGCGAGGGTAATAAAGGCGTTTATTACGACGCGATCACCCACTTCTCCTCGCAGCCCTACTTCACTTCGCTTCAATCCGAATTGGGGTACATCCGCTATATGTCCTTCATCCCCTCCTTCGTCATTTCGCCCCTCATATTCTTCTTCCTCATCCCCGTCTTCGTCCCTAATGGCAGAAGCTTAGGCAAGCTCATCGCCAAAACCGCCGTCTTAAGCAGAGATGGGTATAAAGCCAGGAAGCTCAACATCATCCTCCATTACGCTTGCCTCACCTTGGTTTGGGAATGCTTGCTCATCCCCAACACGGCGATTGGCATCATGGCCATGATGCTCATCCTGCTCATCGACTACATGGCCCTAGTCCTATCGAAATCCCATCAATCCCTGCACGATAAAATCGCCCAGACCTTGGTGGTCAACAGCAAAGACTCGGTTTGGTTCGCCGACGAAGATACCGCGCTTGAGTACGTCGCCATGTATCCGGATTCCCCCGTTGCCTCTTTCTACAAAGCCCAAGGCAAAGTCGAATCCCCCAATGACTATTACGATCAAGTTTATCTAAGAGAGCAGTCTATCGTCGATTCCTCGACGATTGGAAAAGCCAGGGAAGAAGCCAAGACAATAGATAGCTTCGACGAATTCGAATCTCGCGGCGATGCCGATAAGAAATGAAGCAAAAGAAAATAGGCGCCTAAAACGGCGCCTTTTCTTATGGTTGAATAACCTCATTTAGAAAGTGTTTCAGCTTTCTTTTGGCTCGTTATCGATGCACGCCCTTCTTCTTTTGCTTAACGTCCTATAGACGAAATAGGCGATTAGGAACGTGACGGCAAAGCCAGAAGCGTACCCAGAGAAATCAATGCCGACGTCGTTCCAAGAAGGGCCTCTGCTGCCGGCGAAGATCTGGAGAAACTCCGAAAGGGCAGCCAATACAAAGCCATAGACAAGAGTCAAAGAAAGGCTGATCCAAAAGGGCGTTTTTCTTTTGAAAAAGAAGAAACAAGTCAAAATGCCGAATACGGCGGTTACGGCAAACGAGCCGAAATGGCCGATAGTTTTCCTGACGATGTAGTTGATGTTATCGAACTTCACCCCGTCCATAGAGGTAAAAGCGATCGTGGCTTTGCCTTTGATGGAAGGATCTTTCTTCCAGGAAACGGTGATGTCCGCGCTTCCTTTCTTTAGCCCTAGCAAATAGCCATTCTCATCAACGGTGGCGATCTCCGGGGATGAAGAGGAAAAATTGACTTCAGGATGGGTGACCGGGAGCCCTTTAATTTCGCTAGATAAGGAATACTCAAGTTTCTTAGTTTGCCCATATTGGATTGAAGAGAATGAAACGGAGATAGAGACGGGCTTAACTTCAAGCGCGCTGACTTTTAAGGAGAAGGAAAGAGCTTCGTTATTGACGCTAGAGACGACAAGGTTGTATTCCCCTTCTTCAGTCGGGGTGAGCACGCCATCTTGGAAGGATAACCCTTCAGGAAGAGAGGAGACGTATATCGATTTATCGGAGCAATCGAGGTTGAACGTCGGCTCAATGAGTTTGTTTTCCCCAACGTAAACGCTTATCTCTGGCTCGTATTCCATCGATAGGGTAGGCGTGAATTCCCCGGCGATGACTTCGATTTCAAAGCGCGAAGATGCGACGGATGGGTTTTGCTTGCTATAGCAAAATAAAAAAGCTTTTCCCAAGCCTTTCGCATGGACGTAGCCTCTTGAGTCGATTGTGGCAACTTCTTCGTTACTGGAGCTAAACCCCACTTCGTCTAAGCTTAATTCCTTCTTGTTGGAAGTAACGCTTAGTCTGGAAGTCATTCCTTTGACGATAGAAGATTCGCCAGAGAGAGAAAGGGTTTTGATCGTTTCAGCCTCAACTTCGATTTTGAAGGTCTTCTTCAAAGCCGGAAGAGCCTCGCTAACGGCTTCGACAACGGCCTCGCCTTCTTTTAATCCGGTGAAAGAAGCACCTTCAATGGATATGACTTCGGGAGAAGAGACGACGTTGTAACTATAGCGTTTATCGCTGGTGTTCTCCGGGGAGAAAGCGGGCGAGATGTCGATAGTTCCCCCAACGTAGACGGAATAGACGTCCTTATCGGTGGAGATGGATTCCGGGAGGATGATGGTCGCGTTCTCCGAGCCCCTATCGAAAACGGAGGCGAACCACTTCGATTGGACCGAGGATTCGTTTCCCGGAGTCGCCCCTTCCGCAAGAATAACCGCAGACAAAGAGAGGAAGGCCAGAGGGAACAAATACATCCACCACTTAATCTTTCTCTTCATGACCGAAAGAGTTTACCACTTTAAGGGTTTTTGAATAGACGCAATGCGTGCGTCTTACTATTCGATGACGCCTAAGAAGCTCCGCCCGACGTAAGGGCCTTCTAATTCAACGTGAAGAATCCCACCTTCGAAACGGTAGAGAGTAGGCAACGACAATGGATAGCCAAGAGCGATTTTCTTGACCCCGTATGGCCTTAAATCGATGTCTAATGAGAGCTTGTCTTTATTAAGCAAACTGACGTTAAGAAGGATATGGGTCTCGTCTTTTATGCCCGCGACGACGTAATCATCGCCCCAATGGGGAAGCCCGCAGGGATAAATAGGCAGAGCCTTCCCTTTCCAAGTTCTGGTTTCTTTGAAGAAGGCAACGCCTTCTTTGACGAGGCTTTGCTCTTCGGGGGTTAGCAAGCTTAGATCGGAAGCAAGGTGAATCCTCCCGAGCATGGCGTTTATCATGTTGAGGGCGGTCGATTCCTTGGAGCGGACGATGTCTTTGTGAAGGGTGTCGACGGGATACGCCCATACGGCGGCTTGCTCTGGAGTAGCGGCGGTAAGCACGTTCCCGCTTAAATAGGGATAAAGGCGGTAATCCGTTTGATCGCTGGTGGATTGGATGGGACAAATGGATAGGAAGGAATAATCCATCCTGTTGCCCCCGCTAGCGCAGTTTTCAATCGTAAGCCCAGGGAACAAGCTTGAAAGCTCCCTCAGCCACATCAAAACGGCACGAGTATGCTCCTCTAACCCTTCGCTTGGAGAATCATAGTTCAAATCGTTTCCGACCCCAGAATCGGTGTTGTAATCGATTTTTAGATAATCCAAGCCGTATTTTTTAATGATTGAGGAAACGGTCTTCAAGGCGTAATCGTAGACTTCGGGATTGGCGAAATTGAGCTGATAACGGCTATGGTGCATCCTCCTAACCCCATGGTAAGAGAAGAACCAGTCTTCCTTCATCTGCTTAAGCAACGGGCAGTCCTTGCCCACGGCTTCGATTTCTATCCAAAGGCCTTTCTTCATGCCTTTGGAAGCGATGTAATCGAAGACGTATTTGAGGCCATGGGGCCAATTCGCGGGGCATTCCCTCCAATCCCCGAGGATGTCCCACCAAGTCGACCCCTCGGCAAACCAGCCCGCGTCCATGACGAAGAGCTCGCAGCCGTGGTCGGCGGCAACGTCGACTAAGGGAAGAACCAATTCTTCGGTCTGCTTATCCCAAAGGGCGTGCATGTAATCGTTGTAGATAACGGGCATTTGATGGAGGTCGGGGCGGTCTAAGCGGATAACCCGGCGATACTTCGTAAGCTCGCCCAGAGCTTCCTCGAAGTCTTTTCCAAAGGAGCAAGAGCTGCGAATTCCCCTATACGTCTCCCCCGCTTTTACTCGCTTCGTCCAATTGTTACTATCTAAGCTCCCGCTAGAGGCGCTTAAGTAAAGGAGATCGCAGTTATCCCCTATTTCTAAATGCCAGGAAGAAAGGGGCTCGATTTGGATTAGTCGGAAGGTTTTTGCATTTCTATCTTCAATGCCGCAGAGGGGAAGGTGCTCTTTCGTGGAGAAAGAGCCGGTGCTAGAAAGCTCAATCTTTTTGAAGCAGAGGTTGTGGTTGCCGTTATACATGCCTAAATGGGCAAAGGAATCGCTCGCCCACTGGGCTTCGCAATGCCAGGAGTTGTAGGCTTGATGGAAATAGAGCTCTCTGTTGCTATTGGAAGCGAAACCCACTTGGAAGAAAGAAGAGACGTGCTCTAAAAGAAGGGATTGCCCGCTTGTGTTCAAGACTTCGTTCCAAGTGGAAATCGTCTTCGAGGTTTTGTGGAGAACGTAATGGGTTTTGCATTCCAAATATTCGTCGGAGGTGACAAGAATAACTTCATAGCCTTCTTCAATCTCCTTTTCCTCGAATCCAACGAAGGTCGAATTCTGACCGAAATAGGTATCGATGTTCTTGATGCCGTGGTGGCCGTTTTGGTTTAGTCCGCTGACTTGGATTTCGACGGGGCGATAATAGGCGAGCAAGGCTTCTTCCGGGCAATCTGACTCGATGTCGCCCAAAGAATAGAGGCGGATGTATTTATCGTCTAACAAGGCGAATTTCAAATTCAGGCCGAAACGTTTGAATTCATATTTCTTCGTGATTCCCATAGATAAACCTCAACGGGTAAAGTTTACCCACTGCTTATTCTTTTTAATAGGCGCGTGAGAAAATAATGCAAATAAAGAAGCGTCTTAAGCAACGGGAGCGCTTAAGACCACCATTAAGGCTTGCCCTTCTTTAGAGCCTTTGAAGAGCAGGCGGAGTGAAATTGAGCAACATGGCGATTGCTTCTTTCTGTTTCTTTGGCATTACCTCTATTCGCGGCTTTATCGCTTGATCACAGTTCTTTCCAGAATATCCCAAAGGGCTCAAGGCCGCTCATTAAGTCTCGCTCTTTTCGCTCTGACCCATTGTTTGAAAGAGGGTTCAATCGATTTCTTCGTAGTAATAAGACGTATCGATTCCTTTTAAAAGCAGCTCCCTGTTATCAATGTCCCCGCTGAGGGCTTTTCCTAAGAGTTCTTTTATTTTAGAGTCGTCAGAAGGGCTGAGCTCCATTGCCCCGAAATACTCTTTCTTGCCAATCTTTGACCAATCCACGCATCGATGAAGCTCTTTGGTAAAA
>CAVJMG010000021.1:0-4031 GCA_963650805.1 uncultured Bacteroidales bacterium
ATATTATCGTTCGCTGTTCTATATCAAGACTGTAAGGTAACTAAGAAACCATACTAATAGTAGAAATGTAGCCATTCATTTAGAAGGATTACATAATTTACTCTAGTCTCATTTCTTGGCAAGAAGAGCTTGATACCGGAAGTTTTATTGTTTTTGAAGATGTACTGATGCCTTAATGTCAAAGAAATTGTAGCCAACAAAAAGCAAAAAGAAATTGATCAGGTTTTCGAATATATAGAATCTTTAGCGAAAGCGAAGGATGAATATGTAGAAAATGTGGTTTATGTTGCTATCTTGGAAAACACCGCCTCATTTGATGATAAAGATAGGTACATCCAATATTTCAAAAGCAAAACTAAGGAAATCTTCGATAAAAATTATCGCTGAACATCGGAATAAATCTAGAACGAAACAAATTGTTTGGTTCCCCGAACGGGCGTTGAAACTCCCGACATAACAGGGGAAGCCAAGGGGTCATATTTCGAAAGCGAAATCGGCGTTGAAGGAGACCCCTACATCATTGCAAACGCCAAACAGCTTTACTATTTCAATTGGCTGCAGGGCTTAGACTATTTTAATAAAGACTTGCCTGACAAAGACGGAAATTATGACGGCAAGATCGATACCGTTTATTTCAAACTCAAAAATAACATCTACGCTTCCGATTACCTCCTTATCGCCGAAGCGACCAACGAATGGGGCAAAACGGGCTCTAATGGGGCCAGCGTCACCGTCACGTTTTCTGAGCAAGATTGGGATGAAGCGAAAACCTATTGTGGTTTAACCTCAAGCATCGCCTATAAATAAGCCTGCTCATAACGGCCGCTCCGCTCCGTTGGGGCGGCTTTTATCGTCTGAAAACAAGGATTTTCTTTGTTATAAAATGAGATAACAAATAGGACATTTATATAAGAAGCGAAAATTTAATACTTATTTATAAGTATTATTTAGGGGATTGAAGTCCGTGGCCTAATTTGACTTTCCCGTTTTTGTTTGCAAAACTTTTACCAACTAAAAGCCCTCAGGCAATAGGCAAATTAAAAAGGAGAACTATGAAAAAGAAAGTTGCTTTAATTGCAGTCGCCGCTTTGATGACCCTTGCTGGATGCAATCCTGAAACCCCTTCCAGCTCCTCTTCATCCAAGCCGACGAGCGAACAATCCTCCGCCAAATCCGAATCCACTTCGACCAAATCCAGCGAATCTTCATCCGTGAAGGAGAAAGTCGCCTTGGGAACCCCAGTCGTCACCGTTAGCACGGAAGTTTCCGGACAGGTCGAATGGGAAGAAGTCGAACACGCCGACTACTATCTCGTCTTCGTCAACGGAAGCACGGAGGGAATCGAAACCGTCGCCACCTCCTTCAAAGCCCCGCTTCTTGACGACAGCATCACCGCGCAAATCAGGGTCCAGGCCGTCGCCGAAGCCGACAACGAGAATTATAAGAGCGGCGAATTGTCCGCAGCCGTAACCGTGACCCACACCGCTAACGAGCACGATAGCTGGGACAAAGACGGATTCAAATCCGAATGGACGCCTTCTTCCGCCACCTTAGATACGCTCAACGAAGGCCTCGATTTGAAAAAAGGCCAAAGCATGGCGATCGTTAAGCAGCTCTCCAAAGACAAGCCCTACCTCGCCGTCACAATGCGCGACTTTGAAGGGCAAGAAGACGGAGAAACCGGCGCGAAAGTCAGATTGACCGTCGATGGGAAAACCGTCAAAGCGATCAATTACGACACCGAAGAAATCACTTTGGACAAAAACTGCGGCAGGGATACGCTTGGGATCTACGACCTCGGTTCGCTGAACATCGATTACTCCAAGCCCCACGTCCTCAGGATCGCGGAAGTCTCCTCCTATTCGAATCACTGCGTCATCATCGGAGCCGAGTTCCAAGACAAAGCCATGGAGCAGGTCTTCGCGGTCGCCACAAAGCAAAACTATTGGGGACGCAATTACACGGACAACTGGAGCGGGGAGATGGGCCCCAAAGACGGCGTCGAGAAACCCCAAACGATAGCCGACGATTCCAGCTGGATCAAAGTCGGGGCCTGCGAGAACATCAACGAGGGTCTCAAGCTTCAGAAAGAGGCTTCCGTGACCAAACTCGTCAGCGTCACTGCCGACAACTGCTACTTGACCATTGCCGTCAGGAACTTCGGTGGGGCCGATGAGGACTTCGCCGGCGGAGTCATGGTCAACGGCGCCTTGATTAACGCGATTGGGGATGCCGACAATTACTTCACCAAGAAAACCTCGGCCACCTACTTCGAAGGCGGAGAAGACGGCTGCGTGGTGGCCACGATGAGGACCTACGACTTGTCTAGCTACATCGGCAAATCCGTGTGGCTGACCATCGCCAACATGAAATGCTACGCCATCGGAGGCAATGAGGACTTAGTCATCGGCTCCGTTTCCTTCGCCGGCAAAAGAGCCGTCAAAGAAAACGCGACCTTCGATGCCTCAAGCGTTTCTTCCTTCGAAGGCACCTCTTCCCTCATGCTCGCCGGCCCTTGGACCATCTACAACGAAGGCATCAGCTTCCGCAGCCAAGACTTCGCTAGCGGCATCTCCGAAACATTGGATCTCAGCGAAGTCGCCACTGGCAAATACGCCTACGTCCAGACCTATTGGCGTTCCGTGGTCGATGACAACGTCAACGGCACCTTCCAAACCATGGTCAATGGTTCTTTGAAGAACACCTACAAATACTTGACCAGGGATAAGAGCGACAACTTCGCCGTCGTCGGCATCGACTTAAGTGGCGAAATCGGCAAAGTCGCCAACTACAGCATTCACATTCCTAGCCGCAACAACCGCATGGTGCTCTCCAAAATCGAATACGTCATCTCCGACACCGCCATCGAGGAAGGGAAACTCTCCTACGCGGCCAAAGAAGACGAAAAAGACGTCAGCTACTCCAACGGCGAATTCGCTTGGGGCCACAATTACAAAACCAATTGGGGCGGCGAAATGGGCGACGACAACCTCAAATACGGGACAATACTCGAAAGCGGCTGGACCGCAGACGGGGACACCAACGATTTCAACGAAGGCCTGAAGCTCGCCCACGGAACCTCCATCAGCAAAACCCTCACCATCGACGAAAAGCACGCCACCATGGCCTTCGGGGCCCGCACCTTCGGGAACGACTTCAAAGGCGAAGTCACCCTCAAAGAAGGCGATAAGGAAGCCGTGAAGCTGAAAGCCATCGGCTACGATACCGAATACTTCACCAAAAACGGCGCCGTCACCAAGCTAAGCGAAGTTTCCGACGATTGCCAGAACGCCGTCATGTACGTCTACGATCTCTCCGCCTATTTAAACAAAGAGGTTACTCTCTCCATCAAGAACTTGGCTGGAGAAATCGTTGGAGACGACAAAGACGCCGACGGATACGACGATCGCTTGGTCCTCTCTTCCATCGGCTTCACCAGCATCCTCAAAGTCACCGAATCCATGGCTTGGGACGCCTCCACCATCAAGCAGCTCAACGACAACACGGCTTTGCAGGCCATCCCCGTCGGCGCCTATTCCGTTTACAACGAAGGCATCAACTTCCGCACCCAAGACTTGGCCAGCGGCTTCACCCGCAGCTTCGACTTCAGCGACGCTGCCTTAAGCGGGAAGACCGTCAAGGTCAAATTCGGTTTGAGGAACTTCTCTTCCGAGGGCGAAGACATCTCTTTGCAGCTATTGCTTAATGGCGCGTTGGCCGAAACCAAGAGCGTACACATCGGCGAAAACGTCACCGAGCTCGAATTCGATATGTCCCAACTCGCCGGAATCCAGGCTGGCGCTAACGTCAACTTAGGCGTCCACATTCCTAGCAGAACTTATCGAATCGTCTTGACCGGACTCAGCGTCACCGTCGAATAAGCCCTCAACTTAGCATGGCCCCACCTCCTTTCTGGGCCATGCTTTTCTTTTGCCTTCGTTAAAGTTTCTAATGTCTACTTTCTTGAATTAATGAGCGTTAATTCCCGGATAATTCTATCTACATTGCTTTAGTAAATTCCCAAAACAATC
>CAVJMG010000022.1:0-2933 GCA_963650805.1 uncultured Bacteroidales bacterium
ACGGGACTTATTTCCGCTTATATCGATTAAACTGACTTAAGCTTTGGAATTCACGTGTGGATGAAAATTCCTGAAATTGGCTCTTGCGCCCGGCCCACGCCCTCCCTATAATAATCAAGCCGTTCAAAGCGGCCTCGCAGGACTTCATGGGTGTTTAGCTCAGCTGGGAGAGCACCTGTTTGACGTACAGGAGGTCACAGGTTCGATCCCTGTAGCACCCACCACGCGAGAAATCAAGCCACGGACCAGCCCGTGGCTTTTTCGTTACCTTGTCCGCTTTTCGTATTAGAATTGACCTGAGGTGTAAATTATGACCTACAAGCACACGAATCGTTCTGGCGTCCTCTTCGTTTTTCTCGGGATCATTACCCTTGGCGTTTATCCCGTTGTTGTTTTATCTCATGTTAGGAAAGAAGTCTCTTCTTTGCTGGATGGGAAAGGCGTGGGGAAGCAAATGCCCTTTGTATGGGCCTATCTCCTTGGCTTTATAACCCTTGGCTTGGCTCCTTTGATTTGGATTTGCCGCACGGCCAACAAGATTGAAATGGCGGCCTTAGAGAAAAAGATTACTTCCCCGAGACTTTCTGGGGCCTATATGCTTTGGGCTTATTTCGGAGTCGTTATCTTGATTGGGCCATTCCTTGCCTATCATCGTTTCTTCGCTTTGCTTAACCGGGTTGAAAGACGCGCGAACGAGGAAGAGCGAGAAAGAGCCGAGGATAAAATTAGCCCCGCCAAACAAGACATGCTTAAGGAAGTTAAAAAAGCTTCGGAGGGAGAATTTCCTGAACCCGCATCCCAAACTCCGGCTTTGGCTCAAACCCCTTACCCTCAGCTCGATCAGAGAATATTTGACGAACAAGCAAATGAGAATGAGAAGCCCTGGGCCCCCTCTCCTAAGGGAAACGTTAGAGGGCGTAAGTGGAGAGTTCGCTCCAATGGACAGACAAAGGTCTTCGATACGAAAGAAGAAGCAGTCGCCTACGCGAAGTCCCTTCTTGCCGAAAAAAAGGCCTTGTCCTCTGTTAAAGAAAAATAGAACAAATCCCCTCCAACCTTGTGTGCGCCCTTTGCTTTGTGCTCAGCCTGTCGCCGATTCTCTTTTTGATGCCCTATTTGATTTTTTTGAACTACTTTGGCTTTAGCTTTTTTGGATTATTCGTCTTGGCCAGATCTATATAGACCATGTAATTTGGCAAGTGCAGTTTCTAGTTAAAATCCGGTTTCATCACCGGCAAACGAGTCGAATGCTTCGGCACGTTAACGTTAAAGTGTTTTTTGACCTAGCGCGTATTAAGAACCCTTTCATCCGAGTAAAAGATAACGACGAGATTCTTGGCTAAACTTTGTTTTGCAAAGCGCGAGATTCAGCCTAGAAATGGCGTTTTTGAATGGCTTATTACGTCTAGACTTTCCCTAACGCAATGTTAGAATGCGATGAATTTATTCAAAGAGGAATCTGAAATGACTGCAAAATTTAAGCCATCCCATCTTTCGCCGATATTCCTTATTTCCTTGGCAATGAGCTGCTCTGGCACAGGTGCGGATTTCATTTCCTCTTATTCCTCTAGTCCTTCCTTGGCAATTCTTGAAGGTTTGACTTGGCAGAGGGTCTCTGCCTCAAGCTCGAGCTACAACGCGAGTGTCGTTATATCGAATCTATATTATGGGACTACGTACAAAGGAACTGTGGAGAGAACCGTTTATTATGATTTTGTATCAATCGAGGTGTCCATGGGCTTGCGTTTAGAGCGATTGCACCATGAACTGGCTAAATATTCCGTTGATGTCGAACAATACTCATCTTTGGAATACTCTCTTTTGCGAGATAATGCGAGGAGGGCAAATGCTAGTGACTTTAAGCTTTGGTATACGTTCGACCTAAAAGAGCTTCTTTTTACTGGCGAAGAAGCCAAAGGGGTAGCTTACGACATTTACTTTTTGGTGAATTATACGGAAAGACAAGGGGGCGGCACTGAAAGGGTATTCGGTCGGATTTTTACGGCCACCGTTGCGATTTCATGGGGCCGTTTTGCGCTTTCTTGTATCGATTTCGATTGGGTGTGACTTGAGGGGGCTTATATATGGTTTGGCCTTTATGCTGTTATTTGATGGCTTCTCTGCTTTTGCTACGCGCGACGCCATTGGCCGTTTTTAAAAATGATGTTCAATCTTTGCCGATTGAAACGAACGCCAGCGTTGGCTCGCTTGGTATAAGCGTTTCACTTGGGGGTGACGATGTGTTGTCTGGCTCTTTGATTTCTGCTGTTTTTACAATGCCGGATTCTACAGAAGATTTGTTCATTTCCAGTTATAGCGTGGATTAACGGTTTCTTTGATCGACAATGAAGACGGAACGTTTACAACTAACTTTAGGACGAATCGGACCGCCGGCGAATTTGACATTCGATTATCAGCGTCCAGTGACCTTTCGATTGATAGTGATTCATCTGAAGCCACCTCTTTATACATTTATTCTGATGGTATAAATGATTGCGTCTCATACTGCTCTATCGACGAAGCTCGAGCCAAATACTACGTAAATCATGTCGCCACCGAGGAAGAACTTATCCTTTTGGGGAAGAAAGATGCCCCTGACAATTTTTCGCCGTCTATGACTAAATACCAAGCTGAATTGAACTACGCGAATATTGTCTATAAAGGAGGCGATATCGTCACTGGTGTGTCAACTACTTCTGGTTGTTTTTCAAACCAAATCAGGGTCGAGGGGTCCGTAGTTTGGTATGATGAAAACGAAATCGCTCACCCCCTCAGAGGTGTTTTGGCGATGCTTTGGGATGACGATATTTTTTGGAATGAATATTGTGGCTGCGAATACACAGATGAAGAGGGCCGGTTTTCGTTCGAAATTAATAATCGTTAATTCCCGGATAATTCTATCTACATTGCTTTAGTAAATTCCCAAAACAATC